>CALKUH010000046.1 GCA_937996795.1 uncultured Verrucomicrobiota bacterium | reverse complement strand
GCGGCCAGCGCGGCGCGGTCGCGGCCCAGCAGGAACAGCGTGTCGCCGCGCGCGGCCATCTGGCGCGCAAGCGCCTGGCCCATGCCTTGGGTCGCTCCGAGGAGGATTGCATTCACGGTGGATCTCCAAACAGGCGCACGGATTGTGCGCTCTTGAATTTAATCTGCGGGTCCCACACGCGGCGCACCTGCATCCAGCGCTCCAGGCGCGGCTCCATCGCGTGAAAATGCCCGGGGCGCGTGAAGGTGTCCTTCGCGAGATACACGCGGCCGCCCGCTTCGATCAGGAACCGGTTGAGTTCATCGACCATCGCCGGCGTGTTGTCGCGAATGGGGATGTCGAGGGCGATGGAGATGCCGCGCTTGGGAAACGATAGCAGGCCGCGGCCCTCGGGGCCGCAGTCCTTGATGACGCAGAGGAACGACGCGCCGCCGATGCGCGTGAGCAGCTCGAAAAAGGCGCGGGTCAGCGCGCCATCGCCGTGTTCCGGCAGGACGCATTGGTACTGCGTGAAACCGCGCGGGCCGTAAATGCGGTTCCAGTCGCGGATCGCGTCGAGCGGGTAGAAAAAATCCTCCGGATGCGCGATGCCGCGTTTTACGGACGGGATGTGCTTGTGATACAGCGCGCTGTTAAACAGGCGGACGGTGAAAGGGGAGAGCACCGCTTCGGGGAGGACAAACGGGACGGCGCGGGTGCGTTTTTCCGGCGGCGTCCGCGGGGGCGCCTCGGCCGATGTGGCCCAGCGTCCGCAATTCAACACGCCGCGCCCCATGCCCGGGCCTTGCTTGAGGCAGTCGATCCAACCGACGGTGAACGGCCATTCCTTCGCGGCGGTTTTGAGCGCGGCGACGAAATCCAGGATGCTGTCGATGCGGCGGGTCTCCGACCAGATCCACGGCGACGGGATGCGCGCCATCTGGAACTCGACCTCCAGGATGTGGCCGGTGAGTCCCATGCCGCCGACCGTGGCCCAGAAGAGTTCCGGCTCGACCTCCGGGGAACAGGTGATGATGCGCCCGTCGGCCACGCGCATGCGGAGCGCGCGCACATGTTCGCCGAAGCAGCCGCTGACGTGATGGTTTTTGCCGTGCACATCGGCGGCGACCATGCCGCCCAGCGTGACGTATTGCGTCCCCGGCGAAACGGGCACGAACCAGCCTTTGCGCAGGAAGAGTTGATTGAGCGCGCGCAGGCTCAGGCCCGCCTCGGCGCGCAGCACGCCGGTCTCGCGATCGAACACGCGCAGGCGATCCGCCAACGGTGTAACGACCACGCGCGAATCGGCGCTCGACGGCAGCGCGGAATCCCCGTAGCTGCGGCCCAGGCCGCGAAAGAGATCGGCTTGGAGCGAGTCGGCTTCCAGGTCGGTGGATGCGCGGCAACGCCCCTTGCGAGAAACACGACCCCAACCTTCCAGCCGGGACACGGGCCAGGGTGGTGGGTGGAGGGCGGTCGGGTTTTCCATCCGCGTATCATAGCCGTGTGATCCCACTTGCGCCAGCGTATGCATGTCGATATGTATACATCCGTGCGTCCTTTCGTTCATTTGCTGCTTGCCGCGGCCTTTCTCTGCATGGCCGGCTTGCACCTGCCCGCGCTTCAACTGGCCGCGTGGACGGGCATGCTTATCACCTACAGCCAGGACCGCTCGCTGGCCGACGCGGCGGAGATGACGTTCGATGGCGAGCATCCATGCCCGATGTGCGTGGCGATCAAAAAACAGCAAGCGGCGGAGCGCGATGAGTGGACATCCGTTCCCGCGACCGTAAAACCGATCCTGTTCTGGGAGTCTTCGGAGGACCCTGGCGCGCCATCGTATCGCCTCGCGTTGCTCGAATGGCACCCGCGCCTCGGCAGGGCACGCTTCCTGCCTCCCGAACTTCCTCCTCCGCTCGCGACCTGAGCGTCCGTCTATTCGCCCTGTTGCCCGCACGCCGCGTCGCCGGATTCCCGGTGGATTCCGCACCCGGCGAGGCGTTCCCATCCATCGCAGCCTGCCATGCAGACTGCAGTCAACGTCAGGAGGAGTGTTTCGATGAAGAATGTTTTGTTTCTGTTGTGCTTGTGGCCGCTTGCTGTTCAAGCGGCCACCCAAACCGCGGTCCCGATGCAAGGCGGCATGATCATGCCGATGATCCGCTACGACGGCGCGAGTGGAATGCTGTCCGTGATGACACCGGCTGACGTGCCCCAGCTGACGCCGTTGCTGGTCAGCAATCCGGCGGACACCTTCGATCCGGCCGATCCGTGGTTCGCGAATCTGGACCCGGGCGCGCAGGGCTATTCCTTCAGCCGTCGTTACGGGTTCGTCATGGATGTCATGACCGATCCGTTGCCCGCCGACCGCCAGATCTGGCTCCGCAAGGTGTCGGGCCCGCCGGAGCTCGGCTTCTACCGCTACAGCGGCTCCGCGCCGAAGGCTTGGGAGCCGATTTTCGGAACGGCGGGATCGACCAATGCGCGCTTCTGGAATCTGATGATGTTCCACCCGGGCGTATCCGCGCCGCCCGGCACGAACACCTACTCCGCGCTGTTCCAAGCGTTCCTGTATGACACGACGTCGGGAGCGGAAGTCCCCGGCACGGCGACGAACATCGTGTTGAACTTCACCAATGTGCCGGACGGGCGTCCCGCGCTCGGCGCGATGATCAAAATGGCCGTGCAGTGGGATCCGGCGGCCACCAACTGGATCCTGGAGTGGGCGCATTCGCCGACCTCCGCCACGTGGACCGCGGTGACGAATGTGCCGGGTCCGATGGACGGATCGGCCACCGTGCTGATGGATCCCGATGCGGGCGCGAAGGTCTTCCGCATGCGCCGGAACCCATGAGTCCCCACGGGCAAAAAAGCGGCGCCGTCTCCGCGGGAATTTCCCGCGGAGACGGCGCGTCCGGATTCACGTTGATCGAGCTATTGGTGGTCATTTCGATAGTGGCCGTCATCGCGGGGGTCCTGCTTCCTGCGCTCAACCGGGCCCGCGAGTCGGCCCGGACGATCCACTGCAGCGCGCGCATGCGTGAACTCGGCACCGCGATGGAGTTGTATGTCGATTCCGGCAATCGTCCGTTTCCCCGGAGCCAGCATTCAGCCGCGGCGCATGGGGAGATGACGTGGGGGAGGGTGCTCGCGCGCCATCTCGGGGCCGATGAGTCGACGTGGCCGTTGCTGCTGCGGAGCCAGTATCATTGTCCATCGGATCGCCGAACCGGGCAGTATTCCTACGGGCTTAATGTCTATTTTGAGCTCGGTCCAGACGATGACTACGAAGGGAAACCCGCGACATGGCGCTACCGGACCGACCTGGCGCGTCCATCATTCACGATCCTCTTTGGAGAGAACGCCAGTTCGGCGGACCACATCATGCCGAACTTCTGGACGTCCCCGGATGACGTGCCGGACCTGGCCCACGACCGCCACCGCGGTGCGGCGAACTATGTGTTTGCAGACGGCCACGTGGAAAAGCGCGTTCGGGCCGGCGTCTACGATCCCGCGCAAGACGTCGATGCGTGGCATCCATTAAAAGCGCGGTAGCGCGTCGATTCGCGTGCGCGAGTGGAGGATCTTTCTTCATCCCGTCCCATGCAGTAGATTCAGCGCCGTGAGGAGTGTGCATCCATGAAGCAACGAAATGTGTTGGGCGGGGAGTTGCAGCCCTGCTGCTACAATCCGCGGACGGGGTTCTATCGCGATGGATTTTGTCACACCGGACCCGAGGATGTCGGCCAGCACACGGTGTGCGTGCAGGTGTCCGAGGCCTTTCTCGCGTTCTCGAAGAGCAGGGGCAACGACCTCAGCACGCCGCATCCGGAGGTGATGTTTCCGGGGCTGAAACCGGGGGATCGCTGGTGCCTCTGCGCGTTACGCTGGAAGGAAGCGTGGGAAGCGGGCTACGCACCGCCGGTCATTCTCGAATCCACCAACGAAGAAACGCTTAAAGTCCTCCGCCGCTCCGTCCTTGAGGAGCATTCGATTGCTTAGCGCGAACGCGCGCGTGTTACAACATGCTTTCAATAATCGCCTTACAACTATTTTACAGAATCTAGTAAAAACGCTTTACTAAAACGCTACAACACACAATCATTTAGCTCAGGTTGCTTGATTTTTCAGGGAGCATGAGCATGAAAGCTACAGTTCGTTGGGCGTTGGTGGGCATGATCGCATTCACGGCTGTGGCGTGGGGGCAGTTCCCCTACGGGGCCAGCGACACGACGTATGGGCTCCGCTCCCGGATTGCGGAAAATCCAAGCTACCAATATTTCCCGAGTCCGCAGGATTGGCGCGACATCAACATCTACCAGTTGTTCACGGACCGGTTTGCGGACGGGGACCCGAACAACAACACGACGGGTGCGCTGGGGATCAACCGCAGCGGCTGGTATACCGTCGGCAAGAGTTTTCCCCAGAACCGCAATTACCATCACGGCGGCGACTGGAAGGGATTGAAGGACAATCTCGACTATCTTTCAGGGATGGGCGTGAAAGCCGTCTGGATCTCCGGCGTCCAGATGAACAACCAGGGCAAGGACACCAACTACACGCCCTACCACATGTATCACCCGACGGATTTCTTCCGGACCGATCCG
Source organism: uncultured Verrucomicrobiota bacterium (assembly GCA_937996795.1). Classification (GTDB taxonomy): domain Bacteria; phylum Verrucomicrobiota; class Kiritimatiellia; order CAIVKH01; family CAIVKH01; genus JAMLJG01. The sequence goes on along the minus strand of CALKUH010000046.1, from coordinate 18,038 downwards.
ACCTCCGGCACGTTCCAGGAATTGAAGGACCTCATCGACGCCTGTCACGCGCGCGGGATCTACGTCATCCTCGACGTGGTGATCAACCACACGGCGGACCTGAACGGGCTGTGGGGGAACAGCCAGAACGATGACAAGCAGTATTGGCCGAACGGCAACGGCACGTTTGGCTGGTGGGACAGCCGCCGCCATGCCGCGCCGTTCACGGAGCTGAGCCATTTCCACAACAACGGCACGATCAACAACTGGGACAGCTCGCCCGAGAACCTGCTGGGCCAGTTCAAGGGCACGGATGACCTGAAGACCGAGGATGCCCAGGTCCAGCAGTGGCTCGACCTTGCGTTCAAGAACCTGATCGATGCGACGGACTGCGACGGCTTCCGCGTCGATGCCATCAAGCACGTGGAATACAACTGGTGCAAGAAATGGGCCGACGACATGCGCAAGCATGCGGCCAGCCGCGGCAAGAACGACTTCATCATTTTCGGCGAGCTCTTCTCCTACGACAACAACGCGCTCGCGAGCTATTGCAAGGACCCCGGCTACTCGTTCAACTCCGCGCTCTTCTTCCCGCTGAGCCAGAACATCAAGAGTGTGTTCGTGGATGGCCAGCATCCGAGCCAGCTCACGCAGCAGCTCAACAACCGCAGCCTCTACGGCGAGGGCGCGGATCGCCTGGTGGCCTTCATCGACAACCACGACGTGAACCGCATCTCGCTGATGAACGGCGGCGACACGGGCAACGATGTCTGGAAGCTGCGCCCCGCGCTCAGCTTCCTGTATCTCGGCACGCCGGTGCCCTGCCTCTACTACGGCACGGAGCATGCGTTTGACCAGGGCGGCCACTACAACGGCAGCAACCGCACGCCGGACAACCCGGATGACGGCGACTGGCAGCGCGAGACGATGTTCGACCGCGGCTTCCAGCCCGGCCCCGCGCAGGGCAACAAACTGGCGGCGACCAGCGCGCCGCTCTACCAGCACATCAAGGCGCTGAACCAGGCCCGCGCCGCGCACAAGAGCCTCACGCGCGGTTCCTTTGCCGAGAAATGGTCGGACGGCGCCTATGCGTTCAGCCGCATCTATGACAACGAGGAGGCGCTGGTCGCGCTGAACCTGCTCGATGGCAACAAGTCCATCAACCCGACGGTGAGCAAGCCGGACGGCACGGAATTCGTCAACGCGCTGAATCCCAGCGACAAAGTCACGGTCAGCGCCGGACGCCTCTCCTTCACGATGAGCGGCAAGGAAACCAAGGTGTATGTGGCGGGCATTCCGACGCCCGAAATGTTCGTGCGCGGCACGCATAATTCCCCGGCCGATGGCGCGGCCACGGCGACGGACGTCATTTATGTGAACACGGAAGCCGGCCCGACGGGTGTGGTTGCCAGCGCGAAGGTGGGCTACAGCTCGGACGGTGGAACGACGTGGACGACGCTGAACATGACCCCGACCAACTGGAACAGCCAGGGCGGCACGTGGTTCAACGCGCGCTTGGGAACGTTCCCGGCGAACACCGTGATCAAGTACTTCATCGAGGTCGCTGATACCAATTCCAACAAGAAGTGGGACAACAACAACGGCCAGAACTTCAGCATTACCGTGAAGCAACCGGTGGGCGCGTGGGTGCGCAACGTGCAGAGCTTCCCGGTGGATGGCGATGTCACCGAACTCGACCCGCTGTACGTGAACGCGGAGGCCGGTCCGTCCAACACGTTGAGCAGCGTGCGGGTGGGGTACTCCACCAACGGCACGACCTGGACGGTCACCAACATGGCGCTGAACGCGGGCTGGGGCTCGGATGGCGGCAACTGGTACAACGTGAACCTCGGGACCTTCCCGGCGGGCGCGCTGGTGCGCTATTACGTCGAAGCGCTGGGCACGACCACGAATCGCAACGACAACGGCGGATTGAACTATCAGGTCACGGTGCGCAGCCTGGCCGAGGACCTGTGGATCGGCGCGACGCGTCACAGCCCGACCAACGGCGCGATCACGCCGGCCAGCACGATCACCATCACGACCGAGACGTGGCCGGCCGGCATCGCGACGAACGTGGCGATGGTGTATTCCATCAATGGCGGCGCCACCTGGAGCCAGCAGGCCCTCGGGTGGGTGACGACCAACAACAATAATGACATCTGGAACGCGGCGCTCGGCCCGTATCCGGATGGAACCATTGTCCAGTACGCGCTGGTGGCCCAGTCCACCGCGCCGGAGAAGTGGGACAACAACGGCGGCCAGAACTTCCGCGCGATCGTCGGCGAGGTCGGTGTGCGCATGATGGTTCACTCTCCGGTCATCGGAAATCCGGGTAGTCCGGACAACCTGTCGGACAGTTTCGACTTCGACACCACCGGCCAGGCGGCCACGACGAGCGGAACGAACGGATTCGGCAGCTTCGGCAGCGTGTACGTCAACTATGACGACACGTACCTGTATGTCGGCGGCACCGGCGTCTCGCTCCCCACGGACAGCACGAACAACGCCTACATCGTGTTCCTGAGCGGCGGTGCAAACGCGGGCAGCGGGAACTTGTGGAACTTCGCCGGCCTGCCCAACGGCCTCGACAAACTCCACAACACGGCCTACCAGCCCGCCATATCGATGGCGATCCTGCTGGGTGATGTGTATGGCGACGGCAGCTACACGAACTTCGAAATGTACGGTTCCGGCGGGTTCAACTTTGGCCAGGGCATCTTCGCCACGCCATCCGGTGGAACCGCCTTCGCCACCGTGCCCGGCTCCAAGCTCTCGCAGTTCGGCGGCTACGGCGTGGGCAACCGGCTCGCCGCCAACTGGGAGGCCGCCATCCCGCTGTCCGCCTTCGGTGTCACCAACGCGGCAAGCCTGACCAACCTGTACCTCTCCGGGTTGATGGTCACCGGCAGCACGTCCAATGACAACCGGTTCATCTCCGGACGCTACCTGGGCGCCAGCGCGACGCTGGGCAACAGCGAATTGCCGGATGCATTCGGCAACTTTGCCTTCAGCTTCGTGAATCTCGCCGGGCTGAAAATCATTCCGCCGTCCGCCGGCGATGATCTGGGTGTGCCGGAGTCGTGGATCACGAACAACCTGCCGCACTCGCATCTGCTGACCTCCACCAGCGATTACGACGGGGACGGTATTCCGGATCGCGCCGAATACTTCTCGGGCCTGAATCCCACCAACACGGACGCGCTGGAACTGTTGGGCATGGCCGGCGGCGTGGCGTACATGGCCAAGCACGGCGGGCAGACGGTCACCTATGTCATGGATGTGGCGGATCGCGTGGACGGCGGGATCTGGAACTGGACGCCGTATTCCACGCATCCCAGCGTAAATGGCATCATCAACATCCCGGCCATGCCGCAGACCGCCGCGGTCATGCGCATCCGCGTGCAGGTGCCGCCGCTGAACCAGCCCGGCGATCGCGTGACGGTCAGCGCCACCCCCGGCGGCGGCAACTTCAGCGCCGAGAGCCTGAACATCGTGCTCGCCGTCAGCGGTGTCAACGTGACCTCCTCCACCTACACCGTGCAGGGTGGGGCGGCCACGGCGTTCACGAACGGACAGGTGCTGGCCTTCGGCGCGGGCATGACGAACGGGCAGACGCGCACGCTGAGCCTGTTCGGCGGCACCCTGAATGGCGTGACCGATGAGAAGCTCTACACCTTCACGAAGACCGCCGCGCCGGTGCAGATTTCGTGGACCGGCAATGTGCACACCGACCCGCCGGCCGGCCAGTGGGACACGAACGAGGCCCTGACCATCCGCATCCAGACCGCGCCCATCGGGGCGGCGGCGAGCGTGGGCGCGTTGTACCGGGCCAACGGCGGCAGCTGGATCTACACCAACATGACCAAGACCGGATCCAACGCCACCAACGACCTGTGGGCGGTGAACATCGGCAGCTTCGCGGCCGGCACGGTGATCCAATACGCGCTGGAGGCGAAGGACGCCCAGAACAACTCCACGTGGGACAGCCAGAATGGCAACAACTACAGCGTCAGCGTGAATGGCGGATTCATCCCGGGCGGCAACCGGCCCTATTCGACCAACCCGACGAAGGGCCAGTACCGTTCCTCGGGCATCACGATCGACGGCGCGAACACCAGCGGCGAGTGGACCACCAACATGCTCATCGCGCTGGACATGGTGAACGATGACCCGCGCTCGCTCGGCAGCAATTGGACCATGCACGAGGCGCCCATCGACCTCACGCATGCCTGGGCGTGCTGGGATGACAACAACCTGTATCTGGCCTGGCAGTTCGTGGACGTGACGGATGTGCTGGATCCGGCCAATGCCGGCGGCGCGGCCAGCGGCAAAATCTCCAACAACGGCGGCCACCTCATCAGTATCGTGCTGAACACCAAGAGCGGCGGCAGCACGGGCGACATGTGGGCCAAGAGCAACAGCTGGGCTGGTGTCGATACGCCGGATTTCCAGATCTACATGCGCGGCGACCTGTGGGCGGGCGCCTCCTACATGTCCACCGCACTGCCCGGCAACCTGTGGGCGGGTGATCCGCAACTGGGCACCACCTACAACACCTTCGCGGGGTGGGGCATCACCGTGGACAATGGCGATGGCTATGCCGGCGGCTCCGAGTTGTGGGGCGTGGGCGATTGCGATGAGCGCAACAACCAGGGCGCGCCGAACCGTAATTTCCTGACCCAGGGACACAACACCGCGCGCGACAGTTTCTATGAAATCAAGATTCCGCTCGCGTCCATCGGCATGACCCGGGCCCAGTTGGAAAGCGGCGGGCTGGGCGTCATGATCACCGGCGGCTCCCAGTCGGCGCTGGACACTATTCCCAACAGCTCGGCAACGACGGACACCCAGGGCGTTGAAGTCTGGAACTCGTCCAAGGAGTGGTCCGATGCCGACGTGTTCACCGAGCCTTTCGCGCGGATCGGAAACTGAGGCATTGCTCCTCCTTCTGTAGACGCGGTCGCTGACCGCTCCGCCGGAAACCGCGCTCATCGAGCGCGGCTACAGGGCGCCGAGGCGAGCGGTGCGGACTGGACGCGGCACGCATCTGCGGGCAGTATCGCGCGATGCCTGACGTAGCCCGCCGCCTCTCCGTGTTCACTGAATCGGTGATTCGGGAAATGACGCGCATTGCCCGTCGTCACAACGCGATCAACCTGGCCCAGGGGTTTCCGGACTTCGATCCGCCGGTCGAGTTGATGGACGCGCTGGCGCGCGAGGCGCGCGGATCCAACCACCAATATGCGATCACCTGGGGCGCGCCGCGTTTCCGTGAAGCGCTCGCACGAAAGATCACACGCTGGTCCGGTGTGCCGGTGGATCCGGACCGCAACCTGGTCGTCACCTGCGGCAGTACCGAGGCGATGATGGTCGCAATGATGACCGCCTGCAATCCCGGCGACCGCGTTATCGTCTTCTCGCCGTTTTATGAGAACTATGCGGCCGACGCCATTCTGTCAGGGGCTGAGCCGCTTTTCGTGCCGCTGCACCCGCCGGATTTCACCTTTGATCCCGCCGCACTCGAAGCGGCCTTCGCGCGCAAGCCGAAAGCGATCATCGTCTGCAATCCGTCGAACCCGTGCGGCAAGGTCTTCACGCGCGAGGAACTGCAATTCATTGGCTCGCTCTGCGAACGGCACGATGCCTTCCTGATCATGGACGACGTCTACGAGCACATCGTCTATCCGCCGCACCGGCATGTGTACGCCGCCGCGTTGCCCGGTCTGGCCGACCGCACGATTGTGTGCAACTCGCTGTCGAAGACCTATTCGATCACCGGCTGGCGCCTCGGCTATGTGCAGGCCGCGCCGCATGTGATTGAGGCGGCACGCAAGGTGCACGATTTCCTGACCGTCGGCGCGGCGGCGCCGCTACAGGAAGCGGCCGTGACGGCGCTGGAATTTCCCGACACCTACTACGAGGAACTCGGACGGGCCTACGCGGCCAAACGTGCGCTGCTCCTCGAACTCCTGCGCGAAGGGGGCTTTCGATTCACCGAACCGCAGGGCGCGTATTATGTGTTGGTGGACGTGTCCGATTGGGGCTTCGCGAACGACAGGGCGGCCGCCGAGTGGTTCGCGGCGGAAGGCGGGGTGGCCGGGGTGCCCGGCTCCAGCTTCTTCCGCGAAGCCGTTCCGCCGATGATCCGGTTCCACTTTGCCAAGAAAGAGGAGACCTTGCGCGCCGCCGGAGCCTGCCTTCGCGACGCGCGCGCCCGTTGGGAGGCCCGCCGCTATTCCACGCCCGGGTAGAGCGGGCGCCCGCGCATGCTGGCCGGGATGGGTGTGCCGAGAAGATTCAGCAGCGTCGGAGCGACGTCGATCAACTGTGCTTGCGCAGCACGCGGAGCGATCGCCTGATCGAGTGCCACCAGATAGCCATGGTCGGCCGGGGGTCCCGGCAGGTACCCATGCGCGCCCCGGTGCACCGGGTTCAAGCGGCGCGATGCCTGTTCGCCCGTCGTGAGCGACATATAGAGATTCACAATCGGATGATAAAAGTCGTGCGGGAAGAAAATGGCCCCGGGCTCTGCGATCAGGTATGCGTCGCCGAACCCGTCCTCCTCCCGGAACGACACGTTGAATCGGGACAGGCCTTTGTTGTCCAGGTAGGTCGCGCCCGGGAGCCGGCCGAGTAATGCACCCAGCACCGCGCGGGCTCGTTCCGTAAAGTACCAAAGGCGCGCATTCGTGATTTCGGTGAAATAGCTGTATTCGTGGGGCGGCACACCGGAGGCGCGGAGCGTGCCGGGGAGATCAATCGTCCGCTGCACGGGCTCCTGTCCGTGATCGACCACCAGGAGCGTCCGCAATCCGAGCGCGGACGCCCGGGCGACCGCGTCTGCAATCATACGATCCGTGCGAGCCAGCATCTCTCGCATCGCATCCGGCCTGTCCAGGTTCCAGTGCGAGAACAAGTCGAGCGCATAGAACTCAATCAAGTCGAGTTTCACGCGTCCGTCGATCCACGATGCGAATCCGTCCGGCGCCTGCTTGAGCGAAAACAACGTGCGATGGCGGGCTTGCCCGGGCAGGGCAGAGAAGATGGAGGGACAGCCTCCGAAGCTCATTTGCTGCAAACCGCCACCTTGTCGCCGGAGCATTTTGAAGCGGTGCAGCTCAAAGCGACGCCGTCGCCGGGGCTCGACGGTGGGCAGGTCAAACGAGGGATCCCACCAATGCCGGATGCACTGCAGGGCGGTGCTCCATCGGTGGGGCAGCGCATCCCACGCACAGTCCAGCAGGGTGCGTGGCGCAGATGGTTTCATGCGAACCTGCCAGACCCAATGCTCATGCGGCCATGCGCCCGTCGCGAGCGTGGGCAGCAGCTCGACGGATGGATGCGTCTCCAGTTCAACCACGGGATGCTCCGCGAGGGCTGCGCTGAGGAACGGCGTCACCTCGGGGGCAAGGCGTCGGCGATCGAGTGACGGCACATACAGCACCAGCAAGGACGGTGCGCTCACGGCGAATGGGTCTCCTGCAGCTTCGCGTACACGGCGTACTCTACATTCTGATACACACGTGGCAAACCGAGCTGGTGCCTGTTGCTCGTCAGAAAATACTTCGCTCCATGCGTCTCCATCAAACGGCTGACTTGGGACTCGTCGAGGGCCAGGTACCGATCTTCGAGCCAGAGGCCCGCCTTGTAGCCCCGCACCGGCCAGGGACCGTCCCATGCGGCCAACTCGTTCATGCGTCGATACCACTCCTGCAGCCCGCCGCTCAAGGTGACCTGTTTGAAAGTGCCCAGCACGCGGCGGCGCGCCAGCCAGGGAAATGACGCCGAGCGATTGGGCGGCACAATAAAGTAGGCGTCCGACGGCGTGTGTGTGCGTATCCAGTCCATCGTATCCAGCCACGCGCGTGAGAGACCCTGACCGCGGCCGGGAAACGTGCGCAGGTCTTGCACGTGCCGGCTGCAAGCGACGGCGGAGGCCAGAAGCATCACACCCATCGCCACGCGTGCAAGCGCTACCAGGAAACGGCCCCGGTCGCTGCGGGATGCGGTCTGCACGCGCAGCGCAAGGAGGAGGCATGCGGCGAACGGCAACATCACATCCGCCAGTCGGAACGGATAGTACCGAAGCCAGCGGCCTTCTCCGTCAAACGGTGCGATGGCAAGGCCTGCCGCAAATATCGCAAGACTGCCTGCCGTAAACGTAATCAGGCCGCGTTCAGCGATTGAGCCGGGCCGGGTTTCGCGCAGACGCAGGGCGGCAGCCGTTGCGAAGAGTGCGCACCAGAACAGGATTCGCAGCCAGCTTCCGGACGTCCACGTTGACGGATCCACATGGTGCGCCACGCGAATAAAGGAATAGAGGAAGGAGGCAGGCAGCGCGGCGGCGTTATCTGCATGTATGCCGCCGCTCCAGAGGGTCCAAAGGGGACGCCATGCGAAACAGGACGCCGCGAGATAGATCAATGGCGCCTGCCACGCCGTTCGCCCCGAGAACAACACCACACGATGGTGCAACAGCAGCACAAGCCCCATTGCAAGCGATGCATAGAAACCCACCAATACGTGCATGGAGGTCGCCAGCCCCAGCGAGAGGGCGATGTGGTTCAGGCGGGGGAGCGGGCGAAGCGCATGCCCCAGGGCGAGAAAGACGAGGCCATAACTGAAAAGCTTGGGCTCCATCAGGCGCGTCACGGATTCATACGCGACCATCGACGGGTACTGGTCCATCCACGCCACGGCGGGGATGAAAAAAAGCATGCGCAACCCCAGGGCTTGCCGGAGGGCGGCCAGTCCGACGGCCAACAGCGCGTATCCCGCGAGCCGTCCGACAATGGAGGCCAGCAGGAAACCGTGGGGAAGCAGGGGAGCCATCAGGAGTTGAAACAACCACTGCCGCCGCCCGGGCTCCGGTCCATTCGGAAAGAGCCCGGGAATCCATCCAGGATCCAACTCCTGCATCGCATCGGTAAACTTGGTGACCTCGTTCGAGGTCAGATTTCCACGGAACAAGCCCCACAGGCAAAGCAGGAGAAAGATCACCAGCGCCGGCGCTAAAGACGCGTGCGAAACTCGAAAAATTCCGGCGGCTCCCTTCATCGCGAAGTGGCGAATCGCTTACTCAAAAGAGCCGGATTCGATGATCTGCTGAAGGTAATGAGCTTGCGCCATGGTCTTGAACGTTGCCTTGGCGGGCGGCTTCGCAAACACCAGCGGCTTGCGCTTGGGCTGTTTGATTCCTTTGACCGGTTTCCCCGCAAACTGTCCATTGAGGCCGACCGTCGCTTCCTTCCCGCTGATGACGATCATCAACGTGTCCCCGTGCTTGAGGGCGTGGCGCACGTCGAAACGATGGCCGCTGGACTCGTGCGTCAGCTCGAATTCGAGTGGGTGCGTCGGCCCCTCCAACTGGATGAGGTAGACTTCCTTGCCGTGCTGGCGTGTGAAGCTCACATGCAGGCGGCCGTCGCGTCCGAACGGGAACGATGCGCTGAAATTGGTCCATTCATCCGGAATGTGCGAGGCGAGGCGGAGTTGGTTGTCCAGGAGGCGGGGGGTGAACCCGGCGAAATCCTGATACCCATTTCGCGCAAACTCCGAGGTGCTCCACGCCTGTTGCCATGTGCCGGACAGCGTGAGCCTCCCCTTGGCGTCGGGCAACGCCTCCACCAATTCGCTCATGCCGCCGCGGCAACCCAGCTTCAACATCTGGTCCGTCAGATTCGAGGCCAGCGCCCAAGCCAGCTCGTGTTGCGCGTGGCGGCAGAGCGCCGTGATGGTGAATCCGGCGTTCCAGCCCCAGATGGTGCCGTTGTGGTACGCCGCGTCGAAGTGCCACAACTCATCGCGGTGGTGATGCGGGTGGAAATACGGGTGGCGCGGGCTCAACGAGCAGATGCCGTGGGGGAACAGCAGTTCGGAGACCGACTGTTCAAGCACCCGGGCCTCCTGCTCTTCGGAAAGCAGCGAGCGATCAAACGGGATGGTCAGCACCATGAGTTGGTTCGGGCGCACCTTCAGGTCGCGAGAGCCGTCCTCGCGCACGCGGTCCGCGAGCGCCTTCTGCTTCGGATCCCAGAACGTCTTCGCGAAGTTCTTTTCCAGCTTCGCCGCCGCCTCACGCCATTTCTTCGCGAGGGCCTTCTGCTTGTTCAATTCCGCCAGCCGCGCGCCGGTCAGCAGCGCGGTGTGCCAGAGCGCCTGGATGTCGTTGGCTCGGTTGCCGCGTGCGGACCACGGCAGCTTGCCCTCGATCCGCGCGTCCATCCAGGTGTCGGCGTCGTCGTGCGTCAGGAACCCCTTCGCGTCCACATACCGCTTCATCGCGCCCTCGATGGCCAGCCTGACCATCGGGAAGATTTCCTCCGCGAAGGCGAGATCGCCCGTGTACTGGAGGTATTCGCCGATTTCCCGGATCAGCCACGGCGTGCCGTCGGTCGTGTTGTAGATGATGTCCGTCGGACTCGCGACGCGGTTGGGCACGCGTCCGTAGACCGGCGATTTCGGATCGGTGTTCTGCCAGCGCGCAAAGTTGCGGATGACCTCCTTCGCGTCCTCGAACTGACCGCTCACCAGCAGCGTGCCGGGCAGGGCGATGAAGGTGTCGCGGCCCCAGTTGTCCTTGAACCACGGCAGCCCGGCCCAGATGCCCTTGCCGAATTCCTCCGTGACGAGGAACAGGCTGCTCAGCTTCGCCCACGCCAGCGCGCGGTTGTAGTCGGCGTTGCTCGTGAACAGCGTGCTGCGCGTCATCAGGTCGAAGATGGCCTGCTTGTGGTGCCGGACGCCGTCCTCCTCGCGCAGGCGTCGCGCCTGTCCGAGCGCGCGTTCGGCGTCGCGCCCGAAGGCGAGGTAAAGCGTAAACTCCGTCTCCTCCTGAAGCGTGCGGAAAATCGGCGCGAACAGGCCGTCGCGCTCCGTGCTGCCATCGTGCTTAAACGGCTGGCTCGAACTCACCGCGATGTGCAGCGAGCGTTCGGGATTGCTGATCAGCATCGCGCCGTCGGCGGGATACACCACGACGTGTTCGCGATGCAGGGCCAGGAGCGGGGCCAGCGCGAGCGACTGCGGACGCCGGCTGAAGACACGGAGCGCCACCGCCTTCCGTTTACGCAGCAGCATAAACTCGTCCCACCAGCTCGGCCCGTGCTGATGCCGCACCCCGTAGGGGAACAGCGTCGCGCCTTCCGCGGCCTCGCGGTCGTTCATCCGCTCGCCTGTCCAGCTCAGGAAATCGCGATAAAGCGCCCGCCGTTTGAGGATGTAGCCCGCGCCCTGCGCATAGCGGTGGGTGTGCCCCTCGAAATAGCCTTCCAGGTTGTCCCCGAAGAAATACTGCGCAACCTGCCCGCGTTTGATGGCAATCGCGACCTGCTCGAAGAACTGCTCCCGATCCAGTTTCATGGGCAAAGCATAGCGATTCGCCCGCCACGCGCAACGCTGGGGAGCGCCCGTTTTGCAACGTCTGTAAAAACTTTTTGGGGCGCTTGCAACGTCTGTAATTTACAGACGCTGCAAAAACCACCGGTCAGGCGCGCGGCTTGAACAGGTAGTGGCCGACGTACCACTCGTCGCCGCGGTGGAAGGCGAAAAGTTCGGCGCAGGCGAGGAAGAAGAGGCGCCAGTACACCCACCATTTTTGCGCCTGGTCGCGTCCGTAGGTGGACTCGAAGAGGGGCCACAGGGTCGCGCGGCGCGCGTCCATGCGTTCAAGCCAGGCTTCAAGGGTCTGTGCGTAATGCCGGCCGTTGACTTTCCACGATTCGATCTGCTCGAGGTCCCGGTTGAAGCGGGAGAGCAGGTCGAAGGACGGCATCACGCCGCCGGTGAAGAAGTAGCGCGCCATCCAGTCGTTGTCGCCGTCGGTCTCGAATGGATAGGCGAACTGCTCGTGGCAGAAGATGTGGACGAAGAGGCGCCCGTCGGGTTTGAGCCAGCGGCGGATGCGCGCGAGCAGTTCCTCGTAGTTGCGCATGTGTTCGAACATCTCGACGGAGACGACGCGGTCGTAGGCGCCCGCCTCGGCGTCGAAGTCGTTCATATCGGCGGTGCGGATGGTGAGGTTGCGCAAGCCGCGCTCGGCGGCCGCCGCGTCGATGTAGGCCTTCTGCGTGCGGGAATTCGAGACGGCGGTGATGCGGGCCGACGGGTAGCGCGCGGCCATGTAGAGGGAGAGCGAGCCCCAGCCGCAACCGAGTTCGAGGATCGACTGGCCGGGCGCGAGGCCGGCGCGTTCGCAGGTGAGGGCGAGCATGCGCTCCTCCGCGGCGGCGAGGTCGGGGGTGCGCTCGTCCCAGAGGCAGCTGCTGTATTTCATGTGCGGGCCGAGGACTTCGCGGAAAAACGCGGTGGGCACTTCGTAATGCTGCTCGTTCGCATCCGCGGTGTGCAGGGCGACGGGGCTTTTGCGCAGTTCCTCGATGAACGCCGACTTGCCGGCGCCGCCGGCGAAGCGGACGGATTCCTGCTGAAGCCGTTTGGCGAGCAGGCGGCGGATGCCCCAGCGGATGAGAAAATCGGACACGCGCTCTTTTTCAACGAGGGACCAGGTGGTCATGCGGCATCCTTTCGGGGGAACCAGGGGAAGAAGGCATTGGTGGTGCGCTGGTACGCGCGATAGGCGTCGCCCTTGCTTCGCAGCGCCTGCTCCTCCGTCGCGGGGATGCCGGTGACGCGGAGCAAAATGTAGAGGATGGCCAGCGGGCAAAACAGCGCGAGCCAGCCGAGCGGCGCGGGCAGCGCAAACAGGGCGAGGCCGACCCAGGTGAGCCACTCAAAAAAGTAGTTCGGATGGCGGGAGTAGCGCCAGAGGCCGCGCTGGCAGACCGGGGAAGGTTTCTGCGCGAGTCGTTTGAAGGCGTTGAGCTGCGCGTCGGCGACGGATTCGCCGATCCACCCGATCACCCAGACCACGAGGCCCGCGAGGTGCAGCGCGGTCCATGTCGCCTCGACATGCAGGGCGACGAAGAGATAGGGGACGGCGAGGAGGGCCACGGTGAACGCCTGGAGTTGGTAGAACGAAAACAATTTTCGCTGGAAGCGTGCGCCCCAGTCCTTGCGCAACTGGGTGTAGCGGCCATCCTCCGGCTTGCCGTGTCCGCGGTGGTGGATGTGCCACGCGAGGCGGAAGCCCCAGCCCGCGCCCATGACGGCGGCGATCAGACGGAACGCAAGCGGCGCCGGACCGAGCAGCGCGTAGCCGAGGGCGAGCAGGGCGATGCCCGCGGCCCAGCCGACATCCACAATGCCCGCATTGCCGGTGCGGCGTTGCACAAGCCACAAGACGAGCATCAGGACGGAGGCGAACAGCCAGCCGCCGAGAAAGAGGAATGAGCCGTTCATGCGGGCACCTCGCGCAGGGGTCGCGTCATCGCACGTCGCAGCAGGGGGACCAGGACGAGATAGAGCAGGGGCGCAATGAGGAGGGAGGCCGCCCCCCAGACGATCACGGCGCGCCAGGTCGTATCCCAGAGTGTGGCGACGGCGTGCCCGATGCCGGACTCGAACAGCGCGCGGATGTCCGCGGGCGTGAGTCCCAGGCGGGGCGCGCGGAACAACCATTCGCCCGCGCGGTAGAAGGGCAGGAGGAGGGCAAATTGCAGCGGGTACACGATCCAATTGAGCGCCTGCATCGCGACGAGGTTGAGGCGGAGCGGGAGCGCAATGATCGTGCAGAGCATGGTCGTCACGCCGAGGACGGGAATCACACCGATGAGGCCGCCCACGATCAGGCTGATGGCGATGCGCTCCGGCGTAATGCCCTCGCGGAGGAGCGCGAGGATCGGCGCGGATATTTTGCGAAAAAGGCTCATGCGGGGGATCGGAGCAGGATGGCGGAGAGGGGGGCGCCGGCGGGCAGGCGCTTCAATTCACGAAGCACGTAGGCGGCCATGGCGAAGTTGCCGAGCAACATGATGAGGACAAACCATAGCGCGCGGGCGCCGGCGGTGCGCTCCTTGTAGGCGACCCAGACGAAAAAGGTGAGGAATCCGAAATAGGCGTCGAACAGCGTGGCCACGAACCACGGGTCCCGGATCAGCTCCACCCCCGCGTCCACGACACTGCGGTCGAGGCTCGCGCGGACGGTCGCCCAGAGCATGGCGGCGAGAATCGCGATAAACAGGGATGCGAGTGCGTGTTTGGCGTTCATATGTACATATCGCGGCTGCGGGCCAGACCTTACATCCTGCGGGGCTGGCCGTTGACTTTGCCCGGCGTCATCCGTATCGTCGCCCTTTTAGCTCAGGAGGCGGCGCTTTGACGACCATTGAAACATTACTCGTGTTGCAGGACCGCGACCGCAGGATCAAACAGCTGACCCGTGACACCGAGGAAATTCCCGCCCGGAAGAAACTCAGCGAAGAGCGCCTGCGCGAACACAAGGCCTCCCTGGAGGCATCGCAGGAGAGCCTCAAACGGAACAGCGCGGCCATCAAGAACGTCGAGCTGGAAATCGAATCGCAGCGCCAGCGCATCCTGAAGCTGCGCACCCAGCAGAACACCGTCCGCACCAACGAGGAATACCGGGCCATCGAACGCGAGGTTGCGGGGGTGGAGAAGCTGATCCGCGACGAAGAGGACAAGGAAATCGTGTTGATGGAGGAAACCGACGGCCTGCGCGCCAATTCGACGCTGATGGAACAGCGCTTGAAGCAGGAGGAGCAGGTCGTGAAGGCGGATGCGGACGCGCTGGAGCAGCGCCTCGCCGCGATTCGCGAGGAAATGTCGCGTTTGCAGGCCGAACGGGCTTCGCTCGCGGCGGGGGTTGATGTGGAGTGGCTCAGCCGGTATGAGCGTATCTTCAAGCACACCGGTGATTTCGCCCTGGTCCCCGTTGAAAACGGTTCGTGCGGCGGGTGTCACATGAAGATTCCGCCCCAGCTTGTGCAGGATGCGAAGCGGAACGAGACGATGACCTGCTGCTCGTTCTGTGGTCGCCTCTTGTATTGGCGTCCCTGAAGCGGTAGCTTCAGAACGGAGCTGCAAGGTGCCCGGTCGCTCCGACGCCTTTCGGGGCGTCGGAGAGGAAAGTCCGGACTCCATAGGGCAGGGTGTCCCGGGGGAATTGACCGGGAGCGGTGCGGGAAAACCGCGCCGATGGATAGTGCCACAGAAAACAAACCACCGCGCGCGGCAACGCGAGCGGAACGGGTGAAACGGCGGTGTAAAAGACCACCGTCTGGTGTCGGAAGGCGCCAGGCAAGGCAAACCCCATCCGGAGCAAGATCAAATAGGAGGTTTGAGGCGGCCCGTCTCCTCCCGCTTGTCGGGGGACCGTACATTTCGGTGTCCGGAAAACCTCGGGTTGATCGCACCACACTCCCGAAAGGGAGCAGATAAATGATCGGGCCCGCGAAAGCGGGTGACAGAATCCGGCTTACCGCGCCTTGCGGCTCCACTCTTTATGAACCGATTTCTTGCCACATGGGTTCCGGTGTTTTCGGGGTTGCTCCTGTGCGGGGCGCTCGGGTTGGGTGGATACTTCACGCTGCTGTATTCGCGTTTGCCCAAGGATGCGGAGGAGGCGCCCCGCGCCGCGCTTCCGGAGGCGCCCACATCGCCGGCGATCGCGGCGGATGCATGGCAGGTCGTGCGTCCGTCGGGACGTCCCCCCGTGGCGGGCGGACCGCTCGCGGAACGGTTTCGGCTCGCGGGAACCTTCTTCCTCTACGCCGAGGGCAGCGTCGGAAATGACGGCGCCCGGCGGCGCGCGATCCTCGATGATCTGAACGCCAAGACCCAGCTGCTCGTGCAGGAAGAGCAGGTGGTGGATGGCTATGCCGTGACGCGGATCGAAACGGACCGCATCCGCCTGATGCGCGACGGGACGGAATACGAGCTGACGCTGAGCTTCACGGCGGTGGCCGGGGCGCCCGCAGCCGCCGCGGGCGGGCCGTCGGAGCAACCTTCATCCATGGAGGAAATGCCCGCGCTGGAAAGCAGCCGCTTCGGCAAGCGGGTCGGCGAAAATCGCTGGGTGATGAAGCGTGAGGAACTCCTGCGCTATTACACCGAGTTGCTGGATGATCCCGAGCGCATTGCGAACGTCTATGCCTCGATGAAACCCAAATACGAAGAAAACGAGATCGGCGGCTACATGCTGGAGGCGGAGGGCGAGCAGGAGTTCTTCAAGGCCATCGGCTTGCAGGAAGGCGATGTCATCCGGCGGGTGAATTCCATGCGGATGGTCAGCCAGCGCCGCGCGGAATACTTCATGGCGGAGTTCATGAAGAACCGGGTCAGCGCCCTCGTTTTCGATATCGAGCGCGGCGGGAAGCCGGAGAAGATGATTTACCTGATTCGCTGAGCCGCGGCGAGGGCGTCGCGGACTGCGCGCCGACGAGGCGGAAATCGATCCGGCGTTTGGCCTCGTCCACCCGCATGATTTCAACCTGAACGACATCGCCCATGCGGTACACACGGCGCGTGTGGAGGCCGCGGATCAGCCCTCGCTCAAGTTGCACGTCGTAATGGTCATCTTCCATGGCGTGCAGGGGAATGAGCCCGCGTTGCAGGGATGTGGTCAGTTCGACCAGGAGGCCGCGGGAAAGCACGCCCGTGATCAGCGCGGGGTAGGGGCCGATTTCACCCGCGCGCACGCGGGCGGCGTAGAACTCGATGCACTTCTGACGCAGGCTCTCCTCCTCGGCTTCATCCGCGTTGCGCTCCGTCTGCGAGCAGTGGCCGGCGAGGCGGCGGACATCCTCGTGTCGATAGGGCATTCGCGCACCGGACTCGGCGGCTTTGAGCAGCCGGTGCACGAGGAGGTCCGGGTAGCGGCGGATCGGAGACGTGAAATGGGTGTATTTCGGGAAGCCGAGCCCGAAGTGTTCCACGAGGCGGTCGGAGTAGAGCGCGCGCTTCAGGTTCCGCAGAATCGCCAGGTTGACGATGTATTCCATGGGCGAGCCCGCGAATTCCCGGCAGATGCGGTTGATGTCCTGCCGGTTTCGCACGGGACGCAGGATGCCGAGTTGCTGCAATGATTCAGCCATCGCCTCCCACTGGTCCGGATTGGGCTCCTCATGGATGCGATAGAGCGCGGGCATGCGGCGCGACGCGATCCGCTCCGCCACGGCGATGTTGGCCTGCAGCATGAACTCTTCGATCAAATGATACGCCTCGGATGCACCGCGCCGGTGCACATCCAGCGGACGGCCTTCGGGATCGAGTTCGCACTTCACCTCCGGCATCGTGAGGTCGAGCGCGCCGGACGCCATCCGGCGTTCGCGCAGGATTCGGGCGAGCGAGCGCATGGAGGCCAGCGGGGCATGGAGCTCCGGCGGGATCGTCGAGCGTTCGGGCGCATCGAAGTGCTGCTGCACCTGGTCGTAGTCCAGTCGGGCGGTGGAGTGGATCACAGCCGGCGCGACGCGGTGGCGGAGCACACGGCCATCCGGGGCCAGGGTGATCCACACGGAATACGTGAGGCGGTCGACGTGTGGACGCAGGCTGCAGACGTCGGACGTGAGGTACGGCGGAAGCATGGGGACGAATCCGCCGGTGAGGTAGACGCTGTTGCCGCGCCGCGCCGCTTCCCGGTCGATGGGCGAACCGGGATGCACGAAGTGCGAGACATCCGCGATGTGCACGCCCAACTCCCATCCGTCGGCGACGGAGACGAGCGAAACCGCGTCATCAAAATCGCGCGCATCGACCGGATCAATGGTCAGCGTGAGCAGGGAGCGACAGTCTTCGCGTCCGCGCAGATCGTCGGCGGACAGGGTTGTGGAACGCGCGCGCGCGGCGGCTTCGACCTCCTCTTCAAACTCCACATCAAGCTGGTGATTGCGCAGGAGGATGCGCGTGGCGAGGCCCGGCGCATCGGCGGGACCCAAATCCTCAAGCACCTCTCCGCGAAGGCCGCGTCCGCCGGCCGACCAGGGCTCCAGGCGCACGACCACATGATGCTGTTCGACGGGCGTCACGCCATCCGCGAAGCCATCGACGCGGATGTTTTCCTCCACGCGGGGATGGTCCGGGACCACGTACCAATAGAATCGATTGCGGAGCAGGACGCCGGCGATCTGTTGCAGGCGGCGCTCCACCACACGGACGACCCGCGCCGCCGGGCGCTCATCGCCCGCCGCGCCCCGCCT
>CALKUH010000045.1 GCA_937996795.1 uncultured Verrucomicrobiota bacterium | reverse complement strand
AGATCGCCTTTCTCTTTAAGCCTCGCTTTTGTTGCGTTTACTATGTGAATCCAAGCACAAGGGGTTGATAAATCATGTATCCCTTGAGCAATATGCAAATGATAAAGCTGGGCTCATGATCATTGATCGACCAGGAAATCGCAGTTTTTGGGAAATGTTCTCTCGCAGGAATTTGGAAGCAAAATCAGAAGGCCAACCAGAGCCTTGAGGTTATTTCTCACCCGTGGCACGTCGGCTGCAAAGCCACTCGACGTGCCAGAGTTCGCAAAACCCCAGGCTCGACGTTCGGTCGCAATAATTGCCCAGACCTCAGGAGCCGCTGAGAACGCATCCAAACAAAAAACCCATGGGCGCGGCACCCAACAGCTGCCCCCCTTCAAGACAAGCACAACAAGGCCAATTCTCCAAACGCCGGAGCGCCAGGGTAAAATCCACTAAAGACAAGACGGCTGAGAGTTCAGAACCCCCAAAGCTCCACCGACACAAGTTCTGACCTTATCCCTTGAAACTGGACAGTTTTCAGGGGATCAGATTTCTTAATCGTACTTTCGCACCACGCCCCGGACAACTCCTCCAATGTGTAGCGACTGGCGGGGGCGGATGAAGCGGTAGTTGCGGTTGGCGGGATCGAGGCGGACGCCAGCGCTGTCCTTCGCGTAGTATTTTAGCGTCCACTCCCCGTCCACCTGTGCAACGACAATCTGGCCAATGCGTGGAGTGGCTCCCTTTTCCACCAGCACGAGGTCGCCCGGCTGGATGCCGGCGTCGATCATTGAATCTCCGTTGACTGTCAGCAGGAAGGAAGCCTCCGGGCGACGAATCAGGTAGTCGTCGAGGCTCACCACATCGACCTCATCCTCTTCGGCCGGGGCCGGAAATCCGGCCTGCACCAACCCCAGCAGTTTCACCGTGCCGGATAGCTTGGAGGTGGGGGCCAGATGGCCCGCATCGTCGCGAAGAAGATAACCGTGCTCCACCAGTTTCCGCACCAGCCCGGAAACCGCGTTCGTCGAGCGATAGTCAAAGACATCGAGCATTTCGCGGTAACTGGGCAACCGGCGTTCCTGGCGAAGGAATTGACGAAGCTGTTGGATTTTTGCGTTCAGACTCAGCGTTCGTGGCATGGGGGTTCTCCTGACTCACGCATGGAACACCCATAACTGAACAATCGTTCACCATCAAGTAAAAAGGCGCCGCTCACACGTCACGCCATGCGTACCAGAGGCAAAGGGCCGAGCCCACGGCCCCGATGTAGAAGGCGCTGGATGCCGCGCCCCACCCGTCCAGGTCCGTTCCCGCCACCACCACATGGAGCGACACCCAGACGATAAAGAACAGCCAGGCCGGAATCGCCACCCAGTCCATATGGTGGCGATATCGCATTAGAAACGAGATGCGCGCGTGCGGATACCGCAGCGTGTAGAACAAGAGCAGTCCGGTCACCGCGCCTTGCGGCCCCACCAAAGGCACTGCGCTGGCCGGATGCGCGAACGCATGAAGGGCTGCCGCTGCCAGCGCCACGAGCAGCAGCAGGATGCCCATACGGCGCGGGCCGACTTCGTCTTCCACGTTGTCGCCGAAGATTGCGAGGAAATAGGCGTTCACCAATCCATGGAAGAGCCCCGCCGGAATCAACGCATAGGTTACAAAGTTCAGGCCACCCGCGCGGAACGGGTCCGACGGGACAACACCGTACCGTTCGGCAAGCGACGCAAAATCTCCCGTGAAGTAGATCGCAAGAAATGCCAGGGCCAGCGCAAGACTCCATGCGAACATCGGCCAGCGAGCGGGCGGCGATGCATCACGTTCAACCGGCAGGGCAAAGACACCGGGAATCCACTTCCACCACTCCTCCGGGCGCGCATGCTCCGGATCCTCCGCATCCGACCGCCGCCGCAGTTCGTCCACCTGGTGCAGCGCCACCACCACCCGCGCCTTTCGCGAGAGCTCGGGCGTCTTGTCCGGCAGGGATACCGCGTTCAATTGCGCGCGCTCCCCGCCGTCAAACCAGATCAAGTGACAGCGTCGGCAGACATCCAGTTCCACCGGCGGATCGCCGGATGGCGCGCGTACTTCAACCATGGTTCTCCGACATGACGGGCATGCGCACGACGTGGAAAGCGGAGCGTCGCGAGACGCCTGCCAAAGTGCACTCAGCGCGGGTCGCGCAATCGACGTGCGCAACACCCCAAGCCCCACGGCGCGCCCGCCGCAGCGCGAGCACGGATAATAAACACCCGCCGCCTTGCGGCTCGCATCCAACGGATGGTCACATCGCGGACACCGAAACATGCCTCGATTCTAGAACCGCACAGCCTGGAGATAAACCGGGAATTGCGCGCAAGCCGGATCGATCTTTGTGCGAACGTACGTCGTGTGGTAGGGTTTTCGCACTTTTCGAGAGGAGTTCCCAGATGACCCATCATGGATTTGAGTGGCTGCGCACCGAAGAACTGACCGAATACGGCGCACGCGCACACCTGTACCGCCACATCAAAACAGGTGCCGAGCTGCTTTCGGTGGAAGCACCGGATGAGAACAAGGTCTTTGGGATCACGTTCCGCACACCGCCGTCGGACCATACCGGCGTCGCACACATCCTGGAACACTCGGTCCTGTGCGGCTCAAAAAAGTACCCGACGCGTGAACCCTTCGTGGAGCTGCTGAAAGGCTCGCTCCAGACCTTTCTCAACGCCTTCACCTATCCCGACAAGACGTGCTACCCCGTCGCGAGCCAGAACCTGCAGGACTTTTACAACCTCATTGATGTCTATCTGGACGCGGTGTTCCACCCCATCCTCTCGCGCGAAACCTACGAACAGGAAGGATGGCATTACGAACTGGAGGCGCCGGACCAGCCGCTCATTTTCAAAGGTGTCGTCTTCAATGAAATGAAGGGCGTCTACTCCTCGCCCGACAGCGTCCTCATCGAGCAGGCGCAACACTCCCTCTTTCCCGAGACGACCTATGGCCTCGATTCCGGCGGCGACCCCGCGCATATCCCGAACCTGACGTACGAGCAGCTCACCGGATTCCACCGCCGCTTCTACCACCCCTCTAACAGCCGTATCTTCTTCTATGGCGACGATCCCGCCGAAGACCGCCTTAAGCGTCTCGACGCGTGGCTCAGCGCATTTGAACGACAGGCGCCGGATTCCACCGTGCCCCTGCAACCGGCGTTTCCCTCACCGCGTGCCGCGACACATGGCTACCGCGTGGACGGGGAGACGGGCGGGAAATCCTTCGTCGCAGCCAACTGGGTCTGGCCCTCGCCTGTCGACGCCACCGCCGCCCTGCACGCGCAGATCCTTGCCCACATCCTGATCGGCACGCCTGCATCGCCGCTGCGCAAGGCATTGCTGGAGTCTGGACTCGGCGAGGACCTGGCCGGCTGCGGATTCGAAACGCATGCGCGCCAGATGTTTTTTTCCACGGGACTGCGAGGTGTGGAGGCCTCCCGCACCAGCGAGGTCGCGCCGCTGATTCGCGCCGTCCTCACCCGGCTCGCCGACGAGGGCATCGACCCGAAAACGCTCGAAGCCGCGCTCAACACCACCGAATTCGCGCTGCGCGAAAACAACACGGGCAGCTACCCGCGCGGCCTCGTGCTGATGCTGCGCGCGCTGACCAGTTGGAATTACGACGGCGATCCGCTCGCCCCGCTCCGTTTCGCCGCGCCCCTTGCGCAATTGCGCGCCCGTGTCGCCGCGGGTGAACGCGTGTTCGAACAACTCATCCGCGTGTGGCTGCTGGACAATCCGCACCATACCGTTGTTACGTTGAATCCCGACCCGGATCTGGGGGCTCGCCTGGATGCGGAGGAACGGGCGCGCCTGGATGCCGCGCAGGCGGCACTCTCCGCGGCGGAGCGAGAGGCCCTGGCTGCGCACACGGCCGAATTGATCAAGTTGCAGGGCACACCGGACGATCCCGAGGCGCTGGCGCGCATTCCGAGGCTCTCGCTCGGGGACCTGCCGCGCGAAAACAAACCAATTCCCCTCGCGAAGCAATATCACGCGGGAACCCGGGTCCTCTTCCACGATCTATTTACGAACGGGATTCTATATCTCGATGTCGGCTTCAACCTGCGCGGACTAACGCCGGAACTCCTGCCGTATGTGCCGCTGCTCGCGCGCGCACTGCTCGAAACCGGCACGGCCAGCGAGGATTTCGTGGCGCTGAACCAGCGCATCGGCAGCCGCACGGGTGGCATCACCCCGAGAACATTCACGTCCGTGGTCCGCGAAACAACTGCCGGCGCGTGCTGGCTTTTCCTGCGCGGCAAGGCAATGGAAACCCAGGCCGGGGATCTGCTCGACATCCTGCGAGACATCCTCACGACGGCGCGGCTCGATCTGCGCACGCGCATCAAGCAGATCGCGCTGGAGGAAAAAGCCGGGCTTGAGGCGAATCTCGTTCCATCCGGCCACAGCTATGTCGGCCTGCGCCTCCGCGCGGGGTACGACGAAGCGAATCGCGCGGCCGAGTGGATGGGCGGTGTCAGCTATCTCCAGTTCCTGCGCAAACTGGTGAAGGACATCGAGAGTGATTGGGACCGCATCGCGGCCTCGCTCGCACGCGTGCTCGAAACACTCCTCAACCGGAAAACGATGCTGCTCAACGCGACGATTGACGGCGCCGCGTGGTCGCGCGTGGAACCGCTCGTGGCTCGATTCCTGGCCGACCTGCCCACGCGGTCCACGCGGCAACCTGAATGGATCGCTCCCGAACCACCGGCCTCGGAAGGGCTCGCAATACCGGCTGCGGTGAATTACGTGGGCAAGGTCTTCTCGTGGAGCGCCACAGGCCACGCATTCACAGGCGCCGATCTCGTGGTGTCACGATTCCTGCGCACCGCGTATCTCTGGGAAAAAGTGCGCGTGCAGGGCGGCGCGTATGGCGGCTTCTGCTCACTCGACCACCGCGCCGGCCTCATCAGTTTCGTCTCCTATCGCGACCCCAATCTCAAGGCCACGCTGGAGGTGTACGACGCCGCGTCGGACCACCTGGCAGGGCTAGACCTCAATCGCGATGAATTGACGAAGGCCATCATCGGCGCCATCGGGGATCTCGACCAATACATGCTGCCGGATGCGCGCGGATATACATCGATGTGCCGCTATCTCGCCAACGACCCTGACGCATTCCGCCAGCAGATGCGCGAGGAGGTTCTCGCCACGACGATCAAGGACTTCCATCGTTTTGGTGAAACCCTCCGCGGGATGCGCGAGAAGGGCCGTGTGGTCGTCCTCGGCAGCGCCGAGGCGATTGACGGCTATGCTCCGCTCGCCACGACGCGCATCCTCTAGGCCATGCCGCGTCGCTACGCCATTCTGGGAACCGGCGCGATCGGCGGGTTTTACGGAGCCCGCCTGCAGCATGCCGGTTGCGAGGTGCATTTCCTGCTGCGCTCGGACGCCGAGCATGTGCGAAAGCACGGCCTGCGGGTGGACGGGCGCGACGGACCGCTGATCCTCGAACGGGTCCACGCCCACTCGTCAGCATCCACCATGCCGCCGTGCGACGTGGTTGTCGTCGCGCTGAAAACCACGCAAAACCACCTGCTGCCCGCTCTCCTGCCCGCGCCCCTCGCGAAGGACGGCATCGTCCTGATGTTGCAGAATGGATTGGGTGTCGAGGCGGAGGCCGCGGCCGTCGCCGGCGAGTCGCGCGTGCTCGGCGGGCTGTGTTTCATTTGCGCAAACAAAATCGGGCCGGGCCGGATCCGCCATCTCGACTACGGCGACGTCATGCTGGGCGCTTTCCGGGCGGACGGACAGCCCGGAGGCGTCACCCCGCACATGGAGGCGATTGCAGCGGATCTGCGCGCGGCCGCCATTCCCGTATCCTGCGTCGAGGATCTGCAGTTGGCGCGCTGGAAGAAACTCGTCTGGAACGTGCCCTATAATGCGCTCTCCGTCATCCTGCGCACCACCACGGACCGATTGATGCAACAAGCGGACAGCCGTGCCCTCGTTGAAGCGCTGATGCGCGAGGTCGTCGCGGCGGCCGCGGCATGCGGCAAGGCCATCGACCCCTCCTTCGTGCAAAAGATGCTGGATGACACCGACCGCATGAGGCCCTACAAGACCAGCATGATGCTCGACTACGAGGCGGGCCGGCCCATGGAAATCGACGCCATCTACGCCCGCCCCCTGGCTGCCGCCCAAGCCGCTGGCGCCGCATGTCCGCGCATGGAAACGATCCTGCGTCAGCTTCGTTTCCTCGCCCCTGCATAACCCTCAAAACTGTCGCCCCACCGGCCTGGAAAATGTTATGGTGACCCCATGATGACGTTCTGGTCTCTGTTGCTCCGCGCAGGGACGCTGCTGTTCATGCTATCCGGAACAGCCCTGCGCGCCGAGTCGCCCGCGACGCCGCCGGCCCGATTTGAAATCTACGGTATCGGCACGATGGACCTGGACACCGCGATGGAAGCGGTGAAAGCGTTTGTCGGCACGGAGGGCCAGATCACGCCCGACCGGGTAAACCAACGCCTGCTCGTCGTGACCACGCCGGATCGACACGCCCAAATCGCGGACATGATGAAACAACTCGCCGTGCCCGCGCGAAACGTGCGCATTGAGGTCTTTTTTGACGGACAGTCGTCCAACGACGAGTTCGAAGCCTCGCTGGGCGCGTCCGGCGAGGTCACCCACGGACCGGCGGGTTTGGGCGGCACCATCACGGTGAAACCGAAGATCATCAGCCAGTCCACGACGCGCACCTCCTCCGACCGCCAGATCCTGCTGGTCGGCAGCGGGCGCGAGGGCTTCCTGCGCATCGGCGAGAGCGTGCCCTACCTGCAATGGCTCGTCAGTTACGCATGGCCCGGCGGGATCGGCGCGCCGCAACTGGCGTGGCAGGAGGTCGGGTCCTTCCTCGTGGTGCAACCCACGATCGTCGGGGACGGCCCGCTCGTCCGCGTGAAGTTGATTCCCGAACTGCGCGGCCTGGTGAACGGGCGCCCTGAACACGCGCGCTTCGCCTCCGTTTCAACGGAAGTCGTGGTGCAGGATGGACAATCCATCGACCTCGGCGGCCTGGGCCAGCACGCAGAGTTCTTCAATCGTTTCCTCGTCGGCGTCTCCAAGGGCGGCGAGTCGCGCACGCTCAACATACGCCTCGTTCCGCACATCCAGCCGCTGCTGACACCTTGACGCGTCCATGAGTGCCCCGCATCGCGCCTGGATTCCCCTGCTGGTGCTGCTCGTCCTGGGCTCCGTGTCCTCGCTGGCCTGGCTCGGGGGCGAAGCGCTGCCCGAGGCCGGGCGCCCGGCGCTGGCCCTTGCGATGCTCGCCGTGTGCGGGGCCACGCTGGTCAACCTGGCCCTCCGCTGGTTGCGCTGGCACTTCCTGCTGCGGACCCTGCGCCTGCGGCTGCGCGCGCGCGAGTCCCTGCTGGTGTTCACCAGCCTGCTCCCGATGATCCTGACACCCTGGGCCGCGGGTGAACTGCTGCTGACCGCCGCACTCCGCCATCACACGTCGCGTCCCTTGCGGATGGCAGGCCTGATCTGGTTGGTCTCACGCGGAGCGGATGCCTTCGCCCTGCTCATGCTCCTCCTGCTCGGCATCAACGGCCTGCTTCTCCCCGCGCTGTTGTTGGTCGCGATCTCCACCCTCGCACTTGGATACCTCGAGCATCAGGGCAGCATGCTGCGGTCGATCTTCCGCCTCTATTTGTTCCTCGGACTCTCGCTCGCGGCCTGGACCTGCGCGGCGGCGGGCCTCTCCGCAGCCCTCATCCTGCTGGGCGGGACCGTGCCGTGGGGCGAGGCGCTGGCCACTTATGCCCGCGGCACGCTGGCCGGCTCCCTCTCCGGTGCCCCCGCCGGCATCGCCGTGACCGGGGCCGCGATGATCCAGTCCCTGACTCATCTGGAACAGCCGCATGACGTCGCACTCTGGGCCGTCGCCGCCGTGCGATGGGGCAGCGTCGGCTTCGCGGTGCTGCTGGGCGCGGGAGTGGCGTTCCTGTTCCGCCGCGACTGGCATGCGCTGGTCAAGGGCGAACGCGCGGCCGGACAGGGCCACTTCGACGAACTGGCTTCGGCCTATGCGGAGGAAATCCCCGCCCACGTCCGCGACCGCCTCGTCGAAACCAAAACCGCCGTCATCCGACGCCTGCTCTCCGCGCACACCGTGCCGGCAAACGCGCGTGGACTCGATGTCGGATGCGGGCAGGGCTGGTACCTCGCGCGCCTTGCCCGCTCAGGCTTCGCCATGTCCGGCTGCGACCTGACCGCCGGCCAGGTCGAAGAGGCGCGTGCAACGTGCGCGACCACCGGCGTGAAGGCGGATCTCCGCGTGGCGCCCGCCGAGGCCCTGCCCTTCCCCGACAACACATTCGACTTCGCCTACACGATCAATGTGCTGCATCACATCATCGATCCGGAAAACCTCCAGCGTGCGCTGGCGGAAATCACGCGTGTGCTGAAACCCGGGGCCCCTCTCATTGTCTTCGAGATGAACACGCTCAACCCTGTCTTCCGCTTCTACATGTCCTACATCTTCCCCTTTATCCGGAACATCGACGACGGCACCGAAGTCTGGCTCACGCCGGGGCGACTCCCCGCCGTCGCGGGCGCCGCGTGGGATCCGCAGGTCGAATACATCACCTTCATTCCCGACTTCATCCCCCGCCCGCTCCTCGAACGCATGCTGCCGCTCGAAGCCCGGCTGGAACGCTCGCCGCTGCGCCGCTTCTCCGCCCACTTCGCGATTTGCCTGCGCAAAGATCCGGCGCAGTGACACGCCGACGATGCCGCCGGGCTTGCGGACGCGCGGTGCGAGTGGCAGGCTTCACCGCGTGAACGTGTTGTACGTATTGAGCATGGTCGGCGTCGCGGTCTTCGCGATCAGCGGCGTGCTCGCCGCCGCGCGAAAGGGATTCGATCTCTTCGGCGTCGTCGTCATCGCCCTCGTCACCGCCATCGGCGGCGGCACGCTGCGCGACATGCTGCTCGACCGGCGCCCGATCTTCTGGATCGGCGACACGAACTACCTCTACGTCTCCGTCGCCGCCGCCCTGCTCGCGCTCTGGTGGGTCCACCACCGGCGCCCCCCGCTGAAACTGCTGCTCTACGCCGACGCGCTGGGCCTGGCGCTGTTCACCATCAGCGGCACCCGCATCGCGTACGAACTCGGCAGCGGGCCGGTGGTATCCGTGTTGATGGGTTGCATCACCGGCGTCGCCGGCGGCGTGTTCCGCGACGTGCTCAGCGCGGAAATCCCGCTGCTGCTCCGCGACCGGGAGGTGTACGCAACGGCTTCGCTCGCGGGCGCGATCGTCTATCTGCTCCTGCACACTCAGGCCGGATTCGACCAGACACCCGCGGCGATATGCGGCATCGCCAGTGTGGCCGTCATCCGGTTCGTCGCGATCGCGCTGAAGCTGCGGGTTCCGCCGTTTAATCCGCCGGACCACGCCTGAGGGCGCGCCTCAGGGACGGCGAGCACCCACCCAGTCGTCCACCAGCTGGTGCACCCGCTCCGGCCGCAGCCACGCCAGGTAGAGCGCGGCCATCAACGCGGCAAAGGTCTCGACATCCAGCAGCAGATACGTGGCCGCATGAAAACAAAGACCCAGCGGCATCAACACCCGATGCCAGCGCGGGAACGGCAGACCGATCGCCAGCGCCAGTTCCAGCAGGACCACGCCGCACGAGAGGCCCTGACAGACCACCCCAAACCACGGCCACGCGGGGAAATCGGAACCGCCATAAAAATACATCCAGAGCTGCTGAAGCTGCTCGCCGCCGAGGAAGTCGCGCATGAGCTTGTCCTGCGCGCTCCAGAAATAGACCGCGCAAACCTGCAAGCCGATCAACCGCTGACCCCACAGGGGACCGCGCTCCGGGCATTCGCATCCACGCCGCAGGGCGATCCAACGGTCGTACGACAGGGAGCGCCCGCACGGCGTCAACGAAAGCCACACCAGCGCGCACACCAGCAGGTACTGGTGGTGGTGCACCCAGGCGGGATTCCGCGCGTGAATGCCATACATGGCGCACAGATAAACGGCCACCGCTGCCGTGAGGGCCGTGCTGATCCGGCTGCGCCAGCCGATGAGCATCGCCGTGGACGCGGTAAAGAAGACCAGCCGCACGACGAACAATTCGAGGTCCGGACTCGGATGATGGTTCAGGTCCGGGGCCCACGTCCCCCACGCCAACAGCGCCAGCGCGATGCGCAACAACCCAATCGCGCGCGTGGACCCTTCGGCCTCAGGCCCCCACGCAAGAAAACGCTCCCAGCATCGCATCATGGCGCCTTCGGCCGTACCAGATGATCCTGCACGAGCAACTCCCAGCCGTCCGGACGAGCTGCGCGCGCCGTGACCCGCAACTGGCATCCGGGCGCCAGCCGTCCGGCAACCCGCTCGGCAAACCTGCGCGCGTTCGATTCCATCACGCGTGGCGGACGCGGATGCTCACCCAGCAGGGCATAGGCATCGGCCACACGCAGTCGCGCAGGCGGCGTCCCGGGACAGTCGACCGTCAACTCAAGCGCACAGAGACCGCGCGCCGCGTCGCGATACATCATCCACGGGCGAACCCACGGGCTGCGTCCCCCGAAGCAGTGTCGGTAGGCGGGAAGCAGCAGGATAAACGCGGACAGCAGCACAAAGAGCGCGAACCGCACGGTTCCGTGGCTTCTCGACACTCCGACACGCGCCACGGGGTGCTTATTCGTGGACCAATTCCGCGAGGTGGAAGCCGGCTTCCGCCAGCATCTCCATGTCCTTCTCATAGCCCTGGCCCGGCGTCGTCAAATAGCCCTCGCTGAACATCGAGTTGGCCGGATACAGCGCCAGCGGCTGCAGGTGTTTCAGCACGACTTCGCGCCCGCCCGCTGCGCGGATGTCGCGCGTCGGATTGACGAAACGGTACATGCACAGGCACTTCAGGCATTCCTGCGGCGTCATCTTCGGCACATCCGCCAGCGGCGTGCCGGGGCGCGGATCGAGGAAGTTGACCGGGATCGATTCCACTTCGAGTTCACGCAGGGTAAACGCGAGGTCCACGCGGTCGTCCAGCGTCTCGCCCATGCCCATGATGCCGCCGCAGCAGGCCTCCATGCCCGCCGCCTTCGCGATCTTCACCGTGCGCACACGGTCCTCGAAGGTGTGCGTCTGGCAGACATTCGGGAAATGGTTCCGCGACGTTTCGAGGTTGTGGTTGAAGCGATTCACACCCGCCGCCGCCAGCCGCGCGGCATGCGCCTCGGTCAGCAGGCCGAGCGAGGTGCAGATGTTGATGTTCATCTCCGACTTGATCCGGCGGACCGCCTCGCAAATCACGTCGAGTTCCTGGTCCGACGGCCCACGCGTGGCAGTGACCATGCAATACTTCACCGCGCCCATCTCGTGCGCCTTGCGCGCGCCTTCGACCAGCTCGTCCACCGTCTGCAAGCGGTACCGGTCCACACCGCTGTACGCCCCGATGGCCTGGCTGCAAAACGAGCAATTCTCGCGGCACAGCCCGCTCTTCGCGTTGCGCAGCACGTGAAGGCGCACACTGCGCCCGTGGAAGCGTTTGCGCACCCGGAAGGCCGCGTGCAGCAACGGCAACAGTTCGTCCTCGTCCGCCCGCAGCACGGCCAGCGCGTCCTCCCGCGAAGGTGCGTTGCCCGCGAGCGCCTGTTCAGCCAATAGATCCCAATGCGACATATGTTCTCCCGAATTGCGCGTACTTCATACACCATCTAGCATGCCGACGCACAGCAAAACTGTTTCATGAACGACTGGATACAAACCGAACTCGACGCCATCGCCGCGCGGGGCGAGAAACGCACCCTCGAGCCGTGGCCCGCGCCAGGGCCGCATCTTGAACGGGACGGGCAGCGCTACGTCAATCTCGCAGGCAACGACTATCTCGGGCTCACGGCAAACGCCGCCGTCCGCGAGGCCGCCGCACGGGCCGCACGGGAGACCGGCCCCGGCGCCACCGCCTCCCGGCTTCTCGCGGGAACATGCAACGCGCACGCCGCGCTCGAATCCGCGCTGGCCGCGTGGAAAGGACACCCCGCCGCCCTGCTCTTCAGCAGCGGCTACCTCGCCGCCCTCGGCGTGATCCCCCTGCTCGCCGGGCGCGGCGACCTGATCGTCGCGGACCGACTCAGCCACGCCTGCCTGCTCGACGCCGCCCGCCTGAGCGGCGCGGACCTCGTGCGGTTCCATCACAATGACCTCGCCGACGCGGCCCGCCGCCTCCAGCAACGCGCCGCGCACCGTCGCTGCCTCATCATCACGGAATCGATTTTCAGCATGGATGGCGACCTCGCCCCGTGGCGCGAGTTGCTCGACCTCGCCGCGCGCCACGACGCCTTCCTGCTGGTGGACGAGGCGCATGCGCTCGGCGTCGCCGGGCCGCGCGGGGCCGGGCTCAGTGCCGATGCGCTGGCCGCGGTGGATCGGCTCATCACCCTCGGCACGCTCGGCAAGAGCCTCGCCGCGGCGGGCGGATTCGTCACCGGGTCCGCCGCCCTGCGCGAGTTGATGATCAACCGCGCACGCTCCTTCATCTTCGACACCGCCCTCCCGCCCCCCACTGTCGCCGCCGCGCACGCCGCCCTCTTGGAAATCCACGCGCATCCGGAATGGGTCGCGGCACTCGCCGACAAATCCGCGCGCCTGAAATCCGCACTGCACGCCGCCGGACTCGACACCCTGCAAAGCGCCTCCCACATCGTGCCGGTCCTCATCGGCGACAACGCACGCGCCGTTGCCATCGCCACGAGGCTCAAGGCCGAGGGATTCCTCGTCGCCGCGATACGCCCGCCCACCGTGCCCCCCGGCACCGCGCGCCTCCGACTCTCCGTCAGCCTCGCCCACAGCGACGCGGAACTGGCCCGCGCAGCGGACGCGATCACCCGCATCGTGCGGGAGACGCCATGAAGGCGGCGCTGTGGAGCGGCTGGGCGTTTCCACCCGACGCGCTGGCCCCCGTCGCCGCGGCCGCCGGGCTGACCGTGGTCCGCGAGCCTGAACAGGCGGACATCTGGCTCGCATGGTCCCTCGGCGGGTTGTACGCGCTCAAGCAACTCGGTGAGCGCCCCGCCGTTCGTCCGCGCCTGCTCGTCCTGATCGCGTCCACGGCCCGATTCTGCGCCGATACGGATTGGCCCGGCATGCCCGCCGCCAATCTCCGCGCCCTCCAGCGCCAGCTCGCGCGCGCACCCGGCGACGCGCTGCGCGGGTTCCATCGACTGTGCGCCGGGGAACAGGCCGCCGCGTCCCTCATCGACGAACGCACCGCCGCCAGCCAGGCGCTCGATCTCCCGCCCGGCCTGCGCGCACTGGCGGAACTGGATCTCCGCCCGCAAATTTCGTCGATCGATCTCCAGATCCTGCTCCTTCACGGCGCGCATGACCGCGTCATCCCGCCGGCCGCGGCGCACGCGCTTTCCGCCCGCCTGCCCAACGCCCGGTTGCGCGAACACCCGGAAGCAGGGCATGATCTGCCGCTGACACATCCCGGATGGATTGCCGCGCACCTGCATGAGATGATCCCCGCACGACGCTGACGCCCCATGGATTCCCACCAACGACACCAGCAGCATAAATTTTCCCTCGCGGCGCCCGCGTACGAGCGGCTGTCCCTCGTGCAGCAAGCCGCCGCCAAACGGCTTTTCCAGGGCCTCGCCTTCCTCGGCGACGCCACGCGCATCCTCGATGTCGGCTGCGGCACAGGCGCGCTGACGCGCCTGCTCGCCGCCACATGGCCGCGCGCGGAGGTGCTCGGCATCGACCTCGCGCCGGGCATGATCGAGGAGGCGCGCCGCGCCACGGGAAATGCGCGGCAACCACAGTTCCTCGTCAGCGATACGTTGCAGTTCACGGCTCCAATCCCCTTCGACTTGATCGTAAGCAGCAGTTCGCTGCACTGGATGCAGCCGCTCGACCGCACCTTCGCGCACCTCGCCGCGCAACTGGCCCCGGGCTGCCACTTCGCCTTCAGCCTCATGCTGGAGGACACGCTGA
Source organism: uncultured Verrucomicrobiota bacterium (assembly GCA_937996795.1). Lineage (GTDB taxonomy): Bacteria > Verrucomicrobiota > Kiritimatiellia > CAIVKH01 > CAIVKH01 > JAMLJG01. Next base: position 55,341 of record CALKUH010000045.1, on the reverse strand, counting down.
AGGAACTGCACGCGCTGCGCCGCGAGGTTGCGCCATCCACGCCGCCCGCTGCACGGATGCCATCGGCGGAAAACGTCCGCGCCGCCCTGCGCGCCGCCGGACTGCGGATTGAAATGGAGGAGGAAGAGGAACACGTCGTCCAGGCCGCCGATGCCGCGGCGATGCTGCGCGACCTGCGTGACCTCGGTGTGACCGGCGGTCCGCTTTCGCGCGGGGAACGCCCGTTAAACCGGCGGGAACTGCGGCTGTTGATCGACGCCTACGACGTCCGGCATCGCAGCGAGCACGGCGTCAGCGCCACCTACCACGTCGGCTACTTCTGGGGTTCGCGCAATGCTTGAGCAGGGCGTCATCGTCATCGGCACCGACACCGGCGTCGGGAAAACCTGCATCGCCGCCGCGCTCCTGCTCGCGCTGCGCTCCCACGGCATCGCGGCGCTGCCGATGAAACCCGTGCAGACCGGCGCGGAAGACGGGCGTGCGCCGGACCTCGACGCCTCCCTCGCGGCGGCGGGGCTCTCCGTGGATGCCGCGCGCTACGATGAACTCGCGCCGTATCGCTTCCCCCTGCCCGCCTCGCCGCATCTCGCGGCCCGCGTCGCCGGCGCGCGGATCGATCCCGAACGCATCGTGTCCATCGCGCGCCACCTGCAAGCGGCGGGACAGCCGCTGGTCGTCGAAGCCGCCGGAGGCGCCCTCGTACCGATCAATGACCACACCCTTCAGGTGGACCTGCTGCTGCGGTTCAACCTGCCCCTGATCCTCGTCGCGCGACCCGGCCTCGGCACCCTGAATCACACCCTGCTGACATTGGAAGCCCTGCGCCGCCGCGACGCCGTGCCCTGCGGCATCGTCTTGAACGGCATCAACCCGGAGGGGAATCTCATCGAGCAGGACAACCGTGCGACGCTGCAGCGGATGAACCCGGACGTGCCGGTCCTGCCCTTCCCGCGCCTGGCGGACCTCACGCCCGACGCCCTGCGCCACGCCGGCCGCGCCCTGCTCGACGGCCTGGAAAAATAATTTACAGACGTTGTAAACGCCCCAAAAAGTTTTTACAGACGTTGCAACTCAGAACGCCATCTGGTTGAGCGAGAGCAGCGGCATCAGGATGGCGAGGGCGACGAGCAGGACGAAGACGCCGACCATCAGGATCAGCGCGGGTTCCATGAGGCGGACGACGCGTTGAAGCAGGGTTTCCCATTGTTCCTGGAAGCGGCGCGCGGCTTGTTCGAGCATGCCGTTGAGATCGCCGCTGGCTTCACCCGCACGGTACCACGGCGGAAGGGTCGCGCCGACCCACGGGGCATCCGCGAGCGCGGCGGCGACGGGCCGTCCCTGCCGCACGGTTTCCGCGCCGCGTTTCATCTCCTGGTCGAGCCAGCGGCTGCCGCTGGCCCGCGCCGCGAGCGGCAGGCCTTCGACAAGCGGCACGCCGCCGCGCAGCAGGACGACCAGGGTGCGCGTGAAACGGATGCTGACAACGTGGCGGAAGGCGACGCCGATCAGCGGCCATCGCATCCAGCGCTGTTCCCACTGCACACGCGATTCCGGCGTACGGCGAAGGCTGCGCACGTTCCACCAGACACCGCCGGCGACAACCGCCAGCACGCCAAGGATCGGAAGGCGGCCGGGGCCGCCGATCCACAGGAGCGCACGGGTCAGCCAGGGCAGTTGCGCGCCGGTCTCTTCAAACAGGTTGGACAGGCGCGGCAGGACGACGAGCATCATGACGACGCCGACGATGAGCGAAAGGCCGATGACCAGCATCGGATAGAGCAGCGCGGATTGGATGCTCTCGCGCAGGCGGCGCTGTTCGTCGAGGTAGTCGGCCATCTGGGCGAGCACGGCGCCGAGTTGGCCGGTGCGCTGGCCGGTGAGGAGAAGGGCGATCTCAAATTCGGTGATGTCCGGGCAGGCCGCCGGCAGGGCCTGGGCGAAACCGGCGCCTTCGCGCAGCGCATCGCGTACTGCGGCCAGCAGGGCCGCGATGTGCTCGCGCGGCTGGGCGTCGAGCAGGATGTCGAGGGCGGCCACGGCGGGCACGCCCGACGCGAGGAGCGAACCAAGTTCACGATAGAGGGAGGATCGATCAGCGGAACCGAAGCGGCGGCGACCGCCGTGCGCGCCGGCGGGATTCACGGATTCCGCGAGCACGCCGCGCGCGGCGAGTTTCTCGCGCGCCTCCTTGGGATCCATCGCCTCGATTAGGCCGCGCGTGCGCTCGCCCCCCCGCGCATAACCGCGAAACGCAAACGTTTTCATGGGACGGATGCGGCGTCCGCGCTGACGGTGCGGAGGACTTCCTCCAGCGAGGTGACGCCCTTGCGGACCTTCTCCAACCCGTCGTCCAGCAAGGAGGGCACGGCCATCTCGCGACGGCGCTTGCGCAGGGCGTCGCCGTCCGCGCCGGCGCGCAGGGCGGATTCCCAGTCGGCGCCGAACCGGATCCATTCATAAAGGCCACAGCGGTCGCGGTAGCCGCCGAGGCACTCGGGGCAGCCGACCGGACGCCAGATGACCTTGCCGCGCAGGCGCTCGGCATGCGGACCGAGGGAACGCAGCTCGTCTTCGTTGGGGAACGACGCCTTGCGACAGGTCGGGCAGAGCTGGCGGACGAGGCGTTGCGCGAGGCAGCCGCGCAAGGCGGAGGAAAGCAGGTAGGACGGCACGCCCATGTCCACGAGGCGGATCACCGCGGAGAGGGCATCGTTGGTGTGCAGCGTGCTGAAGACGAGGTGCCCGGTGAGCGAGGCGCGGATGGCGATCTCCGCCGTCTCCGCGTCGCGGATTTCGCCCACGAGAATCACATCCGGGTCCTGGCGCAGGATGTGGCGCAGGCCCTGGGCGAAGGTGAGGCCGATCTTCGGCTTCACCTGGATCTGCGCGATGCCGGGCAACTGGTACTCGATGGGGTCTTCGATCGTCATCACGTTCAGGCGCTGCGTGTCGAGGCCCTGCAACGCGGCATAGAGCGTGGTGGTCTTGCCGCTTCCGGTCGGACCGGTCACGAGGATGACGCCGTTGGGTTCGGTCAGCACGCGGCGGAAATCGGATTCAACGGCCGGGGGCATGCCCAGCGTTCCGAGCGGACGCAGCAGGGATTCCTGGTTCAGCAGGCGCAGCACGACGCGCTCACCCTCGGCGACAGGCACGGTGGACACGCGGATGTCGTACTCGCGCGGGCCGACGCGGACCTTGGCCATGCCGTCCTGTGGCAGGCGCCGCTCGGCGATGTCGAGCCGCGCCATCACCTTCATGCGGGAGACCAACGCGGACTCAATCGATTTGGGCGGCGGAGGCTGCGCGTAGAGGAAGCCATCCACGCGAAACCGGACCTGCAGGTGGGACTCGAACGGCTCGAGATGGATGTCGGAGGCGCGGCGGCGCACCGCATCGAGCAACAGCCCGTTGACGTATTGCGCGACGGGCGCATCCTCGGTTGCGCGCAGCAGATCCTCGGCATGGCTCTCCGCGGGCGTCTCGGCGTGGTCGGGCGCGGATTCCGCGGCCCAGCCAGGCGTGGCGCGCTGCGCATAGCAGAGATCAATCGCGCGGCGCAGCTCGGCGGACGTTGTGATGAGGGGCACGACATCGCGACCGAGCAGGAGCGAGAGTTCATCGAGGCGTGCGACGGCGGCAGGGTCCGCCGTCAGTGCAAAGACCTGGCCTTCGCGCAAAATCGGGAGCAGGCGGTGCGTGCGGGCCCAGTCCACCGAGAGGCGCTCGACAAGGGCGGGCTGGAGCCAGACGGGTTCAATGGCGGGGACAAACGGCAGGCCGAACTGTTCGCCCAGCGCTTCGGCGAGCTGGGCCTCGGTGATGACCTTGCGGCGGCAGAGAATTTCGCCGAGCAGCGCGCGGGGCTGCTGCTCCTGCTGTTCGCGCAACGCCGCCTCGATCTGGGCCGGCTGCGCATAGCCTTTCGCGGCCAGGATTTCGCCGATGCGCACGGGGGTTCCCTACTTCAACGGGACCGGCGCATCCATGTTGAGCGTCGCCGGTTCGACATCGATTTTCGTTTGTTGCTGCAATTTTTGCTGCATCGCGCGCGCCGCCGCCATGTCGGTCACGATGTGCGGCGTCACGAAGATCAACAGGTTCGTGCGCTGGACGCGCTCGCTCTTGCTGCGAAACAGGAAGCCGATCAGCGGCAGGTCGCCCAGCAGCGGGACCTTGCTCACGATGTTCACGCGGTCTTCGCGAATGAGGCCGCTGATCACAACGGTGGCCTTGTTCGGCAGGGTGACGGTGGTGGAGACCTCGCGCTTGGCGATGGACGGGGCGAATTGCGTATCCGCAGGGCCTTCATCGACAATCGCCTCAATGCTCGGGTTGAGTTGGAGCGTGATGTCGCCGTCGGGATTCACGTGCGGGGTGAGTTTCAGTTTGATGCCGACATCGATGCGGTCGATGTTCTGGATGACATCGCGCGAGGTGCCCGCCCCGCCTTCGATCGTCGAACGCAGGATCGGGATGTTCTCCACGACGCTGACGCTGGCCTCGACGTTGTTCTGCGCCCACAAGGGAACATTGGAGAGAATCTTGACGTCGCGATTCTGCGCGAGGGCCTGGATCAGGATCGGGATGCTTGGAACGATATTGCCCGCCGCATCGGTGTAGGTGCCCCGCGCGACACCGATTGCGAGGCCCTGGGGGAAGGCGCCCGTCTCGAGGAAATTCATCACGGCATCCGTCTCCGAGGGCTGACTGCCGCCAATCACCGTCGTGGAACCGTCCTTCGGTTGGTCCACCGTCGCCAGGCGTACGCCGAGATCCAGGGAGCGCCCGACGGCGACCTCGGCCAGCAGGACCTCCACCATGACCTGCTGCGGCACCTGGTCGAGCTGCTCGACGAGTTTTTTGAGGAATTCGAAATCCTGCGGGCTCGCATCGACCACCAGCGCATTGTTCGCAAGGTTGTGTTCGATGGCGATGGGCGCGCGCTCCTTGTCGGTCTTGGCCAGCAGCGCGGTGAGGCTCTTGGCCGCCTCCTCGGCGGACAGGTATTTGAGGAAGATCGCGTGCAGCCGCCCGTACCCCGAAGGCGCCTCGACATCCATGCGCGCGACGATTTCGCGCAGTTCGTTCAACTGCACCGGGGTGCCCACGATGATGATGCTGTTCGCGCGGGGCGCGGGCACGACCACGACGTCCGCGGGCAGCGCGCCCATGCCCTCGCCCACCTGCTGGAGATGACGCGATACTTTCTCGCCGGCGCTCGCGCCGCCCTTCATGGCGGCGACAAGCTGGCGGGCCAGGTCATCCGGGGCGGCGTGTTTGAGCGGGATCACATCGACGACGCGCGCCGCGCCGGGCTTGTCGAGCTCGCCGATGATGCGCTCGATCTGGCGCACATTCTCGGCGGTGTCCGTGATGATCAGGTGATTCGTGGGCGGAAACGCCGCGAGCGCGCCGGACTTGCCGCCGCGCACAAGCGGTTCCAGCAGGCGGCGCAACTCGGAGACACTGACGTGCTGCACGCGGATCAGCTTGGTCACCAACCCCACGGCATTCGTGCTGTCATCCTCCGGGATCATCACGGTGGCGCCGGGAACGGCCCGTTCCGGCAGCAGGATGACGCGGTGCAATCCGCCCTGCTCCAGGATGCCGAGTCCGCGCGATTCGAGGATGGACACGAGCAGCGGATAGGCATCCTTGACCGGGATCCGCTGCGGGGTTACGACCGTGACGCGGCCGGTGATTTCCTCGCCGACGACGAACCGGCGGCCGGTCATTTCGCCGACCAGCTTCACAAGGACGGGAATCTCCACCTGGTCGAAGCTGAAATTGACGTAGGGCCCCTCTTCCGCCCGCGCAGCCAGCGGCGCGACCGGCGCGACCGCCAGCGCCAGCGCCAAAACAAGATGGGCCAGCTTCTTCACTTCACGATGCCCCGTTCGGACGCGCGCACGAAGGCGACCAGATGGCGCACCTCCGGCGTTTGCTCCACGGTTTCCTCAATTTGCCGGAGCGCCTCGCCGGTGGCGAGCTCGCTGCGGAACAAGAGGCGGTGGGCCTGCTTGAGCGCGCGCTGCGTTTCCTCGCTGAATCCCGCGCGCTTCAGGCCGACTGCATTGGGCGCCGGCACGCGGGCGGGCACGCCATCCACCAGCATATACGGCGGCACGTCCTGGGTGACCTTGCAGTACGCGCCGATAAAACTGTAGCGCCCCACCCGTCCGAACTGGTGGACGCCGGTCATCGCGCTGACGATGGCGTGGTCCTCGACCTGGACATGGCCTGCGAGTTGCGCGCCGTTGGACAGGATGACGTGGTCGCCGATGCGGCAGTCATGCGCGACGTGCGCGTAGGCCATGATGTGGCCGTGCGATCCGATCACCGTGAGGTTGCCGTCGTCCGTCGCCGCGTGAATCGTTACGTTCTCGCGCACGGTCGTATGGTCGCCGATCACCGTGCCGGGCCGCCCGCCCTTGAACTTCAGGTCCTGCGTCTGCACGCCAATGCTGGCAAAGGGAAAGAACACGCATCCCGCCCCGACGCGCGTAAAGCCGCTCACGACCACATGCGAGATCAGGCGCGTTCCCGCGCCCAGCGACACCTCGGGGCCGACACAGCAGAAGGGACCGACCACGACATCCGTGGCCAGCTGAGCGCCTGGCGCAACCACGGCGGAGGGATGAATGTCGGCCATGAATCAGGCGTCCCCATAGCCGAACATGATCTCGGCCTCGCTCGCCAGCTCGTCACCGACAAAGACGCGGCCCTGCATTTTCGACATGCCCAGGCGCGCGCGCTGGAAGACTACTTCGATGCGGATCTGGTCGCCGGGCCGGACGATGCGGCGGAACCGGGCCTTGTCCACGGCGAGGAAATACGCGATGCGGCCTTCATGTCCGAAGGCCTTGTTCATCAGGATGCCGCCGGTCTGGGCCATCGCCTCCAGTTGCAGCACGCCCGGGAAGATCGGGTCGTTCGGGAAATGCCCCTGGAAGCAGGGCTCGCCCATGGTCAGGTTCTTGACCGCGACGATGCGCTGTTTGAAGTCGCATTCAATGACACGGTCCACAAGCAGCATCGGATACCGATGCGGCAGAATCTGCATGATCTCTTTGGCTTCCATGACGGACATGATTCGACGCCTCCGGATGAACAAACGGATACTGTGAACAACCGGCGCGCGGCTGTCAGCGCAAAAAGCAGGATTAACTGCCGGTGATCAGGGCGCCCTGCTGGGTGAAGCGCAGCAGCTCGCGGGCGTCGTAGATCTCCACGCCCAGTTCCAGTTGCGCCAGGAAGGCGAGCCGCTGGGCCACCTTAAACACGTTGAAGCTGTCGTCCCGGACCACCAGCACCAAGCGCTGCTTGTCCTTGTCCACCGTCTTGAGCAGGCGGACCAGGAAGTTGTCCGTGGAGAACGTTGAGCGTTCATCGAGGGCGTGCCCGGTGGCGTTTGAATCCGCGCGGGTCTTGATCACCAATTGACCCAGCAGATAATACGTGAGGTCGACCTCATAATACTCGTTGGTGACGCGTGTCGTCGCGAGCGCCTGCATCAATTTGGTCTGGTCGCCCTGCGATTGCTGGCTCATTTGCATCATCGACATGCGCGCCTGGCGGGCCAGATCGGTCACTTCCATCGGGTAGATCAGGTTTCCACGGCATTCCAGGTAGATCGGAATTTTGGTGCTTTGTTTCTCGATGGGCGTCGGCACGAGGACTTTGGTCTGCGCGGCATCAATGCCTGTCGCGATGATGACCAGCATCAGGATGCCCTGCAGGCAGGTCAACACATCCAGGAAGGAGTCGAGGTTGATCGCGCCCGTAGCATCGGCCTTTTTTGCCATGACGGTTTCCTAGGTCCCCGCCGCGGTGGCGGTTGCGGTCTCGACCGCACCGGTGCTGACGTTCCGAAGTTTGATGGGCTCCGTCGAATACAGCAGGTCCATACCGATGTCGATTTTCCGGTCGCGGATCACCTTCTTCAACTTGCGGGCGATCGTCGCGCCATGCTCGCGCACGAGGAGAACGATGTACTGCCGGTCGTTGCGAGCCTGGACACGTGTCAAAAATTGCTCGAACGCGTTGTCCTTCTGCTCCAACTCGCGCACGCCGATTTCCTCGCCGCCGGGGTGGATGATCATGCGGTCGCGCCAGACCTCCAGATACCACGGGCTCTTGATGATGTTGCCCTGGCTGTCCTCGACCGGCTTGTCATTGGCCGGGTCCATACCTTGGGGAATGATCGACGTGATCTGCACGTTTTCGGGGTTGGCGGCAATGATGATGATGTTGCTGATCATGATGGTCACCAGGCAGCCGGTGAGCATCAGAATCACGCACATGAAGGACGAAAAGTCCGTTTTTGCCGCTTCGGCCATGCTCGATTCCGATTCGTGCGATTACTCTTCGCGCAACGTGATCACGCGCGGCTTGCTCAGGCGCGCGCAAAACTCGGTGGTCGTGGACAAATGCTTCCGCAGGTCTTCCAACGTGGCGCGGAACTGGTCCGAGCTGGCGACGGTGCTCATGCTCTGGTTGATCGACTGGTTGAGCTTGAGCAACTGGTCGATGTTGGCGGCGAGGCGGGAAACCTCTTCCATGCGACCGGTCAGGTCGCGCGTCGCGGACAGGGCCTGCTGGACCGTGTCCTTGGTGGCGCTCTGCACGGCTTCGGCGCCCTGCCGGTAGGATTGCGCGACGCGATCCGCGGTGGAATTAATATCCGCGACGACATCCTTGAAGCGGTTGGCTTCATCGGCCAGGGCCTTGCGGCGCGACTCCATCGCGTGTTCGTCCTGCTTGCGCAGGTCGTCCGCAATCCCGCGCATGCTCTGCTCAACCGTGGCGCCCGCGCTCTTCAAATTATCCGCCACGCGCTGGCTGAGGTCGCGCAAGGTCGCTTCATACTTGGTGGACAGCCCGCCGAAGCGCTCCTCGACCGTCAGCGCGGCTTTCTCGATCGACCGGGTGAAGACCTCATCGTAGCGGTCCGGGTCCGGGATATAACGCCGGAAGGCGGCCTCGATGGAGTCTTCCAGGTTCTCGATCACGATGGGCTTCTGCTCGGGCGACGGGAGGCGGGCGAGCAAGACGTCGTCCAGGTAGTTGTCGATTTCGCCGAAGAGGTTTTCCTCTTTTCGTTGGAACGACGTCAGCGGGAACATCAGCAGCGTGGTGAGCACGAGGGCCAGCAGCGTGGTGTCGAAGGCGACGCCGAGACCCACGGTCACCTGGCCGATGGCGGACTTGATCGCGCTGACGTCGGCCGATCCGCCCAGCACGCCGAAGCCGGCGACGGCCACGCCCAGCCCTTGCACCGTACCAATGAAGCCCAGGATCGGGATGGCCCACATCAGCACCTTTGCAATGGCATACGACGAGTCGGAGGAGCTCTGGTCGCGCGAAGACTCCATCTGGACATACGAGGAAACGCGCGCGATGTCCTTGCTGCCCAGCCAGAGGGCAAGCGCCCGGTCGAGCCGGTTCAGCAGGATGCTCCACTCAAATTCAGGACGCTGCGGCAGGGAATCGCGGAACGCCTGCAGCGCGTTGTCGTCGTTCAAGTCGAGTTCAGGCGGCAGCGGGTTGGACGCAATCACCCGCAGGTTGCGATTCACGATCTTGCTCTTGAGGACAATCAGCGCGCCCACCATGAAGGACATCAGCAGTTCGAGGTATTGCACGGGACCACGTTCGTTGACGATGCCGTACAGATAGTCGGCCTTGGTGTCATTGAGCGGAGTCACGCCGAACGCAACGATGAGCGTACCCAGAATACCGACGGCGATCTGGATGATGACGTTGGCATCTGTGCCGGGGCGCGAGCCGCGCAACGACTGAAATTCCTCGATCTGGGCATCGACAACGACTTCCGCGGCGTCCTGGTCCATGTCACGTCCTTCGATGAAAGGCCCCCCATCGCGGCTGCCTTTGCGGCGTCCCCTTGATCACGATGGCTTGCGTGGGATAATCTCGGGGTCCCTTCACGAAGTCAATACTCCATCGACGGGGAAAATGCGTTCGCACCGGCGGCTAACAAATGAACCACGACGTTTTTTTCTACGAGGCGTTCGAGGAAGAGGCGTCAGCCCTCGCGGCCGAGCTGGGCCCCGGGGTGCGCGCGGGATACACCGCCTCAACGATCCAACTCGCCGGGCACACGACCCCGCCCGCCCTGCTGCTCAGCATCCGCACACAGTCGGCGTTGCCTCCCGGATGGGAGCTTCACATCCGCGGCGTGCTGGCACGGACGACGGGCTATGATCATTTGCTGCCGCTGCGCCGCTGCGCGCCGGGCCTCGCGCTGGCCGCCCTCCCGGAGTATTGCTCGCGCGCCGTGGCGGAACAGGCGGCGCTCCTCTGGATGAGCCTGCTGCGCCGCCTGCCCGCCCAGCTCCGCCAATGGGACACGTTCCATCGCGACGGCCTTACGGGCGGCGAATGCGCGGGGCGCACCCTGGCGGTCGCCGGCGTGGGCCGCATCGGGCATGCCGTGACGCAGATCGGACGCGGACTCGACATGCAGGTGCTCGGCGTGGACCCGGTTCACCGGCATCCCGACGTCCACTATGTGGCATGGGACGAAGCCATCTCCCGCGCGGACATCCTGGCGCTCTGCATGAACCTGACCGCGGAGAATCGCGCATACGTGCGGCGCTCAACCCTCGCCGGGGCCCGGCCCGGCCTCTGCCTGGTCAATGTCGCGCGCGGCGAACTGGTGGAAACCGCCGACCTTGAGCCCCTGCTCCGCGAAGGCCTGCTGGGCGGCGTCGCGCTCGATGTATTCGCCGGGGAGCCCGAGGTGGCCGACGCGTTGCGCACGGGTCGAGCCACCGCGGAATCGGCCCGCCTCCTGCAACTGGCAAGGCACCCGCGGGTAATCCTCACGCCGCACAATGCCTTCAACACGCACGAAGCGGTCCACCGCAAGTCCGCATTTAGCGCCCGACAGGTCCGAACGTTCCTCGCCTCCGGCCATTTCGAGTGGCCGCTGGACGCCTGATACAACGTTTGACACGCCGAGGCGCGTTATGCACCATCGCGCCTTCACAACGAAAGGTCGTCTTATGCCCTCCCGTTCATTCTTCACCGCCACCGCGTGCGCGCTTGTTGCCCTGTCCGTCGGCGCCGGTTGCAAACCCAAGGAACCCGCCGTGCAGGAACCCGCCGCCGATCTCTCCGAATCCACCGACATCTTCCGCCAGCCGATCCCGCCGACCCGCACCGCGTCGCTGACCGGTGCGGTCGCGAGCGTCAACGGGGTCGAAATTTCCGCCGAAGCCTTCCAGAAGGAACTCGGCAACATGCTCGCCCGCATCGGCGGCCGCATGCCGCCGGAGCAGCTCGCCCAGATGCAGCCGCGCATCCGCGAGCAGGTGCTGGACCAGATGATCGCCCGTCAGCTGCTCATCCAGGAAGCCGACCGGCAGAACCTGAAGGTGACCGACGCGGACATCGCCGATGCGCGCGCGAAGCTCGAAGCGGCCCTGCCCCCCGGCATTTCCCTGGAGCAGGTCCTCGAACAGCGCGGCGTCTCCCCCGAACAATTCCAGCGCGAATTCGGCGACGAAGTCCGCATCACGATGCTGATCGAGCAGGTCACGTCGAACGAGCTCGAGGTCTCCGAAGCCGACGCCTCCGCGTTCTACGAGGAAAACCGCGAACGCATGAAGCAGCCTGAGCTCGCCACCGCGCGCCACATCCTTGTCGCCGTTGAAAAGGAAGACGAGAAGGAAGCCAAGAAGGCGGAAGCCGAGGCCCTTCGCGCCCGCCTGAACGCCGGCGAGGATTTCGCCGAGGTCGCGAAGCAGGAAACCGACGACCCGGGCAGCCGCGAAACCGGCGGTCTCTACACCTTCCCGCGCGGCCAGATGGTGCCTCCGTTTGAAGAAGCGGCCTTCACGCAGGAAATCGGCGCCGTGGGCCCGTTGGTGGAGACCCAGTTCGGCTTCCACATCATCAAGGTTGAAAAGCGCGAAGAAGCCCGGGACCTCCCCTTCGACGAGGTCAAAACCAACCTGATCGCCATGATCAAACAGCGCAAAGCCCCCGACGTGATCCAGGGCTACCTGATGACCTTGCGCACCAACGCGGACGTCAAGGTGTTCCTGAACAACTGATCCCGTCCACCCATTGCAGAAGAAAAGGCCACGGATTCCTCCGTGGCCTTTTCGTCTTGTGGAGGGGGTGCCGTGGCCGGTGCGAAGGATTGTCGCATTCCGCTCCGGTGTCAGCTTCGGGAGAGGGCTCTATTTTTCAAACTCCGCACAGCCCTTGTGTCACATCTGTGTCACGCATTGCGCGTGAAAGAGGACACAGGAACTCCCTGCATTGAACTGAAGGATGGCCTGCCAGCCGCAGCCTTGGAATGCGCCCGCCTTCGCCGCGAGGACGCTGACTCCGGCGCGGCAGCCTTCGCCTTCGCTGCGCTACGGCGAAGGATGGTGCACCCGGAGGGACTTGAACCCCCACGCCGGTAAAGGCATAAGAACCTGAATCTTACGTGTCTGCCAATTCCACCACGGGTGCAGCGGCAAGGGCGAAATGAGTATCAACCTGCGCCGCCGGTGTCAACGGTGCAGCGCACGGGAATGGATGTTTTCCGACGCCGCTCAAAGGCCGCGGCGCAGCGGGAGGGGGTCGACAATCGGATCGCGCGGCGGGGCGACCTGGCCGGCGCCCGCGATGCGGAAGCTGCCCTGCCCGTCATCAACCATCCGCACCATGCTCAAGTCGCCCGTCAACACGTCGCGCTTGATCGCGCCGCCCTCGGGCGAAAACACGCTGTGGATGAACTGGTTCGGGGCGGAAAGGTGCAGGACGTGCACGTTCCCGCGGCTGTCCACCTCCAGGCGGGGCTCGCCCATGCGCACCAGCCGGCCCAGTTCCGCGGCGCCGTAGCACAGGGAGCCATCCGGATTCTCCACGCGGAGGAACAGGAAGTCCCGTTTCCCGCGACTCAAGGAACGCAGCGAAAAGCGACGCAGGACCCCGTCGGCGGCGGGGGCGTTCACCCATGTAATTTCGGAACCGGGCATGAGGTCGACAAACAGTTTGTCGCTCATGTACGAACGGCTGCCCACCGTCAGGCGGGCGCGCACGGACAGCGTGGCATGCCGCGCCACGGGAAACAGGGCCTGCAGATCATTCGTGAACACGACCTGGGCCTGCGGCTCGATCACCTCGGGGACGAGCACCGCGGACTGCGGAAGTTCGCGGAGCAGCAGGCCGGACGCATCGAGCACTTCAAACGCCAGCGCATAGCCACCGCTGCCGCCGGCCTGAAGCGGCGACATGCCGTTGTTCCGGATGGTGATCTCCACCGGCAGCGGCTCGCACACCAGGACCTCCGCGTGCGGGAGACGCGCGCGAAAATCCACCGCCTGCGCGCGCGCCTGCAGCGTGCCGCACCCGACCGCCAGCGCCGCGAGGCCAAGCACCCGTGACCACATCCCGATTCTCCTCAACGACCCACCGCCAGACGGGCGGCAATACGGCCCGGCAACCCGGCATCCAGGATCTTCTTCTGCGTTTTTTCGATGTCGTAGGCCACGCGGCGCAGTTCGACGACGTTGTTGATCATGTCATAGATGACGTAGGCCGCGCGCGGATCGCCATCGCGCGGTTGTCCGACGCTGCCGACATTGATGAAATATTTTTTGCCCAGCCCGATCTTGATGCGCGTGTAGAGGCCAAAACGAATCGAATCCGTGCGCTCAAAGGCGAGCGGCACATGGGTGTGCCCATAGAAGCAGAGCGTCGTGGACTGGTAGTTGAAGTTGGCCTCCGCCTCCAGCCGGTCAAAGACGTAGCCCCACTGCTCCGGCATGTCAAGCGTGCTGTGGACGATGGTGAACGTTTCGACGGGGCTGACGTAGCGGAGGCCGCGCAGCCACGCCTGTTGCTCGGGCGTGAGCTGCTTGCGTGTCCAGCTCACGACATCCGCCGCCAGCGGATGAAATCCGTTCAACGTCTCCGGATGCGAGCAGTAATGATCGTGGTTGCCGCGGACGCAGGTGCATTTGAGCGCGCGGACCTTCTCGAGGCATTCAACGGGGTTGGCGTTGTAGCCGACAATGTCGCCAACGCAGGCGTAGTGGGTCACCCCATGCTCCGCGGCATCGGCAAGCACCCGGTCCAAGGCCTCCAGGTTCGCGTGGATATCCCCTAAAATTGCGTACTTCATCAACTCATCAACCGTACCGGATGTCGAAGCCGGCGAACGCGCCGGTCGCCGACATCCAATTCACCTGCTCCTGGCGCACAAACCGGTATACCGGAGCCCCCCTCAACGCGTCGAGGAAACGCAGCAGCTCCGGCTCCGCGCCCTCCGCCACGACCCGCACGGAGCCATCAACCTGATTCTGCACATACCCGCCGATCGCAAAGCCCCGCGCCACCGCCACGGTGGACATCCGGAATCCAACCCCCTGCACATGTCCATCCACCGCGACAACAAGGCGTCGAGGGGAGTCCGTGCGGGATGGCGCTTCGCGAGTCATGAAGGCATTGGGTGATCTAAACACGAAGCGCACCGGATTGCAACAAGGTGCATCCCGCGCTATAGGTTTTGGTTATGCAGGATGGAACGGCATGGTGGACGCGCGCGCTCTGGGGCCGGGACCCGCGCAGGACCCTGCGCCGCACGGCCCTCTCGGCGGCGCTGCTCCTGTTTGTCTTCGGCCTGTGCTGCCGTCCCTTGCTCGTGCGCGGCCACAGCATGGAGCCGACGCTCCGGGACGGGCAACTGCGCATCGGGTCGCGCTGGTGGATACACGCGCAGCGCAACCCGTCGCGCGGGGATGTCGTGGTGATCAAACGCGCGGGTGGCCGCAACTTCTTCGTAAAACGCATCCTCGCGCTGCCGGGCGACACGATCGCGTTCTCCAATGGACACCTGCGCATCAACGGGGATGAGGTGCCGGAGCCCTACCGCACGCCGGACAGCGACTGGACCCTGCCGGAGCAGCGGATGGGACCGGACCAGTTCTTCGTCGCCGGAGACAATCGCAGCATGCCGATGGCCGAACACGCCATCGGGCGCGTCGAACGCGCGGCCCTCGCCGGCAGGGTGCTGCCATGAAGCCGCGGTTCGCGCTTGCGGCGATGGCGCTCCTCGCGTTCGGCGGCTGGTTGCTGATGAGCTGGGTGGACCGGGATGAGCGCGCGGTGCGCAATCAATTCCTCGCGCTGGTGAAGGTGTGCGAAAAACCGGCGGGGCAGAATCTGATCCGCACGGCAGCCAACGCGAGCGCGGTGCCTGCATTCTTCACCACGAATGCCCTTGTTCACCTCGGCCGGCCCTACCCCATGACCGCGTCGCCGCGTGAGCTCTCCGCGCTGCTCGCGCGGGCGCACATGGAAGTGGAGTCGCTCGCCATCGGCGTGCAGGGCATGGAGTTTCCGCCGCGAATGGACCCGTCCGCCGTGCCGCTGCGCGTGGCCATCGAACTCAGCGGAGCGCGCAATGGCCAGCATGAGCGGTATTTGGACGAATATCTTCTCGTCTGGCGGAAGGAACGAGGCGAATGGCGGATCGCCGAGGCGCGCGTGGACAGCGCCATCCAGCCCCCGTAAGCGCCGGGCGCTCAGTGGCGCAGCAGGAATTCCGCGAGATTCAGGTCCAGAGGTGCGGCGATGCGCACGAGTGGTTTCGCGGAGGGCACGAGGGCGACCTCCCCGCGATTCGCGGAAACGGCCGCTGCCTCATCCGGCGAGTGCAGTTTTTTCTTCGCCGCATTGGCGAGGGCCTTGCCCAACACATCGGTCTTGAACGACTGGGGCGTCATCGTGGCCCATACCGAACCGGCTTCCACCGGCTCGTCGTACTTTACGCCCTTCGCTGAAAGACAGGCCGGGTCCTGCACCGCGCGTGCCACCGCCGCCGCGCCATGCTTGCGCGCGAGCCGGATGGTCTCGGCAATCAGTTCAGGCGTTACCCCCGGGCGCGCCCCTTCGTGAATCGTGACAATGCCCGCTTTGTTTTCAAGGGCAACCGCCAGCCCGGCCGCCACGGCGCCCTCGCGCGCCGCGGGTCCCGCGATGATGGACTTCACTTTGTTGCAGCCAAACATGCTGACCATCGTGCGCAGGCTCTCCAGACGCTCTTTCGACGTGACGAGCACCAAGCCCTCCACATCCGGACAACGCTCAAACGCAGCCAGCGTATAGGTCAGCACGGGCTTGCTGCCCATCGTCAGGAAAACGGGATCGATGTCCGCCCCGAATCCATCCGCCCGCCCCGCCGCCAAAACGATCCCCCACGCCGGCGCTTGGGCCGACGCCTTCTTTTTGTCGGATGATGTGCTCATAGTGTTTGATGCGAGCAAACGCTGCCTAACTGCCTGACTTTCAATTGTTAGTGAATTGTTTATGAATCAGCGCGCAAGGTCAAGCGCCGCGTTTGCAGGCAACATAATTGCCGCAACCTGTTTTACCGCAAATAGTTAAGTGGATGCTCCTTGCGGAGTCACTTCGCGGAAGGCGGCATAAGGGCCCGGATGCGGGCGGTTACGAGGGCGCCGATCTTATCGTAATAGTCGGGACCATCAGGAATGGCGTTCAGCTCTTCTGATGTCAGGGGCGGGCCGAAGAAGACACGCACCTTGATCGGACGGATCCAGCGATGATGGCGGGAAAGCGCCCGATACGTTCCGTCGATATACGCGGGGACGACAACGGCGCCCGACTTGGCGACGATAAAGCCTACACCGCCTTTGGCTTCCGCCATTTTGCCATCCGGACTGCGTGTGCCTTCCGGAAACAACCCGAGGCAGTCGCCCGCCTTCAACACGGCGAGCGCTTTTTTCAGCGCGCCGACATCGCTGCGCTCGCGGGAAAGCGGCACGACGGCGACGTTGTGCAGCAGGCGCCCGAACCACGGCGGGGAGAACAGCGTGTCGCGCGCGAGATAGCGCACATGCCGCTTGATGGCCGCGCACCCCAGCGCGGGCGGATCGAGGAAGCTCACATGATTCGCCACCAGCAGCACGCCGCCCGTGTCCGGCACATGTTCCGCACCGTGGACCTCAAGCCGGTTCCACACCTTTAGGAGCACCCAGAGTGCGTTCCGGCAAAACGTATAAATGCGCGGACTGTAGGGGGGAACGCTCATGCCTTGGCGCCGGCGCGCTGAACCTGGCTGACGACCAGCTTCACCACATCCTCCACCCCCATCGCCGTCGAATCAATCACGCGCGCGCCGAGCGCGATCTGGAGCGGCGCCGTCTTGCGCGTGGAATCCTTGCGATCGCGGCGCTGGAGCGAGGCCAGCACGTTGTCCACCGTCGTGTCCGTCGCCGACTGCATGAACTCCTGGTGACGACGGCGCGCGCGTTCCTCCGGGTCCGCGTCGAGATAGAACTTAAACGGCGTGTCGGGGAAAACCACCGTCCCGATGTCGCGCCCTTCCATCACGAGGTTTCCGAAGCGGGCGGTGTCGCGCAGGTATTGCACGACCTTCGCGCGCACCTCGGGCACAGCGGCGACATCGCTCACACGTTCCTGCACCGGCATTGAGCGGATTTGGGCGCCGGGGTCTTCCCCGTCGAGCGTGAAGCGGATGGCGCCCTCCTCCACGAAAAAACTCAGGTCGAGGCGGTTGACCAGTTCCGTCACCGCCTGCGGATCCTCCGTATTCACGCCCTCGCGCAGGCATTTCCACGTGAGACCTCGATAGAGCGCGCCCGAGTCCACGTAGTTGAAATGCAGCGCCTGGGCGGCGCGGCGCGCGACCGTGGATTTGCCGGAGGCGGACGGCCCGTCGATGGCGACCATGATGTAGGGGCTATTCGACATGGCCTCCCAACGCCTTCATGTCCGCCCAGAAGCCCGGGTAGGAGGTGTCCACGCACGCCACATTGTTCACCACGACCGGCTCGCCGGCATAGCTGGCCAGCACGGACATCGCCATCGCGATGCGGTGGTCGCCGTAGCTGCGAACGGGACCGGACGGTTTGAGAACCGTCGGGCCCTTGATCGCCATGCCGTCGGGCCGCTCCTCCACCTCCGCGCCCATCAGGCGCAGGTTCGCGGCCATCGTGGCGATGCGGTCGGATTCTTTCACGCGCAGCTCGGCCGCGTTGCGGATTTCCGTCACGCCTTCCGCGAGACAGCCCAGCACGGCGACCAGCGGGAGTTCATCGATCAGGTTCGGGATTTCCGCCCCTTTGACCTCCACCGCCTTCAGCTTGCCGCCCGTCACGCGCACTTCGCCCACGGGCTCGCCGTCGATCGACGCCGAATCCAGCCGCACATCGACCTGCGCACCGGCCCGCTTCAACACATCGATCAACGCGGTGCGGCGCGGGTTCAGTCCTACATTTTTGATCGTGATGCTCGAGCGTTTGCGCCCGGCCGCCGCGACCATCCAGAAGGCCGCGGACGAAAAGTCGCCGGGCACCACGAAGTCGCGGGCCTTGAGCGACGGCCCTTTCGGCCCGAAGCCCTTCAGCGACATCTGGAGGCCGTTCACTGTCAGCGGCAGGTCCAGCATCTTGAAGACGCGCTCCGTATGATCGCGCGTCGGGATCGGCTCGGTGATCGACGTCACGCCCTCGGCGAACAACCCGGCCAGCAGGACGCAGGATTTGACCTGCGCCGACGCGACCGGCAGCACATAGTCCAGGCCCTTGAGCTTGCCGCCCGTGATCTTGATCGGCGCGGTGCCTCGTTCCCCGGTCAGCTCAAGCTTCGCCCCCATGCGCTCCAGCGGATCCTTGATGCGCGACATCGGGCGGCTGCACAGCGACTCGTCGCCCGTCATTTCAAACGTGCCCTGCTGTCCCGCGAGAATACCCGCGAGCAGGCGAATCGTCGTGCCGGAGTTGCCGACATTCAAGGCGCCGGCCGGGGCCAGCAGTTTGCCGCCGGTGCCCTGCACATGGAGAAGCCCGTCCTCGTCGAAAAACGAACGCGCGCCGAGCGCTTCCATCGCGCGCAATGTGTTCACGCAATCCTCGCTGTGGAGGAAGTTGCGGATGGTGGACGTGCCGGAGGCCAGCGCCGCCATCATCGCCATGCGATGCGAAATGCTCTTGTCGCCCGCGACTTCCAGTTCGCCCTCCAGGGCGGCGGCGGGGTGTACGATCACCGACTGTTGTATGTGGCTCATGTTGATGGGATCCTGTTGCGTTTGCGGCCCGCCAGCAACTCGCGGCGTGCGCTGCGCGCATGTTCCAAAACGTGTTCGACTCCTGAAAAATCACCCGCGTCGAGCAGCGCCAGCAGGCGGTCCAGCTGGGCGCGGTACGCACGCAGTTCCTCGGCCAGATTGGAGCGGTTGGTGCGCACAATATCAAGCCACACCTCGGGCGAACCTTCGGCCACCCGCGACGTGTCGGCGAATCCGCTCCCGCAAAACCCCGCCAGCGCTTCGCGGCCCGGCATACGACCCACCGTCAACGCCAGCAGACTCGCCACCATGTGGGGCAAATGGCTCGTCCGCGCGAGCAGGCGGTCGTGCTCACGGCTGTCCACCATCGCCACGCGTCCGCCCAGCCGCCGCCAGAACCCGCGCACGCGCCGCACCGCCGCCTCCGGCGCGCCGGACGGCGCCGTCACCAGCACCGTCGCGCCTTCATATAAATCCGCGCGCGCCGCGTCAATGCCCTGCTGCTCGGAGCCCGCCACCGGATGACTGCCGACGAACACCGCGCCCGTCCCCTTGAGCAGCCGGGGAATATCCGTGTCGAGAAAGTGGCGGGTGCTGCCAACATCGGTGAGAACCGTGCCGCGCGAAAGGCCGTGCAGGCTCTCCCGGACCAGCTGCGGAATCGTCTGGATCGGCGCACAGAACACCGCGAGGTCGGCATCCTTCACCGCCTCCGCGGGCGACGCGCACAGGCGGTCCACCGCGCCGCGCCGCAGCGCCTGGCGCCCGCGCGCAGGCGTGCGCGTGCAGCCGACCACCTCCCACCCGAGGCGGCGCTTCTTGATGGCGAGCCCGATGGACCCGCCCATCAACCCCAGTCCGATGACCGCGATCCGGCGCATGGGCGTTACACGGATCTCCCGATCACCGAGGCGATCCCGGAAATGCCGTCCATCATGCGCTTGAACTGCGCCGCGTTGAGCGTCTGCGCGCCATCCGACGTCGCCTTCTGCGGCTCCGGATGCGTCTCGACCAGCAGCAAATCCGCCCCGCACGCGACACCCGCCAGAGCCATCGGCGTAACGAGGTCCGCGACGCCCGTGCCGTGGCTCGGGTCCACCGCGACCGGCAGGTGCGTCAGCTTCTCCAGCACCGGCACCGCGTTCAGGTCGAGCGTGTTGCGCGTCGCCTTCTCGTAGGTCCGGATGCCGCGCTCGCAGAGGATGACCTGGTCGTTGCCCTGGCTCAGGATGTATTCCGCGCTCATCAGCAATTCCTCGATCGTGCCCGCGATGCCGCGCTTGAGCAGCACCGGCTTGCGCGTGCGACCGACCGCCTTGAGCAGCGAGAAATTCTGCGTATTGCGCGCGCCGATCTGGATCACGTCCGCCGCCTCGGCGACCATCTCCACATCGCGCGTATCCATCACCTCGGTCGCGAACGGCAGCCCGGTCTCCTCGCGCACCTGCATGAGGATGCGCAGGCCCTCGACCCCGAGCCCCTGGAACGCGTACGGCGAGGTGCGCGGCTTGAACGCGCCCGCCCGCATCATGCGCGCGCCCGCGGCGATGATGTAGCGCGCCGTCTCCAGCATGATCTCCGGCGTCTCGACCGAGCATGGGCCGGCCACGACCACGATCCGCGACCCGCCGATCTCGACCGGCTCGCCGCCCGGGCGCCCCCAGGGAATGGAAATTTTCGTCGGCGCCGATTTGAACTCGCGGCTCGCCAGCTTGTAGGGCTTCTGGATGCGCATGACCGACTCGACGCCCGGGAAGACGTCCAGCGGCTTGCTCGCCAGCAGCGACTCGTCGCCGATGACGCCCACCACCGTGCGCTCCGTGCCGCGGCTCACATGCGGACGCAGACCCCACTCCTTGATGCTCTGTTCGATATGCGCGATCTGCTCCGCCGTCGCGTCCGGCTTCAACACGATAATCATGAATTAGACCTTCCCTCGCACCACCGCCAGCGCATCCAGGAAGCGCTGGTTCTCCTCCCGAGTCCCCACCGTGACGCGGATGTATTCCGGCAACCCGTAGTTGTCCACCGGACGCACGATCACCCGCTGGCGCAACAGGGCCTCAAAGTATTCACGGCCCTTCCCGACCTTCACAAGGACAAAGTTGGCCGCGGAGGGTACATAGCCCACCCCCATCGCCGCAAGCCCCTGTGAAAGCTGGTCCAGCCCCTCCTCCACCATCATCCGCGTGCGCGCCAGGTGCGCCTCGTCATCCAGCGCCGCCAGCGCAGCCGCCTGCGCCATCGCGTTCACGTTGAACGGCTGACGCACCCGGTTCAGCAGGGCGATCCCCTCCGGTGCCGCCACCGCATACCCGATGCGCAATCCGGCCAGCCCGTGCGCCTTGGAGAACGTGCGCAACACGAAGACATTCTTCCGCTCGCGGACGTAACGCAGCGTGTCGGGCTGCTGGCGCGGCGGCAGCAGTTCGATGTAGGCCTCATCCAGCACGGCCACGACATGGGGCGGGAGCGCGTCGAGAAACCGGTACAGCGCCTCCGCCGGCAGCAGCGTGCCGGTCGGGTTGTTCGGGTTCGCCACGAAGACCAGCCGCGTGTCGGGACGGATCGCCGCCCGGATCGCGTCCAAATCGTGCCCAAACTCGCGCGCCGGAACCTCAATCGACACCCCCTCGTACAGCGCGGTCACGAGCTTGTAGACGACAAAGGCATACTGCGACATCACCGCGCTCGTGCCCGGCCCCAGGTAGATGTGGGCCAGCAGCGCGAG
Organism: uncultured Verrucomicrobiota bacterium; assembly: GCA_937996795.1. GTDB lineage: Bacteria > Verrucomicrobiota > Kiritimatiellia > CAIVKH01 > CAIVKH01 > JAMLJG01. The sequence goes on along the minus strand of CALKUH010000045.1, from coordinate 33,535 downwards.
GATTTCGTTGCTCCCGTGGCCGAGGAAGAGCTCCTCGCGGGAGACCTTCAGGGTCCGGGCCAGCGCGTCGCGCAGGTAGAACGAATCGCCGTCCGGGTAGATGTGCATCCGGCCCGCAACTCGCGCCATGGCCTCCAGCGCACGCGGCGACGGGCCGAGCGAATTTTCATTGGAGGCCAGCTTCAGGATGGTCGATGGATCGCCCAATCCCAGCTCGCGCGCCACTTCTTCAATCGGCTTTCCGGGTTGATACGTCGCCAGCGCCCCCACCCACGGCTTCGCCGCCGCCACGAGCCCGCTCACGCGCCACCCCGCACGAGGACAACCACACCGTTCACAGCCGGGCCACACGCGCGCAGCCGGCCCGTCTGGAGCTCGGCACATGCGGCCGTCACCGCCGCCTCCGGCAGGCAAAGCGCCTGCCACCGTCCCGCGCACAACGCCGCGACCGCGGCCGACGGCGAACCCGCCGGCACGTAGCGTGCGCTCGCGCCGAAGAGATTGCGCGCCACCCCCGCCGCATCGCCCAACACCCCGATGTCCATGGCGCCTTCCAGCGCAAGGGCCGCCGACATGATCTCGCGGTAAATCGACTCCAGCGCCTTGTTCGAAAGGGGCCCCCGGTTCCGCTTGCGCACCCGCGCCAGCACGTCGCGCTCGCGCTCCGGCACATACAACGCCCCGCCCGCGCGGTGCTTCAGGCGGCCAATCGCCTGCGCAATCCGGCTGCGCTGGTTCAGCAGCGACACCAGGCGCCCGTCGAGGACGTCAATCTTCTTCCGCAACGCGTCGAGCTTCTTCGCGCCCGCGCTAGCGTTCTTTTTCGCCGGACTCTTCTTCATCATCGCCCTCTTCCTCGTCCTCGTCGTCCCCGTCGTCGTCCTCGTCTTCCTCATCGTCCTCAAACTCATCGTCGTCGTACTCGTCCTCATCACCGTCATCGGCGTCCTCATCCTCGGCTTCGGGCGCCGGCTTCGCTTCTTCGAGCGCCTCCGCTTTCGCAGTCTCCTCCTCCGCGGGCGCCATCACCGGCTCCTCGACCTTCGTCGCCGACTTGCGCGCTTCCTGCTCCGCCTCCATCCGGCGCAGCTCCTCGACGCCGGGCAGATCCTTCACGTCCTTTAGGCCGAAATATTCGAGGAATTTCTGCGTGGTCCCGAATTGCCACGGCCGGCCCGGCAACTCGCTGCGCCCGGTGATGCGGATGAGCTGCAACTCCATCAGGTTCCGCAGAATCTGGTCCACCGCCACGCCGCGCACGGCCTCAATTTCCCCGCGCGTCGCGGGCTGGCGATAGGCGATCACCGCAAGGGTCTCCAGCGCGGGACGGCTCAGCCGGTTCGCCCGCCCTTTTTGAAGCAACTGCCGCAACCACGGCCCGCAGTCCGCGTCGTTCTCCATGCGGTAGCCGCTGGCCACTTCGTTGATGTGCACCCCCGCATGCGCCTCGCGCAACTGCTCGCGCAACGCCTCCATCGCGGCAACCACTTCCTTTTCCGTGACCTCGGCGAAATCCTTGTAGGGGCCGCCGCGCTCCTCCGCCACCAGCTTGAGGCAGCGCCGGATGTCGCCCGGGCTCACCGATCCCTTCGCCGCGAACAACATCGCGCCGATGATCTGCTTCAGTTCCGGCAGTACGTGGGTCTCCGTCACAATCGATCCTCCCAGGCTACACCGCGTCGGCGGCCACCAGTTCAATGTCTCCAAACACCCGATCCTGCACAGCGCGCAACTGCTTCAGGCGGATCAGTTCCAACACCGCGAGGAACGTGCACACCATCTCGTAGCGATGCTGCATCCCGCGCAACACCTCGCCCAGCCGCACCGAGCGCCGCTCCACCAGCAGCTTCGACAGGTAGTCCACCTTCTCCGCCACCGTGTACCGGTCCGCGAACAGCTCCGCGACGCTCTCCTTCGGCGCCTTCTTCAGCGCCTCGTTGAACGCCGAGATCAGGTCGAAAATGCTGACATCGTTCAGCGCGACATCCGGCTCCGCGCCGAGATGCACATGGTCGCCCTCGCGCGCGAACACGCCTTCGCGCCGCAACGCCAGCTCCTCGAGGTGCATCGCCGCGTCCTTGAATTTCTTGTACTCGACGAGCTGCCGCACGAGGTCCCAGCGCGGGTCCTCCTCCTCCGGCTCCAGCTCCGGGCGCTCCTCCACCGGCAGCAGCATGCGGCTCTTGATCATCATCAGCGTCGCCGCCATCACGAGGAACTCGCCCGCGATGTTCAGGTCGAGCATCTGCATCGTGTCGAGGTACTGCATGTACTGCTGCGTCACCCGCTCGATCGGGATGTTGTAGATGTCCAGCTCATCCCGCTTGATCAGGTACAACAGCAGGTCGAGCGGCCCCTCGAACACGTCGAGCTGCAGCTTGTATTCGTCGCGTCCGGACATGCTAGTCGAGCCCCATGGCCGCGCGGGCCTTTTTCAACGTCGCCACCGCCTCGGCGCGTGCGCGCGCCGCGCCACGCCGCAGGATGTCCTCCACGTACTCCGGCTTCGCCGCCAGCTCCGCGCGCTTCGCGCGCAGCGGGCCGAAATGCGCCTCGAACTTCTCGTGCAGCGCCTTCTTCGCGTCGCCGTACCCCATGCCGCCCGCGCGGTACCGCGCGGCCATCGCCTCGCGCTCCTCCGGCGTCGCGAACAACCGGTACAACGCGAACACGTTGCAGGTGTCCGGGTCCTTCGCGTCGGCCACGCCCTTGCTGTCGGTCACGATGCGCATGATGCGCGCGCGCGTCTCCTTCGGGTCCCCGAAAATCTCGATCGTGTTGTTGTAGGACTTCGACATCTTCTGGCCGTCGAGCCCCGGCACCACGGCGACATCCTCGCGGATCTCCTCCTTCGGGATCCGGAACACCTCGCCGTACTGGTTGTTGAACTTGATCGCCACGTCGCGCGTGACCTCCACATGCTGTTTCTGGTCGCGCCCCACGGGCACCAGGTCCGCCTGCACCGCGAGGATGTCCGCCGCCATCAACACCGGATACGCGAACAGGCCATGCGACGCCGCAATGCCCTTCGCGATCTTGTCCTTGTAGGAGTGACAGCGCTCCAGCAGCCCCATCGGCGTGATCACCGACAGCAACCACGTCAATTCCGTCACCTCCGGCACATCGCTCTGCCGGTAAAACACCGTCCGCGCCGGATCGAGCCCGCAGGCCAGGAAATCAAGGGCGACATCCAGCGTGCCGCGCCGCAGCGCCTCCGCATCCGTGACCGTCGTCAGGGCGTGGTAGTTCGCGATGAAATAGAACGCCTCCCCCCGGTCCTGCAACTCAATGGCCGGCCGCATCATGCCAAAGTAGTTGCCCAGGTGAAGCCGCCCCGAAGGTTGAATGCCGGACAGAATTCTCATGGGTCATCTCAAAAAGACCCGCGAGCCTATCCCACTCCCCCCGCCCAATCAAGGACCGACCCGCGTCCGGGTGCGGCTCAGGCTCGTTCCTGCAATCTGCCGGACACCAGCTTGTGCAACGTGCTGGAAATGTACGTCTGGTAGGGCATGCCCTCCCGGGCCGCTCGCATCTGAATGCGCGCCAGATCGCGCGACGAGATGCGAATGTTGATGCGACGATCCTTCTGCAGGGTATTCCGAGCCGCATCCTCAAGAGCCCGTTTCTCCGCGGGGAAGTTCGGCACGCGCTTGAACTCGCCCCGTTCGAAGTCTTCCAGGATCTGCAGCTCTTCCTTGTCCAACGCTGGCGTCTTGTTCATGACAGGTACTCCCTCGCGGCCTTGCGACTTGGAATGATCGTCTTCAGAAAACGCACTCCTCTGGTTTTTATATATGGCACGAGCCAAACGTAATCCGCCATTTTTAGGACGATAACATACTGATCCGGATACCGCTCGCGATTGGGATGAAACATAACGTCAAGGACGTCACCGTTTTCAATACACACCAATACGTCTTCGAAGCAAACACCACGAGTCCGCTCCAGAAGGGCGTTTTTATCGTCATTCCAGTCGTACTCGCTCATCAACAGACAAGCTATCCTTACGTGTGCCTTTTGTCAACAGGCCTGGCCGGAACGCCCCCCCCCTAATCGTCCCTTACGCGTGCTTGGCGCGTTTCGCGGGAATCTGCTTCGCCGCATCCTACCCGCCGAGCAGGCGGGTGTAGGTCTGCTCCATTTTTTGGATGCAGCGGCGGCCGTCGAAATCCGCGATGCGCGCGCGCACGGCGGCGCCGAGGCGCTGGCGCAGCGCGGGGTCGTCGAGCAGGCGGGCGAGATGCTTCGCCAGGGTCGCGTGGTCGCCGGGCTCAAACAACAGCGCGGTCTTCTCGTGCTCCAGGATCTCCCCCTGCCCGTCCGCCGTGGACGCCGCGGGCGGCACCCCCGCTAGCATCGCCTCGTACAACGTGTTCGGCGTGCCCTCCTGGTGGCTCGGAAAAATCTGCGCGTCAAAGCACTGGATCACCTGCCGCACGTCGCGCCGGAAGCCGAGGAACTTCACCGAATCGCCCAAGCCCTGCTCCGCCACAAACCGGCGCACCTCCGGTTCGTAGGCGCCATCGCCGACAATCCACAACCGCGCGCGCGGATGCGTCTGGAGCAACACCTTCAGCGCGCGCAAGGCGTCCACGTGCCCCTTGTGGCTTTCAATGCGGCCCACGATGCCCAGCAGCGGCGCATCACCCGCGGTGCCGAACATTTCCCGCAACTGCGCCTTCCAATCCGGCGTCGCCTCCGGCAAATCGGTCAGCAGGATCCCGTTGTACAGCGTCTCCACGCGCTCCGGCTTGAGGTATCGTTTGTGGATGCAGAACTGGCGCGTGGACTCCGACACGGCGAACGCGTGCGCGGTGAACGGCGCCAGCAGCCATTCCACCGGGCGCTGGTAGAGCGGCACGGTGTGGTAGTTGCAGCGCTCGTGCACAATCACCGGCTTGCGGAACAGCAGCCCCGCGATCCGCCCCCATGTGCACGCGCCGTAGCCGTGCGCGTGGATCAGGTCCACCCGCTCGCGGCGGATCAGCCGCGCCAGCGCGACCAGGTTGCGCGGATCCATCTTGCCGTAGCCGAGCGTAAACGGCGTCGTGCCCGCCGCCTTCATCTGCTCCGCCGCCTTGTCCCACCCCTTGCGGCTGCACAGCAGCACGCGGAACCGCGACGCGTCGTAATTCGGAAGCCACCACTGGAACGCGCGCGCGACGCCGTGCAGCGTCGCCTCCCGGCCGCCAAAATGCTCGCACAGATGCAGGATCGTATGTCGGCCTTGCGCGTCCATTACGTCCGGCTCCGCACGACCGCGGCGGGCACGCCGGCCGCGATGGACTGCGGCGGGATGTCCCGCGTCACCACCGCGCCCGCGCCGATGATCGAATGCGCGCCGACGGACGTGCCGTCCAGCACCTTCACGCCCGCGCCCAGCCACGCCCCCTCGCCCACCGTCACGCCCACCGCCGTGCGCGCCTGCTCCAGCGGCGACACATCAATCCGGTCATACGCATGGCCTCCGCCAATGATGTAGGTGTACGCCGCGAGCATCACCCGCGCGCCGAGCTCCACCCGCGCGCCGGAAAAGATTTCGCAGTTGAAGCCGATGTTCACCTGGTCCCCGAGCACGATGTCGCCGTTCTTGCAGCTCAGGATCGTGTTGCGGCCGATGAAGACGCCGCTGCCGACGGTGATGCCCGCGTTGGACTGCCCCTTCGCATCGAGCACGCAGTGGTCGTCCACCACCACGTTGTCGCCCAGGCGGATCTTGTGCGGATGCCGCAGCACCACGCCCGTTCCGAACACCACGCCGCGCCCGCACGCCCCGAGCAGGCACGGATACAGCTTGCTGCGCAGGAACAGCCCCAGCGCGCCCGGCACATAGCTGAACGCCGTGACCAGTTCGTACGTCAACAGCGCGAACAACCCCGCGCGCCCCACCACGAGGTCGCGATACTTCGCCAACGCGGACTTCTTCTCCGCGAACAGCTCCTTCTGGATTTCAACCGATTCCCTGCTCATACAGCCTTCAGCCACCCTTTAGCCGCGTAGGCCTTCGCCGTCTCGACGATGCCCGCTTCATTAGAGTAGCGCGGCGTGAACCCCAGTCGATCCCGCAATTTCGCGGTATTAAACGCGCGGTCCTTCGTAAAAAACGCCACGCGGCGCCGGTGCAGCGGCGGCTCCAGTCCGAGCGGCTTGCAAACCGCCTCGCACACGCCCGCCGCGAGGAAAAACGGCCACGCCGGAATCCGCACCGGGCGGAACGCGCAGCCCAGCGTCCGCGCGATGATCCGCCCCATGTCCTCCAGCCGGATCGGCTCGGTATTGCCCACGATAAACGCCTCGCCCACCGCCGCGGGATGCTCCGCCGCCACGAGCATCGCGTCGGTCAGGTCCTCCACGTGGATCAAATGATACAGGCACTTCCCATAGCCCAGCATCGGGAACACCGGCTTCGTCGCGAGCTTGAACACCTTCAGCAGGCGCGTGTCATCCGCCCCCATGATCGCCGCCGGGCGGATCACTGTGCACGGCAGGTTAAACCGCGGCGCATGCTCGCGCAGCCAGCGCTCCGCCTCCGCCTTCGTATTCTGGTACAGGTCGCCCGGCGCAAAGCGATACGTCTCGTCCGCCGGCGGATCATCGATATGCCCGTGCACGCCGACCGTGGACACATGGACGAACCGGCGGAACCCCGGCTGCCGCGCCGCCGCCTCGACCAACAGCTTCGTGCTCGTCACGTGGACCAGCTCGTACACCTCGTCCGCCACGCCCGCCGCGCGATACGCCGCCGCGACGTGGAACACGAACTGCACCCCCTCGCACGCGGCCTTCACCACCTCGGGGTCGTACACCTGCCCCGTGAACCATTGCACCGGCAGCGCGCGCAGCGCGGCCGGCGGCTCGCCGCGCGCAATCGCACGCACCGTCACCCCCCGCTCCACCAGCTTGCGCGTCAACACCGACCCGGTGAACCCCGTCGCGCCGGTGACCAAAACTATCGTGCCAGGACCCATAATCGTTTTTGCAGAGTCTGTAAATTACAGACGTTGCAAGCGGGGCGCGACAGTTTTTACAGACGTTGCAAATCGGGCGGGACGGCCTGCGGCCCTTCCCGCCCTGCACACGCTGGATGCGTTATCCGCCGGTGGCGGGTTTGTCGGCGAGGGCGGCCTTGACCTCGTCGGTGAGGTACTTCGCGTCGGTCCACGGTTTCGGGACCGGCGACGCGTCGGTCATCGCGCGGCTCGCGTTGAGCACGTCGCGGCGGCTGATCTGGCCGACGAGTTTGCCGTCCTCGACGACGGGCAGGCGGCGGAAACTGTTCTTCAGGAAGATATCCGCGGCCTTGAAAAGGTCGGCGTCGGGCTCGATGGTCCGCACGTCGCGCGCCATGTAGTCGTCCACATCGCCGGGGTCGGCGTTGTAGAACGCGGCGTTGGCGAAGACGCGCAGGCAGTCCTTTTCCGACAACATCCCGATCAAACGCCCGTCGGCGTCCACCACCGGAGCGCCGGAGATGCGGTGTTTGAGCAGGATGTCGATGGCCTGCCGGATCGGCAGTTCCGGTCGCAGCGTGACCAGCGACGTGACCATGAATTCACGGACGACAGGTACTTTGCTCATGGCGGCTTCCTCCTGTATTCAGGATACCCGCGGCGGATAGAGGTGACAACACACCTTTTGCAGTTCCGGTGTCGTCACCGGTCCGGGGCGCGCCGTGCGGCAGGCGTCCATCACGCGCGGGCAGCGCGGATGGAACGGGCAGCCGGCGGGCGGGTTTGCGGGCGACGGCAATTCGCCGCGCAGGATCTGGCGCGGGGGGCGCGCGACGCCCGGCGCGGGCACGGCGCTGATGAGCGCCTGCGTGTAGGGATGCATCGGGCGCGCGAGCACGGCCTCCGTCGGCCCCTCCTCGACCACGCGGCCGAGGTACATCACGGCGACGCGGTCGGCGATGAACCGGACGACGTTGATGTCGTGCGAGATGAAGAGATAGGACAACGCGTATTTTTCCTTCAGGTCCATGAGCAGGTTGAGGACCTGCGCCTGCACGGAGACGTCGAGAGCGCTGACGGCCTCGTCGCATATGATCACCGAGGGGCGCAGCGCGAGCGCGCGGGCGACGCTGATGCGCTGGCGCTGGCCGCCGGAGAATTCAAACGGATAGCGGTGCAGCGCGCCGGCGTCGAGGCCGACATCGGACAGCAACTGGAGCGCGGCCGGCTCACGCGGGCCGCTGAGCATGCCGTGGAAGGCCATGGCCTCGGTCAACAGATCGAGCACGGTGAGGCGCGGATTCAAGGACGCCGCGGGGTCCTGGAAAATCATCTGGATCCGTCGCTGCACCTCTGGCGTGCGCACACCGGAGGGCAACGGCTGTCCGTTGAGGCGCATCGCGCCGGCGCGCGGGCGTTCGAGGCCGACCAGCGTGCGGCCGAGCGTCGTCTTCCCGCAACCGGACTCGCCGACCACGGCGAGGGTCTCGCCCGCGCGCAGGACGAGGTCCACTTCCGTGAGCGCCTGGACCTGCCCCACCGTGCGGGACCAGACGCCGCGCCGGATCGGATACCAGGTGGTGAGCCCGTTGACCTCGAGCAGCGGCGCGCTCATGGCGTGCGGCCCTCCGGCACGAGGTAGCAGGCGGCGTCGCGGTCCGGGCCGGCGTCGAAGCGGGCGGGAGCGGCGGCGCGGCAGGGCGCGAAGGCGTGCGGGCATCGGTCGGCGAACCGGCAGCCGGCGGGATAGTCGCGGGGCGACGGCACCTGGCCGGGAATCGTCGCGAGACGGCGTCCCGGCTGCTGGCCGCGCGGCATGGACCGCAGGAGCCCCGCGGTGTAGGGATGGCGCGGCTGCTCGAAGAGGGCGCGGACGGGCGCCTGCTCCACCACATGCCCGGCGTACATCACCAGGGCGCGGTCGCACATCTCCCACACGGCGCCCATGTCGTGCGTGATGAGCATAACGGCGGTCTGCGCGTCCTTCAGTTCGCGCAGCAGGTCGAAGATCTGCGCCTGGATGGTGACGTCGAGCGCGGTCGTCGGTTCGTCCGCGATGACGATGGAGGGCTTGAGCATCAGCGCCATCGCGATCATCACGCGCTGGCGCATGCCGCCCGACAGTTCGTGCGGCCAGCTCTTCATGCGCTGCGCGGCGGCGGGGATGCCGACGCGGTTGAGCCAGTCCTCGCCCATCGCCCACGCGGCGCGGTGCGGCAGGTCTTCGTGCAACTGAACGGTTTCGACGAGCTGGTCGCCGATGCGGTGCAGCGGGGAAAGCGCGGACATCGGGTCCTGGAAGATCATGCTGATCCGTTTGCCGCGGATCGCGCGCAACGCGGCGATGGGCAGCGCCAGCAGGTCGCGTCCCTCGAAGTGCACCGCCCCGCCGGCGATACGGCCCGGCGGCGAGGGCAGCAGGCGTAGCAGGCTCAGCGCGGTCACGCTTTTTCCGCAGCCGGATTCGCCGACCACGCCGAGCACCTCGCCCGCGCGCAGGTCGAAGGACACGCGATCCACCGCGCGGATCGGCCCCGATTCCGTGTCGAACTCCACCGCGAGGTCGCGGACGGAGAGCAAGGGCGGATTCGTCGTCATTCCATCCTCGAAAAAGGTTTGGGGTCGAACGCCTGGCGCACGCCTTCGCCGATGAAGACGCCGAGCAACATCACGACGAACAGGGCGAGCGACGGGTACAGCGTGAGCCACCAGGCCCAGTTGACCTCCTGCGCCTGCGCGAGCAACTCGCCCCAGCTCGGCGTCGGGGGCGGCAGGCCGAAGCCGAGGAAATCGAGCGCGGCGAGTGTGCCGATGGCGCTCACGAGGGAGAACGGGAAGAACGTCACCAGCGGAACCAGCGCGTTGGGCAGGATGTGGCGGAACATGATGCGGCGGGTGGGCAGGCCCTGCGAGCGCGCGGCCTCAACGAAGGGCCAGTTGCGCAGGCGCAGGAATTCCGCGCGCATGTAGTAGGAAATGCCGATCCAGTTGAAGACGGCGTAACACAACAACAGCAGCGTGAAACTGCGCCCGTAAATCGAGCCCATCAGGATGAGGATGTAGAGGAACGGAAGCGCGTCCCAGATTTCGATGACACGCTGGCCGACAAGGTCGAGGCGTCCCCCGTAATAACCCTGCGCCGCGCCGATCAGCGTGCCGACCACGAGCGAGGCCACGACGAGCAGCATGCCGAAGGTCATCGAGGTGCGGAAGCCGTAGATGAGCCGCGCGAGCACGTCGCGGCCCGCGCTGTCGATGCCGAGCGGATGGCCGGCCACGGGGCGGAAGGGATAGCGCACATCCTCGCGTTCGAGATGGACGCGATACGTGCGGTCGGCCATCGGAAGGGCCAGCGGCTCGACGAAGCGTTCAAATCGCTGGCTCGCGCGCGCCAGGATGGAGGTGCGCGCGGCGTCGGGCAGGTTTTGCCACGCCTCAGGCCAGGCGCCAGAGACGGGCTGCAGGTCGCGCGAGACGTTGACGGACCATTCGAGCGAGCGCGGCATCGCCTCGCGAAACGTCATGCGCACCGTGCGGGGCGGCGCGGCGCGCGGCGTGAACGGCGGCATGGACACCTCGGCTTGGGCGCCATCCTCCCGTACGGCCAGTCCCGCGACCGCGGGCGCGGATGCGTTTTGGAAGCGCTGCAAGATGGCCGCGCGCACCGGTTCGGGCAGCGTCCATTGCTCCGGCAGCAGCACGCCCTCCTCCGCCCCGTCGGATACACCGAAGAAATAGCCCGCCGCCTGCGCGCGTGTGACGCGCAGGTCCGGCGTCAGGTTGACGGTAGCGAGGCGCGGTTCCGGCGCCATGCGGATCCGCACCTCGTCCGGCAGCTCAATGCGCTCGGGGCGGATGATTTCCAACGGCCCGTGCGGCACCAGCGGCCACCAGACCCTGTTGGCGCCGTTGGTGCGATAGCGCTCGCTGCGCACGAGCGCCTTGTAGTCGAGGCGCGTGTCCTGCCCCTCGCCCGTGACCGTGCGCTCGGAATGAAAGCGAAAGACCGGGAAGAAATGGCGTCCCTCAAAACGCAGGTAGAGCGGATCCTGGTTGCAGATGAGTTCGGCGCCGAGGCTCAGGACATACGCGCCGCCGAGCAGCAGGAACGACCACCAGGCGCGCCGCAACGCCATGAAGCGCGTGATGCGGCGGCGCGTGAGGGGATGGAACCAATCCAGCAGGTTCATGGCTGGAAGTGAATCCGTGGGTCGATGAGGACGTAGCAGAAGTCGGAGAGGATGCGGCCGATGAGGCCCAGGACGGAGGTGAGGCCAAGGATGCCCATGAACAGCATGTAGTCGCGGCTGATGATGGCCTCGAGGCTGAGGAGGCCCATGCCCGGGATCTCGAACACCCGCTCGATCAGGACGGAACCCGCGAACATCAAGGTGAGCACGCCGCCGAATCCCGTTGCGATCGGGATCAGCGCATTGCGCAGCGCGTGCCGCCAGATCGCGCGGCGAAGGCTGCCGCCCTTGGCGAGGACCGTGCGCACATAATCCTGGCTGACTTGCTCCAGCAGGGAATTTTTCATCAGCAGCGTGAGCACGGCGAAGTTGCCGATGATGTAGCAGAGCACCGGCAGGAACATGTGATGCGCGATGTCCACGGTCTTTTCCCACGTGGACAGGGACTCGAACTGGACGGAGTGGAAGCCGGAGACGGGAAACCAATCGAACGCGAAGTCCGTGGTGCCCGCGAACAGGCTCTTGAGCAGCATGCCGAAGGCGAAGGCGGGAATCGCGTAGCCGGTGAAGACGATCACGCTGGAGACAAGGTCAAAGGAACTCCCGTGGCGCAGGGCCTTGGCGATGCCCAGCGGGATGCAGACCAGGTAGGTCAGGATGAATCCCGTGAGCCCGAACACGAGGGAGACGGGGAAGCGCTCGCGGATCAACTGCCAGACGGTCTTGTTCGGATACTTGTAGGACTCGACCGCGAGGCCCATGCGGTCCTGCCACAGCCATTTCCAGTAGCGTTGAGGAATCGGCCGGTCGAACCCGAAATGCGCCTCGATGGCCTTGCGCTGCTCGGGTCCGATCGACGCCACGCCGGCGGCGCCGCGCGTAGTGTCGCCCATGCCGCGCATGCGGATCAACGCCTGCTCCACCGGCCCGCCGGGCACGAACTGGCAGATGGTGAAACAGACGAAGGTGATTCCGATGAACGTGGGAATCACCAGCAGCAGGCGGCGGATGAAATAACTCAAGCGATCCATCGCACGGAGTTATAGCAGGAATCGCCAGAGTGACGCGGCTAATTTCGGAACACGTCGTCGAACACAATTGTATCCGGGCGGCGCGGCAACGGGCGGTTGGCGGGCATCGCGTCGGTCAGGTCGGCGGCGGCGTCCTCGTCGTACCACCAGAGTGAATAGGCCGCGCGCTCGTCGCCGTATTTGCCGAGGACGGTGTCGGGCATGCCGAACTTGTTCCAATACAGCAGGCGTGTGTAGTTGATGTTCCAGAGCAGGACGTAGGGATACTCCGCGACGAGGATCGCATCGATTTCGCGCAGGATCGCGTTCCGTTTCTCCAGGTCGAATTCGGTGCGCTGCGCGGCGACCAGTTCATCCACGCGCGGATGTTTGAAGCCGGTGATGTTCTGGCTCGCGGGACGGTCCGCCTCGGCGCCGGACCACTGGTATTCGGGATCGCGCCACAGGCCCCCGCCCCACGCGGCCCAGGTCATGTCGAAGTTGTATTCGTCCATGTCCTTCATCCACGCCGACCAGTCCTTCTGGGCAATGTCGAGCTGGATGCCGACGTCCTTCAGGTCCTCCTTGTAGATCACGAGGAATTTGTCGGACGAACTGTCGCGCGTGAGGAAGGTGAAGCCGAAGGGTTTGCCGTCCTTTTCCAGCAGGCCTGTTTTCGGGTTCGCGGTCCACCCGGCCTCGGCCAGCAGCTCGCGCGCGGCCTCCTTGTCGAACGGGGTCGCGGCGTGCGGGCACGGGTTTTCCGGGGAATACAAATCCTCGTAATACGACTTATGCAGGAAATACTGGTCGTACATCAGCGTGCTGTTCATCTTCTCGCGGTTCAGCAGCAGCGCCAGCGCCTTCCGCACGCGCACATCGTCGAAGGGCGCGCGGCGGAGGTTCATCGCAAAACCCTGGAAGCCGATGGGGTTGTAGTTGCGCACGCGCTGCTTCACGATCCAGTTGCGGTCGAAGCGGTCGCCGCTGGTCTGCGTGACCCATTGGTGCGCGGTGTACACGGCGAAGAAATCGACGTTCCCCTTCTTGAGTGCGTCGAAGGCGTTGTCGCGTTCCTGGAAGTACATGTAGCGGATCGAGCGGAAATTGCCCGCGCCTTCGGTATTCACCCGCCCGCGCTGCCACCAGTCGTCGCGCCGCTCCAGGCGGGAGAAGAACCCCTCCTTCAACTCGGCGAGGCGGTACGGCCCGGACACGACGGGGAACTCGAAGTTGATCTTGTTGAAGTCCTGCGTGGCCATGACGTGCTTCGGCAGGACGTTCAACCCGGCCACGGTGAGCAGATTCTTCCAGTGGGCTTCCTTCGCCGTGAAACGGATCGAGCGCTCGCCCAGCACCTCCGGTTTTTCGAAGCGCTCCAGGTCCACCTTGTGCGGGCCGGTCAGGTGCTTGGGGTCAAGAATCGCAAGCCAGGTCCATTCGACATCCGCGGCGGTGATCGGCGTGCCGTCGCTCCACGCCGCCTTGGGATCGAGGTGGACGGTGATGCTGCGCTTGTCGTCGGACACGCTCCAGCGGTTCGCCACGCCCGGCTCGAATTCCATCGTCAGCGGATGCATGCCGAGCAGCGAGTCGTACAGCGCGTTAAACACGTCGAGCGAAAGGACGGAGGTGTCGAGCAGGTAGTTCAGGCTGCGCGGGTACGGACCCGCATACACGACCAGCTCGCCGCCCGGCACGGCATCCGCCGATACGAACGGATGGGCCGACGCGGTCCACCCCTCGGCGGGGAACTCCTGCTCAGCGCCCACGTGTGTGGCAAGGACGATTGCGATCAGGGTGAGAAGCTGCTTCATGTTTCCTCCAGAGTGCCGCGACCTATGAAGAAGATTGAGACCGCTGGCAAGTCAGTTTCGTTCAGGCCCCCCGCCGTCGCGCAGGCGGGGGTCGAGGGCGTCGCGCAGGCGGTCGCCGAGGACATTGAAGGCGAGGACGAGGAGGAACACGGCGAGGGTGACGAACGCCATCTCCCACCAGACGCCCTGCCAGAGCCGCGTGCGGGCGCTGTTGAGCATCAGCCCCCACGACGGCTCACCCTGCACGCCAAGGCCAAGGAAACTCATGAAGACCTCCGTGCCGATGGACGCGGGGAACCGCAGGGTGAAGGTGACGATGACGATGTGGAGGATGTTCGGCAGGATGTGGCGCGCGAGAATACGCGGCGCGCTGAACCCGAGCACGCGCGCCGCCTGCACGTAGGCGCGCTCGCGATGCTTCATCGTCTCCGCGCGGACCAAGCGGCAGATGCCCACCCAGGTGGTGAGGCCGATCCCGAGATAGACGCCGGTCAGGCCCTTGCCCGCGACCATTGCGATGGCGAGGATGAAGAGCAGGCCGGGAATCGCGGCGAAGGTGGAGTAGAGCCAGACGATGAAGTCATCGATGCGCCCGCCGAAATACCCCGCGAGCAGGCCGAACAGCACGCCGATGGGAATCGCGATGCAGGAGGTGACGATGCCGACATGGAACGCGATGCGCGTGCCTTGCACGAGGCGCAGGAAGACATCGCGCCCGAGGCCATCCGTGCCCATCCAGTGATCGCGCGAAGGCGGCTGGTACTGGCGGCTGATGTCCTGCTGCTGGTAGGCAGGCGTCGTGTCCCGCCACTCGTGCCAGCGGTAGGTCAGCTCCCCGAAGAGGGCGAGCCCGGCGTAACACGCGATGATGAGCAGGCAGACGGCGGCGAGCGGCTGCGCGCGTCCGAGTTGGAGGAGGCGCTTCATGACAGCTTCACCCGGGGATCGACCCACGCATAGCAGAGGTCCGCGAGCAGATTCGCCGCCAGATACAGCACGGAACCGAGCACCACGATCGCGCGCACAACATCGACATCGCTGTCGTTGATTGCGTTGACGCTCAGGTAGCCGAGGCCGGGAATGCCGAAGAAACTCTCCAGCAGCAGGCTGCCCGTGTACAGGAACGGGATGGAGAGCACCACCTGCGTGATGATCGGCACCATCGCGTTGCGGAGAACGTGGACAAAGAGGACGCGGCCGCGACCGAGGCCCTTCGCGTGGGCGGTGCGCACATACTCGCGGTACAGCTCATCCAGCAGGATCGTGCGGTAGAAGCGGACGCCCGAACCAAGCCCGCTGAACGCGCCGATGCAAATGGGCAGCGCGAGGTAGGCCCACGACTCGAAGCCCCACACGGGAAACCAGCCGAGGCGATACGCCAGCAGGTACTGTCCCGCCACGATCCAGACCAGGTAGTTCACACTCATCAGCACCACCGCGCCGAGCACGAGCACGCGGTCCGGCCAGCGCCCGCGGAAATACGCACTCCACAGACCGAGCGCGATGCTCAGGGCGGTTTCCAGCAAGAGGATCGGGAATGCGAGCGCCAGCGTCGGCCCGATCCCTTCGCGCAACAGGTCGATCACCGGGACGTTGGCGCTGCTTGAGACGCCAAAATCCAGGCGCGCCAACTGGCGCAGGTAAAAGACGAACTGCGAGTCCCAGGGACGATCCATCACCCGCCGCAGCGAAATCGACGCCAGCTCCAGTTCGCGCCCCCCGACCCACTCGCGCAAAACGGCGCCCGCGGCATCGCCGCGGGCCACGGACAGTTCCGTCTGCGCCCACGCGGATTCACCCGCCACCCGCCAGCGCACGCTCCACGTGTAGGCGCTGTCCGGGCGCAGGGGAAAGGCGAAGGGAGGCGCCCATGTGGATGCGGCGGAAACCCTCAACACACCGTCCTGCCATGCGGCGCCCGGCAGCGTGCCCCACGCCCCGGCCTGTTGCGCGAAATCGGTGTCGGCGAGCGCACGCGTCGGCGCCCGGCTTCCCCAGAAAAGCGGCTTGTTGTAGCCGCGCTGCTCGTCGAACTCCTCCAGCGCCTGCGGCGAGGCCTTGTCGCCCAATTTCATCCGGGCCGGGCTTCCGCCCACGAAGTTGAACAGGACAAACGTGACGACGATCACCCCCAGCACCGTCGGCGCCATCTGCAACAATCGCCTGAGGACAAAACGCATCATCGCGGGGCCGAGGCCTCCAACCGGTAATATTTCTCCATGCCGAAGGAGAAGAGGTGCGGCTTGCGGTTGCGGAGGCGCTCGTGATGGAGGGTGTAGGTCAGCGGCTCCGAAAGCAGCAGCCACGGGCAATCCTCGATCACGATGCGCGCCAGTTCGGCGTAAAGGGCCGTGCGCTCCGGCGAATCCTCCATCCCGCGCGCCCGTTCAAAAAGCGCATCGAAGGCGGGGTTCCGGTAATTCGCGCGGTTGGATCCGGGCGATGCGTTCGGCCCGTAGAAACACTGGAGGAAGTTTTCCGCGTCGGGGTAGTCGCCGATCCAACTCAAGTAGAAGAGCTGCGCCTGGCGCCGCTCCAATTTCTCGTAGAACGCGGGGCCATTGTTGAATTGCAGGCGCAGCACCACGCCGATGCGCTCGAAGAAGGCGGTCAGCAATTCGGCGGACTGGCGCAGCTCCAGGTCATCCGCGCGGCCCAGATCAAGCGTGAGTTCCAACCGGCGCCCGGTCGCCGGATCACGTCCCTCCGGATAGCCCGCCTCGGCCAGGAGCCGCTTCGCGCGCTCGAGGTCGTATCGCCATGGCGCATAGTCCGCCTCGTGACCGGGCAACGCGCTGGGGATGGGGCTAATGGCGGGACGCACACGTCCGTTGTTCAGCTTGATCCATTCCCCCGCGTTGAATGCGCTGCTGAGCGCCTGGCGGAGCAAGCGGTTCGTGCCCACGACGGGATCGTCCATGTTGAACCCGACATAGGTGATGCGCAGTTGCGGCGCGACAACCAGTTGGATCCCGCGCGCCTGCAATTCCGGCAACAGGGCGCCCTGCGCGTCGACCACGACACTCCAGTTGTCGCGCGCGATGTCGGTCTCCAGCAACTGCCCGCGCAGGAACATCATCCACTGCGTCGCGGGGTCCGCGACGACGTAGCTGACAATACGGTCAATTAACGGCAGGGACTTGCCCGCGTCGGCAAGAAGCCCCCGCTCCGCGTCCCCTGCTTCACCGGACACGGGGTAGCGGTCCCCCCGCCCAGTCTCCGCCCATTTCGGATTGCGTTCGAACACCATCCGGTAGTTGCGCTTCCATTCCGTGAGGCGGTAGGGCCCCGTGCCGACGGGCCGGCTGCTGAAGCGATCGCCATAGGTTTCGACCGCCTCGCGCGGGACGACGACGCCGTAATGCATCGCGAGGATCCACAGGAATTGCGGATACGGCGCGGTGAGTTCGATCACCAGCGTATGGGGATCGATTGCGCGCAATCCCTCGACCGGCAGCGTGTAGTCAGTCGGACCGCTCGCGGACGACGCCTCGCGAAACGCATTCAGGCCGCGGATGCGCCCGTCAAACGCCCACCACCCGGAGGAGCCGACCTTCCGATCCGCGATCCGTTTGATCGAATAGACGAAATCCTCCGCCGTGACCTCGCGCCCGCGCCCGCCGGGGAAACAAGGGTCGTCAGCAAAATATAGGCCCCGGCGCAACCGGAAGGTGTAGCGGAGACCGTCCGCCGAACGCTCCGGCATCGAGTCGGCCAGCAACGGCTCCAGGCGGTACGGCCGGTCAAGATAAGAGATCTGCAGCAACCCCTCATACACACGCTGGATCGCCTGGGCGGACGGGACATCCGAGACCTTCGCCGGATCGAACCCGCGGATGCGGAGCGTGGAGAGGTACAGCGTGCGATCGCGCAGTGCAGCATCTTCCTCCAGACGCCCGGCACAGCCGAGGGCCAGCGGGAGCAAAATTAGTGCGGCGATGCGGCGCATGCGGATTTCCAATCGCTGTACCGTACAGGAACTGGAACGCCGCCCAAAGTGGAAATCAGGCGACGGCGCGCTTTGGACGTGGCGAAGCGGCGCGAATTACTGCGCGGGTGCAGGCGCGGCCACCGGCGCGGGCTCCACCACCACCGGAGCGGCGGGGGCAGCGACCGGCGCGTCCAGTCCTGCGCCGGGCAGCAAGGTCGGCGCGGGCGCAGGGGCTTCAACCGGTTGCTGCGTGGGCGCCGGGGCCATTTGGACAGGCGCGGCACCGACGCGCTGGTCGATGATCGATTTTTCAGTCTGGTGGGTGAAGATCATGCCCAGCAACGCGGTGTTGGCAAGGAACACGAGGCCGAGCGTGACCGTGATCTTCGTCAACACGTTGCCCGCGCGGGACCCGAACAGGGTTTCACCGACGCCAGCGCCGAACGCAAGACCCAGCCCTTCGCTCTTCGATTTCTGAAGCAGGATCACGCCCACCAACAGCAGGCAGGTCACCACTTCAACGAGGATCAACAACACACGCAGGATACCCATGACAATCTCCAGTCCGTTCTACTAAATGGCGCCGCGGACGATTTCCACGAACGACCGTGCTTCCAACGCCGCCCCGCCGATCAAACCGCCGTCGATATCCGGCTGGCTGAACAACTCGCGGGCATTCGACGCCTTCACGCTGCCACCGTATTGGATCCGGACCGATTGGGCAACCGCTTCGTCGGCGAGGTCGATCAACAGGCCGCGGATGTAGGCATGCACCTCCTGCGCCTGTTCCGGCGACGCGGTCTTGCCGGTGCCGATGGCCCAGACCGGTTCATACGCCAGGATGCACTCGACCAATTCGCGCGGCGACAGGTCCGCCAGGCTGCCGCGGATCTGCGTCGCGATGACATCCTTCATACGGCCCGACTCACGCTCCGCCAGGGTCTCGCCAATGCAGACAATCGGTTTCAGGTTCGACGCCAGCGCGGCCTTCGTCTTCTTGTTGATGATCTCGTCCGTCTCGCCGAAATAGGCGCGGCGCTCGCTGTGGCCGAGGATGACGTAGTGGCAATACAGTTCGCGCAACATGCTGGCGGAGATCTCGCCCGTAAAGGCGCCGCTCTTCTCCCAGTGCATGTTCTGCGCGCCGAGGTCCACGTGGCTGCCGGTGATCGCCTCGCTCACGGACTTGAGCGCAGTGAACGGCGGACACAGGACGATGTCGACGTCCTTGCAGTCGCCGAGTTCGCGTTTGATCGCGGTGGCCAGGTCAATGGCCTCGGCGACCGTCTTGTTCATCTTCCAGTTACCGGCAACAATCGGTTTACGCAGCGACGGCATCGTGAACTCCCCCCAGGAAAAACGTGTTTCAGGCCTTGTCCGTCAGCGCGACCACGCCGGGCAGCGCCTTGCCCTCGAGGAACTCGAGGCTCGCGCCGCCGCCGGTGCTGATGTGACTCATCTTGTCGGCGAGCCCGCTCTTGTTCACCGCGGCCACGCTGTCGCCGCCGCCAATGATGCTCAGGCACTTCGTCGCCGCAATCGCCTTCGCGACGGACATGGTTCCAGCGGCATACGGCTCCATCTCAAAGCAGCCCATCGGGCCGTTCCAGATCACCGTCTTCGCGCCGCTGATTTCCTTCGCATAGAGTTCCGCGGTTTTGGGCCCGATATCGAGCGCCATCCAGCCCTCCGCGATGCCCGCCTCGCCCACCGTCTTGTGGGCCGCATCCGCCGCGAATTTATCCGCGATCACATGATCCACCGGCAGGAGCAGTTTCACGCCCTTGGCCTGCGCCTGTTTGATCAGGTCCGCCGCGAGCGCCACCTTGTCCTCCTCCACCAGCGACTTGCCGGTCGGCAGGCCTTTGGCGCGGTAGAACGTGTAGGCCATCGCGCCGCCAATCAGCAGCGCGTTGACCTTGTTGAGCAGGTTGGTGATGACGTTGACCTTGTCGCTCACCTTCGCGCCGCCGAGGATCGCCACGAACGGGCGCTCGGGGTTCGCCAGCGCCTGGCCCATGTACTTCACCTCGCGCTCCATCAGGAAGCCCGCGGCATTGGTCTTGAAAAACTTGCAAATGACGGCCGTCGAGGCATGCGCGCGGTGCGCCGTGCCGAAGGCGTCGTTCACGTAGAGGTCGCCGAGTTCGGACAACTGGCGCGCGAACTCCTCCTGCTTCTTCTTCATCTCGGACTTCGCGGCCTTCTTCTCCTCGTCGGTCGCGGTCTCGGGCAATTTGACCTTGCCCTCCTCCTCCTTGTGGAAACGCAGGTTCTCCAGCAGAAGGATGTGTTGTTCGCGGCGCAGCGATTCGGCCATCGCCTTGATCTGGGGTCCCACGCAATCCGGCGCGAATTGCACCGGGCGGCGCATCAGATCGGACAGGCGGTCCGCCGCGGGTTTCAAGCTGAACTCCGGCTCGTTCTTGCCGCCCTTGGGACGACCCAGGTGGCTCATGAGGATCACCGACGCCCCGTGATCGAGCACGTACTTGATCGTGGGCAGCGCCGCGCGGATGCGCGTGTCGTCCATGACCTTTCCGTTTTCCACCGGGACATTGAAATCCACCCGGATGAGGACGCGTTTCCCTTTGAGGTCGAGGTCGGCAATCGTCAGCTTGTTCACGGTGATTCCTCCAAGTCCCGATCCCCCGCGGTGGAGGGATCGGGACCGGGTCAGAGTTGCGTTCGAATGATTACTTCGCGTCGGCTTTCGCCATGTAGCGGACGAGGTCCACCACGCGGTTCGAATAGCCCCACTCGTTGTCGTACCAGGAGACGACCTTGAAGAAGCGCTTCTCGCCCTTCAGGTTGTTCTGGAGCGTCGCGAGGGAGTCGTAGATCGAGGAGCGCTCGTCGTGGATGAAGTCGGTCGAGACCAGTTCTTCATCCGTCACGCCGAGGATGCCCTTGAGGTACGACTGCGAGGCCTTCTTGAGCGCCGCATCGATTTCCTCAATCGAGGCATCGCGTGTCGTGCGGAAGGTCAGGTCGACGACGGAGACGTTCGGCACCGGGATGCGGAAGGCCATGCCCGTGAGCTTGCCCTTCGTCGCGGGCAGCACCTCGCCCACCGCCTTCGCGGCGCCCGTGGTCGAGGGAATGATGTTCTGCGCCGCCGCACGGCCACCGCGCCAATCCTTCTTGGAGGGGCCGTCCACGACCTTCTGCGTCGCGGTGTAGGCGTGGATCGTCGTCATCAGGCCGGTCTCGATGCCGAACCCTTCCTTGAGGAGGACGTGCACCACCGGCGCGAGGCAGTTCGTCGTGCAGGAGGCGTTCGACACGATGTTGTGCTTCGCCGGATCGTATTCCTCGTGGTTCACGCCGACGACCAGCGTCTTGACCTCTCCCTTGCCGGGAGCGGAGATGATGACCTTCTTGGCGCCCGCCGCGAGGTGGCCCTTGGCCTTCTCGGAATCGGTGAAGAGGCCGGTGGATTCAATGACGTAATCCACGCCCAGCGCCTTCCACGGCAGCTGGTCCGGGGTCTTCGTCGCCGCGACGCACTTGATCTTGTGGCCGTTGACGACCAGCGTGTCGGCTTCCTCCGCCGACGGGTTGCTCTTC
This sequence comes from uncultured Verrucomicrobiota bacterium, assembly GCA_937996795.1. Taxonomy (GTDB): domain Bacteria; phylum Verrucomicrobiota; class Kiritimatiellia; order CAIVKH01; family CAIVKH01; genus JAMLJG01. Next base: position 12,064 of record CALKUH010000045.1, on the reverse strand, counting down.
TCGGTCGAAACCGCGTGCTTGAACTTGCCGTGCACGGAGTCGAACTTCATCTGGTACGCGAAGTAGTCGGCGTCCGTTGAGACGTCCACCACCGCCACCACGTCAATCGTCTTCCCGAGGAGTCCCTGGTCGCAAATCGCCTGGAACACCATGCGGCCGATACGGCCGAACCCGTTGATGCCTACCTTGATCGCCATGTCTCGTTCTCCTGTGCTCGTTAATCGTTGTGTTGAGGAGTCCCTCAGGCCCAAAAGCCCGCGGAAATAAAGCACGCATGAATAACGCATGACCGGGGCACCGTCAACTGGAGAACCGGAAAATCGGGGTTTGCCCGATGGCGGCAAACGGGCGCCCCGTTCCCCGTCCGCCCCCCCTCGCGGCGGGGACATTCGCTTGTATCGCACCCGCTTCGCGGGTAGCGTGCCGGGCTGGCCTATGAAATTGATCGACCGCTATCTCCTGCGCACGTTCGGGACCCCCTTTCTCTACATCCTGCTGGGGTTCTGCATGCTTTATGTCGTTTTCGACCTGTTCGACAACCTCTCGGACTTCATAGAAGGCGACACGCCGGGGCTGCTGGTGCTGCGGTACTACATCGTGCTGCTGCCATCCGTGCTGATCCGGATCGTGCCGATTTCCCTCTTTCTCGCCGTCCTCTACAGCCTGTCCACGCTGACCAAGAACCACGAGCTGACCGCCATGCGCGCCTGCGGCATCAGCGTGTTCCGGCTGATGGCGCCCTACATGGCCGTGGGCCTGCTCGCGACGGGCATCGTCGCGGCCATCCACGAAACGATCGGCCCGAAGGCGGCGTACTGGTGCCAGAATTTCGTGCGGGAGCAAAAGCGGGCCGATCCGAACCTCGTTTACGTCAAGAAGCAGCTCGCCATCAAATACCAGCGAGGCAACCGCACCTGGCTGATCAACGAGTTCGACACGCGGACCCTGCACATGCGCGGCGTGGAAATCACCCAGCAGCGCGAGGACCTGTCCGACGCGTGGAAGATCACGGCCAGGGAGGCGCGCTGGCTCGACGGGCGCTGGTGGTTGAGCGACATGTCGGAGCGGCAGTACGACGCGGAGAGCAACCCGCTCGGCGCGCCGCGCTTCCACCTCACCCGCGAAATGCCCGACCTCACGGAGGACCCGGATTTCTTTCTCAATGAAAGCAAGGACCCCCAGTTCCTGACCTCGCGCGAACTCAGGGAATACCTCAAAATCAACACCCGCCAGGACCCCGCCGCCCTCGCCCGCATCCAGGCCGACCTGCACTTCAAGATCGCGGAGCCATGGACCTGCTTCATCGTCACCCTGCTCGGCATCCCCTTCGGCGCACAAACAGGCCGCAAGGGCGCGATGCTCGGCGTGGCCCTCGCCATTGGCCTCATGTTCAGCTACTACGTCATCTCAAACGTCGGCCTCTCCATGGCCAAAACCATGGTCCTCGCGCCCGCGCTCGGCGCATGGATCCCCAACCTGATCTTCCTCGCCATCGGCAGCTACATGATCCACCGCATGCGCTAGCCCCCCCTCGCTCGTGCCCTCGTGTCCTCGTCCCCTCACGTCTCCCTCTCCTCCTCGTGCCCCCGCCCGCATTTGACACGCACCATTCCTGTCGTATCGTCACCCAAGGACGGCAACAGGGCGCATATGACACGAGTCTCAATGGGAACAGGATCGGCCAAACGACCGGTGACGGTGCTGGCGGAACCCGCGCCCCCCGTCACCCAGCCGGAGGATTTCCACCTGTGTCCGCTCGGGTTGCAGTTTCACCTCACGCACGCGGTGGAACCGTTCACGATCCTTGAGGTGTGCATCGACGCCCCCGGCGCGGATGGCGCCCGGACCCGCGTTCGCTGCACCGGCGCCGTCGTCCGCTGCCAGCCGGACAAGGAGCACGACCGCTACCGCGTCTGGCTTCAGTTTCTCGACCTGCCCGACACCACTCGCGAGCACCTGCGCTGCACCGCCACGTCGGGCCAGTTGCTCTGCTCCTACTGCCAGAACTTCTGATTCGCGGCGTCGCGCCATCCGTTTCCGCTTGATCTTGCCGCCCCGCCCGCCTTTATTGCGCGCCGCCTGAAGGAGGTACCCCGTGATCTGGATCTGGGTGGGCTTTGTTTCGTTTGTCCTGCTGATGCTGGCGCTGGACCTGGGTGTGTTCCACCGCAAAGCGCATGTCGTCACCATTCGTGAAGCGCTGAAATGGTCCGCCGTCTGGATCACGCTCGGCCTGCTGTTCACGATCTTCATCTACTTCGGCTACGAAAACCACTGGCTGGGCCTCGGGCTCGCGCCGGACGCCTGCGACGGCCTCGTCAACAACGGCCGGACCGCCGCGCTGAAATATGTCACCGGTTATGTCGTCGAAAAATCGCTCAGCGTCGACAACGTCTTCGTCATCGCGATGATCTTCACCTTCTTCGGCGTGCCGGCGATCTACCAGCACCGCGTGCTGTTCTGGGGCGTGCTCGGCGCCCTGGTGCTGCGCGGCATCATGATCGGCGTCGGCGCGGCGCTGATCGCCCAGTTCCACTGGATCCTCTACCTCTTCGGCGCTTTCCTCGTGATCACCGGCATCAAGATGCTCTTCGCCAAGGCGGAGACCATCCACCCGGACCGCAACATCCTCGTGCGGCTGGTCCGCCGGTTCATGCCCGTAACGGCGCACTTCCACGGCCAGCATTTTCTCGTCCGCGCGGGCAGCGTCGAATCGCACGAAGGCGTCATGCCCGGTTCGGTCGAAACCGCGCCCGACCCCGTCCTCGAAAAGGCGCGCGCCGGGACCTGGCTGCTGACACCGCTCGCCCTCGCGCTGATCATGGTGGAGACGGCGGACCTGATCTTCGCCGTGGATTCGATCCCCGCCATCTTCGCGATCACCGCCGACCCGTTCCTCGTCTTCACCAGCAATGTCTTCGCCATTCTCGGCCTGCGTTCCCTCTACTTCGCGCTCGCCGGCATGCTCGACCGGTTCCGCTACCTCAAGCTGTCCCTCTCGCTGGTGCTGATGATCGTCGGCCTGAAAATGCTGTTCGCGAAGCCGCTGAAAGTCGCCCTCGGCGAGTCGTTTAACCTCTACCTGCTCGGCCTGGTGTTCGTCATCCTCGCCGCCGGCGTGGCGGTTTCCTGGAACGAGGGCCGCTCCGCGGAACCCGCGAAAAAAGAATAGCCGGCCTCACCGACCCGACAGGCGCACGACCTGCCGGCGCGCGCCCCAGTCGCCGGGCCTTCCCGCAAAAACCCCGGGGATCCGTGTGCCGCAGCCGGCGCAGCGGCCAGCGTCGCCCAGCCGCCACTCCGTAATCGTGTAGCCATCGCGCCCGATCACGCGGGCGCCGCAGCCGGGGCACCAGGTGCTGCCCCCCACCTCGTCGCGCACGTTGCCGGTGTACACAAAACGCAGTCCGTTCCCCATCGCAATGGCGCGCGCGCGCGACAGCGTCTCCGGCGGCGTCGGCGGATGATCCAGCATCTTGTAGTCCGGGTGAAACGCCGTGAAGTGATGCGGCACGTCGGGACCCAGTTCGCGCGCCACCCACTTCGTCATCGCGTCGATCTCCGCCTCCGAATCGTTTTCGCCCGGAATCAACAGCGTCGTCAGCTCGAACCACACCGCCGTCTCCCGCTTGAGATACACCAGCGTCTCCAGCACGTTGTCCAGGCGGGCGCCGCAGATTTTCTGATAAAAGGATTCGGTGAAACCCTTCAGGTCCACGTTCGCCGCGTCCATGTGCGCATAAAACTCGCGGCGCGGCGCATCGCACATGTATCCCGCGGTGACCGCGACCGCCTTCACGCCGCGCGCGTGGCACGCGTTCGCGATGTCGATGGCGTATTCCATGAACACGACCGGATCGTTGTACGTGAACGCGACGCTGGGACACCCCAGCCGCACCGCCGCGTCGGCCAGCGCCTCCGGCGTCGCCGCATCGGCCAGCGTATCCATCTCGCGCGACTTGCTAATGTCCCAGTTCTGGCAGAACCGGCACGCCAAGTTGCAACCCGCCGTGCCGAACGACAGGATCGGCGTGCCGGGCAGGAAATGGTTGAGCGGCTTCTTCTCAATCGGGTCGATGCAGAACCCGCTCGACCGCCCGTACGTCGTCAACACCACCGCCCCGCCCTGCGCCATCCGCACGAAACACGCCCCGCGCTGCCCCTCCGCCAGCCGGCAATGGTTCGGACACACATTGCACTGCACCCGCCCCCCGGGCAACGACTCCCAGTGCCGCGTCGGCGCCACGTCTGACGATTGCCACTTCATCGCTTCGCCCCGAAAGAAGTTTACTCCGCACCGCCCCGCGCGTCATTCGGAATTTCCCCATTGGTCATTCCGCCCCGGCCCGCTATGGTCCACGGCATGCCTGTTCCCACCCTCATCACCGTCCGGCAGCCGGAAAGCGGACTGCAACTGGATCGATTCCTCACCATGAAGCTCGGGATTTCCCGCAAGCAGGCCAAGCGCCTGCTCGATGAGCGCCGGGTCTTTGTGAACAAACGCCGCATCTGGATCGCGCACCACGAGTTGCGCATGGGTGATGTCGTCGAAGCGGCCATCCTCCCCCGCGCCGAGGTCGTGCGCAAACCGGAGCTGCGCCTGCTCTACAGCGACGCCCGCTGCCTGGTGGTGGACAAACCCGCCGGCCTCGTCAGCCTGGGCCCCGAAAGCGCCGAATCGCGCGTCAAACAGCAACACCCGGAAATCCTGCCCGTGCACCGGCTCGACCGCGACACGAGCGGCTGCCTGCTCTTCGCCCGCACGCCGGAAGCACAGGCCGCGTTCGAGGCGCAATTCTCCGAACGCACGATCGAAAAAGTGTACCAGGCCATCGCGATGGGCCCCTTCCCGCACACGCTGAAGGAAATGGACCGGCCGGTCGAAGGGCAAACCGCGCACACGGAATTCCGGCTGCTCCGCCGCACACCGCAGGCCGCGCATATCGAGGCGCGCCCGCATACGGGACGCACCCACCAGATTCGCGTCCACCTGCAGGCCGCCGGCTTCCCGCTCGCGGGCGACCGCACCTACGCGACACGCAAGGTGAAGGACGACACGCTGCGGCACATCCCGCGGCAGATGCTGCACGCGTGGCGGTTGAGCTGGCGCGACCCGGATACCGGCGCGCAGCGGCGCGTACAGGCAACGCCGCCGGAGGATTTCCGGGCGGCGCTGATCGAACTGGGGCTCGCGCCCGCGCGAATCAAACGCGGTGGCGGAAGGTAATCCGACCCTTGGTCAGGTCGTAGGGGGACATCTCCACCTTCACCCGGTCACCATTGGTGATCTTGATGAAGTGCTTGCGCATCTTGCCGGAGATGTGGGCCAGGATTTCGTGACCACTGGCCAGTTTCACACGATACATGGTCGCGGGCAGGACTTTCGTCACCGTCCCGTCCATTTCAATGATGTCTTCTTTGCCGCCGGGCATAGGTTCCTTTGGTTCTGATGGATCGAGCCGGAGAACGTACCGACCTTCCGACCGGAGCGCAAGACCCACCTTCACCCACCCGGGCGAAGCATCCCCCGCACCTCCGCCACCCCCAACCCCTCGTGAATCGGCATCCGCGTGAGGGCAAAATCATACCGAACGGGGTCCTCCGGACACACCCGCGCATAGGCGGCCGTGATCTGCCGCGCGGTCCGCAAATCCGCCGCGCGCCTCCGCGTCAGCCCCATCACACGCGCCATCCGGTGCATGTGCACATCCAAAGGCACCACCAGCCGCGCGGGCACATCGGGCCATCCACCCGGGTCCACCGCGTCGCACCGGATCATCCACCGCAAAAACAGATGCAGCCGCTTGCACGCCGAGGAACGCTCAGGGCGCGGAATCATCGAGTTGTCGGGCGCCAGCCCGTGGGCATCGAGCAGCGCCACCCAACGCGCCAGCGTATCGTGCGCATCGCGGTCGCCGGGTCGGATTGATCCCGCCCACGCGGCGGCCATCGATCCCTCCGCGCGCTGCACACCCCGCACCGCGCGCAACAGGTTCGCCATCTCGTCCGCTGTCGTCCACCGGTGCCGGCACCCCGCGCACACGCGCGCCACCTGCGCGTCGCTGGCCCCTTGCAACCACTCCGCCGGACGCCCGCCCATGCGCGGCAACAGCTTCCCCAAACTCGCGAGGATGTGGGACACGCGCCCGAACGCCAGCGCCGCGGCCAGCAGCGCCACGAGCTCGCGGTCGCGCAGGTCCGGGAAACGCCGCACCCACTGGAGCGGGTCGGGTTCAATCAAGTCGGCGCGGTGATAGCGCGTGTAGATCGATTCGAGCCGCTCCCGCAACGCGGCCGCCCGCGCGCGCGAAGCGGGCGGACTCACGACACCCCGTGGTCCCGCAGGCGATGCCGGATATACGCCGGGCGATTCGTCATCACCGACCGCAACCCCGCGCGCGCGAGGCGCAGCGCTACATGCTCGTCGTCCGCCACCCACCCCGTCAGATCGAGGCCCGATTCGTGCACAGTCTTGATAAACGCCTCATCCACGGCATCGGAAAGCCCCACGCTCAACCCGTCCAGATGCGACCGACGCGCCTGCGCCACCAGCAGGTCCGCCGCCCACGGATTCGGCGCATTCGGAAAACCGCGCGGCTCGACATTCAAATAAACGCCGTGCTTCGGGAACACCTTCTTCAATTCGCCCATCACATGCGCGCTGAAACCGAGGAACTTGATCGCGTCCATCGGCGGCTTCCGCACCTCAATGTCCGCCTTCAACGCCGGGATGATGTCCGTGCCGGACTTCACCTCGATCCACAACGTGCGACCGCCCGGCAGCATCTTGAGCACATCGCGCAACAGCGGAATCTGCGTGCCCTTCCAGCGCGGACTCATCCACACGCCCGCATCCAGCACCCGCAACGCGTCCCAGGGCTGGTACGCAACCTCCAGGTTCTTGCCGGCGGTGCGCAGCACGTTTTCATCGTGCATCAGGACGACCTTGCCGTCCGACGTGAGCCGCACGTCGATCTCGACGCCATCCGCCTTCTCCTGCCACGCCAGGTGAATCGCCGGAATCGTGTTCTCCGGCGCTTCGCGCGACGCCCCCCGATGCGCGATCAACTTCATAGGCCTGAAAAGATAACGACGACACCCCTGTTCGTCCAACCCCGAAAAATGTTTTACAGACGTTGCAAACCGTTCCGAAGAGTTTTTACAGACGTTGCAAATTCTGCGAACGTGCCCCTGTATGACCGATCACCCCGAACACGCGTTCCCCGAGACGGCGGACATTGAGACGTCGTCCGCCGGCTACGCCGCGCGCTTCGCGGGCCCGGTGGGCGCATGGCTGCTGAAACGACAGGAGCGCGCGGTGCGCGCCCAGCTGGAAAGCGCCGGCGCGCGCACGCTGCTCGATGTCGGCGGCGGACACGGCCAGCTCGCCCGCCCGCTGGCACAGGCGGGGTTCGACGTCACGGTCCTCGGCAGCGATGCGTCCTGCGCGGAACGCATCGCGGACCTCGTCGCCGCGCAGCGCTGCACGTTCGTTGTCGGGAATGTGATCGCCCTCCCCTTCCCGGACGCTTCGTTCGACGCCGTGGTAAGCGTGCGCCTGCTGCCGCACTGCGAACGCTGGCCGGCGTTGTTGCGCGAACTCGCGCGTGTCGCGCGCACGGTGGTGATCGTGGACTATCCGCTCGCCTCGGGTCTCAACGCGCTCGCGCCGTGGCTCTTCGCCGCCAAGCAGAAGGTGGAGAAAAATACGCGGACCTGGCGCAACTTCACGCATGCGGAGGTGGCGGGCGCGATGGCCGCCGCGGGGTTCACCACCCATGAGCGGCGCGGCCAGTTCCTGTGGCCCATGGTCCTGCACCGCACGCTGCGCGCGCCCGCGCTCTCCGCCACCTTGGAGTGGCTCCCCGACCGCCTCGGTCTCACCGCGCGCCGGGGCACCCCCGTCATCGCGTCATTCCGGCGTAGTCGGAATGCCTGATGCTCCGAAAGAATGAACCGTTGGTGCGGAGCTGCGGGCAATACTCGGGCGGATTCTACTCCGGACTCGCCGACGCCCCGCGGTCAGATGGAAGGATGGATTGGTTTTCAGATGGGTTTGGACCCTTCTTCCCAAAGAAAACAACGCCGTTGTCGTCTATCCAGAAATCAACTCCAAGCACCTTGGAGATTGTGTCAATTGCGTCGTACAAAGTAATCCTTTGAAGATTAAGCGTGATGGTTTTTCCGATGCTCGTGCTTGCAGTTGGCCAACCGAACGAATCACCGAAATCGTTCACCGCAGCGGGATCGTTTGTGGCGGCAGGCGAATTAATGCACAGTCCAATTGGCGCGATATTGACAACGTCATCCGGACGCCGACTGCTTGCTTCAATCAAAAAGTTGAGCACATCCGGCACCACGGCGTTTCGGAACTCGATCGACGGTATGATAACTCTTTTGAGCCTCTCCCGGGTTTCGGATGCTTTCGTGGAGATTTGACTGATTTCATAAGAATTTGTTCCAATTTGGAGTATTTCCCCATGCCGATAGAAAAATGGTCCAAGGACGTTTGTCGTATCAAGCTGATGCAACGTGAAGTCACTGCACAAAGCAGTGCTTGCCAGCAATGACAAGAGTGCTGGGTTCATAATCGTTTTCATAAGCTTGTGTTCATCATAATTCGATTTCCGCGAACGCACTACGGGCCGCAAGTCGGCCCCGAGCGCTGAATGTCGGGCAAAGCAAGCAGCTATTCCTGATAACGAACACTTAACTCCATTGTAAACGTCGGAACATAGTTTGTGACCCAATTTCCCTCTGTTCCGAATATTAAACCGCCCGAAGGCAATATCCCTGTCTTTAGTTCAAGAAGCTGAGCGAGTCGGTCAATCACTTCGACAAAAAATACATTTGTGATTTCGGCGGCATTTATCATGCAGTTGGTGACCGGCAAAACCCCTAACCATGGCCGTTCAGATGGGTCTCCATCGTAAACAGGCTGAAGCGTGCCGAGGCCAAGCGATCCCTGAAGGCTATAAAACGGCAAATCAACAAAATATCCCAGAAAGTCTTTGGCAACGACTTCGGAAACCGTCAGACTTGGGATCTTTGACTGACATATAATCGATATTTTATGCAATACTTGAGACGGCAGTGACGAAACCTGCACGACGTTATTAGATGAGTCCTTAATTATTAGCAAATCGATGGGATCCCCCGTCCCAGCACTTACCGGAAAATGAATTTGATAAATCGATGTGGTGCAACCAGCCTCAGCATTAGCCATCCGAAGGATGAGCGAGAGCGCGAGACATACCATCAGTAATATTTTGTTTTGCATATTATCCCCACTATTTCTTGAAGACTTTTACCTTGTTTAGGAACTGCGCGCTGCCTGGAAACAATCCCAGGTGATCTGCATTCACTCGGTTATAATATTCTTCAGAACTACAAACGTCCCATTGCCATGTACCTGAAATTACTGGACCTGGTCCGGCGCCCGGCGGACGAGGAACGACCCAGGCAAGCCGAGGCCTGTTGTTGGCTCCGTACATCTGGCTCGGACTACCCATGCATGTATGGGCATGCTGAAGCGTATCTCCACTGTAAAATGCCACAATGTCGCCGCGCTCCAAGTCGTCAATGACATCGTTCCAGTCGATCGGATGGGCATGCGTTTCCACCGTAAAGCCAGCCGAGGGAATATCCATTGCCTGGCCACCACCGGTTCCGTTGTAAGCGTGCCACACAGAACCGAAGCAATTCCATGTCTGCGGCATTGTAATTGTTCTGCCGTATCGCTGAAATATCCAAGGCGTTTGAAGCAAGACGCCGCCACATTTGATCCCCGTCCCGAAATTCTGATAATCGCGTTCCAGATGATCCCTGTAGACCTCGAGCACCCGCTTGTCCTTGCACGGGCCGCAGTTCGCGGTTGCGCAGAGCCAGAGGTCCACCAGCGCCATCGCGGTTGGAATGGCCATGTTCGTGGGATGATAGATTGGATTGGCCGCCGATGCGTTCTCCAATAAGCCCTGACTTACGCTCCAATGGTACCCGAACGTGGGATGGCTTGCGACGTTGCCCTCGATCAGCTGCTGATAGGGCACGATCACGTTGTTTTCATGCACGTACTGCCACTTAAAGCAATACGGATTCCCCCGGAAAAGCCAGGAGGCTGGTTGATGAATAGATTGTAGCGGTAATCCTTTTGGCTCGAGAATGGATACATCCAGAACGGTGTATCGAATGTCCGCCCCCTGATTGGCGGGCTGTAGATTCGGGGGCGGGGAACGATCCGTCACCACGAGACGCATGCTGTTCTGGCCATTAAGCACAGTAGCGCTTGTAATTCCGGTACGCGAATGAACCCAGTGCGGCTGGGTTGCCCCAAACCATTTGACCTCGAAGAACTCATCATAGTACCCGCCCTCCTCCAACAAGACGCAGACGCTCTGATTCGAGCGCAGATTGCTGAACGTCACGGTGAGCCTTCCGTTGTAGCCGAAGTCGTCGCCATTCGACCAATTCGGCTTCGTGTGCTGGTGGGTCACGATGTAAGGGCCGCCCGCCGTCTGCGAGGCGTTCGCCGGGTTGCTGTTCGCGGATTGCTCCGCGAGATTCGACACGCCATCGCCATCGTAGTCCTCATCTCCGTCCGGCGTGCCGTCGTTGTCGCTGTCGGTGTCCAGCGGGTCCAGCCCCAACGCGAGTTCCCATCCATCGTACAAGCCATCCCCGTCGGTGTCCGGGTCGTGTGGATCGGTTCCAGCGCCCGCTTCTTGATTATCCTGCGTGTATCGCGTGGTTCCCCACGGGAAGTCGTCGCCATCCGTGTCCGGGCTCAGCGGGTTGGTCGGCGGGCTGTTGGTCATTTCCAGCCGGTCGGACAGCCCGTCGTCGTCGCTGTCGGCATCGAAGGGATCGGTGGGTTCCTGATTGAACGGGTTCTGGCTTCCGGTCCACTCCTGTAGCGTGGTGAGTCCGTCTTGGTCTGGATCGACGCCCTGGCCCGCGCGGTGCGGCGTCGGGCTGTTGGTCCAGCGCCACTCCAACCCGCCGACGTTGCGGTCTTCCGCAGGCCACTTGCGGACGAGGCTGTTGCTCGTGAAGGTGAAAGGCGCGAAGATTTCGTAGCCGTAGTCATCAAATCCGGCGGAATCCAGGGAGAACTCGTCGGGCGAGTCGTACAGGCAGGCATCAACCGTGTCTTCAAAGAAGCCGGGGGCGTTCGCGGGCTTGATGAGCCGCAGCGCGGCGGTATGGCTGTTGGTGCCATCGTACGGCTTCTCCAGATCAATCGTCCCGGTCAGGTCGCCGGTCACGCCGGAACCGGGGCCGACGATCAGCAGCGTGTCGCCCGGGTGAATGATCGTGTTGGTGGGGATCGTGTAAACGGTCTCAAAGACGCCGTTGCTGGTTCGCTGCACCCGGAAGTCGCCGAGGTCGATGGGCAGGAAGTGCTGATTGGCGTTGAACAACTCGATCCACTGTGGCTTGCCGGACGCGGGCAGATAGACGAACTCGCTGATCATCACGCCGGGGGCAAAATACGAGGGAACATCCAGTCGATCTACCGGGGATGAGCCGCTTTCGATTTCCTCGAAGTTGGTCCACCCGTCCCGGTCCGGGTCGCCATCCCGCCCATCGTCTCCTTCCGCGGACAACGGGTTGAGTCCGTGCTGGACTTCCCATCCGTCGTTCAGCCAGTCCCCATCCGTGTCCAGAAGCTCCCGGTCGGTTTTCGTCACGAATAACTCATACCCGTCGTTCAACCCGTCGTTGTCCGTGTCCACGTTCGACCCGAACCCGTAGAACCGGTGCGTCGGGTTCGTTTGCGCGTCGATGCCCATCGGGCGCGTGTCCAGCCACACCGTTCGCGTCGCTCCCGTCAGCAGCAGGTTGCTGTACGCCAGCGACCACACGCGCTCCAAGCCCATAAAATTGTTCGTCGTCTCGAACTCGCAGATGTTTGACGGGCAGTTCGTGCAGGCCGGTGGATCATTCGTTCCCGGCGGCTGCGGGTCGCCTCCGCTCCCCGTCGAGTTTGTGATCGGGCAATACTGCACATCGTAGCTGTACGCGCTCCACACCTGTCCGCTGTAGCTCTCCGTGTAGTCCAGAC
>CALKUH010000044.1 GCA_937996795.1 uncultured Verrucomicrobiota bacterium | reverse complement strand
CGGCACCAGCGGCGCGCCGTCCTGCGCGCGGGCGGAGCCGGGCAGCCAGCGGGCGACCGAGGCCGCGAGCGTGGTGAACGTGAGCGTGCGCAACATTTCGCGTCGATTCAGCATGGCCATCTCCTTATAAAACGCATGCACCATACTACCGCCGCATTCCAGAATGACAAACGGCGAATCACGGGAATCTGTCGATGTCGGCGGGTGTGTGTTGTGCCCGCGATGACAGGATGGACGGGATTTGCGGGATGGGGGCTTCGCATCCCGGTCATCCCGTCCGCGTTCCCGTTCACGTACGCGTACACGAGGGAGGGGTGGCGTGGACGTGAACGGGAACGTGGACGTGCACGGAAAACGGATTCCCAGAAATCCGTCGTTGCGGGTGGGTGGGGGGTGTTTATACTCGCGCGCTCTCATGGCCCTTCACTTTTTCAACACGATGTCGCGTTCGCTGGAGGCGTTCCAGCCGCTGGACCCGGCGCGCGTGCGCATGTACACGTGCGGGCCGACGGTCTACAACCGGGCGCATATCGGCAATTTCCGCGCCTATGTCTTCGAGGACCTGCTGCGGCGGCACCTGAAGTGGTCGGGGTACCCGCTGCTCCACGTGATGAACCTGACGGATGTGGACGACAAGACGATCCGCACGTCCATCGCGGAGGGCCTGCCGCTCAAGGTCTTCACGAAGCGCTACATCGACGCCTTCTTTAAGGACATCGACACGCTGGGGATCGAGCGCGCGGAGCACTACCCGGCGGCGACGGACTTTATCCCCGAGATGATCGCGATGATCCAGGCGCTGCTCGACAAGGGCATCGCGTACCGGTCGGACGACGGGTCGATTTATTTCAGCATCGAGAAATTCCCGTCCTACGGCTGTCTCGCGCACCTCGACCGGTCGGGCCTGCGCCCCGGCGCGCGTGTGGCGCAGGACGAGTTTGAAAAGGAAGACGCCGCGGACTTCGCGCTGTGGAAGGCGTGGAGCGAGAAGGACGGCGACGTCGCGTGGGACGCGCCGTGGGGGCGCGGCCGGCCCGGCTGGCACATCGAGTGCTCGGCGATGAGCATGAAGTACCTCGGGCCGAGCTTCGACATCCACTGCGGCGGCGTGGACAACATTTTCCCGCACCACGAGTGCGAGATCGCGCAGAGCGAATCCGTGAGCGGCAAGCCGTTCGTGCGCTACTGGCTGCACTGCGCGCACCTCGTGGTGGACGGCAAGAAGATGTCCAAGTCGCTCGGCAACTTCTTCACGCTGGAAGACCTGCTGAAGGAGGGCTTCAGCGGCCGCGAGATCCGCTACCAGTTGCTCGCGACGCATTACCGGCAGACGCTCAATTTTACCAAGGACGGCCTGCTCGCCGCGCGCGCGGCGCTGCTGCGCGTGGATGAGTTCACCGCGCGGCTCAAGGAGCGCGCGTCCGGCGCCGCCGGTGTCGTTCCGGCGTGGGCGGAGCAGGGACGCGCCGCGTTCCGCGCGGCGCTGGACCAGGACCTCAACATTTCCGAAGCGCTCGCGGCGCTGTTCGACCTGCTGCGCGCGGGGAACAAGGCGCTGGATGGCGGCGCGGTTTCCCCGGGCGAGGCGGTCGCGGCGCTGGCGGTTCTCGACGACATGGATCGCGTGCTCGGCGTGTTGAAGCCTGCGGCGGAGGCGGTGGACGCGGAGGTCGCGGAGCTGGCGGCGCAGCGACAGGCCGCGCGCGCGGCGAAAAACTGGGCCGAATCCGACCGGCTGCGCGATGAAATCGCAAAGCGCGGCTGGATCGTGCAGGATTCGCCGCAGGGGCCGAAGTTGAGGAAGAAGTGATCGGTGACCGGTAACCGGTGAAAGAATTTATGCGCGCGGGACGATTTATCACGTTTGAAGGGCCGGAGGGCGGGGGGAAGACCACCCAGGCCAAGCGTCTGCTGGCGCGGTTGCGCGCGGACGGGCGCGACGTGTTGTACACGCGCGAGCCGGGCGGCACGCCGACGGGCGAGGCGATCCGCGACATCCTCCAGCACGACAAGGCGGGGGAGCCGATTTGCGACCAGGCGGAGGTGTTCCTCTTTGCCGCGAGCCGCGCGCAGCTCGTGCGCACGGTCATCCTGCCGGCGCTGGAGCGGGGGACGATCGTGATTTGCGACCGGTTCGCCGATTCGACGACGGCGTACCAGGGGTACGGGCGCGGATTCCCGGTCGACCAGATGCTCGCGATCAATGCGTTCGCGATCGACGGCGCGGAACCGGATGTGACGTTGCTGCTCGACGTGCCGATTACGCTCGGGTTCGAGCGCGTGATGGGGCGCCAGCAGGAATTGTTTGAGGACGCGGACCGCATCGAGCGCGAGGCGCGCGCCTTCCACGAGCGCGTGCGCGCGGGCTATCTCGAACTGGCCCAAAAATGGCCGCGCCGCTTCCGTCGCATCGATGCGGCGCGCGCGCCGGACGCCGTCGAGCAATCGGTATGGGAGGTCGTGCAGGGTGTCCTCCCCTGATTCCAGCCTCACCGTGTTGGCGCCGCTGCGCCATGCCCTCGAAACGGGGCGGCTGGCGCATTCGTTCCTGATCGTGGGCTCGCCCGACGGGCGTGGGCTGGCGCTGGCCGAGGAACTCGTCCGCCTGTTGTTTTGTACGGCGGCGCAAAAACCGTGTCACGCGTGCGAGGGGTGCGAGCGCGTCGCGCGGCGCCAGCATCCGGACGTGTACTGGCTTGAGCCGGCGAAGAAGAGCCGCATCCTTTCCGTCGACCAAATCCGCGAGTTGAACCAGCGTCTCGGGCAGACGGCCTATGCCGGGGGGTGGAAGGTGGGGGCGCTGCTGCATGCGGAGCGGATGAACACCGAGGCGATGAACGCGCTGCTCAAGACGATGGAGGAGCCGCCCGGCCGCACGCTCATCATTTTGGTCACCGACCAGGCGCAGGGCCTGCTGCCGACCATCGTGTCGCGCTGCCAGCGCATCAACCTCGGCGAAAAAGAGCGGCCGGCGGATGCGCCGTGGCGCGCGGAGCTGGAGGCGTGGCTGGCGGAAGCCGGCGCGCGGGGTCCCGTGACAGCGCTGGCCCGCGCCGCGCGTCTCAAGAACCTGCTGGAGTCGGTCAAGGACGCGATCCAGGAGGAGGAGGACGCGGCGGAAGAGGCGTTGGGTGAGGCCGATGTTTCCGGCGGCGAGGACGTGGCGGAGGACGAGGACGGGGACGACGCGAACGAGGTCGAAGTCAGCAACGACGTGCGCGATGCGCGGGTGAAGGCGCGGCTGGTGAAGGAGCGCGCCGCGATCCTGCGCGCCATTCAATTATGGCAGCGCGACCTGCTGGCCTGCCGGTTGGGCGCGAGCGACGAGGCCTTGCACTATCCGTGGGCCGGGGAGGCGCTGCGCCGCCAAAGCGAGCGCGTGGAGGTTGCCGTCCTGCTCAACCGCATTCGCGCCGTGGACGACGCCAGCCGCCGCCTTGACCGAAACCTGTCCGACCTGTTGGTGCTGGAGTCGCTGGTCCTTGCCGGGGTTTGATCCGCGCCCTGTTCATCCGAAGGCGAGCGTTTAACCGAATGATGAGCGCCGGGTTAGAAAAACTCTGCCTCCTGCGTGGACAAAGCGGGGCGGGGGTTGCTAGAGTGCGCGCGTTCGTCGGGGCAGGGTGTGTTACGCATTCGCCGGCGGACGTGGAGGTTGTCCCATGGACATCAAGGAAATCAAACGCATCATCGAACTCATGAAGGAAAACGAGCTTTCGGAGTTCGAACTTGCCGAAGAAGGCTTTCGTATAACGGTTAAACGCAAGGTTGGCGGCGGGGAGCCCCAGGTCGTGATGACCTCCGCGCCCCACGCCTTCCCGATGGCGGCGCCTGCCGCGGCCGCC
>CALKUH010000043.1 GCA_937996795.1 uncultured Verrucomicrobiota bacterium | reverse complement strand
AACACCAGATCCAGTGCGTGGATCCAGTTGTGGAATAGTTTCATCGGGAGGGCCATCATCGCCAAATTGGTCCAGCCCAAGTTGAGAATATACGGCTGGCCCGCCAGGGCAGAGTCATCCCATGTGCGCCATAACCCTTCCGGCAGGAAGCGGGACCGGCTTGCGATGGCGCCGATGTTGTCGTCCGTTGTGAAGAGAATTTGATTTGGAAGCAGCGCCTCGCGATAGACAACCAAGCCCATCAAAAGGGAGCAAACAAGCAGTTTGAGCATCGAACGCGCTGGCCACATTGGTGCAGATGCCGAAGGCGAGGGAGTGGGTGACTTCATGGATTAGTGATGAGGCGAGGTTGTATCGCGCAGAAGCCTGTGGATCAACTCTCGAAGCGGGATTACCCCCACGCTATACCAAACCAAGGTAGACCATCTTCTGCCTTGGCGCACCCAGCTTTGCTATGGGCGTTTTTCAGCACGAATTCGAATGAAGTGGCGGGGGTCATCGGCCAGTTGATTCGTGTAGCTCATCAAACCGCCCGTTCCTGAGACACGCTCAAAGTTCGGCACCACGCGCCATTCCACAAGATTCGTCGAGCTTTCAGCGGAGTACATGGCCTCAAGGCTACTGGACCATGTGAGAATGGACGCAGGCGCAGACGATGTCGTGTTCTTGGTCGCCAGAGAGGAAGCCTGTCCCGATTGAGGCGCTATCGCCAGCAGGCTATCGGGATCGTTTGGATTTGTACCCGCAATATCCTCATCCCCGTTCGATATGCCATCAAGGTCGCTATCCAATTCCCGTTCAGACCCAAGGGTGGTCGGCGGAAGCAAGGGGCTCCAGGAGCCCGACCCGGCGAACTGGTCGTTTATGTAGATATTGATCTGCCGGGACCCCAGCGGAGTCTGGATATACGCAGAACGGTACGGACCGACCTCCCCGAGTCCCTGTGTTCCCGGAGGATCAACGACGACCCAAACGAAGCCGATGGTGTTGCTGGACGGATTATCAACACGCCAATAGCCGTCCCACAAACCCGTGATGTTCAGATCCTGTCGCTGGCTGTAGTTGAGCGTCTCCGTGGCAACATTCCCGATCAGATCCGACGCAACGACCACGACAGGATTGAACTGTCCGCGGATGCCCGTCACAACGCGCTGATATCTGTTCGATGCCATCGGTTCGGCTTCCACCCCATTTACGGTTACACGAGCGACGGCAACGTTATCTGTCGCCACGATCGTGACCAAAACGCTGTTGCTGGGCGCCACATGCCCCGAGGGGGGGGAAACGCTGACGATCGTAGGCGGAATTACGTCACTAACATCGGGCATATAAATAACATGCGACTCCACGTCCGCCCCATCCGTGATGGCAACACTCTGTGTCGCTGGCGTAATCCATCCGTTCACAGTTGAGAAACCCACAAGATGTGTTCCGGTGGGCACCGATACCCGTGTTCTGCTGTCCAGCCAATCCGTCAGTCCCAATACCCTCCACATCGCACCTCGCCGGATTGCTTCTTGCGGGTGAATATCAAATCTCACGAAGCCACGTTGAGGGGGCAATTGATTTGTCGAGTATTCGTAAGCCCCTAAATCGACCACAGCGTTAGCAATGCGCGCTTCGCCGGCCAAATCGACATCGGTGGCCATCCAAACCCGATTCGTGCCGACGTCTATGGCCGGTGAATTGTTCGAGAGGCGATAGTCATTCGGCGAAAGGAACAACGGGTCTGCTTCGATGTTTCCGGCCAACCAATGAACAGGCCCGAGTGAAAGCGTTTGGATCCCGGCCAAGCCACCTTGAATATCCGTCTGTTCAACGGTAAGCGCCATCCCATACCAACGGGAGTGGAACACGATCTGCTCGCTTGAATTGTTCCAAACAATCGAATTCAGCAAACGCGGATGACTGCCATACGAAACACTCAGGCCGCCACCACGTCCGGCAGGGGCGCTATTACCGGCAACCGTAAGATTTTCCAGCAACGGACTCGACGCATCAAAGAACATTCCGCCGCCATCGGACCCCGACTCGTTGCTCGCGACCAGCACATTCCGGACCGTCGGACTCGAGTGATAGAATTGGATGCCCGCGCCCGAGTTGGTGGAGGCGTTCTCCAAAACACTGACATTCTGAAGACTGGCATTCGCATAGGAGAGTCGTATTCCGGCCCCATTGTCCGCCCGGTTCCCACGCACCACGACATCGCGAATTTCAGGACTGCCGTGCGCGACATAAATTCCGCCACCCTCCGACTCGGCTTTGTTGCCGGCGATAAACAGATGCTCCAGGCGGGGGGATGCGCTGAAACAGGCGATCGCACCGCCATGGCCGGAGGGAGCGGAACCCGCAGCAAGGCCATTGGTGAGCGTAAACCCGACCAAGCGGCCGCCGGGCGCGGGAACGCCTGAAAACTCGACGACGCGATTGCTCATGCCGGCATCAATGATTGTATTGACGATGTAGGATCGATCTCCTGTTTCAGCCAGCAGGGACACGATATCGAGGGCTTTCCCGATGATGCGGATCGACTCACGATAAACGCCATTTGAAACAATGATTCGATCTCCGTCCGTGCTGATATCAACCGCGTCCTGAATACGCTGAGCCGCCGTGCCCCAATTCGTATACGGCGGAATCGCAGCGCCATCGGGCGCAACGTAACGAGTCGCAGGCGGATAAACGCGCGGCGCAACAACCACCGCAAGCGCCTCAGACCAACCCGAGATGGCCGCGGGATCCTGTGCGCAACGAGCCTGCGCGCGGACATTGAGGACGCCTGTGGTTGCCCATGCGTGCGACTGGGTGGCAGCGCCCCAATCCGAGAAGGTTCCATCGCCCC
>CALKUH010000042.1 GCA_937996795.1 uncultured Verrucomicrobiota bacterium | reverse complement strand
CCTGTCGGGATCGTGAAGCCCACGAAGTACGTGTTGGGCACCAGGTTTGTGAATGCGTAGGCCCCGTTCACATCGGTCGTTGTCACGTTCAGCGCGTTGGTTTGCGCGTCGTACAAGGTGACGACCACGTCCGGCAGCCCTGTCTCGCTCCCCCCGTCCTGAATGCCGTTGTAATTGGCATCCAGCCACACGAAGTCGCCGAGGCTCGCGCGCTGGAAGAGACCCGCGTCCAACGTCGGGTTGTTCTCGCCGGAGATCAACGTCACCGGCGACACCTCGCCGTTCGCCGGATTCGCGTCGCTGTCCAACGCATCGTCACTCCCCTGGTCTCGCTGCGTGAACTCGTACCCTGTCGGCGCTGTGAAGCCCACGAAGTAGGAGGCCGGCGTCAGGTTCGTGAACGTATACGCGCCTGCAAGGTCCGTGGTCGTGACTCCAAGCACGTTGCTCGCCACGTCGTATAGCGTTACCACCACACCGGGCACACCCGTCTCGCTTCCGCCGTCCTGCACACCGTTCCAGTTCACGTCCAACCACACGAAGTCACCCAGCGACGCGCGCTGGAAGAGGCCCGCATCCCAGGTCGGATCGTTCTCGCCTGACGTCAGAACTGTAGGCGCCGTGAACCCGGTCACCGGATCGGCGTCGCTGTCTGCCGTGTCGCTTCCGACATCCTGCAACGTCAGCTCGAAACCTGTCGGGATCGTGAAGCCCACGAAGTACGTGTTGGGCACCAGGTTTGTGAATGCGTAGGCCCCGTTCACATCGGTCGTTGTCACGTTCAGCGCGTTGGTTTGCGCGTCGTACAAGGTGACGACCACGTCCGGCAGCCCTGTCTCGCTCCCCCCGTCCTGCACGCCGTTCCAGTTCACATCCAGCCACACGAAGTCGCCCAGCGACGCGAAGATCTGGACGATGGCGTCGTTGGTGGCGACAACGTTCGTCAGGCCCGGGATTGGCAGCCCGTTGGTGAAGCTCGGCGTGCCGATCACGGTGCCGAGGTTGGTGACGGCGGATGGAATGCTCGAGGTGAAGAACAGCGTTGCCGTGTCGCCGGGCGCCAGCACGCCGGGCACGGTGCCAACCACGCCGAGTACGTCATCCGTGACGGTGACGCTGGAAAGATGCGTGTCGCCCCGGTTGGTGACCACATAGGTGTAGACCACATCCGAACCGGCGTTCGTATAGTGGATGCCGCCCTCGGCCGCGTTGCCCGCGAGCTTGATCAGGCCGATGGCCGGCGCGGCGACCTGGGCGGGCGCGCTGGACGTCTGCGGCGCCAGCGGCGTGCCGTTCGTGGTGCTGACCGTGGAGACGACGACGTTCGTCGTGTCGCCGGGCCAGGTGCTCGAAACCGCGGTGTAGCGCACAGTTACCACGGTCGTCCCGCCCACCGGGAGCGGGCCGAGGTTGTTCCAGGTCAGCAGGCCGGGCACGGCGGTATCCGCGGATGGCGTCGCGCTGTTGAAGGCCAGCACGCCGGCATCGTAGGTGTCGTCCAGTCGAACCGGGTTCAATCCCACCTCGCCATTGTTCGTCACGCTCAAGCGGAACACGATGGCCTGCCCCTGCGTGGCGACGCCGGACGGCTCGATGCGTTCCTTGGCCAGCAGGTAGGACGGTTGGGCCACGACAACCGGCGCGCTCGAGGTTTGCGGCGGCAGCGGGCCGCCATTGGTCGTGATGAGCGACGCGACCACGGTGTTCGTCGTGTCGCCCGGCAGCGTGCTGCGCAACGCGGTGAAGTTGACGAAGACGTTGGTGGCGCGTCCCACCGCGAGCGGACCGACGTTCGCCCACTGGATCAGGCCGCCCGACACGCCGCTCTCCGCCGGGGTGGCCGAAACGAACGCCAGGACGTTGGTGTCGAACGTGTCGTCCAGCGCCACCGTGGAAAAGCCGACCGCGCCGGTGTTGGTGACGGTGAGGCGGAACGTCACCGTCTCGCCGACGTCCGCCGGGCGCCCGCCCACCTGTGTGGTCCGCGTCTTGGTGACGGTGAAGCTGGGCAACTCCAGCAGCGCGGTGCTGTTCGTCGGCGGCTCCGTGCGCTCGTCCGGATTCGGCCCATCCGTCGTCGTGTATTCGGAGACGACCGCGGTGTTCGTCACGCGCCCGACGAGGCCGGGCAGCAGGACGGCGCTGAAGCGGAACGTCATCACCTCACCCACTTCGATCGAATTCGTGGGCTGCGCGGACAAGGGGTTGCTCGCGAAGGTGACCACGGCATCGCCGGGCGTGGCGATGGTGTAGGTGAAACCATCGGGAATGAGCACCGGCGTGACGCTCAACGTGTCGAACCAGACGGCGCGCACGACATCCGTGACCACCACGTCAAACGCGGTGGAGAGTCCGCGATTCGTCACCGCGAGCGTAAAGACGACCAAGCCGTTCGTCGGCGGCGTCATCGTCTTGTTGATCAGCAAGGCCGGCTCGACCACCTGCACGTTGACCACGCCCGAGGGCACGGCGTTAGACGGGTTGTCGGCATACGTCACCGTCGCGCTGTTGGGCAGCGTCGTGGTGCCATCGCCATCCACCGTCGCGGGCCAACCGTCGTTCGACGCGACATCGAGGACCATCGCGTCAAACTCGATCGCAAAACTGTTATTCGCGGCGCTGTTGTCTCCGGCCACCACGGTCAATCCATTGAACGTGAACGTCACGTCCACGCCGCTGCCGCCGCCGCCCGTCACCACGGGCGCACCCGGCAGGGTCCCGCCGAACCCGGCGGTATCGACGACAACATTGGTCCAGTAGGCCATGCCCACCGGCAGGTTGTCCGTCAGGGTGAGGTTCGTGATCGTGCCTTCCGGCAGCGTAACCGTCAGCCGGTACGTCACCACCTCGCCGATCGTCACGTTGGTGCCGCTGGTATCCACCGGGCCGGTCTCCGAGGTGCGCGCAAGCGCCTTGGCGAGCGTCAGGTTCGGCGACGCCAGCGTGTCGATGCTGTTCGTGGGGCCATAGATCCGCTGCTGGTCGATGGTGCGCGTGTTGGAAATCGAATCCCACACGACGGACGCGAGGTTCGTGAAGCGGTTGTTCGGCGGGATGTTCGACGAGATCGTGACATCGAACGACACCAGCAGCGAGCCGCCGGCCACCAGCGTGCCGTCAGGCTGCACGGCATTCGTGTCGGTGCGGATAACGACGACGTTCGTTTCCACCGCGAACAGGAAACCGGGCGGCAACGCCGTGTTCGTAACCGAGAGCGCATCGAAGTAGATCGGATTCAGCGCGTCGCGCCATTCCAGGTTGTAGGCGGTCGCGAGCCCGGTGTTCGTCACCACGAGGTTCACCGCGATGCGGTCCCCGGCGTCGACCACCGTGTTCGTGATCGTCTTCACGATGGAAACGCGCGGCTCGATCACCGGCGTCACCACGACGCCCGACGGCACCGCGTTCGACGGATTGCCCGTGTAGGTCAGCGTGGCCGAGTTGGTGAGAATCGTCTGGCCGCCCGGCAGGCCGGCGACGCTGTTGGTGTTCAGCACGACCGTGTCGATCAACACGAAGAACGAATTGTTGTTCGTGTCGTTGTCACCGGTGACCACGGTCGCGCCGGCAAACCGGATCGTGACGTTGGAACTGTTGGGGGCGAGCGTACCGGACGGGCCCAGCGGCGCATCAACCGTCAGCGCGCCCAGCGTACCGCCGAATGCGTTGGTGTCCACGCGCGCCGAGCCCAGGATGTAGCTCATCCCGGCCGGGATGTCGTCGGTGATCACCAGGTTCGTCACCGTCACCTCCGGCAGCGTCACGGTGAGGCGGTAGGTCACGAACTCGCCGACCTGCACGTTCGTCGTCGTCGAGTCGACGGGGCCGGTTTCCCCCGTGCTCTCGAGCGCCTTGGCGAAGAGCAGGTTCGTCACGGTCAACACCGTCGTTCCATTCGCGGTGTCCGAACGGCTCACGATGCCGGTCGGCGTCGGGCCGTAGATCGTGTCCGCGGTCGCATCGACGCGGTTGGTCAGGCGCAGGTTCGGCGCGACATTCGGCCCGGCCACGATGCTGAAACGTCCGGTGACATTCTGCCCGATCGCCAGCGCCGTGGTGCCGGTGGAGAACAGGCGATAGATGATGCCCGTGGAGACGGACTGGAAATCGGCGTCCCACCCCGGCGGCGTGCTGACGACGGCGGCCGTCGAGGTGTCCCACGCGCTGTTTGGCAGGAAATCCGTCACCACCACGTCATACGCCGCGGCGCGCGCGAGGTTGAACGGCCGGTTCGAGACGGTGACCGAGAAGGTGATCGTGTCGCCCGCGTCGAAGCGCGCCGGCGTCGCGGACTTGCCCGTTCCGATGTCGATGTCCACGACCTGGTACACCGGACTGGTCGCCGTCAGTGTGGACGTCCCCTCGCTGACCTGCACGACGTTTGACGCCGAGGTGAACGTCGGGCCGGTGCCATCGTTCGCCGCTTCATTCAGCAGGACGAATTCCATCGAGAGGATGAAGTAGTCATTCGTCACGTCGCCGTCGGGCACGTTGGTGACCGTGCCGAAACTGAAGACGATGTCGTCGCCGGACCCGTCGTTGCTCGTCGAACTCGCGGGCGTCGGATCGGGGTCGGTGATCACGAGGCGCGGCGCATTGGTCGGCAACTGGAGGTTGGCATTCGGCACGGTCAGGCGATAGCCGAGACCCGGGAACGCCAGCGTGCTGTCGGGGTTGCTGCCCACCCAGTCGAGGCCGGCGGGCACGAGATCCGTGACGGTGAGCGCCGAAATGATGCCCTGCGGGACCTCCACGCGGATGTCGTATACGATGCGTTCGCCGATCGTGAGCTGGTTGGTCACGCCGTCGAGCGTGTTGGTCTGCGTGGTGGAGACGAACGATTTGCTGATGCCGATCACCGAGCGGTAGCGCACGGGCACCGAACCGCTGGTGACGTAGTTGTTGAGTCCGTTGGTTCCATCACTGCCCGTGCGCTCGTTGCCGTTCGTGCCGATCGACGGCAGCGAAGTCCATTGCACGGTCGACACATTCGTGACCGCAGTGCCCGCGATCTGGTTGGTCACCAGCGCGGGAAACACGACGGTGAAGGACTGGTTCGTGGCGAGCGCGAAGAGCGCGGAATTGTTGTTTGTCGCGACGGTGATGGTGTTGCCGCTGACCAGCGTCGCTTCATCCGGTTCGTCCACCAATCCGTCGCCGTCGTTGTCGCGGCCATCCGCGCCAAGGTCGAGACCGCTGAACGTAAGGCCCGCGGGCAGCGTATCGGTGAAGAGCACGTCGTAGGCATTGGTCAGGCTGAGCGCAGTGTGGGTGACGACATTGCTGAACACGATCACGTCGCCTGACTGCACCGTATTCGTCCCGACACTCACCGATTTGACCACGGACAGGTTGGGTTCGAGCACCGGCACGGTGGTGCTTGAGGGGGTGGGCACGTTGGTCGCGCCGCTGACGGTGAAGCTCGAATCGGCCACGTTGGTGATGATCGTCTGGCCGCCGGCTTCGCCCTGGTTCGCGAACATGTTGCTCACGATGACCGGGATATCGACGACGAACTGCACGTTGTTGGTGACCGGCGACGGAAGCGTGAACGTGCCCGCGACCGGGTTCCACACCCAGTTCGTGATGCCGGGCGAGGAACCCGCGTCCACCGGCGCGCCGAACACCAGGTTCGTCGGCAGGCTTTCCGTGACCACGATGTTGCTGAACGTCTGGCCGAAGTACTCCGCGCGGATGCGGTAGATCAGGTCCTCGCCGATGCGCGCGGTGCGCGACGACCCACCGGGCGCGGGTTCGTCGTCATAGCGCACGGTCTTGGCGAGCGTGTAGCCGAGGCCCAGCGACTGGTCCTGGTCGAAGCCGTAATACACGCCGTTGACGGCGCTGATTACGGACCCGGTCATGCTGTTCGCGAGCGGGATTTCCCCAAGCGTGTTCGTGAAACTGCACGCGGAGACGACGCCGGGCTCCAGGCACTCGCCGACCGTTTCCGCACGCACGGACAGCGGACCCGCGCCCTGCACGGCCGTCACGCGATAGACGAGCTGGACGACGTCATCCACCGGGTCGAGAATCACACCGGGGAGCGAGACGAGCACATTCGAGCTGCCCTGCTGCTCGATCAGCATGGCCGACGTCCCGCTCGATACGATGTTGCTGGAGACAAAGGTCAGGTTCGTCCAGCCGCTGCCGAACCGGAGGCGGATGTGGAGGTTGTCGGCGTTCCCCTGCTCCGCATTGTTCTTCACCGTGGCGGTAAAGAGCACCTGCTGCCCGTTGGTGACGATCACACTGTTGGCCTGTAGATCAATGTCCGGGTCCGGCTGGTTCGGCAGCACACTCGCGGTTTGGGAGACCGACTCGCCGCCGGCGCAGAGGTTGTTCAGGCTCAGCACGGACGTCGCGGACCGGCTCGCCGCCACCGCCGGATCAGGGTCCGCAAAATCCAGGTCCGTCGGATCGGCGAGGCAGTCGAGCCCGGTGCCGTCGCTGACCAGCACAAGGGTGATGCGCGCGGAATCGCGGTATCCGAGGTCGAGCGCCCCCAGCCCGTTGGCGGCGTCGTCATCCACATCCGTCGCCCCGCTCGCCGCCGCGCTGCTGAGGTCGATGAGCGCGATCGCGCCGACCGGCGTGCCGGTGAGGGTGACGTTGAGGCTCGCCGCGTTGAATTCGCCCGTGATGCTGGCGGATTGGAAGATGTAGCCGGACGGGGCATTGTTCGACACGATCAGGCCCGTCGCGGTGCCGCCCAGGTTCGTGATGACCAGCGTGCGTGTGCCGCCGCATCGCGTGAGCTGGAGCGAACTGGCGGCGGTCACCTGGAGGTTGACCTCGGAACTCAGCGTGTGGCTCACGGAATCGCTCAGCGAAAGGCAGCCGGGGTCGCAGCCATACACGACGTTCGCCTGGTTCGGGATCGACACGACGCAGTTGGTCACCGTGCCGGTGACGAGGATGCTGATGTTGCTGAGGCTCGCCTCGGACCACGGCCCGCCGCCCACGAGGCCGAGCAGCGTGCTGTTGCTCCACACGAGCTGCACGTTCGGGCCGGTGGTGATGACGGCGTCCGGCGTGACCGATGCGCCGTCGTAGCGGATGACGGACGGCAGCAGGTCGGTGAGCTCCAGCGCGAACACGGGCGCTTCCGACGAGGGATCGTGCGCGAGGGTCAGGCGGTACACCACCGTGTCGCCGGGATCGGCGACGAGCGTGCCGGTGATGAAATTCGTCTGCAGGCCCGTCGGGTTCCGCCCCTCCTTGGTCAGATTCAGCACCGGCTCGTCCACCGGCATCACCGCCTGCGTGGCCTGGTTGGAGACGACGTTGCCACAGATGTCGACGAACTGGCCGCGCGCCTCGAAGCGGTTGTTGCCGAAAACCGCGTCGCAGCCCACATAGACATCGTACAGGATGGCCAGCTCCTCGCCCGGCAGCAGCGCGGAGAAGGGCGGCACGTTCGTCTCGGTGAAGGTGAGCGTGGTCGTGCCGGACGGATCCGATGCGGCGTTCGTGACGCCGTTGAAGACGTAGCGCGCGCTGCCCGCGATATAGGTCATGCCGGTCGGCAGGAGTTGCTGCACCTGCACCACGCGGTCGACGATCAGCCCGCTGTTGCGGACTTCATAGCGCGCCGTATTCGTCGCGCAGAGCGTCGCGGCGGAGGGGAAAATGGTCCGCGTGACGAGGCTGCCGGCCAGCGGGACGAACTGCGCCGTGTCGTACACCGGAACCTGGCAACTGTCGCCGTTGCACCCGTGCGTCGCGCGCAACCGAACGGTGGATTCCAGGCAGTTAATCACCGTGCTGGTGACCACGAGCGAGAACGTACCGCCGGGCGGCAGGTCGTTGCGCACGCCATCGCCGTCGGCGTCGATGAGCGAGCCGAGCGCGTTCGTATAGGCCAGCGTCCACACCGCATTGGTGGCCGAAACGGACGCCGGCGCGACACTCGCCGCGCCAAAGGTCACGCCGGTGGGGAACACAAATTCCGGCGTCACGTTGTAGGCGGTCGCCGCCCCGCTGTTGAGGAAGTCCAGCGTGTACACGAGCGTATTGTCCTGCAGGAAGACGATCTCCGGTTTCAACTGATAGCTGAGATTCGCCGGGAACAGGATGGGCATCGTATTGGTCGCGCTGTAATCAAAACGGCCCGGCGGCAGACCGTCCTCGCACCGGTTGTTGAACCGGACCTGTGCGACCTGCAATTCGCCTGGCTCGGGCGAACAGGAGGCGCGCAGCCGGTAGGTGATGTAGCCGACGCCATTGGTGCGCAGGTCACCGAGCGACCAGACGAGACGATTCGACACAAGCGACGGCTCCGCCGAGGCCACGGGCGACCCGGCGAGGTCGAAGAAGTTCACGAACGCCGTCGAACCCGCGACGTACGCGTAGGAGTTCGTCCCGCTGTTGTCCACGTCAAGATCAAGGATCACCTCCACATCGTAGGACGGGAACAGCTGGCTGCCGAACGCGGAGGGCACGGGGCTCGGCCATTGCGCGAGGTCGATGCGGCCATTGACGAAGCCGCACGCCTCGACGAACTCCGTCGGCTCCAGCGTGACGGTCAGCTCGGACTGACCCGCCTCCCACACCTCGTCCTCCTCCAACGTGCCGCAGGGTTGTATGGTCAGCGCAGAGCGGTCGAGCAGCGTCCCGGTGTTCGTGCTGGCCACCTCCCAGAGGAACAGCAGGTTGCTGGCGACCAAGCCGGGCCGGCTGAACGCGCTGGCGTTCAATCCCGCGAGATTGATGACCAGCCCGGGGTTGGTGGCGGTGATGCTCACGAACGGCGTCACGTTGCTGCCGTCGATCAGCACCTGCACCGACG
This sequence comes from uncultured Verrucomicrobiota bacterium, assembly GCA_937996795.1. Classification (GTDB taxonomy): domain Bacteria; phylum Verrucomicrobiota; class Kiritimatiellia; order CAIVKH01; family CAIVKH01; genus JAMLJG01. The sequence continues at coordinate 21,670 of CALKUH010000042.1, read as the reverse complement.
AGGTGGAGAACAGGTAGCCGCGCGCGTTCGCGAGGCTGGATGTGAAGACGGCGCCGTTCCAGTTCGTCGGCAGGCTAGGCCCCGAAAACGCGGTGAATCGATGCGAGAGCTGCACCGGCGAACACACCTCCACGAGGTCCGGCGTCCGCGTCTTCGTCGAGGCAAAGGCGCAGTTGCCGGTGCCGCCCGGCAGCCCGTTGGTGAAGCACGTGCTGCGCGTGACATCGGTGTAATACGGAATGCCGCTGCCGAGCACGGGCACCGCGCAGCCCTGGCAATCGGTGATGTTCGTCGCCACCGCCACGTTCCCCAGCAGGCCATACGGGCCGGAGCAGGGATTGCGGAACACCATGTCGAACCGCGCGGTGAAGACGCCGGTGCCGTTGAGGACGGGGTTCCACGCGATCCGCCCGAGGTTGGTGTTGAGCACGCCGCCGGCGGTGATGTTCGTCGGGTACAGATTGGTGTGCGCGGGATAGATGTCGAAGATCGTCGCCGCGTAATTCACGAAATTGCTGTAGGCGAACAACACGGTCACCGGGAAGCTCGCCGCCGCCGGATCCACCGTGGCCGGCATGCTCTTGCTGATGCGCGCCCACGGGAGGTCGGCAAGCTGGGTCTTGCTGAAGACCGGCGCGCCGAAGAACGGATTGCCGCAGGCGTCGTCGTAAAGGCCGTACAGGAAAATGTTCTGCGCGTCGGTGTTCAGCGGGCAGGACACGCCGCCCGGACGCAGCGTGAACGTCACGCTTGTCGAGGCCCCGGGCGCCAGGTTGCCCACGCTCACGAACAGGCCCGTGACCGTGGGGCCGGACACCGTGTAGCCGTCCGGCGCGTTGACGGAATAGCGCACGTTGCGCGCGAGCCCGGCGGCGGGACCGCTCGCGGCGTTGGTCACGAACAACGTGAACACGGCGCCGGTGCAGTAATTCAGCGGCACCACCGGCACGGGCACCAGCGAGGCGGTCAGGAACGGATAGCGATCGATCAGGAGCAGCGACGCGCCGGCCGTTTCGCCCAGCAGCGCGGTGTCCTCGCAGGTGCTGTCGGGAACGGCCAGCAGATTGCGGCAACCCCAGCGTGCGTCCGCCGTGTTGAACAGCCCCGTGCAGCCCACCATCGTCGCGGTGACGACGATCGACACCTCCTGCTGCGGCGCGAGGTTGGTCAGCGCGGGAATCACCGAGGCGTCCCACTGCACGGTGCCGCCGAACGGCCCGGCGTTGGTCGGATTCACACTGAAGGAGACGAACTCGAGGCCGTTGCCGATGGTGTCTGTGATGAGGACGTTGGGCGCGTTGCCAAAGCCCTCGTTTTTCACCGTCACCGTCCACACCACGGTGTCACCCACCCCGGCGTTCTGCGAAACCGGCGTCTTGGTCACCGTCAGGTCGCCCGGATTGACCGTGATGAAGATCGACGTTTCATTCGTCCGCAGCGTGCCGCCCGCCGGCTGGCGATAGGTTGCGAAGGAACGGATCTGGCCCGCCGGCGCTCCGCAGGCGACTTCCAGGCGATACACGATGGACAATGACGATCCATTGTTGATGCCCGTCAGCAGGAGACCGGTTCCCGGCTGCGGCGCACCCGCGACCCAGTCGTTGCGGTTGTTGTTGTCCTGGTTGGCGGGCGAGCGCTGGATCGACTGCCCATCCGCCGCGAGATTCACGCCGGGATTGAAGGCCGCGGTCGATCCGCCGTAGGAGACCGCGTCCACATTCGCGGTGGCCGCATTCCGCAGGAACACGCCGTCGGCAAAATTGTTGAGACCGCTCCCGAGGGTCCCGTCCGCTACTTCAACGACCCGCCCGGTATGCGCGGGATTCGCCGCAAAAAAGGCGTTGGTCGACGCGGCGACGATGACGAATTCGCCCGGTGCCATGACGAAGGACGGCAGCGCGTCGGCCTGCCCGGGCAGCGTATCGCGAATGCTCCAACCCGTCAGGTCGATGTTCGACGAGGCCGGATTGTACAGCTCGATCCACTCGTGGGCGTCCTCGACCGCGTTCGTCGGATCGTAAAACACCTCGGTGATCAGGATGTTGTTGAGCGTGGAGGAGGAAACCGCACTGGAGAAATCCCACACGAGGTTCGACCCGGCGAGCACGGGGTCCGCCGCCCCGCCTGTCAGCACCGCGCCACTCGGCAATGTGACCACCGATTGCCCCGGCACATAAACGAACTGCGCATGGGGAAGCGTTTGCGTGATCGTCAGGCTGTCCAGCGTCGCCCCGGTATTCTGGAACCGCGTCGTCAAGGTCATCCCGTCGCAATAGGAGGCCTGATTAAGCCCCAGCAGCGAATGGGACACCTGTGCAGGGCTGTTCAGGACTGTGCACCCAAAAAAGAACACGGCCCCAAGGGCCGTGCGCCAATGCGATCCGGGATTGTTCCGGCAAGCGGCTGAGACGTTCATTCGCAACTACCCCCCTGTAAAACGGTTACGACTTAAAATGAAAAAGGCGCTCCCTGTTCTCCGCCAGCGCGACACGCGCGGACAGATTTGAGCGCCACTGTGTAAAGCAAAACCTGTACCATTCGGCGGAAAATCGTATCACTACCGGCCCTGAAGTTAAGCATATTGTCGCAAATGCGGCTTAAAAAACGCTTCGCCGCGGATCGTACGATTGACGGTGGCTTCGGGACCGGGGTAGCGTTCGCGCGTGGATCAAGAACATCACCAGCACACGGCGGGCACACGATGGAAGGCTGCGCCGGATGTGGTCGCCCGCCGGGTGCGTGGCGAAGTGTTGCTGGTGCCCATCCGCAAGACCAGTGGGGATCTGGATGGATTCTTCACATTGAATGCCACCGCTGCGGAAATCTGGGACGGGGCCACGCAGGGCCGCTCGTCCGCAGAACTGGTGTCGGCCCTGGCCCGATCCTATGCGGTGGACGAGGCGGAGGCGGAGGCCGATGTGCGCCGCGTCACAGACGAACTGGTCTCCATCGGCGCGTTGCAGCGCGTCACCTGAGCTCCCAATGGCCTGCCCCGATTGCATCAGTCATCAGATCGGTTCCGCGGAGCTGGTGAACCGGCTCGCGGGGCAGCCGGGCGACTTCCCCATCGCGGGCTCACTCGAACTGACCCTGCGCTGCAACGTGCGCTGCCGCCACTGCTACATCCTCTACCCCGGCGCGACGACGGGCGAGATGTCCACCGATGAGGTGAAGGCGATCCTCAACCGGCTGGCGGACCAGGGCGTGCTCTTCCTGCTGCTGACCGGCGGCGAGATTTTCGCGCGGTGCGACTTCCGTGAAATCTACCTGCACGCGAAGCGGCTCGGCTTCCTGCTCACGTTGTTCACCAATGCGACGCTGATTGACGAGGACACGGCGGATTTCCTCGCCGAATGGCCGCCGCGCCGCATCGAGGTCACGATCTACGGCCACACGGAGGAGACCTACGAAAAGGTCACCGGCGTGCGCGGATCCTTCGCCCGGTTCCGCCGCGGCGTGGAGCTGCTGCGCGCGCGCAACCTGCCGCTCGCGCTCAAAACCGTCGCGATGAAAACGAATCGCCACGAGTTCGAGGACATCAAGGCGTGGGCCGAGGGCCTCGGCGTGCCGTTCCGGTTCGACGCGGTAATCAATCCGCGCCTCGACGGCGGAACCGGCGTGCTCGATGAGCGGCTGGAGCCGGAGGACGTCGTGCGGCTCGACGGCGTGTCCAACGCGCATCGGGAGCACTACCAGCGACTGATGGACAAGGCGCAGCAGCGCCCGCGCAGTGGCAAGGCCTTCACCTGCGGCGCCGGCATCAAGACGTTCCACGTGGACCCGCGCGGCCAGCTGCATCCCTGCATGATGTGGCGCGCGACGCCGTACGATTTCAAAGCCGGCACGATTGAAGGCTGGCACACCCACCTCGCGGCGCTGCGCGAAACGACCGTGCCTGCCGATTCGGGCTGCCGCTCCTGCGCACACCACCTCGGCTGCAACAACTGCGCCGCCACCTCCGCGCTGGAGAACCACGGCGTGCCCGGCAAGCCTGTCGGCTATTACTGCCAGATCAACGGCGCGCGCGAAAAACTGCTGGACCTGCGCCGGTTTGCGATCAATCCCGACTCGACAATATCGCCCGTTTCCGAAATGGTTTCCGCCGGATAGGAGCTGCCATGAGCCACGAAATTCGCAAACCGTATGAAGCCCCGCGCATCACGCATGTGAAGCTGGAAGACAAACCCGTCGTGGCGCAAACGGCCTGCAAGGACAGCATCGACACCGACGCCTGCGCGCAGGTCATCACCGACGACATCGGCAACGAAGTCAAACGCCTCCCCGCGTTCGATATCTCGCCTTCCTGAGCAACCACCGCCCCTGTCTTTGGAGGGCGCTGCGCCGTCAGCGCCGCCCGTTTTGGACTCCTGCACCCTCTCCCTCGCGGGCCACACGTTTACCTTTGAATCCGCCGGCGCCGATCCGATCCACCTGCCGCCTGCGTTCGATCAATTCCGTGCCCACCCGTCCGCTGCGCCCGCCGCCGCGCGCTATCGCATCCACGCGGCCGACGCCGCGCCCTGGAACGAGGCCGTCGAGGTGGAGCCCATCTGGCAGACCGACACCTGGCGCATGGGCCGCACGCCCTCGGGCGATTTCGTGCTGGCCATCCACATCCTGCCGGACGAGCGCCCGCTGACGGTGGCGCGATTTGCTCCGGATTTTTCCAGCGGCGACCTGTTGTGCCGCGCGGGCCGGCACGGCGCCGCCACGCCATTCGCCTTCAACTATCCGTGCGACCAGGTCGCCGTCCTCAATGCGCTCACTCCGCGAGGCGTCTGTATTGTCCATGCGGGCGCCGTATCGTTCGATGGACAGGGTCTGCTGTTCTGCGGGCGTTCCGGCGCGGGGAAAACCACGTTGAGTCGGCTGAGTCGCGACGCGGGCGCGACGTTGCTCAACGATGACCGCCAGTTCCTGTGGGTCGAGAAGGGCGTGGTCCACCTCGCCCCCACCCCGTGGCATGGCTTGGAGCCCGAGGTGAATCACCGCACCGTGCCGCTCCGCGCCATCCTGCATTTGGAACAAGCCCCGCACAACGCGCTCACCCCGCTCGGCGGCGCGATGGCCGCTGCCCGCCTGCTCGGCAACACCGTCGCCCCCTTCTACCGCGCCGACGCCATGCACCACTCGCTCGCCCTGCTCGACACCCTCACGGCACGCGTCCCCAGCCACATCCTCTCCTTCACCCCCACGCAAGACGCCGTCGCCCTCTGCCGCACCCTCCTCCCCTCCTAATCTTCCTCCTCCTCGTCCTCGGACCGCCGCTCCACAGGCTTGAGCCCGCGGCGGAACGCGCTATGCTCGGAGGGTCCTTGAGAAACTGGCGGAAATACATGAACCGGTTCCTTCGGCTGACAGGCCTGTGCATGGCGGCGCTCGCGTGCGGATGCACCCTGACGGTGCACCCGTTGCTGACCGATGAGGTGGCCACGGGCGACGAGCAGCTGCCCGGCCGCTGGCAAAGCGATGAAACGCGCTGGACGTTTGTCGCCACGGATCACGCGGCGGGTCGCTATGAGTTGCACACCGACATGAAGGACCAGCCCCCGGCTCGATTTCGCACGCGTCTGGGGATCATCGGCGGCCAGCGGTTCCTCGAACTCACACCCGAGCGGCCGGACGCGATCCACGCGAAGACCTTTCTCGGCAGCCACTTCCTCGCGTTGCACAATTTCTGGAAATACACGCGGGAGGGCGACCAGCTCACGCTGACACCGATGTCCGCGAGCTGGCTCGATGCCCTGCAAAAGCAGGGAAACCTGCCCGTGGGTCGCGAGCAGCCGGAGTCCGGACTTCCGTTTTTCACCGCCTCCACCGCCGACCTCCAAGCCTTCGTCGCCCAACACGCCGGCAACCCCGCCGCCTTTCCCACCACCGGCGACGGCAAAGGAATTGTATTCACGCGCGAACGCGCGATACTCGAACCAACCACGGGAGCATCACCATGAATCGTTTGTTGTCCGCCGCCCTCCTCGCCTGCCTGGTGGCCGCCTCCGGCTGCGCAAAGATGAAACCGCACCGTTCGTCGGGCCCCGTCGGATTCGGCGTCGCCGCCGCCGGCATGGCCGATGGGTTTGTCGCAAACATGGAATCCGCGCCGGCTCCGGTCGCGCCGTCGTCCTCAATGCGCGCGGACCGCAAATTGATCTGGTACGGCAACCTCACGATGGACGTGGGGAATGTCAGCAACTCGGTCGCGAGGACCGCCGCACTTGTGGCGGAGCATGGGGGCTACGTCGAGAACTCCAGCGGCGACGAGACCTATGCATCGCTCACGATCCGGCTCCCCAGCGCGAAACTCCAAAACGCGATCTCCGCACTGGAACAACTCGGCGATGTCACGCATCGCAACCTGTCGAGCACCGATGTCACGGAGGAGTATGTGGACATTGAGGCGCGCCGCGCGAACCTCGTCGTGCTGCGCGACCGCCTCCGCGCGCTGCTGGACCGTACACAAGAGGTGAAGGAAATTGTCGCCGTCGAGAAGGAGCTGAACCGCGTGCAGTCCGAACTCGATTCGCTCGACGCGCGCATGAAGGCGCTGAAGGGCCAGATTGATTTCGCGTCGCTGACGGTGACGTTCCACCGCAAGCCCATTCTCGGCCCGCTCGGCTATGTCGTCAAAGGCGTGTGGTGGGCGGTCGAGAAGTTGTTCGTCATCCGGCGCTGACGACACGCGGCATGACACCCGGACCGAAGACCTCGGAACATCTCGTGGAGGCGCGTAAATCGCCCATTCACGGCATGGGGGTGTTCGCGCTCGAGCGGATTCCCAAGGGGTGCCGCATCATCGAATACAAAGGCCAGCGCGTGCGGTGGGCGGACCACGCGGCGGAGAAACGCTCGCACACGGAGTTGTTCCACGTCAGCCCGACGCATGTGATCAATCCCAAACGCGGCGGGAACATCGCGCGCTACATCAACCACTCCTGCGCGCCGAGTTGCGAGGCGATCCTCGAGGACGGCCGCGTCCACATCTACGCGCTGCGCGCCATCCGCCCGGGCGAGGAATTGTTCTACGACTACAGCCTCGCGCTCGGCCGGCGTTTCACACGCGACGACGCGTTGCGCCACCGCTGTCGCTGCGGCGCCTCCCGCTGCCGAGGCACCCTGCTCGACGTCCCGCCTTCCCGCCGCACCCAGGTGCGCCGCTGGACGCGCGAGGCGGGCTGAAGCGCTCACATCAACAGGCTCCCGCGAACAATTTATGTGGGGTCAGCTGCAACGGAAGCCGAGAAACGGCCACGCGATCAGCGCGCGCACCAAGTGACGCAGTGCGTTGCAGCGAGAACGATGCAGGGGGTGTCGTTCCCCGTGCGCCATAACGAGCGCTGTGGCCACGGCGAACACCTCGTCGCGACGCGGCGGCGGTCGGTCCCACGCCCATCGCGCGTCGCCTTTCGTCCAACACCAGTCCCCGCAGCGGAAAATCAGGCGATGCGCATAGATGCGGCCAAAACGTTCAAAGAGGACCACATCGCCCCAGCGCGGCGCGCGATGCGACGCCGCCGTGACCAGCACCCCATCCGCCTCCGCCCACGCCGGCCCCATGCTCGCGCCCTCCAGCGGAAGAACCAACTCGCCCGCCGCGTCGAGTGCCGCTAGAAACGGTGTTGCCGCATGATCCTTCATCCGCTCCAGTCTAACGCAGCATGATTTCCGGTGCAGTCCATATCCTTGGCGCGGCGGCCGCAATCAGCGCCGTGCTCTATCTGCCCGGCGCCGCATGGAGTTGGGTGCTGCGTCCCCATTCGCGCGTGGAGGCGGCCGCGCTTTCGCTCGCCCTCGGGCTCTGTGCGATGCTGCTGCCGTTGATCCTGCTGGCCGAAGCCGGATGCTTCTCCGCCGCCGCCGTGGCGATCTGGGCCACCCTCGTGACGCTCGCCGGTGCGTTCGCGGGACGTCTGCGCGGCGCGCGCGACGCCGCGCCGGGCGGCATTGTCCTGCTCGCTGGGGTGGCGATCCTGTTGTCGCTCCCGCAGCGCGGCGAATGGCTGGCGGGTGGTTGGGACCCCGGCGTAAACATGAACCAGGGCCTGCTGCTCGCGCGAACCGGCGCCGTGGAGCAACCGCCGGACCCGCTGCGTGCCGCCGCGCTGCAACAGGCGCCCGGCGCATTCGCGCGGGAGTCGTTCGGCTTCGTCGAGGCCTTCCCCGGCGTCCCCGCGGACCCGCAGACCGGCGCCCTCCGCCCCTATTTCTACCGCGCCACACCCACGCTTGTTGCCCTGCTCGACACCGTCGCGGGACGCGCCGCCGCGCTTCGCGTGAACCAGGTGGCCGGGTGGATCGCATGCCTGCTCTTCGCCGGCGCGCTGGCCGTGTGCGCGGCGACGATGCGCGCGCACCTCGTGATCCCGGGCGTGCTGCTCTTCGCCCTTCAACCCCTCTTCCTTGCTCACGTCTCCGTGCCCGCCTCGGAAATGCTTGAACTGGCGGTCATCTGCGCTACGGGCCTTTTGCTGGCGCGCCGAAACGATTGCCCATCCGCACTCCTGCTGGCGGCGGTGCTGACCTTGGGCGCGCTCAACCGGGTGAGCTTTCTCTTCCACCAAGCGCTGCTGCTGATCCTGCTCGTATGCGGGGAGGCGCGGGACGCAAACCGGTCCGCCGTCGCGATCCGCCATCTCGCCGTCGCGTGCAGCCTTACTGCGGGACTCGCGTGGTACACTTGGGTGTCGCCTGAATCGCTGCAAAAACTGCGCCACCTGCAACCCGCGCTTCACGGCCTGGCCGCGGCGAGCGTCGCGGCGGCGCTTGCTGTGGATGGCGCCCTGCTCCACCGCCGCAGCGGTGCGCCCGCATGGACGCGCTGGTCTCTCGCGGCGGTCCCGCTGATCTTCGCCGCGCGTGAAAGTCTTCGGCATGAGGCATGGCTCCAATTCGCGGGCAATCTTCCGGTCTGGATCGCCTATGCCGGTCCGCTGCTGCTCGCCGTGGCCGCAGCCGGCCTGCTGCTCGCCGCACGACGCCTTCCGCTCACCCTGTGGCTGTGCTGGCTGGCCACGGCGCTGGTTGCCGCACTGATCCACCGGCACGCCGCGGAGTTGTATCCGTGGGCCACGAAGCGCTGGATGCCGTGGACCGTTCCGTTGCTGGCCACGGGCGCGGCAGCGCTGGTCCACGCGGCGTGTGCCACACGCCGGCCGTGGAGCCGCTGGTTCGGCATCGGACTCGCCCTCGCGCTGTGCGCGGCCACGCTTCCGTCCACACTCCGCGCGTGGCGCAGCACGGAATACAATGGCAGCGCCGCGGCGCTGGATCGGCTCGCCGCCACGCTGCGTCCGGATGATCTCGTCATCTCGGATCACTTCCTGTGGGGCACGCCCCTCGCGCTCGCGCATGGATTTACCGTCTTGAACGCCGAGCCGCTTCTCGCCGGGCAAGGCAACCCGGACCCGGCGCCAGCTGTTCTCCGCCGGACCGGGCGGCGTGTGGTCCTTGTCACCTCGACGAAAGGCGCCCTGCGCGACTGGCCCCTGCCGTTTGCCAACGCTGTGCCGCTGGCCGATCCCATCGCGTTCACCACGCGCGAACGAATCCAGCATCGCAGCCAGCGCGGATTCTCCACCCGCGAGCGCACGTTCGTGCTGCAAGCCCATGCATGGGAGCCGACGCCATGAACGCGCGCCGCCACGCCTCCACGGTGCTTGCGAACCATACGCTCGCGCCAGGCGCCCATGAGCTGGTGCTCGCGCGGGATGGCTTCCGGTTTCGCGCCGGGGAGGAACTCATCCTGCACGGCGACTGCTCCGACGACGACCGCACCTATTCGCTGGCCAGCGGTGAAGACGAACCCGAACTGCGCCTGCTGATCCGCGTCATTCCCGGCGGACGCATCAGCCCCCGGCTGGCCGCGCTGCGGCCCGGCCAGGCCGTGTCGTTCAGCGGGCCGACGGGCAGCTTCACCCTGCGCGACCCGGCGCGACCGCTGGTCTTCATCGCCACCGGCACCGGCCTCGCGCCCCTCCTTAGTTTCGTCCGCACCCATCCCGCGCTCCGCCCCGTGCTGCTGCATGGCGTCCGTCACGAGGAGGACCTCTACCACCGGGCCGAACTGGAACCCCGCTGCGCGGCCTACCTCCCCTGCGTCAGCCGTCCCGCGAAGGGCGCGGCCCGCCGCGTCACCGACGCCCTCGACGCGCTGCCCCTCGCCCCGGACACCGATGTGTACCTCTGCGGCGGCCAGCCGATGATCCGCGATGCGCGCGCGCGCCTGCTGCGCGCCGGCGTCCCCGCCGACCGCATCCGCGCCGAACCCTACTTCTTCTGGTAGCCGCCTGGATGCTGGACCGCGGACTAATCCGTGATATCCGCGTATTTCGCAGTCTCGCCTCCGGAAGTTGAACCGCTGATTAAACGGATGAAGCGGATTAATCAGCGCTATCTGCGACATCTGCGGTTGCTTTTCGGAATGAACCAGAGATGTCACCGATTTCGCAGATGGGGAGACGGTGAGCTTCGTTAATCCGTTTAATCTGCTTAATCCGCGGTTTCCCATCTCTACGCACCTGAATATTTTTCTCACTTGCATTCCGGCCGCTCCCGCTTATTTTCCAAAACGTGAAACGTTGCTCAGCCTGAACGCGTTCGCCGACAAGGTGACGGAGCTGATGCCGCACCTCTGCCGCGCGATGATCCGGCAGGAGGAGACCTGCCTCTCCCGGGGGGAGGTCACGGTGCCGCAACTCTGGGCGCTGGAGATCATCCGCGCACAGGGCGCCTGTCCCCAGCACACGGTGCTGGAAGGCCTGCGTCTCAAGGCGTCGACGGGCACGGTCTTCGTGGACCGGCTGTGCAGGCAGGGCCTGGCGCGGCGGGCGCGCAAACCGAAGAACCGGCGCGAGGTGCTGCTGCAGATCACCCGTAAGGGCGCGGCGGTCCTGGACGAAGCACACCAGCAGCGCAAACGGGCGTTCTCCCTGCTCTTTAAACCCCTGCCTGCCGCCCAGCGGCGTAGCTACCTCAAATTGCTGGAGTCCATGGTGCGGAATTTTTCGGAATCAAAAGGAACCAACGTATGAACAAGCGGATGATGATGATCGCGGGCGCGCTGGCGCCGCTCGCCCTGTTGCTGGCCGGTTGCGGAGGCGGGAAGGACGGGGGCGGCGGGCCGCCGCCGGGCTACAAGTCCCGCGTGAAGGCGGAAACGGCCCGGGTGGAACCGTTGCAGGAGCGCTTCCCGCTCGTGGCGTCCATCGCGCCGTTCCGCGGGATCATCGTGCAGAGTGAAATCGACGGCACGGTGGAGAGCATCGGCTTCGAGGAGGGCCAGCGGGTCACCAAGGGCCAGTTGCTCTACAAGCTCGACACGCGCAAGCTGGAGGCCTCGCTGGCCGAAGCGGAGGCCACCTTCAAGCTGGCGGAACAGAACCGCGACCGCGCGGTGGCCATGTTCGAGCAGCGGACGATCTCGGCGCAGGAATACGACCAGACGCTGAGTGCCTATGAAGGCCGCAAGGCGACGCTGGAATTGATGCGGCAGCAACTCAAGGACAGCGAGATCCGCGCGCCTTTCGAGGGGCTCACCGGCGCGCGCCTCGTCAGCCCGGGCCAGGTCATCACGAAGTCCACGCAGCTCACCACCCTGCTCGACATCGACCCGGTGAAGGTGGACTTCCGCGTCCCGGAGCGCCTGCTCAGCCAGGTGCGCACGGGCCAGCAGATCGTCTTCCGCGTCGCCGCGTATCCCGGCGAGGAGTTCCGCGGCGAGGTGTACTTCATCGACCCCGAAGTGGACGCGGATACGCGAACCGTGCTGGTGAAGGCGCTCAACACGAATGAGGACGGGCGCCTGCGCCCCGGCATGTTCGGCAACCTCGAACTGGTCCTGCGCGTGCGCGAACAGGCCGTCACGGTGCCGGAGTCCGCGCTCATCCGCGACGGCGACTCCGTGATGCTCTACATCATTGACGGCGATGGCAACGCCCAGCCGGTGCCGGTCGAAGTCGGCACGCGGCTGCCCGGCCGGGTGGAAATCGTGAAGGGCCTGCAGGGCGGTGAACAGGTGATTTTCGAGGGCACGCAGAAGATCGGCCCCGGCGCGCCGGTGGTCAACAGTCTGGCCGAAACGGAAGCCCCTGCGGCGGCGCAATAGCGCGCGGATGGGATCGCCATGAAACTTTCTGAAATCAGCATCCAGCGGCCGGTTCTCGCCACGATGATGAACCTGGCGCTCATCCTGTTCGGCCTCGTGGCGCTCACCCGCCTCCCCGTGCGCGAGCTGCCGGACATCGACCCGCCCATCGTCAGCGTCCTCACGGTCTATCCCGGCGCCAGCGCGGCGGTGGTCGAGACGGAGGTGACCGAGAAGCTCGAAGAGGTGATCAACAGCATCGAGGGCATCAAGGAACTCACGAGCGAAAGCCGGGAACAGGTCAGCAGCATCACCGTCCAGTTCGACCTCTCGCGCGAGATCGACGTGGCCGCGCAGGACGTGCGCGACCGCGTGGCGCGCGTCCGCGGACAGTTGCCGGACGACATCGACGAGCCGGTGGTCTCCAAGCAGGACGCCGACGCGAACCCCGTCATCTGGATTGCGCTCTACAGTGATCGCTACACGACGCTGGAACTCTCCACCATCGCGGAAAACCTGATGAAGGAGCGCCTGCAGACGGTCAAGGGCGTCAGCTCCGTCATCATCGGCGGCCAGAAGCGCTTCGCCATCCGCCTCCGCCTCGACGCGGAGAAAATGGCGGCGCGCCAGATCACGATCACGGATGTGGAGCAGGCGCTGGCCACGCAGAATCTCGAGCTGCCGAGCGGACGCATCGAGGGCCTCGAACGCGAAATGACCATCCAGACGCTGGGCGAACTGAAGACGCCGGAGGAGTTCAATCGCCTCGTCATCCGCCAGGATGGCAACGCCGTCGTGCGGCTGCAGGACATCGGAAATGCCGAGGTCGGCGTGGAGGACGAGCGGTCCATCGCGCGCTTCGTCTCCAAACCCGCCGTGGGCCTGGGCATCGTCCGCCAGTCCAAGGCGAACGTCATTGAGGTGGCGCGCGGCATCAAGCAGGAGGTGGAGCGCCTGCTTCCCCTCCTTCCGCCCGGCGTCGAAACGATGATCCCCTATGACGAGTCCATCTTCGTCGAGGAGTCGATCCACGAGGTCTGGGTGACGCTCGGCGTCGCGTTCGCGCTGGTGGTGATCACCCTCTTCGTCTTCCTGCGCAACGTGCGGTCGACGATCATCCCCTGCATCACCGTTCCCGTCTCCGTGCTCGGCACCTATATGATGCTGGCCGCGTTCGGCTATTCCATCAACATCCTGACGATGCTGGCGCTGGTCCTCGCCATCGGCATCGTGGTGGACGATTCGATCGTGGTGCTGGAGAACATTTACCGGCACATCGAGGACGGCATGACGCCGATGCAGGCCGCGTTCCAAGGCATGCGGGAAATCTCCTTTGCCGTCATCGCCACCACCCTTTCCCTCGTCGCGGTGTTCATCCCGCTGGCGTTCCAGACCACGGTGACGGGCCGCCTGTTCGTGGAATTCGCCATCGCGCTCGCCGGGTCGGTGGTGATCTCCTCCTTTGTCGCGCTGACGCTGACGCCCAGCATGTCCGCGCGCATGTTGAAACCGTTGAGCGGGGTAAAACACGGGCGCGTGTTCAACTTTTTCGAGCGCGGCTTCGATCATTTCCAGTCGCACTACGGGCGCCTGCTGAGCTGGTCGCTGCGGCACCGGGTGGCGGTCGCCCTCGGGAGCCTGGCCTTGTTCTGCGCCACGGCGTGGATCTATACGCAACTCGACAACGAATTCCTGCCGGAGGAGGACAAGGGCCGCCTGCTCACGTTCATGATCACGCCCGAGGGATCGACGAGCGAATACACGGACCGGATGATGCAGCAGGTGGAGTCCATCGTCAGCGGCACGCCGGAGGTCCTCTCCTATTTCTCCGCGATCGCGCTCGGACGCGAGGGGCCGGGCTCGGTGAACGAGGGCTTCATGTTCATCCGGCTCAAGGAGGAGCGCGAGCGCGGGGTGCGCGATGTCGTCGGCGGGCCAAACGGCCTCGGCGCGCAGATGATCGGCACGGTCGAAGGCGCGCTGGCCTTCCCGATCATCCCGAAGGCGGTGAGCCGCGGCTTCGGCCAGTCATTCCAACTCGTGCTGCAGGAGCAGGACCTCGGCCGGCTCAACACCCTGTCGCAGGACATTGCGAACAAGCTGCGCGCATCGGGGCTGCTCGCCAACGTCCGCTCAAGCTTTGAAGTGACCAAGCCGGAGCTGCGCATCCACATCGACCGCGATCGCGCGGCGGCGCTCGGCGTCACGGTGGAGAACATCTCGCGCGCGCTGCAGGTGCTGTTCGGCGGCCTCGACCTCAGCAAGATCAAGGTCGACGGCAAGGAGTATGACGTGATCGCGCAGTTGAACCGCTCCTCCCGCCTGACGCCGGCGGATCTCGACCGTTTGTATGTGCGCAACGTCCGCGGCGCCCTCGTCCAGCTCAGCAATGTCGTGCGGTATGAAGAAGGCGCGGGGCCGACCGCCATCAACCGGTTCAACCGGTTCCGCTCGTCCACCATCGAGGGCACGCCTATGGGCCTGCCGCTCGGCACGGTCGTCGCGCAGGTCGAACAGATGATGGCGGACGAATTTCCCGGCGTGCGCTATGCGTGGGCGGGCGAGACGTCCGACTTGAAGGAGGCCGGACAGGGCTTCCTGTTCGTCATCGTGCTGGCGCTGATCGTGGTCTACATGGTGCTGGCCTCGCAGTTCGAGAGCCTGCTCCACCCGCTGACGATCATGCTGACGCTGCCCATCGCGGCGTTCGGCGCGTTCGGCGCGCTGTGGGCGCTCAACGGAATCAATATGCTGGGCGAAGGATTCTACGGGTGGGCCAACTACGCCCCCGACCCGCCGGCCATCGCCCGGTGGCTGAGCGCCGCGGTGCCGCGGATTCCGGGCATGAACATCAACCTGTTCAGCCAGATCGGCCTCGTGCTGCTTGTCGGCATGGCCACAAAGAACTCGATCCTGCTGGTGGAATTTGCGAATCAACAGATGCAGAAAGGGAAGAACGCCATGGATGCCATGCTCGACGCGGGTCTGATCCGTTTCCGTCCGATCCTGATGACCAGTTTCTCCACGATCCTCGGCATCCTGCCGATTGCCATCGGCTGGGGCGCGGGCGGGGAAAGCCGTCGGCCCATGGGCGTCGCCGCCGTCGGCGGCCTGCTGACCGGCACCTTCCTCACCCTCCTGGTCGTGCCTGTGGCCTACACGCTCTTCGCCGATTGGGGCGCCCGGATTCGGGGACGCCGTCACGCAGGCCCCGGCGCGGCCTCCACCGCCATCACCGGCATCGCCCTGCTGCTGGGACTGGCCTTCCCCGCCCTCGCGCAGGAGTCCGCCCCGGCGGGAGAGACGCCCGCGGCAATGGAGCGGCGCGGCAGCTTCGATCTCGCGCGCTGCCTCGAAACCGCCGTCGCGCAGAACTACGACCTGCTCAAGGCGCGCGAGCGCGTGCGCCAGCAATACGGCGCGGTGGTCGAAGTGCGCGGGCGCGTCATCCCGAACGTCGGCGTGGCCGGGCGCTACCAGGAGCAGAAGCAGGACCTGAACATGCCGGGCATGGAAAGCGAGACGTCGTGGAACATCGGCGTCGAAGTCGTGCAGAACCTCTTCGCCGGCGGTGAAAACGTGGCCAATCTCAAGAGCCGCCGTCTCGCCGAACGGGCGGCACGGAGCGAAATGGAGGCGGTACTGAACGACGTCCTGCTGCAGGTGCGCGAGCGGTACTACGGCGTGCTGCTGGCCCGCTCGCAGATCCGCGTACAGGAGCAGAACATCGAATTGCTGCAGGAGGAACTGCAGTCGGCCCAGAACAAACTCGACGCCGGCGCGGTGTCGCCGTTCAACGTCCTGCGCGCGGACGTGGCCCTCGCGAACGGGCGCACGCCGTTGATCCGCGCGCGCAACAACTACCGCATCGCGCTGGAGGAACTCGCGCGCGTGCTCGGCTATCCCCCGCCGCCCGCGGGTCGCGAGGAAACGCTGGATGTCGTCGGCGAACTCGCGTTCGAAGATTACACGCCGAAGCTCGCGCGCGAACGCGCGGCCGCCTTCGAGAATCGCCCGGAGCTGAAACAGCTCGACCTGCTGCGCCAGTCGCAGGAACGCGCGCTGACCGCCGCGCGCGGCAGCTACTACCCCGAGCTGAGCGCGTTCGCCGGGTATGATTTCCAGAACGACCCGATCTCGGACGACGAATGGCAGTCCGTGGACGGCTGGCGCGCCGGGCTCCGCCTGAGCTGGAGCCTATTCGACGGCGCCTCCACCCGCGGGCGCACGATCCAGGCCGCCTCGGCGCTGGAGCAGGCCCGCCTCGACGAGGAGCAGGCCCGCCTGAACATCGATGTCGAAGTGCGGCGCGCCAACTCCTTCCTGATCGAAGCCGCCGAACTGGTGCAGGCCACGCGCAAGGTCGTGGAACAGGCCGAGGAAAGCGTGCGTCTCGCCCGCTCCCGGTTCGATGTCGGCGCGGCCACGCAACTCGACGTGCTGCAAACCCAGCAGGCGCTCACGCAGGCGCGCGACAACGAGGTGCAGGCGCTGCACGATTACAACGTCGCCCTCGCCCGCCTGCGCAAGGCAACCGGCGAACTGGACCGGTTTGGCGACAACGCCGTCCCGGACGAAAACGTGCCCTGACGGCCCCCGCGCGATTCTGCTGAAAAGCCTGACATCGACGCGCCCATCGTGCGCGTCTACAGCAGAAGTGCGCGGGAAGACGGGCGGTTGCTGTAGCCGCCCGCGCCGAGGGCGGCCTTTTTCAGCCTAAATTCGAACATTCAGAAACGCGGACAGGATCAACGGGATGAACTGGATGGGGTTGCGTCGAATCAGGCATCGACAATGCGAGTGAAGTCCGCGCACCACACAAGCGGTTCCTCTTCAATCCCGTATATCCGGTCCATCCCGTCCAAAAGCTTTTTTCAGGTTTAGCTGAATCCACACTCAGGGCTCAACCCTGAACACCGCCGGACCTCGCCGCCCCGTCCGAACGATCAGCGCCGCCCACAGGACGGTCTGCGCGAACATCTCGAAGAATTCCTCGAGCGACTTCGCGAAATGCCGCACAGCCTCCGCGCCGGATCGCCGGAAGTGTTCCCGCGCGAAGGCGTCCACATCCGGGTCGCGGCCCCAGGCCGCAAAGAGATTCAGCGGATGCGAGGACTGCAGGCCTTCGATGAAATCCAACCCCACCGCAACGGCCAGCAGCCCGACCGACGCCGCCAGCGCCGCGCGGCCCGCGCGCCAATCCAGTTCACGCCATAGAAACCACGCCATGAACAGGCCCGCCGCGCCGAACAGCGGCAGGAACAGGAACTGCCAGTCGTAACTCGGGAACAGGGTACCCCACCCGGCCATACGCGACGAGCCCTCCGCGCTGCGCATGGCTTTCCACACGGATCCCATGCGTTCGTGGAACTCGGTCCCGTCATCAAACGCCATGTAGCCGAAAAAACAGGCCAGCGCGAGCCAGCCGGCACGCTGAAGGCGCGACGCGTCGGGACGGATGCGCTCGCCGAGATGCAGCAGCAGGAACGTCAGCGCGATGAGCATCGTCTGCGTCGTGCCGAACCACGACGCCACGCCGTCCTCCCGCGCGATGTTGAAAAAACGGCGCAACGGCGCGTAGGGCGTCCCCCGGCTGTAGTTCAACGCGTAGTCGGCCCAGACAAAGAACAGCTCGCACACCACGGCCACGCCAAACACCCACGCCGCGACGCGCGTGGCGGAAATCGAAACGGGCGGGCGATCCACCGGAGAATTGCCTTCGTTGTTCATGTGCGCTGGCATCGTAGGCATGTCGGCCTTATGCCTCAAGCGCGCGCGCGGCGCACGCGTCGCTTCCTTAAGAAATCTTCAGGTGGTTCACCCTGCCCCGCGCGGGGACGGCGTGTAGATTGAAGGTGTGGATGAAACCCAACTGGAGGAGCACGACGATGAGCATGAAACGAAAGACGGGGATCGGCATGAGGGCCCTTGCGGGCGCAGCCGCACTGGCGGTGGTGATGGCGGGCCTTACCGCCTGCAATAGCGGCGGGGGGGGCGGCGGCGATGTGCCGTCAGGCGCCTCGACCATCCAGGGCACGGTGGAAAGTTTTGCGTCCGGCAACGCCACCTACCTGCCGGTCAAGAAATCATGGGGCGAACGGGTGCTCGCCGGCATGGCGAATGTTCTCGTTCAGTCCGCCTACGCCGCCATCGGCGGCGTGTCGGTGAGCATCGAAGGCGCGACCGCGGTGACGGAGGAGGACGGCCTGTTCATCATTTCCGGCGTCCCGCCCGGCGAGCGCGAAATCGTGTTCACCTACAACGGCGAAACGGTGACGATGCCGATCTTCGTGCCGGAAAACGCCGTCGTCAAACTCGAGGGCGTCCGCGTCGAGGGCGGCCAGGCGCGCGTGCGGGAAATCGAAATCGAAGTGGACGACACGTCGGGCAGCGATGACAACAGCGATGATCCGAGCGATGACTCACTCGACGACGACTCGCTGGATGATGATTCCCAGGACGACGATTCTGACGATGTGTCGGACGACGACTCGGGCGATAACAGCGGCTCAAGCGGCAACAGCGGCTCGGGCAGCGACAACGACAGCAACGACGACTGACGGCTGTACAAACAGCACCGGATAACGCCACACTTCGACCACACCTCCATGATGACGTCGAAACCATCCAACGGTCGTGACGCCCGCCTCCGCGCCGCCTGGCGCGGATTGCGGGCGGGCGTTTGCGCGGCCACGCTCCTGGCCGCGGGTTGCCTCGGCGGATCGGGCGGAGGCGGCGGCGTCGTGGAAAGCGCTGCGACGATTCGCGGGGTGGTCGCCTCGTTTGAGGAAGGCGACGGCGCCAACGTGGCGGTGTCCGTGACGGGAACGGATTTGTCGTCCTCCACCGCGGGGGATGGATTCTTCGTGCTGTCCGGGGTCCCGCCCGGAAACCGCCGCGTGGTGTTCGCGCGCGACGGCACGCAGGGGGACCTGTCGCTCGATGTGCCGGAGCGCGCGATCATTGAGCTCAACAACGTCCGCGTCCGCAGCGGACGCGCCGAACCGGAGTCGGTGCGGGTCGAGGTGGAGGACGAGGACAGCCTTGATGACGCCTCCGACGCTTCCCTGGATGACGAGGGCGACGACGACTCCAACAGCCCTTCCTCCGGCAGCGGTTCAGACGATGACGACGACGATGCCGCGGACGACGATGTGGACGACGACAGCGTCGACGATTAACCCCGACGTTCCACGGCGCGGCGCGATCCGCGCGCGGAACTCATTCGCCCAGCATCGGCAGATTCAATCGTTGGCGCGGGGTTTCGCCGGGAAGCAGGCTTGTTCTCCGCCACGGCTGGACGTCGCGCGCCGTGCGCCTGTGCTGGCCGAGGTAGAGCGCGGTGCCCTGGGCGAGTTTGTGTTTCCCGAATTCCCCGGCGAGTTTGTCGATAACCCGCGCGGTTTCCTCCAGTTTCTCAACCCGCAACCGGTCCTCAAACAGGTCCAACTGGTCGCAGCGGTCGGCGGAAAGCTTCCCGAGGCAAACCATGGTGGCACGATATTCCGCGCCGGGCTGGAAGACGCGGTCGAACAGTTCCCGCAACACCGGCACCGCCTCCCCCGGCGCGGCGGTCGCCCGCGTGAGCAGGGCTTCGGCCCCGACGTGCCGGAAATCGTTAAACCGCAACCCCACCAGCAGGAGCCGCGCCTTCAGGCGATGCCGCCGGAGCTTGATGAAGGCGGACTCCAGGTTCCGGACGAGTTTCGCCCAGATGTAGTCGGGATTCGCGCTCGGCGCGGTGAAGCTCTTGCACTTGCTGACGGTGTCGTAGTCCGTCTTCTCCTCCGTGGTCACGGGGTATACGCTCCGCCCCCGCAGTTCGTGCCAGATCTCGACCTGCACCTTCGTCAACTGCGCCGCAACCCACCGCTCGGGCTTCATGACGAAGTCGTACGCGGTTCGCAGGCCGTGCTTCTCCAGGAACGCCGTCGTGTTCGCGCCAAAGCCCCAGACGTCATCCAGTTTGTGGCGCTGGAGAAACAGGTGCAGGTAGCGACCCGGGACCGCGGTGAATCCGTTGGGTTTCCGGTACTTTGAGCACAATTTCGCCAGGCCCTTGGAAAGGCTGATGCCCACGGAAACCGTCAGGCCCAGCTCGGCGTGGATCGTTCGCTGGAGGTCGCGCCCCATCTGTTCATACGAGCAGCCGTGGAAACGCCGCATGCCCGTGAGATCGGCGAAGCCCTCGTCGATCGACGACTCCTCGACGAGCGGGGTCCACCGGCGGAGGATCTCGAACATCCGCTTGCTCATCATCGAATAGGTCTCGTAGTCCGACGGCAGGACAATCAACTGCGGGCACATCCGCCGCGCCTCGTGCAGCGCGAGGCCCCGTTTGATCCCCAGCCGCTTCGCTTCATACGACGCGCACGCGATGATGCCGCGCTCGGCCCCCGTGACCATGGGCTTGCCCCGGTAGCGCGGATGGAGCGCCTGCTCGACGGAGGTGAAGAAGGCATCCCCGTCCACATGCAGGATCGCGCGGGGAAACCCCTCCTGGCTGATTGCCGCCACCTCGCCCATGGGAACCTCTACACGCCATACTTCCGGATGACCGCCCGGACGATGCCGCCGATTTCCATCGAC
Organism: uncultured Verrucomicrobiota bacterium; assembly: GCA_937996795.1. Taxonomy (GTDB): domain Bacteria; phylum Verrucomicrobiota; class Kiritimatiellia; order CAIVKH01; family CAIVKH01; genus JAMLJG01. The sequence goes on along the minus strand of CALKUH010000042.1, from coordinate 1,002 downwards.
TCGTTCGGAATGATGGGCCGGTACTTTTTATTCGCGGGCACCAGGCGCACGGTGCGCCCGTTCTTCTCGAAATATTTTACGGTCCAGTCGCCGTCCACCGCGGCCACGACGATGTCGCCGTTTTTCGGGTTCCGCCCGCGCTCCACGATCAGCAGGTCCCCCGGCCCGATGAGCGCGTCGATCATCGAATCGCCGTCCACCTTGAGGATGTAGGTGGCCTCCCGCCGCCGGACCAGGAAGTCCGTGAGATTCAGCAGATCCACCGTCTCCTCCTCCGCGGGCGACGGGAAGCCGGCGGAGACCGACCCCAGCAGCTTGATGTCGCCGTTGATCCTGCCGGTGAATGCCAGCCGCCCCGTGGGCCCGCGCTGGACGTACCCGAGCGCCTCCAGGCGGCGCAGGGTGAATTGGGCCGAGGCGATGGAGGTGTAGCCGAACACCTCCATCGCCTCCCGGTAGGTCGGCGGCCGGCCCGCCGTCCGGTAAAAGGTGCGGAGGGCGGCCACTTTCGCGGGGATGTCCAGGGAGCGGGGCATGCAGGAACCATAATCGTACATACGTACGATTACCAGTTTTTACCGAAAACGTGTTCCGCTCACAATCGGGAGCGGGCGGCTATGAACCCGTGGCGCACAACCCCGGCAACTGGAGCGTCACCCGAACGCCGTCACCGTGGGGGCGCCAGGGGGATTCGAGGGTGATGCGGCCGCCGTGGGCCTCGGCCGAGAGCAGGAAAAAGGGGTCAGTCCGCACATAGTTGCAACTTTGCCTTCAGCTTCTTCCGCGTCGCATCACGCGGGGCGCGATAGGCGTGTACGGCTCGGTGGACGTTGGTGCGACTGCCCATCTCCAGCTTAGCGCTGATCCATTCGTCACTTACAATGCTGCGGCTCTTCACCCACCACGCCACCGCCTGCTTCACGGGGTCCGTCTGCTTCCGACCCCACAGCTCACGGACGGCCACCCCCACTCGCGCAGCCGCCTCCTCCAGCGCTCGCCCCG
>CALKUH010000041.1 GCA_937996795.1 uncultured Verrucomicrobiota bacterium | reverse complement strand
TCCTCATCGCCCGGCAGCACCGCGAAGTCGCGGCGGTTCAGGTTCGAGAACAGCTCGACGTCGGACACGACATTCGTCCCGCCCGGCCCGTTGATGAACAGGCGGAGCGTGATCGACGCCGACTCGCCGGCGAGTTCGTCGATGAAGAAGCGGCGGATGTTGTAGTTCGCGTTGTTCGTGTTGCCGTTGACCACCGACTCCATGTACGGGCGGCCCGCGTCGAACACGCCGTCGAGGTTCTCGTCGCGCACGCTGGCGACGTTCACCGGCAGGAACTCGGTGATCTCGATGTCGTTGTTGTTCTCCCACTGCGCCGGGCCCTGGCTCAGCACATTGCCGCCGTCCCCGTCGCCCATCGACACCGCGGCGATGTACACCTTCTCGGGCACATAGCCGAACACCTCGGCGAGGTTGAACTCGCCCTCAAGCACCTGCCCGTTCGGGCCCATCGCGCTGCGGCCTGACGCGCCGCTGTTGTTGAACGCGTGGTAGCCGGCGGAGGCGGCCGACTCGGACACGAGGTGCGGCTTCGTCGCCTTGGCGAAGTAGATGTTGCCGGCCTTCGCCCACGGAGCGGGCTCCGGCGCGCCGAACCGGTCGGTGATGTACACGAAGTGGTCGCCGCCCGACTCGCTGCCGTTGGCCGACCACGTCGCGACATAGAGGTTGTTGCTCTTCACCGCGGCGAGGATCTTCATGCCGGTGGACGAGACTTCGTATTGCGCGCTGTCCGGCGTGCCGTTCATCACGAAGAAGTTCGTGGCGACGATGCAGGGGCCGACGTTCACGTTCCAGTTCGCGCCGCCGTTGTTGTCCCACACGCTGCCCGCGAGGTTGCGGAACACGAAGTTCACCTGCGTCGCGACGCCGGGCACGTTGTAGATGTACTGCCACTGGCCGCCGCCGATGTCGTTCATCGTGTTCGTCGTGACGTTCGAGAAGCCGTTGTGGCCGATGTACACTTGGATCGGCGACGCGTTGCTCAACACGCCCTCGTTCGGTTTGTAGGTGATCGTCAGCGTGCTGCCGCCGCACTGGTTCGGCGTCTCCGGCGTCCACGTCGTCTGTGCCGGGATCGAGCCGCCGCCGCCGCCGTTCGTCTCCACGCAGGACGCGGGCTTGCTGCCGCCGTTGTAGATGTTGAAGTGCCACGCGTTCGTGTGCAGCAGGTAGCCCTGGCGCACTTCGCAGCCGTTCGGCACGCCGTCGCCGTCGGAGTCGAGGTTGTCGTCCCACGTCCCGTTGTAGAACGTCTCGGCGTTCATCGGGTTCAGGCGGGTCCACGTCTCACCATAGTTCGGGATCATGTCCTGGTTGCCCGAGCCGGAATTGTCGCCCGGCCACGGGACGTTCGGGCCCGGCGCGGTGCCGGCGAAGAAGTTCGGCATTTCCACCTCGTCCGGCAGGCCGTCGCCGTCGGAGTCGATGATGTTCGCGCCGTAGAGGTTGAACACGCGGCGGGTCGCCACGCGGGTCGTCGTGACGCCGCTGACCGCCACCGCCTCGAAGAAGTGCGGACCGTTGACGAAGGCGCCCCACAGGCGCTGCGTCGTGCCGCCGATGAGGTAGCGGCCGTCGAAGATGTTCGTCGCGCCGGAGACGCCGCCCACGAGCGGCAGCTCCTTGCCGTCCCAGAACAGCTTCACCGAGGTCGCGCCCGGCGCGCTGACCACCGTGCGGAAGAACGGCATCTCGATGTCGGTGCCCACGCCGCGGTTGATGCCCTGGAAGGCGATCGTCGGGGCAGAGCCGGCGGAGACATTAAACACGCGCGTCAACACGCCCGTGTTGATCGCCGTGCGCGGGCTGCCGTAGTCCGCCTCGATCGCGCGGACCGACACCGTGTGGGTGCCGCTCGCCAGCGCGGGCAGCACGAAGCGCCACTCGCCCTTCTGGATCTCGTCGCAGAAATTGAAGCTGCCGCCGTTCACGCTGTATTCGAGGTAATACGCCGTGCGGTCCGGGTTCTCCACCGTCACGACCGTGCTGCCGTTCACCGTGCCGTTCTCGGCCGGATACGGAATCGACAGGTCCGGCCCGCGGCGGTCGACATACACGACTTCACGGAACGTGTTGAACAGCGCCGGCTTGCCCCCGGGGCGGCCGACAAACGCGCGGCCCTGCACGAGGTGCAGGCCTTCGGCCATGTTGGTGATCGTCGCCGTCAGGCGGAAGTGGCCCGTGCCGCCGTTGCCGCCGACCGTGACGGGATTGGCGGACTGGAACTTGCCGCTCACGTTGTCCACACCCGCCGAGAAGAAGTTCGTCGGGTGCATGCGCTGCCCGAGGCCCCACTTGAGCATCACCGCATCCACCGCGCCATCCGGCGGGTTCTGGTAATGCGTGTTGATGTCCACCGTGTCCGCCGTGAGGCGCGTGACCGTGCGCGGCTTGTTCGCGGCCAGCTTGCCGCCCGGCACGATCCAGTTCATCGTGGGCGCGGGGTTGCCGCCCTGCACGAAGCGCAGCGGGTCGCCGTCGGACTCCGGCACGCGGGGCGCATAGAAGACCCAGCCCTGGCCGTTGTTGCCGGCGGGAATCGTGAGGTTCACCTGGCCCGAGCCGTTCACCGTCAGGTCGCCGGCCGGGAAGATGGAGTAGTTCTTGAGCACCGTCCCGGGGTCAAACGCCGTCTGCACGTTGTTGCGCGTCTGGTTCCCGCCGGAATCGTTGAGCCCGACGAGCAGGAGGCCCTCGCCCGCGTTGGGGCTGCTGCTGGTGTTCAGGTCCTGGAAGCGCTCATAGACGTAGAAATCGCCCTCGACCCAGCGGGTCCACTCCGACGCGCGGGCGAACTGCTTGTTGACCCACACCATGTTCGGGACCGCGCCGTAGCTGTAGTCGCCGAGCGCGGAGCCGTAGCCCAGCTTCATCCACGTCTTCACGTTCACCTCGCTGCCGTCGAGGTTGTTGCCCGTAAAGAACACGACCGGCAGGCCGATGCGCGTCAGGATATAGGCGTAGGCGAGGTCGAGTTTGCCCGGCGGGTTTTCGTCGTGGCTGTGGGCGAACATCACGCCTTCCGCCGGCGAGAAGCCCGCGGTCAGGTTGTCGAGCGCCGCCAGGTTGCCGCCGCCGAACGCTGCGCCGATCATCTGCGATTTGCGGGGGAAATCGAGGTAGCGGAACTTGTTGCCCTGCCCGCCGAAGTTGCGCCAGTAGTCCACCTCGCCCTGGCCGCCGATGAAGAACTCGGAATAGATCAGCGCATCGTCGCGCTCCTGGTAGTTGAGGTACAGCTGCTCGAAGCTCGTCGCGCTGTTCGTGTAGTCCGTGTAGCCGCGGCGGGAGTCGAAGTTGTACTGGATCTCGTGCAGGAACGTGCCGACCTGCCCGGGCAGGCCGAAGAAGTCCGCCGTCATGTGCTTCGGCGCGTCGAGGCGCACGCCGTCATAGTCCATCGCATTGCCGAGCCACGCGATCCAGCGGTTCAGGAACTGGATCGTGTTCTCCGCGGCGGGCGGGCCGTAGGGGTAGAGGTCGGGGCGGCCGGGATGGCGGATGAACGGCGCGGGCGGGAAGGAGTAATTCGGGGAGCCGGTGCTGAACCGGTTGTCGGATTCCGTCTGGAAGTCGATCAGGCTGACGAGTTCTTGGTGCAGCGTGCCGCCGTAGCCGTTGTCCGGCGTCCACTGGAACATGCGCGGCGCGCGCTTGAACCCGCCCGGCTGCCCGCCGTCGAACCAGCCGTGGTAATCGTTCGGCACCGTGCCGGGATACGTGCGGTAGTCGGGGCCGTTGCCGTTGTGGTTCATCACCACGTCGGGATAGATCCGCAGGTGCGACCGGCGCGCGTTGTCCACCATGTTGCGCAGCGAGCCGCGCGTGCCGTACCGCGTCGCGCGCGACCCGCGCTGCGGCACGTCGCCGAGGTCAAATTTGTCGAAATGGCTGTAGCCGACGTTGCCGCCGCCCGCATACTGGCCGCCCGCATGGGGGGATTTCGCCGGAGGCGGCGTCCACAGGCCTTCATAGCCGATTTCGGCGATTTCCGGGATGCGCTGGTAGATCTGGTCCCACTCCGTCTCGAAGTATTGCAGCAACACCTCGCCGCGCACCGTGGCCACCAGCAACGGCAGCGTAAACAGCGCGGAAATTGCGGACAACGTCATCTTGCGCATCATGGTCATGTCTCCCCGAAAATTCGTCCGATCCCAAAACCAACCCTACTCACCCCAAACCCGCTGCAGAACCCCAACATGAGGGTAAAACGCTTTACTACATTACGGGGGTGTTCATTCTTTGTGAAGCGAATTAGTTAAAAATTTTACCGGAAAAACGTTTGAAGGTTTAGGGGCGAAAAAATAAAGAGCTGTGACGTATAAGGTATCCATTTGGGGCTTGGGGTTGCGGGCGGCATGTGGTATCGGTAGACGGTTAATGAATGAGGTTCCAAAGCGGGGACGCATCTCGTCCATCGTGGCGAGCGCCCTGATCGGCAGCGCGCTGATCGTCGTGGGCATTGCGTTGTTGCGCGTGGAATTAACGATCCGGACCAAGGGGCAGGTCCGCTCGGAGGACGAAACCCGGATTTACGCGCCGATGGACGGCCTGATCGCGCACCACCGCGCGGAACTGGGCCAGTCGGTGGCCCGCGGGGACGTCCTGCTGGAACTGGATGACCAGGCGCTCGTCCTGCGTGTCATCGAACTCGAACGCGAAGCCGCAGAGCTGGACGCCGCGCTCGCGGCACAGACCGTCAAGCTGCGCGAACTGGACCTGCAGCCGGCCTCGCTCGACATGCTCGCCGCGGACGGGCGCGTGGAACGGCTCTCCCGCATCCGCGCGATCCAGGAACAAATCGAGAAAAGCTACGCCTCCGGCCAGGACCAGCAGATCATCTCCGAACTGGAGGTGCGCCGGCAGGAAATCGAGAAACTGCGCTCGGAACTGGAACTCGCGCAGGCGGAACTGCTCTCGGACCTGCGCGCCGCGGGCCTGCCCGAACTGGAGCGCGAACGCATCGCCATCGAGCGGCAGCGCCTCGAAGCCCTGCGCGGCCTCGTCCGCCGCGAAATCGACCTCATGCGCGCGCAGCAGGATGCGCTGAAATTGCGGGCGCCGATCGACGGACAGGTCGTCGCGCTCGCCGTCCGCTACCCCGGCATGGCCGTCGCGCGCGGCACGGAATTGCTCAAGCTCGCGCCCACCTCCGGCGCGCACGTCGTGAAGGCGCTGGTGCCGGAACGCAACATCGACCTGCTCAAGATCGGCACGCCGGCGCTGATGGAGTCCCACGTGTTCGAATCGATGCTGGAAGGCGCCGTGCGCGGCACGGTCGAACGCGTCGCGCCGGAGGCCCAGGCGGACGGCTACGAAATCGACATCCGCGTCGAACACACCCCCCACCCGCTCGTGCTCGGGTCGAGCCTGGATGTGCGCCTGAACCTCGGCCACCGCTCGCTGGCCGAGGTCGTGTTCCGCAGCGCGCGCGACCTGCGGCGCGACGCCGGGAAAAACAGATGAACGACTCCTCCCTGCTCCAGTCCACCACGCTCGTCGGATTCCTTGCCAGCCAGCGCAAACGCTTCTCGCGCGGCGTCACGCTGGCGATCCTCCGCTGCATCGTCATCGCCCCCTGCCCGTGGCTCTTCCAGATCATCATCGACGAGCATGTGCGGACGGGCGACAAGGCCGGCATCCTCGTCATCAGCCTGATCTTCGTCGGCCTGCTCTTCCTGCACTATGCGTTCGCCGTCGCGGGCGCGATCACGATCGGCCGCGAGATGGCCGCGCTGCTGACCGACTTGCGCGGCGAAATCTTCAACAAGCTGCACTTCCTGAACTTCGGCTATCTCGACCGCCAGAAAACCGGGCGCCTGCTCTCGAAATACGCGTTCGACACGCAGAAGATCGAGGGCGCGGCCTCGCAGATCCTGAACCAGTTCCTGCCGAACATCCTCTATTCGCTCAGCATCACGCTCATCCTCGTCGCGCTGCACTGGCAGCTCTCCATCGCGCTGTTGATGATGGTGCCGATTTTCATCTACATCCGGCAGACGTTCCACGACCGCATCCGCGTCTCCAACGAAAGCAACCGCCTCGCGCAGGAGCGGCTCACCGGCTCGGCCAGCGAGGCCATCACCGCGCTCCGCCTCGTGCGCTCGCTCGGCGAGGAGAAGCAGGTCACCGCGCGGCTCGACGAGCGCAGCCACGCGCTCGCCCAGGCCAAGGTCGAACTGACGAGCATCAACTCGATGTTCAACACCTTCTCCTACGCCACGACGCAATTCCTCTCGCTGCTCGTCATCGCGGGCGGCGCGTGGTTCGTCATCCAGGGCTCGATGACCATCGGCACGCTGCTCGCCTTCATGGCCGGCCTGCCGGTCATCATGATGCCGGTCCACCTGTTCGCCACGGTCAGCGAGCAGTACTTCATGGGCCAGGAGAGCTACCGCAGCATCAAGGAACTGCTCGACTCCACCTATGTCGAGGAATGGAAGGGCACGCGCGCGCCCGCCCCGCTGCGCGGCGACATCCGGTTCGACCACGTCACGTTCGCCTACCCGGAGACGACGCGCGCGGTGATCAGCGACTTCTCGCTGCGCATCAAGCCCGGCGAACACGTCGCGCTCGTCGGCCACTCCGGCGCGGGCAAGAGCACGATCACCTACCTCATCCTCGGCCTCTACCGCGCGGGCCAGGGCACCGTCTTCATCGACGAAACGCCGCAGGCGGACCTCGACATGCGGTGGCTGCGCAAGCAGTGCGCCGTGGTCCTCCAGGAAAGCCTGTTGCTCTCCGGCACGGTCGCGGAAAACATCAAATTCGCGAAGCCCGACGCGACGGACGAACAGATTCGCGAAGCCGCGCGCCTCGCGAACGCCGAGGAATTCATCCTGCGCATGCCCGAGGGTTACGAAACCAAGGTCGGCGAGCGCGGCGTCATGCTCTCCGGCGGCCAGCGCCAGCGCCTCTCCATCGCGCGCGCGCTGCTGCGCGACCCGCGCATCCTCATCCTCGACGAGGCCACCTCCGCGCTCGACTACGAAAGCGAACGCCTCGTGCAGGAGGCCCTCGAACGGCTCGCCGCCGGGCGCACGGTCATCACCATCGCCCACCGCCTCAGCACCATCCGCAAGGCCGACCGCGTGGTCGTCATGGACCAGGGCCGCATCGCCGAGGAGGGCACGTTCGACGAACTCCGCCGCCGCGGCGGCTACTTCAGCGACCTCCTCACCGCCCAGGCCCTCGGCCCCGGCGGCGAACTGGTGACGTAACTTCGCCTCGTCCTCGTCGTCGCTCCGCCCGAAGCAGGAACTTCACCACGGAGTGCACAGAGGCACGGAAAGGGGATTTTTAATTCTTCGCCAAAAAAATCTTCTCCGTGAACTCAAGCGAAGCGGGTGGTTAATTCCCCACTCAGAAACACGCGCAAAATTCGATCGTTGCCCCCACCGCGATGCGCGGTAAACTTCCGTGATGCTCACGCGCCTGCTCCGCATTCCGCTCCACGTTCAAATCTTCATCGCCCTCCTCGCGGCGGTCGCGGCGGGGCTCGCGACGGGCGGCCTCAGCGGCGAGCCCGTCGGCTGGGCGCTCAACGCCTATCGGATGCTCGGCACGCTGTTCCTCAATGCGCTGAAGATGATCACCGTCCCGCTCGTGGTCAGCGCGGTCATCAACGGCATCGCGCAGCTTGGCGGCGGGCGCGACTTCGGACGGCTCGGCGCAAAAACACTCGGCTTCTATTTCGCGACCACCACCCTCGCCGTGTTGACCGGACTGGTCTGGGTACAGGCGATCCAGCCCGGCGTCGTAAACGGCGAGCCCGCGCGCGACCTCATCGGCCTGTCCGCGGAAACCGCCGCCGTGCAGGAAAAAGTCGCGGGCCGCACGGGTCAGGATTTCGCCGACATCCTGCTGCGCATGGTGCCGACCAACGTCGTGTCGTCCGCCGCGGAGGGCGATTTGCTCGGCCTCATCGTCTTCTCGCTGCTGTTCGGCTTCTTCCTCGCGCGCGTGCCCGCCGCATCCGGCGCGCCGCTGCGCGGTTTGATCCAGGGCCTGTACGACGTGATGATGCTGCTGACCGACTGGATCCTGCGGTTCGCGCCGCTCGGCGTGTTCGGCCTCGTCGCGCGCGTTGTCGCCACCACCGGCATCGACGCCTGGCGCCCGCTCGCCGCCTTCTTCGCGACCGTCGTGCTCGCCCTCGGAACCCATATGTTCCTCACCCTGCCGCTGCTGCTCCTCCTGCTCGCGCGCATCAAGCCGTGGCGCCACTTCCGCGCGATGACCCCCGCCCTGCTCACCGCGTTTTCCACCAGCTCCTCCACCGCCACCGTGCCGGTCAGCATGGACTGCGCGGAAAAACGCGCCGGCGTCTCCAACCGCGTCAGCAGCTTCGTCATTCCGCTCGGCGCGACGGTGAACATGGACGGCACCGCGCTCTACGAATGCGTCGCCGCGCTCTTCATCGCGCAGGCCTACGGCCTGGAGTTGACCTTCGCGACCCAGTTCACCGTCGTCGCGCTCGCCATCCTCACCTCCGTCGGCGTCGCCGGCATCCCCGCCGCCAGCCTCGTCGCCATCGTGCTGATCCTCCAGAACATCGGCCTCCCCGCCGAGGGCATCGGCCTCATCCTCGCCACCGACCGCATCCTCGACATGTGCCGCACGACCGTAAACGTCTTCGGCGACGCCACCGGCGCCGTCGTCATCGCCAAATCCGAAGGCGAATCAAACGTCCTCTCCACGCCCTGACCCGTCCTCCTCCTCACGCCGATTCCAACTGCGGATTGCCCCCCCCGGAGCGCCTTGCGATACAATCGCGCAAATCGCGGGCGTTTGAACTTCACGGCGTTGCGGCGATGTGACACGGTGATGTCTATGGATCGTGTGCAGCGAGCTGATTTGCGGGCGATGACGCCGGCCGACAAGTTCCGATTGCTCGGGACGTACTGGCATATGGCGTGGCGCCTGAAAGCGGCCTATTTGCGAAGCCGTCATCCCGACTGGCCGGAGTCGCGCATCGAAGAAGCCGTCCGGCGAATTTTCATCCATGCAGGCGGATAATCCATTCCTTGTCTTCGTCGCGGCGCTCAACCGGCTGCAGTGCCCCTACATGGTGACCGGCTCGGTTGCCGCCACGCTATATGGCGAACCGCGCTTCACCCATGACGTGGATCTGGTGGTGGAGCTGCCGGCAACCGCCGTCGAAGCCTTTGCAGCGGCGTTTCCTGTCGATCAGTTTTACTGCCCGCCGCTTGAGGTGCTCGAGGCGGAAAGCCGCCGACCCCAGCGAGGACATTTCAACTTGATTCATCATGCCACCGGGATGAAGGCCGACATCTATCTTGCCGGGCGCGATGCACTGCACCAATGGGGGATGCAGCATCGTCGGAGGCTGACGCTGGATGGCGTGGAGATCCAGGTGGCACCTCCCGAGTACGTCATTTTGCGAAAACTCGAATACTACCGCGAAGGAGGCTCGGAGAAGCATCTGCTGGACAGCCGTGCGATCGTGGCGATGTGTGACGACCTGGATCAGGCGTGGATGTCGGAAACGGCCCAACGCCGGGGCCTTTCCGAACTGTTGGCAAAGGTGTTCCCCGCCGAAGGGGATGAGGTGACCGGTGTTCGGTGACCTGTAACCGGTGAGGAGGGCGGGGGGCGCTCCGGGGGTGCTTCACGCCGCGGTGGTTGAGTTTCCGATTTGCTGACCGGCGCGCGGTCAGCGGACCTTCTGGCTCCACTTGTTCCAGATGTAGGGCTGGGCCTGCCAGCAGCGGGTGAACTCGCGGGTCATGGCGCGGGCGAGGTCGCGGCTGTTGAAGATCAGCAGGTTCTCGTCGTTCACCTTCAGCGCGGAGGCGGAGAAGTTGGCGGAGCCGGTGATGACGACGTTGTCGTCCACGACGATGACCTTGTGGTGCATCTGCCCGTTGTTCGGCGAAATGCGAACGGTCGCGCCGATCTCGCGCAAATCCTTGAGCCGCGACGACCGCTGCCGGGCCAGGCTCTGCTCGAACAGCGTGTACACCTTGACCCCGTTGACCACCCGGTTTGACAGCGCATTAAAAATCGCCACGTCGGTGAACGCGAACGCCATCATGTAGACGTTGTTCGTCGCCTTGAGGACCTCCTCCACGATCGCGCCCTCCAGGTCGTCCTCCGGCGCGAACAGGTTCCGGATGGTCGTGGCGCCCATGTGGACGACGGGATGCGGCGTGGGCGTCGCGTTCCGTTTTCCATGCACACCCGCCCAGATTTCCTCGAATTCCGCCGTATAATTTGCCGCCAGCTCCGGGCTCGCGAAGGTCAGCGCGTTGTTGTCGTTGTACTCGGTGTCGTTACGCGTGAAGTTGTAGGACCCCGTCCAGATGCGCAGGCCGTCGGCGACCATGAACTTGTTGTGCATCAGGCCGGATTTGTTCTGCGTATAGCGCAGCATCTTCCGGCGCTCCAGGCTCCGGAACTGCTCATACAACTCCGCCTCGTACTCCGTCGGCCGCGCGCTCGGCGGCACGGCCACGCGCACGGTGACCTTGCGCTCCCGCGCGTCGAGCAGCGCGTCCATGACCTTCGGCAGGTTCACCTCAAACACGCACACATCGAGCGTGGACGTCGCGCCCCGGATGAACTCGACGAGGCCGTCGGAAATATACGGAGACGGCGCGAGGTACAGCGTGGCGGGCGCATCGCCGAACCGGCCCACGGCCTTCGTGGCGTTAAATATTTCGTGGTACGGCTGCGCGCCCGCGGGGACCGCGAGCACGCACACAAGCGCAAGGAGGAGATGAACGCGACCTCGCATACGGGCGCCCGGGAATCAGGGCATGACGCCGGAGGGCCAGCCCATGACGATGCGGCTCAGGATGAGGTTCGTGAGGATGAGGTCCTCCTCGCTGACCGGCGGGGGCGCGATCTCGATATTGACGAGCGGATCGAACACCGGCTTCGGGGCCTCCGCGTGGCCGGGTTCGGCCTTGTCCACGGCGGCGGATTCCTCCGTCTCGCCGCTCTCGTCCTTGCCGCGTGCGAGTTCTTCCTGCGCAGCGCGCTCATCGGCGGCCAGCAGTTCGGCGGCTATGTTTTCGTTGAACCGGCGCATCTGCGCGACGAGGTCGGGCACGTTGGCCAGCGACCAGCGCGAAACCCACGGATCGGTGCTGGGCAGCAGGAGCGTCCAGCGGGGCTCGGTGCTCAGCCGCAGCCAGGTCGCGTCCTCCGCGCGGCGGGGGCGCACGCCGGTCATCGCGAAGTTGATCACCTCGCGGCCATCGGCCTGTTTTTCGGAAAAACTCGCGCGCGCCACGCGCAACTGCTCGCCCGACACGGTGAACCACGCCTCGTTGCGCCGCCCGTAGTTCAGGGTCAGGTAGCAGTCTTTGAACCGGTCGAGCCCGATGAACGCCATCGTGACGGTGACGCCGTTGTCGCTCTCGACGGCGGAACAGGTGGTCAGCGGCACCATCATCATCGCCTGGGGGTGCAGCATCGCGGTCTTCCCGTCCGGTCCGAGCCGCCGCGCCTGCAGGCCGCCGAGGATCTGGCTGCGGTCGATCTTGCCGCTGCGGTGGCGCGCGGCGAACAGGCAGAACCCGGGCATCGGGCGGTTGTCGGCGCTGACGAGCTGGTTCGGGAAAAAGTTGATGAAGCTGACTTCGACAATCGGGTCCGGGTCGTCGGCAATCGGCTCGACCGAGACGCGCCCCGCGACGAGCGGGATGCGGCGGCCCAGTTCCTCCAGGGTCATGGGCGGAATCTGATCGCCGCGGGCCACCGTGCCGTCGCGTCCCCCGCCCTCGCGGCCGTCGTCCATCAGCTCCACGCCGACTTTTTTCATCAGTGAGCGCAGGAAATCCGGCGTCTGGCGCGGCGGCACACCGCGGCGCGCCTCGCCGCTGCGCCGCGTGAGCTGTAGTAACTCCTGGTGCGGGCCGAACGGCGCCCCGGGGGAGAAACTCAACACGCGGCCCGTGGAATCCTCCGTGACATACAGGCGCCCCGTGCGCTCGTCGCAGACGACGGACTCGATGGTGCCGAGGCCTTCCGCAATCACCGTGCGCGGTCCGCCCGCGGGGTCCACGCGCACGAGGCGCCCGCCCGCGGGACGCCCATCCGCCGCCGGCACCGATTCCTGCGCGATCACGAGCGAGCCGTCGGGCAGGATCGCGAGGCCCTCGATGCGCGACAGGTCCTCGGTCACCGTCTGCACCTCGCGGTGGCGGGCGATGTCCCACCAGGTGAGCCCACCGACGGATTCGTCGCCGACCACCACGATGTCCTCCGCGCGCGAAAGCGCCAGCGCGCTGAACGCCGCGAGCGGGCTGTAGTCCACCAGCCACCAGGTCTGGTCCGCATCGCGGGAGAGCACGCAACTGAAGCCGACGCCGAGGCCGCGCTCGTGCGACGAGCCGACGAGGAACAGGCGTCCCTCGCGGCTGACGGCGACGGCTTCCCAGGCATAGGCGTCGCCCATGTTCGGGACCGGCACGACCGCGCCGCGCCGATAGACGCCATCGGCCTCCGGCTCGAACACGAGCACGCGCCCGCCGGGCGTGTCTTCGACGACATAAAGCGCGCCGTCCGGGCCAAAGGCGAGCCCTTCGGGATTCGCGAGGCGGGGATTCAGCCAGTGCGTCCGCGGGCGGTCATCCGTCACCAGCCAGTCCGGCAGCGTATCGCGCAACTGGAGGTCGGGTCCGATGGTGTACACCGTCTTGCCCGCGCGGACGACCGCGATGCGGCCCGCATCCTCCTCCGCCACGAACAAGTCGCCGGTGTCGGGATGCAGTGCGAGGCCGCCCGGCGCACGGAAACCCGAGGCATGCACGCCGGCGGAAAAAGAGGGAAAGGCCCCGGGCGCAACGCCCCGCGCGTCCGGCACGGAAGCCGTCGCGAGATGCCCCATCAGGAAAACCAGTCCACCCGCCAATACGGCTACCCAAGCCCGCCCGGAGCTGTTCATACCCCACCCCATGTGTGTGCGCCTTGCAACGATAAGAGATACCCGCGAAACAGCTAAAATATAGCGAAAAAGGGGCGGACCACCCCCGACGACTCCCGATGATCTCGTCTTGTTGAGCCGTCAGTCTTTTAGTTTCCGGAGAACGCTGCGCGCGAGATGCTCGTTAATCTCCGTGTGCCGCGGGATGGGTTGGCACACTCCGGTTCGGGGATTTTGATACCAGTCGTGTCGCCCGCCATGCCGGATGAGTCTACAGCCATTTTGCTCGAGCTGACGCACAAGCTCCCGACGTTTCATGCGACCTGGAGTTCCGAGACCTTGCGGACGCCCGGAATATGGCCACCATGAAGGTCGTCGTAAATATCCTTCAGGTTTTCCTGAAGTTCCTTGAGTGTCTTCCCTTGCGTCATGTAGTCCGGATACTCCTCAAGGTAACCGAGCCACATGCCGCCGTCCTTCCAATGGATGTATCGGACCGTTTTCATCGGCGCCAGCATACTCATTCGATTCGAACAACTCAATCCGCGAGACCGGAAATTCGTTCCGGCGCACGCTAGTCGAAGGCGTACTTGATGCCGACACCCGCGCCGTAGTAGTCCAGCGGGAAGGAGCCGGACCGCTGCGGCTCGGGGTCGCCGCGGCGGTACCACGCGATGTCCACGTCGGCGTTCTCCACTGCGCGCAGGTAGACGTTGACGGAAAGATTTTCCGTCAGCGCGTAATCGCAGCCCACCGCGACCACGAGGGCTTCCGTGTCTTCCGGATCCATCCGGCGCAGGCCGCCATCGCTCCAGTTCGGGTCCTCATCGAAGTAGGCGTTGTAGAAGGCGACACCGATTTCGGCAAAGGGCGTGAAGGCGGATTCGTTCGGGTAGCGGCCCACGACATACAGGATCGGGCCGCGCACGCCGATATTGCCGTCGCCGGGCAGGTTCGGCAGCCCCAGGGCGCTCCGATCCTCCGCGGTTTCGGCTTCGACGTTGTCATAGGAGACGCCGACGCCGACGTAGTCGTGGAAGAAGTACTGCAGGTACAGCCGGGTCGGGGCATAGTCCTGATCTTCGTCAATGTAGTTGATCGACCCGAGGTAGGTGCCGCCCCAGTCGCCGTTAATCTGAATCCCGCGGCCCTGCTTGTCGTTCTGCAACTCCACATGGATGAGGCGTGTCCCGATCTCCAATCCGGCCAGCGCGGATTCCGATGAAGCGGATGCCGCGTTTTCCGCGGCCGAAACGGCGCCCGCCAGCGACATCGCCAACAACGTCGACAGAATAATGCGATTCACGTGTACCCCTCCCTGTGAGACAGCGGGTTCGCTGTCCTCAATTGGGGTCGAACGTAATCCCCTCCCCGCCAAGCGACAACACAAAAAAGCCGTTCAAAATAGGAGTTGTGAAAGCCCCGTGCGATTGCCACTGTTAGCGAATGGTTAGCACAACCCCCGCGGTATGATGCGCGAAGAGCCAGCGCCCGCCCCGCGTCTCTCGAACGAGCGCAAGTGGATCGCCACGCGCGTTGATGCCGCGCGGGCCCTGGCGCTGATGGACCAATTGCTGGCGCCCGACGGCGCGTTTCCCCGCAACACGATCCAGAGCGTGTATTTCGATTCGCGGATGCTGCGGGCCTATGGGGAAAAAGCGGACGGTGACAACCTGAAGCAAAAAATCCGCCTGCGCTGGTATCGCACCGACGCCCCGCCATCCGGCGAGACCACCGCGTTCCTCGAGGTCAAGGGACGGATCGGCAGTGCGCGCCACAAGATGCGCCGCGAATGGCGTCTGGACCACGCCTGGCTCGAGACGGCGCCGCTGACGGATCCGGCGTGGCTTCCCGTTGTGCGGCAATCGCTCATTGATCTCGGCGCGGCGCCGCAGGAGGACCTGGTGCCGGCGGTCAGCATCGCCTACGAGCGGCATCGCTACCGCTGCCCCTACACGAACGGGCGCGTGGCGGTGGACTGGGCGATCCGCGTTCCGCGGTTTCATCCCGAACTCTTTCCCCACGGGATGCCGCTGGAAATCCACCAGACGGTGTGTGAATTCAAGGATGCCGGCCAGGTGGAGATCCCGTGGCTGCGGCACCTGTACGACGCCGGCTTTCGGTTGCGCAGTTATTCAAAATTCGGCGAAGCCATTCGCCTGTTGTTTCTGGGAGGAGCGCCCGCATGAAAAGTCCGAGTGTGTTCAAGGCCTTGGAGGATTTCCAGGAGGTGCGCGACCACCTGGACCCGTCGCTGTTCGTCCTCGCGCTGGTCGCGGCGCTGGGCGCGGCCTTCGTCGCCTCCGGCCTCTACCGCCGGTTCTACGAGCGCCGCGGCACGGGCAGCCAGGTGCACCGCGCGTTCCCGCTGCTCGGCCTGTCGATCACCACGCTCTTCATCGCGGTGCAGCTGTCGATCCCGCTGTCGCTCGGTCTGCTCGGCGCGCTGTCGATCATCCGCTTCCGCACGCCGATCAAGGAGCCGGAGGAGGTGGGCTTCATCATGCTGGTGATCGCATGCTCGGTGTCCGCCGCCACCTTCAACTTCGTCTTCATGGTGCTGCTGCTGGCCATCGCCCTCGCGGCCCTGCTGATCGTGCGGGTCGCGCGCGGATGGAAACAACCGGCCCGCGACGGGTTGATCGTGCTCCAGCTGCCCGACGCGGCCGCCGAAACCGCATGGCCGCAGCTCCAGGCGTGCTTCGACGCACACCTGGGCCGCACGCAGATGGAAAGTTCCTCCAGCCGCGACGGCCAGACGCACCTGCACCTCGCGTTCTCCCGGCTCAAGACCAGCGTGGCGGAACTGCAAACGGCGCTGCGCGCCGTCGCGCCGGTCCAGACCATCAACGTCTTCCTCGATCGCCCGGGCGGCTTGCGTTGATATGGCCCGTCGGATCCTTTGCGGTGTCGTCCTCCTCGCGCTACTCGCGGGACTTTCCTCCCTGTACCGATCCGACCGCAGGCTCTTCCGCAAACCCGAGGCGCGCGTCCATTCCGCAAAGGCCGCACTCGCAAACCGGCTGGCGGGCGAACAGATCGCCCTGCTGCTGAACACCGACGAGGCGCCGCTCGCGGACGCAGTGTCCGGAAATCCCGTGCGCATCGCCGGCACCCGCGCGGTCCCCGGCCGCTACGGCCGGGCGCTGGGCTTCGACGGGCGCCGCCGGACCTTCGTCACCCTGCCGGTGGAGTGGGACGATCTTGGCCCGGCCTTCACCCTGTCGTGCTGGATCAACCTGGACGCGCGCTCGCCCGACCAGGAGCTGTGGTTCACACGCACCCCGCAGCCGCTCGGGCTGAAACTCGACCGCGGCCAGCTGTCGTTCTTTGTGCCCGCCAACAGGGCCTTCGACGCCGTTTCCTTCGCCTTCACCAACTACGAACGCTTCGTGCACATCGCGGCGGTCGTCAACGCCGGGGCGGGCCAGGTCCGCCTCTACGAGCAGGGCCGCCTGCGCGCGGAGGGCGCGTGTGAGCCCTTCGCGCTGCCCGCGACACGCATGCTCGTGGGCACCAGCTCGGACATCCTGATCGGCGAGCCGATCCATGGCGCGGTCGACGAGGTGGTGGCGTGGCGACGCCCGTTATCGGACATGGAAATCGCCGGGCTGGCCGACGCGCGGCAGCCGGCGCTCCAGGCGATTGCGCCGCGCGAACTCGCGCGATACCGGCGCGCGCGGCGGCGCCAGCAGCTCATCAGCCACGCCCTGAAGCTCGTGGACCGATTCAACCCCACGCTGCACGCCGGGCGCCTGCGACTCGCCCCCATCCCCGAAGTGAACCTCGTGCTGTCGAAGGATGACGCCGACCATTTTATGCGCGAACACAAGCGATGCCTCGCGAGCGGACGCCGGGTCGGCGGGGCGGCCAATCCGCGCCGGATCACCGCGATCGAAAACAGGCACGGATTTTCCGCACAGCTGCGCCTGCTCGGGGACGACAAGTCCTATCCCTTCTCGCCCAGGCGTTCCTACCTGCTGGATCTGCCGGAGGGCGAAACGGTGATGGGGCTGCGGCGCGTGCACCTCCAGCCGCCCGAGTCCGCCGGCTGGCTGGGTCCGCTCCTGGAAACGCGCGTGGCGGGCGAACTCGGCATTCCGGCCATTTCAAACGGGATGTGTCGACTGGTCATCAACGGCGAGCTCGCCGGTCTGTATTACTATGAAGACGCGGCCACCCTCGGCGTGCCGCCCGGCCAGGGCTCCCGCCGCTTCCACGGCGAACCGGCGCCCTCGCACTGGACGCGACTCGCCGCGAACCGGCCACCCCGGATGACGCGCGACACCCTGGAGCGACTGCGCGCGCAAACTGAAGCGGCCTGGCGCGACCTGCTCATACGCGACGCGAAAAGCCCGCTGAGTAGCCGGGAAATCCGGCATCTCCTGCGCGAGGAAACATCGCGCCTGGCGAAGTGGCCGTTGGACGAACAGCCACTCACGAATCGGGCGGAGGAGGCCGCCTTGCGCCTGACAAGCTGGAGCGTGCTCGGGGCCAATCCCTCCCCCTACTTCATCCTGCACGACCTGCAATGGCCCGCCCTCCCGCCTGGCATCGCGGTGGAGTGGAGCAGCAGCCGCCCCGACGTGATCGATGTCACCGGGCGGGTCACCCGACCGGTGACTGCGGACCCCATCGGCGTCACGCTCACAGCCCGCGTCAGCGACGGCACGAACACCGCCCAGGCTGAAGTGTTGATGCGCGTGATGCCGCGCGCCCGGCCGCTCGGCGCCATTTTCCTGTGGGCCGCGGACCCGCTGAACCGCTTGCAGCGAGTCGATTGCGCCGTGGCCTATTATCCGGAAGGCGACGACAACCCCCGGCGCTGGCTGGCCGCACAACAGGACCGGGCGGGCATCGCCCTGCGCGGCAACACGTCGCTCCGCCAGCCCAAGAGATCCTTTAGCGTGCGGCTGGAAGCGCCGCACGGACTCTGGGGCTCCACCAACTTGTGCAAAATCCGGATCGTCAATCCATGGCGCGACCCGACCTTCGCGCACAATCGGTTCTTCTACTCCCTCTTTGCCGCCATGGGTGACGAATCGCCGGAAACACATCCCGGCCTGCCGGTGACGTGGGTTGAGGTGTTTCTCAACGGCCACTACTACGGACTCCACGAAGCCAGCCCGTCCGTGCGCGAGGAATGGCTCGGGCTGGACGCCTTCGATCCGGAGGACCCGGAACCCGCGGTTGTGTATAAAGCGCAGCGCACGGCGATCAGCAAAGCCTGCAACCCCGGCTACATGATGCGGCAGATCGAGCCCTCCCGCACACACGGGCATCTCGCGGAACCCATCATCGACCTGCACCGCTTTATCGAGGAATCGACACCGGCCGAATTCGCCGCCGGCATCGGCGACCGGCTCGACCTGAACAATGCGATGGATTTCCACCTGCTGCTCAACTTCAGCGAGAACTACAACGGATCGCCCTTCAACTACACCATCCACGACATCCTCGTGCGGCAGGCCGGACCGGACCAGCGGTTTTTCCTGGTACCCTACGACTTCGACAACACCTACGGGCTGCTGCGTGAACCCCGCTACCACAGCCACGTCTTTTCCCGCCTGCTGCGCGAGGTCCCCGGCTACCGCCAGCAACTGGCCGCCCGCTGGCGGGCGCTGCGCGCGGGCCCGATGCGCGAAGACGTGCTGATGGGAACCCTGCACGACATCGAGTCTCGCCTGGCGGGCTACGTGGCGTGGGACGACGATCGGTGGCAGCACCATCAGGACTGGCCCTACGCGGAGCGCATGGACCAGCTGGAAGGCCATGTGCACCGGCGGCTTGCCGAATTGGACCGCGTGTTTGCCGCGCCATAAAGACCCCGCGCGTTTTCCGTCATTTCTGATTCACGTCCCCGGCCCGCTTTGCTACCAATCGACCTTTCGAGGAGGTTCTTCACGCATGATTCCCCGCTACACGCGGCCCGAGATGAGCCGCATTTGGACGGACGAAAACAAATTCGCGATCTGGCTGCGCGTCGAGGTGCTGGCCTGCGAGGCGCTGCACCGGCTCGGCGACATCCCGGCGGAGGACCTCAAGCGCATCCAGAAACGCGCGAAGTTCGATGTGAAGCGTATCGACGAGATCGAGCGCGAGGTGAACCACGACGTCATCGCCTTCCTCACCTGCGTCGCCGAATATGTCGGCCCCTCCGCCCGCTACATCCACAAGGGCCTCACCAGCTCGGACGTCATCGACACCGCGCTCGCGGTGCAGATGGTGCAGGCGGCCGACCTGCTGATCGACGGCGTCAAAGCCGTCCGCAAGGCCGCCGCCGCGCAGGCGCGCAAACACAAGTTCACACCGATGATCGGCCGCTCGCATGGCATCCACGCGGAGCCCATCACGTTCGGCCTGAAGATGGCGTTGATGTACGATGAATTCGGCCGCGCCCTGGAACGCCTCGAGACGGCGCGCGAGACGGTCCGCGTCGGCCAGCTCTCCGGCGCCGTCGGCACGCACGCGCACCTCGACCCGAAGGTCGAGGCGTATGTCTGCAAGCAGCTCGGGCTCAAGGTCGCGCCGATCTCCACGCAGATCCTGCAGCGCGACCTGCACGCGGAATACCTCAACGCGCTCGCGCTCGTCGCCTGCTCGATCGACCGCTGGGCCACGGAGTTCCGGCACCTGCAGCGCACGGAAGTCCGCGAGGTGGAGGAATATTTCAGCAAGGACCAGAAGGGCTCCTCCGCGATGCCGCACAAGCGCAACCCGATCCTCGGCGAGCGTCTCTGCGGCATGGCGCGGCTGATCCGCGGCTACGCGCTGGCCGGCATGGAGAACGTCGCCCTCTGGCACGAGCGCGACATCTCGCACTCGTCCGCCGAACGCGTGGCCCTGCCCGACGCGACCATCGCGCTGGACTACATGCTGCACAAACTCGAGTTCGTGGTCCGCACGCTGACCGTGTTCCCGAAGAACATGCAGCGGAATCTCGACCTGACCCACGGCCTCATCCACTCGCAACAGGTGCTGCTGATGCTGACCGAAAGGGGCGTCAGCCGCGAAGTCGCCTACCGCGTCGTGCAGCGGAACGCGATGCAGGCATGGGAGACCGGCGAGCACCTCAAGGCGCTGCTGGCGAAGGATCCCGACATCGCCGCCAAGGTCAGCACAAAGGACCTCGACCAGGTGTTCGACATCAAAACCCATTTCCGGGACGTCAACCGGACGTTCAAGGCCGTCGGACTGTAAGAACAACAACCACCAATGGACACGAATTCACACCAAAGGGCGAACGGAGTGACCACTTCTGCCGGCGGGGTCTTTGTTTTCCAACATTCCGCGCGTTCCCCTGTAGCCGCGCTCGCCGAGCGCGGAGAACACGCGGTCAGCGACCGCGTCTACAGAATCGTGGACAATCTATCCACCCATCATTCGTGTCCATTCGTGTTCATGCGTGGTTAATTTTATGAAGAAAAAATCATCGGCATACGGGGCGAGCGGCGTCGATATTGACGCGAAGATGACGGCGCTGGCGCGCGCGAAGAGGCAGATCGCGAAGACGCACACCGCGGGGGTCGTCGGCGAGTGGGGTTCATTCGGCGGCCTGTTCAAGGCCCCGGGCAAGGACCACCTGCTCGTCAGCAGCGCGGACGGCGTGGGCACGAAACTCAAGGTCGCGGTGCGCGCGGGCCGGCACGACACGGTCGGCCAGGACATCGTGAACCACTGCGTGAACGACATCCTCGTGCAGGGCGCACGCCCGCTGTTCTTCCTCGACTACATCGGCCTGGGCAAGATCGACCAGGGGGTGATGGCCCAGCTCATTGAGGGCCTCTGCAAGGCGTGCCGGGAGAACGACTGCGCGCTCATCGGCGGCGAGACCGCGGAACTGCCGGAGCTGTATCCGCCGAGCGAATACGACCTCGTCGGCACGATCATCGGCACGGTCGCGAAGAAGGATCTCATCACGGGCCGCGACATCAAGGCGGGCGACGTGCTGATCGGCCTGCCCTCCTCCGGCCTGCACACGAACGGCTACTCCCTCGCCCGCGCGGTGGTCTTCCGCAAGGCGCAGCTGGAGTGCGACGACCGGTTCCCCGGCACGAAGCAGACCGTCGCCGAGGTGCTGCTCGCCGTGCACCGCAGCTACCTCAAGCCCGTGCTCGCGCTGATGAAGAAGGTGAAGATCCGCGGCATGGCGCACATCACCGGCGGCGGCTTCCCCGACAACCTGCCGCGCGTGCTGCCGAAGAACGTCAACGCCGTCGTGGATCGCTCCACGTGGACGCCGCTCCCGGTCTTCCAGTTCATCCAGGAGACCGGCGGCGTGGACCGCGAGGAAATGTACCGCGTCTTCAACATGGGCATCGGCATGGTCATCGCCGTCCGCCCCGCCGACCAGTCCCGTGCGTTAGCCGCGCTCCGCACCGCCGGCGAACAACCCGTGCTCATCGGCCACATCGAAAAAGGGTCCGGCAAGACGGTGTTGATTTAACCACATCCATCAGGGAGCGGAACCGCGGATTAAACAGATTAAGCGGATTAAGAGGGAGGGCCTTCTCATCAACGAAATCCGCGGTAAAACTTCCGGACGGAGCGACCGCGGATTTCGCGGATGACGAAACGTGCTCATCAATTTTCACAAACCAAGGCTGGAGTGGGAACGCATCGTGTTGTAATCCATTCGTGTCCATTCGTGTTTATTCGTGGTTAACAATTCTATGAAAATTCAGCGTGCCTTGTTGAGTGTGTCGGACAAGACGGGGTTGGTGGAGTTTGCCTCGGGGCTGGTGGCGTTCGGCGTGGAGTTGCTTTCCACGGGCGGGACGGCGAAGGCGCTGAAGGCGGCGGGGCTGCCGGTCAAGGATGTCTCCGAATTCACCGGGTTCCCCGAGATGCTGGACGGGCGCGTCAAGACGCTGCACCCGAAGGTCCACGCGGGCCTGCTCTACCTGCGCGGCCAGGTCGAACACGAATCCACCATGAAGCAGCACGGGCTGCTGCCGATCGACCTCGTCGCGGTCAACCTCTACCCGTTCGAGGCGACCGTCGCGAAACCCGGCGTCACGTTCGAGGAGGCCATCGAGAACATCGACATCGGCGGCCCGACGATGCTGCGCTCGGCGGCGAAGAACCACGCCTTCGTCACCGTCGCGACCGACCCGGCGGACTACCCGCGCGTGCTCGCGGAACTGAAGGCGCACGGCGGCAGCACGACGCCGGAGCTGCGCCGCGAACTCGCGTTCAAGGTGTTCGCCCAGCAGGCCCGCTATGACGGCGCGATCGCGACGTACCTCGCGAAGCAGCTGCCCCACCAGGAAACGCCCCCGTTTGTCCTCTCTCTGTCCGGCGGCGAGCGCCTGCGCTACGGCGAGAACCCGCATCAGGAGGCTGTGTTCTACCGCGACCCGCGCGCGGAGGAAGCCTGCATCGCACACGCCGAGATCCTCCACGGCAAGGAAATGTCCTACAACAACTACCTCGACGGCGACGCGGCCCTCGAGGCGGTGCGCGAACTCGCCGGCCGGCCCGGCGTCGCGATCATCAAGCACAGCAACCCCTGCGGCTACGCCACGGGCGGCACGCTGGCCGAGGCGTTCGAGGCCGCGTGGGCCGGCGACCCGGTCTCCGCGTTCGGCAGCGTCATCGCCGTCAGCTCGCGCGTGGACCTCGCCACGGCGCAGCTCACCGCCAACCGGTTCATCGAAGTCCTCATCGCGCCGAGCTACGACGCCGATGCGCTGGAATTCCTGCGCACGAAGAGCAAACAGCTCCGCATCCTGAAACTGCACGCACCGCTCGCCATCGGCCAGCAGGGCCTCGCGCTGCGCCAGGTCAACGGCGGCCTGCTGGTGCAGGACCGCGATGTGGACGTGCTGGCGCAGTGGATGGTGCCGACCGCGGCGTATTTCCCCGAGGACAAGAAGGCCCTCGCCGAATTCGGCATCAAAGTCTGCAAACACGTCAAATCGAACGCCATCGTGCTCGTCCGCGAATACGCCCCCGGCCAGTTCATGCTGCTCGGCATGGGCGCCGGCCAGCCGAACCGCGTGGACTCCCTCCGCAAGCTCGCCGTGCCGCGCGCGGAGGACAACATCGCCGCGCTCTACGAGAAACAAAAGACCTACGGCGTCACGGAGAAGGAGTTCCGCGACCAGGTGATGCGCGAATGCGTGCTCGTCTCCGACGCGTTCTTCCCCTTCCCCGACAACATCGAGCACGCCGCCGAAGCCGGCCTGCGCTTCATCGTGCAACCCGGCGGCTCGCGCAAGGACGAGGAAGTCATCGCCGCCTGCGACCAATACAATATCGCGATGGCCTTCACCGGCATGCGCCATTTCCGTCATTAGAGCGAGTGAACCGCACTGCAGCCGGCCGCGGCGGGGCCGGCCCGGGATCGGAGAAACCGACCGCGCCCAGCGTGCGCGGCTACAGAAATTCAACAAAACACTTGAACGCGCGCGCGGCGGGCGTGTCGAATGCTCGTCGTCGATAAAAGGAGGCAGGCGAGCCATCGCCGTATGATCAAGGTCAGCAATCTGGTCAAACACTTCGGCGCCCGCGCGGCGGTGCGCGGCGTTTCGTTCGAGGTGCAGCCGGGCGAGGTGCTCGGCTTCCTGGGCCCCAACGGGGCGGGCAAAACCACGACCATGCGGATGATCACGGGCTATCTGGCCCCGACGTCCGGCGAGGCGTGGATCAACGGGTGCAACGTCGCGGAACGTCCGGTCGAGGCGCGGCGCGCGCTGGGCTATCTGCCCGAAAACGCGCCGTCCTATCCCGACATGACGGTCGAGGAGTTCCTGCTCTTCATCGCCGCGATGCGCGGCTACCGCGGCGCGGAGGCGCGGCAGCGCGTGGACGCCACGATCGAGCAGTGCATCCTGACCGGCGTGCGGCGGCAGCCGATCGAAACGCTCTCGAAGGGGTACCGGCAGCGCACCTGCTTCGCGCAGGCGATCCTGCACGACCCGCCCGCGCTGATCCTCGACGAGCCGACGGACGGACTCGACCCGAACCAGAAATTTGTCGTCCGCAACATGATCCGCGACATGGCGAAGCGGAAGGCGATCATCTTCTCGACGCACATCCTGGAGGAGGTGGACGCCCTCTGCTCGCGCGTCATCATCATCAGCGGCGGCCAGCTCGTCGCCGACAGCACGCCCGCGGAGCTGCGCAAGCGGGGCTCGCTCGACGACGTGTTCCGCCACCTGACCACCACCGCCGATGTGGGAGGCGCCGCCCGATGAACCCGATCTGCACGATCCTGAAACGCGAGTGGAAGGCCTACTTCAACTCGCCCGTCGCCTACGTCTTCATCGTGATCTTCCTCGCGCTGAGCGGATTCTTCACGTTCAACGTGAGCCGGTTCTACGAGGCGGGCCAGGCGGACCTCGAGCGGTTCTTCTTCTGGCACCCGTGGCTGTACCTGATCCTCGTGCCCGCGGTCGCGATGCGGCTCTGGGCGGAGGAACGGCGCACGGGCACGCTGGAGCTGCTGCTGACGCTGCCGGTCACGACGGCGCAGGCGATCGCGGGGAAATTCCTCGCCGCCTGGGGCTTCGTCCTGCTGGCGCTGGCGCTGACGTTCCCCGTCGCCGCGACGGCGTTCTACCTCGGCGACCCGGACCCCGGCCCGATCGTCGCGGGCTACATCGGCAGCGCGCTGCTCGCCGCGGCCTACTTGTCGGTCGGCGCGTTCACCTCCGCGCTGACGCGCAATCAGGTGATCAGCTTCATCCTCGCCGCCGTGATCGGCCTGTTCCTGCTGCTGGCCGGCTTCCCGCCGGTGACCGACGCGCTGTATGCCGTCGCGCCGGGCTGGCTGGTGGACGTCGTGGCCGGGTTCAGTTTCAGCGCGCACTACGACCAGTTGCAGCGCGGCGTGGTGGATGCGCGCGACGTGTTGTACTTCGCCAGCGTGGTCGCCTTCATGCTGCTGGCGACGCATGTGGCCCTCGAAAACCGCCGGAGCAAGTAAGCCGATGAAATCGACCCGATTCACCCTGTGGACCGGCGCGGCGGGCGTGCTCGCCGCGTTGGTCGCCCTGATCCTGTTGAACGCGCTCGCCGGACAGGTCCGCCTGCGCGCCGACCTGACGAAGGAGAACCTCTACACGCTGTCCCCCGCGACGGAACAGCTGATGGGCAAACTCGACCGCGACGTGACGCTGAAGTTCTACTTCAGCCGCAGCGGCGACAACCTGCCGATGCCGCTGAAACTCTACGCGCGCCGCATCCTCGACCTGCTGCGTGAGTACGAAACGGCAAGCGGCGGGCGCGTCGTCGTCGAGGCGCTCGACCCGGAGCCGGACAGCGAGGCGGAGGAATGGGCGCAGCGCTACGGGCTCTCGCCCACGCCGGTGGACCCGTCAGGCGCGCTGCCGCCGGTCTACCTCGGCGTCGTCGCCATCAGCGGTGCGCGGCAGGCGGTCATCCCCTTCTTCGCGCCGAGCGACGAGCCGCAACTCGAATACCTCGTCACCCGGCTGGTGAATGAAGTCACCGCCGCGCAAAAGCCGAAGATCGGCGTGGTCAGCCCGCTGCCACTGCTCGGGCCGGGCGCGATGACCATGATGGGCCGGGGCGGGGAGCCCTGGATTGTCATGCAGGAGTTGCGCAGCCAGTTCGATCTCGTGGAGCTGCCCGGCTCGCTGGAGGACATCCCCGCCGACGTGACGATGCTGTTGCTCGCGCATCCGCGCGGCATTCCCGACACGGCGCTGTACGCCATCGACCAGTTCGTCCTGCGCGGCGGCACGCTGCTCGCGTTCGTGGACCCGCAGTCGCTGGTGGACATCGAATCGCAACCCCGCCAGTTCAGCGACCCGTTCAGCGCGCGCTCCGACATGAACCGGCTGACCAGCGCGTGGGGGCTGACGATGGATGTGGACCGCGTGGTCGCCGATCCGCTCGCCGCCACCCGCGTATCGATGCCCGGCGGCGGCGTGGAGTCGCACCGCGCGTGGCTCTCGCTGCGCAAGGAGAACTTCAACGCGGCGGAAATCCCGCTGGCAGGCCTCGACGCGATGCAGTGGCCGATGGCGGGCTGGTTCAGCGGCACGCCGGCGGAGGGCCTGACAATGACACCGCTCGTCACCGCGAGCGCCGAGGCGGGTTCCCTTTCCAGCACGGAGGCGCTGATGGGCGCGGCGGCGGGCATGACGTCGTTCCGCAAGGCGGACGGCCCGATGCACCTCGCGGTGCGGCTCACCGGCACCTTCACGACGGCGTTCCCCGACGGGCGCCCGAACACGAACCCGGACCAGCCGAACGAAACACCCGGCGCGACGAACCGCGCGCCCCACCTCGCGAAGAGCGAACGCGAGGGACTCGTCGTGCTCGTCGCGGATGTCGATGTGCTGTCCGACGCCTTCGCCGCGCGGCGCTTCCCGATGCTGGGCCGCAACGCGTACCAGCTGATGAACGACAACATCCATTTCACGGCGAATCTGGTCGGCCAGCTCGCCGGCGGCGACTCGCTGATCGGCCTGCGCAGCCGCGGGACGTTCGAGCGCCCGTTCACGCGCGTCGTCGCGTTGCAGGCCGCGGCGCAGGAGAAATGGCGGCAGGAGGAGCTGAAGCTCCAGGAGCGGCTGCGCCTCGCCCAGATGCGACTGGATGAATTGCAGGCGGGCAAGTCCGGCGACCAGCAGTTCATCATCACGCCCGAGCAGCGGAAGGAGATCGAGGATTTCCGCGCGCAAACCCTGGAGACGCGCCGGGAGTTGAAGGAAGTCCGCAAGAACCTGCGCCGCGACATCGAGGCGCTCGGCACGAAAGTTAAAGTCATCAACATCGCCGCCGTGCCCGCCGCGGTGGTGTCGTTCGGGCTGCTGCACGGGTGGCGTCGGCGCCGCCGCGCGCGCGGATGATGGCGGAGGAAGCGTGGACCCATGAAACCGAAAACCTTGATTCGACTGCTGATCACTCTGGCCGTGCTCGCCGCCGCGGCGATCTGGCTCTGGACCTCCAACCGCGCCGGGCCTGCGCCGGTCACCGGGCAGCGCGTGTTGCGCGTGGCGGACATCAACACATTGACCCGCGTGGACCTCAGCAGCGGCACCCAGCGCGTCGAGCTGGCGCGCGGCGAGGCCGGCTGGACGGTCGCCAATCGCTGGAATCACCCGGCGAACTTCGACCAAATCGCGGAAACGCTGCGCGCGCTCGACGGGCTCCGCGTTGGCGAACTCATCCGCGGCGGGGAGTCCCTGCTGGAGGAGTTCGGCCTGACGGACAAGGGGCCGGCGCTTCCGGCGCTGGTGAAGCTGTATGGCGCGGATGGCAAGGTGGCGGATGAACTGCTGATCGGCGCGCCGCGCGCCACCGCGGCGGGCCCGGCGGGATTCAGCCTGCCGGACAGCCGCTACATGCGGCAGGGGCGCGGCCCGGTGCTGCTCGTCGAACCCTACATGGACGAGGTGCGGCGGCGTCCCTCCGACTGGCTGGACCGGACCCTCGTGGACGTGCGCGCGGGCGACATCCAGTCAATGACCGCGGTGCCGACGAATGATTACCTGTACGCTGTGAATCGCGCCGGCGAGGGCGCCTTTGCCGGCGTCAACGCGCTGGAGGGCAAGCCCATTAATGCGTCAGGCGCGGACCTGTGGTTCCGCGCGTTCCAGGGGGTTGCCGCCACGGACGTGGTCGACCCCGGCCTGCCCCATGCGACGCTGGGCCGCGAAGAAGCGGAAGTGGCCATCGCGCGCACGACGAACGGCGTGGTGTACCGCGTCGAACTGGGCGCAACGGCCAACGCGGAAGGCGACCGCTACGCATGGTTTGGCGTGGACTACGAGGGGCCGGACGAGGAGGCGTATGCCGGGGTCCGCGCCGAGGCGGAGCGGCTGAAGGCGCGCCTCGCGCCGTGGACCTATACGATTTCCGACAGCCAGGCGAAGAAGTTCCTGTTTCTCAAGGAACAGTTGATCGCGGCCGAGCCGCCCGCGGCGGAAGCGCCGGCGGAGACGCCCTAGCACAACAGGCGCTGCTTGAACCAAGCCGTCGTGGCGGCCATCGCTTCGTCGCGGTGGGCCATGGACCCGAACGCATGGCCGGCGCCAGCCACGGCGTGTGTGTGGACAGGGCACCGGTTTCGTTCGAGCACCGCGTGATAGTCGGCGGCATTGCCCGGCGGCACCACGTCGTCCTCCGTTCCGACGACCAGCAGCACGGGCGTGCGGATGCGCGCGGCGGCTTCGAGCGGCGCCACTTCCCCCAGTTCGTGGAGGAATTTCGCGCACACGATCCAGCCGCCCTGATCCACCACACCGAGCGTCTTCAATTGTTCCGGCATGCCGGTCTCCATGCGGCGATCGCGCAGTTGGCATGGCGTGGCGACGGGGTTCCACAGGACCGCGCAGCGGAACGCGCGCGTTTCCGCAAGCGTGAGCGCGGCGATCATGCCGCCCATGCTCATACCCAGCAGGCCGAGGCGTTTGGCGTCGACATCGGGATGGCGCTTGAGGAACCCCAGCGCGGCGCGCGCATCGGCGCACTCGCCCGACACCGTCATGTCGCGGAACAACCCCGCGCTGTCCCCGCAGCCGCGAAAATCAAACCGCAGCGCCGCGATGCCCGCGGACGCCAGCGCGCGAGCGGTTTCAACGAACAGCCGGTGTGATTCAATTTTGCTGCCCGTGAACCCGTGCAGGAACATCACCGCCGGGAACGGCCCCCGCCCGGACGGACGATGAAACATCCCCACGACCTGCTGCCGCGCGACATTATACGTGACGGGTATTTCTTTCATATGCGTGACGCTTGATAGCGGGAAACGGTGAGGAGAAGCAACACCACGATGCGCGCCCTTTGTTTAGCGTTGAATGGCGCCGTGCTTGATCGTCATGCACGTGCCCCCGCTTCGCCCAACCCGCGCCGCTCGTCCGCCATGCGTTGGGCGAGCATGGACAGTTCCGCCGCTTTAAACGCGTGGGCCTGGGTCATGGCCTTTTCGGTGCCCGCGAGGACATCGAGGACGTACTGGCCGAAAAACGGGAAACCCGCACCGCTACAGTCGATCTCCTGCTCCGCTTCGCCGTTCACAAGGTAAATCCGATTCCCGCCGTCGGGCCGCGCCACGTTTATATTTTTGCGGATTTCGAGATAGCCGTCGGTCCCCAGCACAAAGGTTCGCCCATCGCCCCAGGTGCGCGACGCCTTCGGATTAAACCAATCCAGGCGGCAGTACGCCGACGCGCCGGTATCGAGTTCCAGCGCGGCCTCGCCGAAATCCTCAAGGCCCGGATGCTGCGGATTCGCCATGTTCTCCACGCGCGCAAAGCGCACCGTGCCATCGCGCGCCCCCGCGTAGGCGAGGAACTGCTCGAATTGGTGCGAGCCGATGTCGGTAAGTATGCCGCCGTAGCGCGCCTTCTCGAAAAACCACGCCGGCCGGCTTTCCGCCGCAAGGTTGTGCGGCGCGAGATTGAGCACTTGCAGCACCCGGCCGATCGCGCCCTGCGCGATCAGGATGCCGGCGTGCCACGCCGCCTCGTTCAGCAGGCGTTCGGAATAGCAGACCATGTAGCGACGGCCCGTGGTCTGCACCTGACGGCGCGCCTGTTCGAGCTGTGCCAGCGAGGTGAACGGCGATTTGTCCGTGAAATATTCCTTGCCCGACGCGAGCACCTGCAGGCCGATCCCGCAGCGCTCGTTGGGAATCGCGGCCGAGGTGACCAGCTGCACGTCGCGGTCCTCCAAAATATCCTCGAACCGATTCACGGCGCGACAGCCGGGATGATTTTTTAGCAGATCCTTGTGGCGTCGCGCGTCGGGTTCGTAGATGGACTTGAGCACGCCGCCCGCGCGGGCGAGGCCGTCAATCTGCCCGTAGATGTGGCCGTGGTCAAAATGGGACGCCGCGAAAACAAATTCGCCTGGCTTCACCACCGGACGGATCCCCGACGTGTCCGGCGCGTACTGCATGCCGTCGCGGCTCACGCATCACCGCCCTGCGCGGATGTGCGCGTATCGGATTCCGCGACGAGACGTTTCAGGGTTCGCTCATACACGGTGCTGCGCAGCGGCAAGTCCACGGTCTTCTGCTGCAAGGCGGACAACAGCATCGCGTTCGCCAACTCGACCGAGTGGAGGCCCTGGTCCAACGGCGAAATCAATTCCGCCTGGCCTCGGATCGCCGCGGCCACGTTCGTCAGGATGCCCGCATGCTGCGGGCCATTGCCTGTGAACGAGTTCTCCGACACATCGCGCTCGGGCGCGGAGAACGGTTTGTCGCTGGTCCGAAGAAATTCCCGCGCACTGGTTCTGTTGCGCGTAAAAGTCAGGCGATTGTCTTCGATCACCACGCGCCCGAGGTCGGCCGCGATTTCCAGCCGGTTCGTGCCGGGCGCCTCGCCGGTCGTGGTGATGAACACGCCGTTCGCGCCATCGGCGTATTCCAGGTAGGCCGTGACCTCGTCCTCCACCTCGATCGAATGATGGCGGCCGAACCCGCAGAACGCCCGCACGCGGACGGGCATCCCGAACAGCCACTGCCACAGGTCGAGCTGGTGCGGGCTCTGGTTGAGCAGCACGCCACCGCCCTCGCCCCTCCAGGTGGCGCGCCACGAGCCGCTCGCGTAGTACGACTGGGGCCGGAACCAATCGGTGATGATCCAGT
>CALKUH010000040.1 GCA_937996795.1 uncultured Verrucomicrobiota bacterium | reverse complement strand
GCCGGCCCCGAACGCGGCGCTCGCCGGCGTGCTCGCCCTCACGCTCATCGCCGTCAACGTCTACCACAGCTACTTCACGACCGTCGTCAAAACCTACTCGCTCTGCGCGCTGCTGCTGACCACGGGCTTCCTGCTCGCTGCCCGGACCCGCGACCGCGGGGGCTGGCTGGGCTTTGCGCTCGCCGGGCTCGTGTTTGCCGCGGCCGCCGCGACGCGCCTCACCGCCGGGCTCGCCCTCGCCGTCGTCGGACTCTGGCTCCTCGGTTCTCGCCGTGCGCGGGGGGACCGCCCGTGGATCGCGTTTGGCGTCGGCGGCGGCCTCGGCCTCGCGCTGTTCCTCGGCGTCTTCTGGGCGCTCGCGCCGGAATCGTTCCGCTTCTTCCTGCTCGATTACCACGCGCATCGCGAAGTGGGCGGCCTGATGCAGACCCTCGCCTTCAAGGCCGGGTTGGTCTCGCGCGTCACGCAGGCGTATTTCGTCGCCATCGCCCTCGGCGTAGGCCTCGTGATCGCGCGCTGTATCGGAGGCGCACGCGATGCGGGCCCGCGCGACGGCCTCGTGGTGGCGGCCTGGCTCACGCTTGCCGGCATCACGCTCGTGCAGGCGGCGGCGCCGTTCCCCTACGACGACTACCAGGTCCCGCTCTTCCCGCTTTTCGCCGCGCTGCTCGCGGCCGCGCTGTTCCGCCTTCCCGCCCTCGCGAACCAGAGCACAGCTGCCGCTGTGCTCTGGTTCGCAATTGCGCTGAACTTCGCCGCGGCGCTTTCCTCGCCGATCAACCAGGCGTGGATGATCGCCGGACGCGACCGGGTCTGGTGGCGCATGCGCGAACAGCCCGCGCTGCTGCAGTTGCGCGATGCCGCGCAGCGCATTCGCGCGCTGAACGGCGACGCACGGGAACTCCTCACGCAGGATACCTACCTCGCCGTCGAGGCCGGACTCCGCGTGCCGCGCGGCTGGGAGATGGGCGTGTTTTCCTACTACCCCGACCTCTCGCGTGAACAGGCGGAACGTCTCCGCGTGATGAACCCCGACTTGTTGCGCGAAAGCATCGAGCGCTCGCCAGCGCGCGCCGCCGCGTTCAGCGACTACGGCTTCAGCGTGGCCGCCCCCGCCGTATGGCCGTTGCCCAATGAGGAGCAGCGCGCGTGGTGGGCGCTGCTCGAATCGCGCTTTGCTCCGGTCGGGCGCATCCCCGACTTCGGCCAGGGCGGCACCACGCTCCGCCTCTACACCCGCGCGCCGTGAAGCTTTCCATCGTCATCCCCGCGTACAACGAGGAGCAGCGCCTGCCGCCGACGCTGGAGGCGTACCTCGCGTATTTCGAGCCGCGCTACGGCGACGCCTTCGAGCTCGTGGTCGTCGTGAACGGGTCGCGCGACGGCACGGAACGCGTCGCCCGCGCGCAGATGCCGGGCCATCCCGCCATCCGCGTCATTGTCGAGCCGCGCGCCATCGGGAAGGGCGGCGCCATCATGATGGGCTTCGCCGCCGCCACGGGCGACCTCGTCGGATTCGTTGATGCCGACGGCGCGACGCCGCCCGAGGCGTTCGACGATCTCGCGCGCAACATCGGCAACGCCGGCGCGATCATTGCCTCGCGCTGGTTCAAGGAATCCGTCGTCCATCCGCCGCAACCGCTGAAACGCCGCGTCGCCTCGCGCATCTTCAACTTCTTCGTCCGCTGGTTCTTCAAGGTCAAGATCCGCGACACGCAATGCGGCGCCAAGGTGTTGACGCGCGACGCCGTGCGGGCCGTGCTCCCGGTCATCGGCATCACCCGCTGGGCGTTCGACGTGGATCTCCTCTTCAAGCTGCGCCGCGCGGGATACCGGATCGTCGAGCACCCGACTGTCTGGCACGATGTCGGTGGTTCCCAGCTCAATATTTCGAAAGCGTCCGTCGAAATGTTTGTTGCCATCGTGCGCCTGCGCCTGCTCTATTCGCCCTTCAAGTGGGTGGTGGACATCTACGACCATACGCTGGGCCGCTGGTTCCACCGACCCCACGCCAAATGAGTGCCACCCCGTCCACTGCTCCCGACGCCGAAGGCAAGCTGGTCAAACACAGCTTCCTGCTGATCTTCACCAACGGCGTCGCGAACGTCGCGAACGTTGTCTTCACCATGGTGATGGGTAACGTCGAGCACGGGCTCTCGGAGGATGAATACGGCATCCTCGCGTCGCTGCTCAACCTGATGCTCGTGCTCTCCACGCCGCTCGATGCGCTGCGCAACGCGATGGCGCATTTCGCCGCGCGCGCGCACCGCCTCGGCCAGCCGAAACTCGCCCGCGCCATCGCCAACCGCTGGACGCTTCGGATCACGTTGCTCGCGCTGCCCGCCTCGGCGCTGATGTGGCTGCTGCACAAGCCGATCGCCGGTTTCCTACACCTTGCTTCGCCGGCGCCGATCCTGATGGTGGCCGCGTTCCTGCCCGCGCTCATGCTGCTGCCCGTGGTCGCGGGCATCCTGCAAGGCATGCAGGCGTTCTGGTGGTTTGGCGCGTCGATGCATGGGCTCAGCATCGTTCGCCTCGGGCTTGGCTGGCTGTTGATCACCTTCGTCGCCGCCACCGCCACACAGGCGATCTTCTCCCACACGCTTGCGATACTTTACGGCGCGCTCGTCGGCGGATTCGCCGTCTGGTTCCTCACGCGCTCGACGGACCCCGCCGTGACCGCGACCCGCGGCATCGGCCCGTACTTTCTGAAGGCGATGTTCATGCTCGCCCCCTTCGGGCTCCTGATGAACTGCGACGTGATGCTCGTGCGCCATTTCCATCCCGAATCCGCGGGGGAATTCGCGTGGGCCGCGACCATCGGCCGCTCGGTCGTGTTCCTGCCGATGCCGATTGCGATGGCGATGTTCCCGAAGGTGATCTCCGCAGGCCGCACGTCGCGCTCCAGCCGGATCACGATGTTGAAGGCGCTCGGCATGGTCGTCGCGATGGTCGGCGCGGGAGTCGCCGTTACGCTGATCTGGCCCGGGCTCCCGCTTTTCATCCTCTACAAAATTCGGGAGCCGTCGCCCGAACTGGAGCATCTCGTGCGGATGGTGATGCTCGCGATGAGCCCGCTCGGCATCACCTATCTGCTGTTGCACTTCGAGATGGCGCAGCACCGTTTCGAAACCGTGCCGTGGCTCATCGTGCTCGCCGCGGCCTACCTCGGCGGCGTGGCCCTCTGGCATCACAGCGTGCTCGCCATCGTCGCGGTCCTCGGCGCCGTGGCGGTGCTCTCCGCGCTGCTGTATCTCTGGGTCCTGCTGCGCCCCGGCCACGCGCCCGCGTCCGCGGAGGCCCATTAGGTTTGCAGCGTCTGTAAATTACAGACGTTGCACACGCCGCAAAAAGTTTTTACAGACGTTGCAATTTTTCAGGGGAATCGATGTCCGTTGCGTTTGAACAGGAACTGAATGAGGAACAGCTCGCCGCGGTGCAGGCGCCGGACGGGCCGGTGCTGGTCATTGCCGCCGCGGGCACGGGCAAGACGCGCACGCTGACGTACCGCGTGGCGTGGCTGGTGGAGCGGGGGATTCCGCCGGACCGCATCCTGCTGCTGACGTTCACGAACAAGGCGGCGCGCGAGATGCTGGACCGGGCGCGCGGCCTGGTGGGGGAGAGCGTCGGCGGGTTGTGGGGCGGCACGTTCCACCACATGGCGAATCGCATGTTGCGGCGGCACGCGGAGGCGCTGGGGTACACGTCGGATTATACGATTCTCGACCAGGACGATTCGCGGTCGCTGGTGAAGTCGGCGGCGGACGAATTGAACCTGCTGGGCAAGCATTTCCCCAAGCCGGACGTGCTGCTGTCGGTGTACGGCCTCGCGTCGAGCAAGGAACTGGCGGTCGGCGCAGTGGCGGAGCAGCGCTTCGGGGCGCACGATATCGACCTGGGCGACGTGGTGCGCGTGCACGAGTCGTACGAGAAGAAGAAGCGCGAGCTGAACGCGATGGATTTCGACGACCTGCTGGCGAACGGGCTGCGCCTGTTCCGCGAGCATCCCGACATCGTGGAACGCTACCGCGAGCGCTTCCTGCACATCCTCGTGGATGAGTACCAGGATACGAACGTGATCCAGGCGGAGTGGGTGGACATGCTGGCCGAACCGCGCCGGAACCTGCTGGTGGTGGGCGACGATTTCCAGAGCATCTATTCGTGGCGCGGAGCGGATTTCCGGAACATCATTTCGTTCCCGCAGCGGTACGCGGGCACGACGGTGTTCAAGCTGGAGACGAATTACCGCAGCGTGCCGGGCATCCTCGACGTGGCGAATGCGTGCATCGCGGGGAATCCGGAGCAGTTCCAGAAGACGCTGCGCGCGACGCGCGCGGCGAGCAAGCCGCCGGTGGTCGCGCGCCTGCGCGATGGCGACCAGCAGGCGCTGTACGTGGTGGACCGCATCCGCCGGTTGCGCGCGGCGGGCCGGTCGATGAACGACATCGTCGTGCTGTACCGCGCGCACTACCACGCGCTGGAACTGCAACTGATGCTGGCACGGGAGCGGATTCCGTTCCTGATCACGTCCGGCATGCGGTTTTTCGAGCAGGCGCACATCAAGGACGTGTGCGCGCCGCTGCGGCTGCTGGCGAATCCGGGGGATGAGTTGTCGTTCGCGCGCCTGATGCAGTTGTTCCCGAAGATGGGCAAGAAGACGTGCGCGAAGGTGTGGGAGGCGCTGGGGCGGCGGCTGGACCTGCGCGATCCGGCGGCGCGCGAGCGCGTGGCGTCGCTGCTGCCCGCGCAGGCTCGGGCGCACTGGCAGGACCTGGAGGCGTTTTTCGAGCACTTGGACGCGGAGCCCGCGAAGGCGATCGAGCATTTTGTCGCGGCCTTCTACGACCAGTACGCGGTCGAGACGTTCGACAACTATCCGCGGCGTGTGGAGGACATCGAGGAACTGGAGTTGTTTACCGGGCGCTTCGAGACGACGGCGGATTTCCTGAATGAAATGTCGCTGCTGACGAATCTGGACACCGAGGTGGACGACCCGCACGCGTCGCATACGGAGGCGATCCGCCTGAGCACGATCCACCAGGCGAAGGGGTTGGAGTGGCCGTCGGTGTTCGTGTTGTGGCTGTCGGACGGCATGTTCCCGTCCACGCGTTCCATGAACGACAGCGAGGGCGATTCCGAGGAGCGGCGCCTGTTTTATGTCGCGACGACGCGGGCGAAGGACGAGCTGTACCTGTGCGTGCCGGCGCTGCGCCGGTCGCGCGACGGGGATGTGCAGTATTTCCCGCCGTCGCGGTTCGTGACGGATCTGCCGCCGACGCTGGTGAAGGAAGAGAATTATTACGGGTGAGCGCGGCGCCGTCTTGTGGCGCGGGCTGATGTTCCGGTATCATCGAGGCCATCACGGGAGGCTTTGTTTGCTCGCGAAAGTAAATTCCGGCGCGGTCTATGGCGTGGATGCGTTTCCCGTTGAAATTGAAGTCAACGCGGGGCGCGGCGAGCCCAAGGTGATTGTCGTCGGCCTGCCGGATGCCGCGGTGAAGGAGAGCACGGACCGCGTCTGGACCGCGCTGATCAATTCCGGTTTTGCCCCGCCGCTGGGGCGCACGACGGTTAATCTCGCTCCGGCGGACGTAAAAAAAGAGGGCCCCAGTTTCGACCTGCCGATTGCACTGGGCATGCTGGCGGCGACGGATGCGA
The DNA here is from genome assembly GCA_937996795.1 of uncultured Verrucomicrobiota bacterium. Classification (GTDB taxonomy): domain Bacteria; phylum Verrucomicrobiota; class Kiritimatiellia; order CAIVKH01; family CAIVKH01; genus JAMLJG01. The sequence goes on along the minus strand of CALKUH010000040.1, from coordinate 125,300 downwards.
TTCCGGCCGCGCCGCTGGAAAAATTCGTGGTCGTTGGCGAGCTGGCGTTGAGCGGCGAGGTGCGGCGTGTGCGCGGTGTCCTGCCGATGGCGCTGATGGCGCGCAAGGAGGGGCGGGCGGCGATTCTTGTGCCGCAGGAGAACGTGGAGGAGGCCGCGGTGGTGGAGGGGCTCGCGGTGCATCCGGTGCGGTCGCTGCGCGAGGCGGCGGATTTTGTGGCGGGGAAGGTCGAGGTGCCCCCGGTCCGGGTTGACGTGACGCGCGAGTTTTCGGAGCACTGCGCCTACGAGGAGGACTACGCCGACGTCAAGGGGCAGGAGTTTGCGAAGCGCGCGGTGGAGGTCGCGATTGCGGGCGGGCATAATTTGCTGTTGATCGGCCCGCCGGGCACCGGCAAGTCGATGCTGGCGAAGCGCGTGCCGAGCATCCTGCCGCCGCTCGGCCTGGACGAGGCGCTGGAAACGACAAAGATTCACAGCATCGCGGGCTTGCTTCCGCCGCATCAGGCGCTGGTGGCGCGGCGTCCGTTCCGCTCACCGCATCACACGATTTCAGACGCGGGCCTGCTGGGCGGAGGCACGCATCCGATGCCGGGCGAGGTCAGCCTGGCGCATCACGGCGTGTTGTTTCTCGACGAGCTGCCGGAGTTCCACCGCAATGTGTTGGAGGTGATGCGGCAGCCGCTGGAGGACGGGCAGGTGACGATTGCGCGCGCGGCGGCGAGCCTGACGTTCCCGTGCCGCTTCATGCTGGTGGCGGCGATGAATCCATGCCCGTGCGGGTACTATGGCGACTCAAAGCGCGAATGCCGCTGCTCGCCGATCCAGATCCAGCGGTATCGCGCGAAGATTTCGGGTCCGCTGCTGGATCGCATCGACATCCATGTGGAAGTGCCGGCGGTGAAGTATCACGACCTCGCGTCGGAGGCGAAGGGCGAGTCGTCGTCGTTGATCCGCGAGCGGGTCATCCGCGCGCGGCAGGTGCAGCAGGCGCGTTTCGGGGGGAATCCCCGCGTGAACTGCAATGCCGCGATGCGGGCGAAGGAAGTGCAACGGTATGCGAAGCTCGGGACGGAGGCGCAGGACATGTTGAAGATGGCGCTGCACGAGTTGAATTTCAGCGCCCGCGCCTACGACCGCATCCTGAAGGTCGCGCGCACGATCGCCGACCTGTCCGGGGCCGAGGACATCCAGACCGCGCACATCTCCGAGGCGCTGCAGTACCGGGCGCTCGACCGCCAGTGGCAGTTGTAGAGGCGGTCAGAAGTCCAGGACCAGCGGGCCCCGGCCGGGTTGCCGGATGTAGTAGAAGGCACGTCCGGGTTGGAGGAGTTGGGCGGCGGGGGTGAAGGTGCGCAGGTCCAGCCAGCCCTGGTCGGGTGTCCGGATCAACCGCTGCCAGGATCCGTCGTCGTTCAGGAGGTCGATGCAATCCGCTTTCTGTTCATCGTAGGACGCCGCAATGGCATCGGGTGTGGCGGAGGTGACCGCCTGTTGCAAGGAGACGGGAAGGGTGGAGGAGGAGCCGATCAGGTTGCGGCCCTCCGCAATCACGCACGCGACGCGGGAGGGGAGTCCGGTGAAGGTGACCGAGGCGGCGCCGGTCTCCGTGCGTGTGACGACGAGGCCGTGACCCGGAGGCAGGGGTTTCTGATACGGGGCGCCCGCGGTGTCCACCCAGCGTCCCTCGTTGTCCTTGCGGAGTGTCGTGAGTGGTCCGGCGCCGGGCTCCTGGATGGCGATTCGTTCGGCGACGCGCGCGAGTTGCCGGCCCAATTCGCCGTCGAGGCGCCGGTCGGAGAGGACGGGCTGGAGGAGAACGCGCCCCTCGGGAATATGGAGCTGTACGACCTGGGGGGTATCGGCTGCGCTGAGCGGCGGCGCCATCGAAACGGCGAACAGCATGGCGGCACACGAAAAACGACGCGCCGCTCGAGCGGTTACGTTCATTTCGGTTCGGCGATCCAGACTTGGGATCGGCCTTCGCGGTCGACCGTCCAGACAATGCGTCCGCCCGCGGTGCGAGGGTCTCGATCTTCCTCCTCATTGGAGGTGAGTTGGACGGGCTGGCCCGTGCCATCCCACGCGAAGATCTCGGCGTCCCAGTTGCCTTCGTAACCCATCCACGTGATCAGGCCGTCGCGGATGTCCGGGTTAGTGTCGTCGTACGTGTTGGCGGTCACCTTCACGGTTTTGGTCCCGTCGAAGTGGTAGATTTCAAAATCATCGCCGTCGAATGACTGCCAGACGACCTGGCCATTCCAGATGCGGGGATTGATGTCATCCTCGACGTTGTCGCTGATTTTCGCGATTTGCCCGTCGCGATACAGATAGACATCCGCTTCCACCGCCGGATAGCCCTCCCACGCGATTTGACCGCCCCAGAGGACCGGGGAGACGTCGTCGTACCGGTTGCTGGTGATTTGGGTGATGGATTCCGCTTCGGCGTCGTAGAGGAAAATTTCGAAATCGTAGCCGTCCCACCCGTACCACACCATTTGTCGGCCCTGCACCTTGGGCGCCATGTCGTAGTAGAAATTGGTGGTGAGCTGCTTGGTGACGCCATCATCCCAGACCATGATTTCCCAGCCGAAGGGGAAGCCCTTGGCCTTCTGCCAGGAAATGAGGCGGCCGGAGAAGCTGGGGAAAAAGTCGTTGCGCGTGTCGATGGTTACGCGGACGACTTCGCCTGTTCCGGGCCAGAAATTAATTTCCGTATCGCCGGTGGGCATTCGGCGCAACTGGTCTTGCGGCGCGGGCGCGGGGTAATAGTTCGTGGTGACGATGCCCGTCTCGTTGGTGACGACTTCAACGCGGCCCGTGGTGTCGGCAATGTTTACGAAGCGCTGCTCTCCGCCTTCGCTGACGTCCACTTTGTACAGGGCGGGAATTTCCTCCGCACCTTCGTCGCGGGAGGGGACTTCACGCAGCACCCAGGAGGGCCCGCCGGAAAAATCGCGATAGTTCGCGATCCAGACGATGCTGTTGCTTTCCACGACAGGCTTGGCATTGCCGTAGAAAAGCGCTTTCGCTTCGCCCGTGAGATTGAAGCGCTCGCTGCCGCGCTGGATGACGATGTCCGCTCCGACGGCGGTTGGGTCGTTCGTATTGAACTGCGTCCAGACGGCGACACCGGTTTCGCTGACCACGGCGTCGCGGTTAATAAGCTGATCTTCTGCGAGTTGCCGCAAATTGAATTCGAGTGCGGTGGCCGATGTGGCGGAGAGCAACAACCAGAGTGGCACGCATGCGCCCCTGGTCCAGGCAGTCATCCTTTTCCGGAGACGCGCTGAAATGTTGCAAAAAATGAATCCCATGTCCCCACCAGCGGGCAGCATACCGGATGCGCCCTGCAAAAACTGCCCGCATACTAAGCGAGGTTCCGGGGCTTAGGCAATACAGTATAACGCGTGAAAAGCGGTCGGGAATGATGAGAACTGCGTGAGCGCCGGGATCGGACTCAGGGCGCGGGCGGCGAAACGGCGGGCGCCTCGGTCGGCGTGTCGGCAGCGTTCTCGGTTACGTTGGACGGCGCCGCAATGGGCCAATCGGGACCCCACCGATGCTCATCCGTCCAGTAGTGGAGCGGCTTGGCCGACTTCATGCGGGCATCCACGAGACGGGGGTCGAGTTTTTCGTCGAGGCTGCCGCGCATCTGCCAGAGGTCGCGTCCCATGCGCTCGAGGGATTTGAGCGTGGCGTTGACCATGACGCGTTCAAAGTCGAGGCGCAGCCGGACGAGGTTCTGCTCTTTTTCGAGCGACATCCGCTGCATGTTGTGAACCATTTCATGCGCCCACCAGACCGGGATGTGCGGGCCCCACGCTTCCTGCCGGACCACGCCGTGGAAGCGGCCCTGCAGCGCAATCTGCGCGGCCAGCTTCATGTCGTAAATCATGGAGAGGGCGTAGCTGGCGGAGGCTTCATTTGGCGTGAGGACCGTCACGTCATACGAACCCTCGTAGGGAGCCAGATGTCCCTTGAAGATAAACGCCTGCACGTGCGGGCGGAGCTGGGGCGGCACGACGCGGCGCGGATCGGGGAAGACCGCGGTGTAATACATCGGGCGGTTCTGGATCATCGACACCAGCGGCAGGATGTCGCCCGTGAGCACCGCCTCCATCATGTTCTGCTGCGCGTTGGCGACGCTTTCGTCCGCAAACAACACGATGTCGCGCCCGAGGAAGGCGATCATGCTGTTGCCCGTGTTCCACAGGTTCCGGTCGATTTGGCCGGCAAAGAAGCCGTCGCGGTGGAATCCGGGCTTGCGCTGGCCGAGCGGGAATCCGCCGATGACGTGGGCCACGACATCCTCGACCCGGTTGTCGCCGTTTTTGTGGTACGTGACGATCATCGCGGCCACTTCCCCCAGGCTCAACGAGGGATCTTCGGCCAGGCCCTTGGAGATGACGCCCCTCAACTTGCTGAGCAGCTCGGGGTCGGCCCCGAAGACCGCTTCCAGGTAGCTGTCCTCAAAGGCATCCGACGCGGGCACCTCGCCGATGGTCCCGCCATTTTCGATGAGGTAGCGAACCGATTCGCGCCAGTCCACGGCCATGTGGTACAGGCGTTTCGTGCGCAAGCCGATGAAGGTCGCACAGGCTATGCCCGCGACCGCCAGCGCCAGCAATACGATTCGAACTGGTTTTTTCAAGACAGACCCCACCGCGAATTTAGATACCCCGAACGGGCGGGCAGGGCAAGGCCGGATTCTGTTTATTCTAAGCGAGTTCCTTTGTGAGAAGCGTGTTACTTGCAGGATTTGCGCTTGCCCGGTTTGCGCTCTTCTGCCAATCATTACCGCCAATGGTCAGGGTGCCTGAAAGGAGCCGAGACGTGAAGGTGGGATACATTTTGCTCGTTGCCGGGATCGCGTTGTCGCTGGTGGGGTGTGGAACTCCGTCCGGCAAAATTAAAAAACTCCGTTTGGGCATGACGCCGGAAGAGGTGCAGGACGAGTTGGGCTCGCCCACGACCATCCGTGCGGCAAAAGTCTACGAGGACGGCCAGACCCAGCAGGTATGGGAATACCTGTCCGGCGTTTCCGTGCGCCCGAAGGACTATTGGGTGTTTTTCGAGAACGACCGGGTGGTGCAGTGGGGCGAGCCGGGCGATTTCGCCGGGAAGGGCGGCCAGAACGTGCCTGTCGAAGAGTACAAGGCGATCAAGCAGGCCCGCTGATTCATGTGCTGGTTCGGACGGCTCGGTCGCGGCATGAGCCGTTTCCATCCTGCCCACCCGTGTCCTCGTGACATTGGAAGGCGTTATATCTCTTGATCCGGTTGACCACATATTGGGCTGCGCTCCCGCGCTGGGTTCGCCTTCTGCTGGCGGTATTCCTGTCGTCGGGCGTGGCGTTCCCGGCGCCTGCGGTGGCGCAATTTCTTCGTGTCGGCCCCTTCGACTTCACTGCGGTCAGCACCTTGGAGGCGGTGTATACGACGAATGTGGAGCGGGAGCGGGAGTCGGATGCCACGGAAGAGCGGGAGGACTACTACCTCATCCTTGCCCTGGACCTCGTTTCCGCCGCCGACGTGTCGCCCTCCACGACGTTGCGCCTGGATACGGGCGTGGCGGTGGAAAAACATTTTGTCCGTGATGATCTGGATAACTCGGAAGCGCCGTTCGGGCGTGTCCGGCTCGAATCGGAAACGGAGCTCCGCTACCTCACCGTTTACGGCGCGGCCGGATGGGAGAAGACGTCTCAATCCGCCACGGATGTGGCGCTGCCCGCCGGGCAGAGCTCGAAAACACGCAATCCGCAACAGCGGACGGATTACAAAGTGGGCGCCGGGTGGAAAGGTGGCCCCTTTAGCGCAGGTGCGGAGTATATGTTCGAGCGCCGGCGCTATGAGAAGGAAGAGTTCAAGAGCACGGATGAGGACCTCACGACGGTTTCCTGGGATGCGGGCTGGAAGGTGCGGGAAAATCTGACTTTGATTTACGATTATGAACGCAAGCGCACGGAGCGGGTGAACATCCCAGACGATGATCCCGAGTGGAAGGAAACTGAACGAATAACGCTCGACTGGGGAGTGCGGATTATTAAGCGCCCCGAGTTAACCTATTCACTTGGCGTCGAAAAAGAAGATACCGACGAAAAAGAAGGTGAGTGGGAACCAATTCACGATTTCGCCCTGCGGGATGACATTGAATTCAACAGTCGTTTGCGCTTGGCGTGGAACGCCCTTTATTCATACGAAGACAATCCCGAAGATGACGACATTCGATTTACGTACGGCGCAAGAATTGATCACGACATTAGCTGGTCCTTGAGCCAGCAGTTTAGTGCTACTCGCGAACCCCGAGAGACCTTGGGGAGTACGGCGGAAACGGATACCACACGTTTTGATTATTCTCTCAACAAAAGCGACTTGTTCATTTTTAACCTCTCGGCTCGTTTTGGCGCCGGGTATGAAATCTCAAAGCCGCCGGACGGCGAAACAGAAAATATTCTCACCTACGATTTCAATCTTAAGCATGAGGCTGCGCTTTCTCGCAGGTTGATGCGCACCCTTGCCTACGATTACTCGTATGAAGAATCCAACCTGAATGATGAAATTCTGGATGAACACCGGGTTTCGTGGTCGTATGAATATACGTTCTAGACTGGCAGCTCTGGCCGGTGCCACGCTTTTTTTGGCACTGCTGTTCGGTGTCGTATCGGAGGTGTCCGCCGCCGAGCCCGATCTTGTGGATAAAACGACGCGCTCAATCATGGCGGGTGACCGGCTGCGCATTACCGTGGCAGAAGACGAGGCCTTGTCCCGGACATATTCCGTGGCTGGTGATGGCACGATAGACTTCGGATTTATGGGGCGCGTATCCGTAGACGGCGAGTCCACTTTGGCTGCAGCTGCCAAATTGAAAGGGGTGTTGGAGCGCGGCTATTTCAAAAAGGCCACCGTTACAGTGGATGTGGAGGAGTTTGTCGAAGGATCCCTACTGATGATTGGGGCAGTGAATCGCCCGGGTCCCTTGGATTTCAAAGGTGACCAGATCCTGACGCTGATGGAGGCGATTGCGCTGGCGGGCGGGTTGGCTGGCGGCGCTGACGGCGGTAATGTTCGTATCCTGCGGTGGCGTCCGGGGGGCGGATTGGAGCGCCAGATTATCACGGTTGATGTGCGGTCCATGGTGGAATCGCTTGATTTCAGCAATGACCAGTATCTCCGCCCGCGCGACATGGTGTTTGTGCCCGCGCTCGGGGCCGGCGACAAGAACTCGGAATTCCTCGCGCTGGGCGAATTTGGGCGCCCCGGCTTTTATCAACATCAGGCGGGCATGGACATGATTCGGGCTGTGGCGGCTGCGGGCGGCGTGTCGCGCGAAGCCCGGCTGGATGCCGTGCGCGTGCTGCGTTCCGAAGGCGCCAGCGGGCAGTATCAGGCAATTCCGGTCGATTTGTCGCGGTTGTTCGGGTCCGCCGACATGGGCATGAATGTGGCGATCATGCCCGGCGATATTATTTTTGCCCCGTCGGCTGCCCAGTCATCCGGCGGGCGCATCTACCTGCTCGGCGAGGTGGCGAGTCCCGGCATCATCCCGCTGCCGCTACAGGGCGAGGCGACCCTGGCGCGCACGCTGTTGATGCATGGCGGGCTTGGAAAATTCGCAAATTCGTCGCGTGTCCGTATCCAGCGCAAGGCGACGGATGGCCGCAAGCAGAGCCTTGAAGTGGATGTCGGGCGCATCCTCAAGACGGGCTCCTTTGAAGAGGATGTTCCCCTGCGTGATGAGGATGTCATCATCGTGCCGGAACGGGTGCTGTTCTGATCATGAGAAAAATCATCGAACCCCCTTCCATTCCGAAGTCAGCTGCGACAGAACCCCAGCCGGTGCAACCCTCATTTACACCCGGCCCTGGCTCTGCGACGCAGTCGATGCCCAGCAAGTCCTTCGATCTGATGGATTTAAAGCAGTATTTTCATATCGTTGTTAAGCGCATCTGGCTGGTCGCGCTTTGTTTTGTAATTTCCCTTTCCGTGACCGTCGTCAACCTGGTCAAGCAGGTGCCGGTGTTCCGATCGTCAGCTTCGGTGGTGTTGAGTCGCGGCCTCAATCTGCCCGAGCGCTTAAAGGATCGGGAATTCGACAACATGATTGGCGATGTGATCGATACGCAAATGCGAATTCTACAGTCGGGCTCGCTGATTGGGCGTGCCCGCGAGCGGATGAACCGGCCTGCAGCCGAGATCTCCGAAAAACTTGTCCGCATTTCCGTTTATCCGCTGGGTCGTGCTGCGATTCTCGCTGTTTCGGTAGACGCTCTGGAGCCTCAATTTGCCGCAGAATTCGCTAATGCAATGGTAGATGCGTTCTTGGAGTACAAGGCTGAGGAGCGCATGGAAACTTCCCAAGCAACGGTGATCAGCCTGACACAGCAGGCGAATCGCCTGCGCGAGGAATTGAAGAAGGCGGAGGACCGTGTACTTGCCTTCAAGAAGGAAAATAGCGTGGTGGCTATTGAAGAGCGTGGGAATGTGGCCGCAAAGATGCTTGCTACCCTTTCGGAGAGTGCGGCGCAGTTTAGGGCGGAACGAATGATTTTACAGGCGCAACAGCCGCTGCTGACCGAAGCGTCGGATGAGGTCATTCTTCAGACGCTGAATGTGCCCATGTCTCCGGCCCCGCAGATGCCCATCGCGATGATGACCGGTGGCACGAATTCAGTAGTATTGTCCAGCGGACCGGAGACCCTTCTCGAGCGCGGTGTCGTCCAGCGTCCGCGCTGGGCAGATCTCCGCCGGGAGAAAATCCTGTTGGAGGGGAGACTAGCATTCGTGCGCGAAAAGTTTCAGGAAGCGCACCCGGAAATTCAAAGCATTCTGAACAAAATCAGGAATGTTCAGCGTGACCTCGACCAGGAGGTGCAGTTTGCCTTGCAGCAGTATTACGCCGAGTTGGAATCCCTACAGGTCAAGGAACGAGCCATCAATCGGGCTGAGAGCGAGTGGGAATCCGAAGCTCTGGAAGTCTCCCGTAAAGCAGATGAATTTGCCGCACTAAATCGCGACGTAATGCGTCTTCGTGGTTTGTATGACCTCATATTTAACAGGCTTAAGGAGATTGACATTACTATCGGTATCGAGCCGGAATCGATCCGGCGCCTCGAACGCGCCAATCCCTCCGGATCGCCCATCACGCCCCGCCGCATGCAGAGTATCTTCATGGCGGCATTTATAGGACTCGGCATCGGCCTGGGCCTTGTCTTTGCGCTGGAGTTCCTCGACGACTCCATCCGCTATCCGGAGGATGTGCAGAAGAGTCTCCAACTCGACTTCCTGGGTGTGATCCCGGCGGCAAACTGGGATCCCCAGGACTTGCGCACCCACCTGATATCCAACATTGACCAGAAGAGCGGATTGGCGGAGGCCTACCGCAACGTCCGGTCAGCGCTGCTGGTGGCCGGGAAGGCGCGCGGCGTCCGCACGCTCGTGCTCACGTCCGCCGTTCCGAAGGAAGGCAAGACCACCACCTCGCTCAACATGGCGGTAAGCTTGGCCCAGGCCGGGTTGCGTGTCTTGCTGGTGGACGGCGACATGCGCCGCGGGGAGCTGCACAAGTTCTTTGGCCTCGAGGGCGGACGAGGACTTGCGGATGTGCTCGTAGGCCAGGCGAAACCCGAGTCGGTGATCCAGCGCACGGGTCTGAACAACCTCGACCTGGTGGCCACGGGCCCATTCCCGCCGAATCCGGCCGAACTGATGTTGCGGTCCGAGTTCACGGCCTTCGTGGACTATGCCAAACGCACCTATGACCGGATCGTGTTCGATTGCCCGCCGATCATGGCGGTTTCCGAGTCCGCCATCCTGGCCAGCCAGGTGGATGGCGTCGTCATGGTGGTCTGGGCCGGCCAGACTTCGCGTCGCTTGGCGCAGATGTCCCTGCAGATCATCCGCCAGCGTGGCGGCCACCTGCTGGGCTGCGTATTGAACAACCTCGAATTCGGCCGCGTGGGGTACTATTACTACTCCACGTATTACGGGTATTACGACTACGATTACCGGTACGATCGGCCCGAGGATCGCACCGTTAAGACCTGACCGGGTTGAGGGGAGAGTGTCGGCGTCATGATTTTTCACCGCGGCCAGCACGTTTCATTCAGACGTGTCGTCCTCCTGACGGGGGACATTCTGGTCATTGCCGCCTCGATCCTGCTGTCCGCCTTGATTCGCCTGGGTCCTGAAGCCGGCCTGGCGTATTGCGCCAAGCACGTTCCGTCCCTGGCCGGATCCCTGTTCATCTACCTCGTCGTTTTCTATGCGTCCGGCATGTACGAGCGCCAGGCCCTCACCCGGAAACACGCCTCGTATGTGCTTCCGTTCGTGGCCACCGCCATTGGCCTCATCTTGATTATCGTGCTCTTCTACGCGCGGTTCCAACTGAATATCGGGCGTGGCATCCTGCTGTTGAGCGGCGTCTTCGTTTTCGCCGGGGCGTGGGGGTTGCGCGGGATTTACCGGATGATCGTGCGCAGCGGTGTGTTGTCCAAGAATACGCTAATCGTGGGGGAGGGGCGCGAGGCGGTCGAAGTGACGCATCTGCTGCTGGCCAATCCCGATTCAGGTCTGAAAGTCCGCGGCATCATTTCCAGCCGCAAGATCCAGCCGGGTACTTTGCTGGCCGGTGTGCCGGTGGTCGGTTCGGTGGACCGGCTCCGCGAGCTGGCCGAGGCATTCGAGGCGGAAACACTGGTTGTGGCGACCTCGCTCTCGCGGGAGCCGACGATCCTGCGCCTGCTGCGCCCGCTGCGCTGCACGGGCACGGAGATCCTGGACTATGTGACCCTGCACGAACTGCTGGCGCAGGAAATCCCGCTCGACCACATCAACGACGAGTGGTTGATGAACGCCGCGATGAACAGCTCGGTGATCCATGTGCGCAAAATCAAGCGCATCCTGGATTTCGTTGTCGCGTTGGTCGGGCTGATGCTCAGTTCGCCGATCGTGCTGCTTACGGTTCTCCTGATCAAGATGGACTCGCGCGGACCCGTGCTGTACCGGCAGCGGCGCAGCGGCCTCGACGGGCGGATCATCACCGTGCTCAAGTTCCGTTCCATGCGGCCGGACGCGGAGGTCGGCGGCGCGGTGTGGGCCGGACACATGGATAACCGTGTGACGCGCGTCGGGCGGTTGATTCGCAAGTGGCGCATCGACGAAATTCCCCAATTGGTCAACGTCTTGCGCGGCGAGATGAGCCTGGTCGGGCCGCGGCCGGAACGCCCGGAATTCGTGGAGACCCTGGCCGCCGCCATCCCGTTTTATCGGGAGCGCCTGATGGTGCCGCCGGGCATCACGGGCTGGGCCCAGGTGAAATATCCCTACGCCGCCAGCATCGACGCCGCGCGCCGCAAGCTCCAGTTCGACCTCTATTACATCAAGCACATGAGCCTGTTCCTGGACATCACCATCCTGCTGCGCACCTTCAAGACGATTCTCGTCGGCCTGCGCCACAGCGAGGCCGAGGAGCGGAGCCAGCCGGCCCCCGCGCCCGCCCCGTTGCCGGTCGCCGTGGATGCGAAGTCCGACGTGAAGACGGCATAATCCATGGCCGTTTCGATCGAAGTCCTGCCGGATCCCACCCGATGGGTCGTGGCGCATGCGCGCCCGCGTTGCGAAAAAAAGCTCGCCGCCGCGGCGGGTCGCATGGGGTGCGTGGTCTACCTGCCGGTGCAGACGAAAGTCCACCGGTATGCCCGGCGGGAGCGCCGCTTTGAGAGCCCCCTGTTCTCCGGCTATCTTTTTTGCCAGGGCGACGCGGCGCAGCGGCAGTGGGTCCGGCAGAACCAGTATTGCGCAAATCTCCTGGAGGTCGTGGACCAGGCCGGTCTCGTCGCCCAGTTGCGACATTTGCAGCAGGCCCTTTCCTCCGGGTTGCAGCTGGAAGTCATGCCCTATCTCGAATCCGGCCGCCGCGTCCGTGTGACCAGCGGTCCGTTGCGCGGGTTTGAAGGCCTCGTGGTGCGGGTGCAGGGACGCACCCGGGTCCTGCTCAACATCGATATGATCCGCCAATCTGCCGCCGTTGAGATGGACAGTGCCTTGCTGGCCCCGCTATAAACGCCCCTCATGTTCAGTTCGATCAAACATCGCGCCGCCCGCCTGCTCCCCGCGGGGCTTCGCCAGCGCCTGCGCCGTTGGTATCACCCCCGCGTGGTGGCGGCGTTCACGCCGGATCGCTGGCCGCCGTCCGCCGGCGTCCAGCGCCTTGTGCGCGAGGGCGATGTGGTGGTCGATGCCGGCGCGAACGTGGGGTATGTGACCGCGCTGCTGGCGCGCTGGGTTGGGCCGCGCGGACGCGTCCACAGTTTTGAGCCTGTGCCGCAGACCGCGGACCTGCTGCGTCGCGCCGTGCGCCGGCTCGCGTTGCGCCAGGTTGAGGTCCATGCGTGCGGCGTGTCGGATCGCGCCGGCCTGGCGTCGATGAACATTCCGAATTACGCGGAAGGCGGGGAGAATTTGTACGAGTCCCGTGTGGTCGCCGAGGGCGAGGCCTCCGCAGGCGGGCGGGTGGTGCAGATCCCGCTGGTGTGTCTCGACGATGAGCTGGCCGCCGATCGCGCCAGGGTCCGCTTCATCAAGCTTGATGTGGAGGGGCATGAAGAGGCGGCGCTGCACGGAGCGCGGGCGCTGCTGCAGGAAGCCCGCCCCGCGCTGCTGATCGAGATCATGGGTTCCCTGGACGCGGAGGGCACCTCCGCCCATCGGGTGGCGGCGTGGCTGGCCGGCCTGGGCTATGCCCCGTACTTCTGGGAGGGCGGCTGGCGGCCCCGCCGGAGCGGCGAAAAGGCCGTGGACTATTTTTTCCTGGCCGCGCATCATGTGGAACAACGCCATGAATAAACCTTCGTTCCGGACGCTCTCGATCGTCATCCCGGTTTACAATGAAGAACATACGGTGGCGGAACTCGTCGACACCGTGCGCCGGGTGGAAACAGGCCTGATCAAGGAGATCATCCTGGTCAATGATTGTTCCAAGGATGGCACCGGCGCCGTCCTCGACCAGTTGGCGAAGCAGGATCCGTCGCTCGTCGTTCTGCATCATCCCGTCAACCGCGGCAAGGGCGCTGCGCTGCGCACGGGGTTTGCAAAAGCGACCGGGGATATCGTGCTCATCCAGGATGCCGATCTGGAATATGACCCGCAGGAATATCCAAAATTGCTCGCCCCCTTGCTGGAAGGACATGCCGACGTCGTGTTCGGTTCGCGCTTCCTGGGTGGTGGCGCGCACCGGGTCCTGTTTTTCTGGCACATGGTCGGCAACAAGTTCCTGACCCTGCTCTCCAACATGATGACCAACCTGAACCTCACCGACATGGAGGTCTGCTACAAGGTCTTCAAGCGGGAGATTTTGCAGAGCATTCCGCTGAAGGAGGATCGCTTTGGCTTCGAGGTGGAGATCACGGCCAAGGTGGCCCGGAAACGCTGCCGGATTTATGAGGTGCCGATCAGTTACCACGGTCGCACCTACGAGGATGGAAAAAAGATCGGGTGGAAGGACGGGGTGCGCGCGATTTGGTGCATCCTGCGTTATCGGTTGGGCGACTGACCGGGCACTTGTGGGGGACGCCGGGTGAAACTCAGCATACTCATACCTGTTTTTAATGAGCGCTACACGGTGGCGCAAGTGGTGCGTGATGCGATCTCCGCGCCGCTGCCGGATGGCGTTACGCGCGAACTCATCGCGGTGGATGACGGGTCCACGGATGGCTCGACCGAGGAGCTGGCCCGTTTGGCAGGGGAGGAAACCCTGCTCCGGGTGATGCGTCACGAAACCCGGCGGGGCCGCGGCGCGGCCCTGGCCACGGCGGCTGCCGCCGCGACCGGCGATGTGTGTGTGTTCCAGGATGCGGATTTGGAGTATGCGCCGGGGGACTACGCGCGCCTGCTGAAGCCGATCCGCGACGGCGTCGCCGATGTCGTGTTCGGATCCCGCCTGCTCGCCAGTGAGTACAAGCGGGCCCTGCTGTTCCGGCACGGCCTTGTGTTGCGCTGGGTCACCGCCTTTTCGAATCTGCTGACGAATGTCGATGTGACGGATCTGTCCTGCGGCCTGAAAATGATCCGCACGCTCCTGTTGCAGTCCCTGCCGTTGCGGTCGCAGGGATTCGCGATCGACGCCGAACTGGTGGCCAAGTGCGCGAAGCGTGGGTTCCGCATTTATGAAGTGCCGGTTTCCTATCGCGGACGCACCTTCCGCGAGGGAAAGAAGCGGCGCGCGCTCGATCATCTCAAGAGCCTCTGCACCAGTTTGCGCTTTGCGCTCATCGACGACATCTACGAGTCGCGCTACGGCCACGACATCCTGCACCGGTTGTCGGCCGCGCACCGGTTTAACCGGTGGATGGCGGACGTCATCCGCCCGTGGATCGGCGAGCAGGTCCTGGAGATTGGCTCCGGCATGGGCAACCTGGCGATCCAGTTCCTGCCGCGCGTGCAGTACACCGCCACCGACATTGACGACCTGCACCTCGACTACCTGCGCAGCCGTTTTGGTCATGACCGGCGCATTGCGATCGTGCGGGCGGATGTGACGAAGGCGGATGATTTCGCCGGCTTGCGCGGCCGATTTGACACGGCGATCTGCCTGAACGTGATCGAGCACGTGAAGGACGATGCGGCGGCCGTGGCGAACATCTTTTCGGCGTTGCGCCCGGGCGGGCGGGCGTGCCTGCTCGTGCCGCAGATGCCGGCCCTGTTTGGCACGCTGGACGAAGTGCTCGACCACCAGCGGCGGTACCGGCCACCGGAGTTCGCCGCGCTGCTGCGCACCGCGGGCTTCGAAATCGAATCGCAATTTTCCTTCAATCGTCCGGCCGTGCCGGCGTGGTGGCTGAACAGCGTGGTGCTGCGGAAAAAGAATTTCGGCAAGGTGCAGTTGAAGGTCTACGACAGCCTCGTCTGGCTCTGGCGGCTGGTGGACAAGCTGCTGCCGTGGCCCGGCATCTCGACCATCGTCATCGCGCGCAAACCGCAGTAGGCCCCCTCAAGGGCGCGTGTCCGCCGGCACGAAGCGTCCCGCTCGCCAGTCCTTGTCGGGTACAAAGCGGTGGAACGTCCGTTCAGGGAACGCCGCGCGCAGGCAGTCGTTGTACGCGGGCAGATCCCGCGCATAAATCACCGGACGGCGCAGGTGCGGATCATTCCACTGGAACGCCCCGGAATATCGGAATTGCGCGTCCTCGCCGCTCGGGACCAACACCATCGCGTTCTGCAGACCTTCCGCGAGGGCTGTTTCCTCGATGATCCGTGACGATTGCTCGTAGTCACCGCCATACCGGGGCGCGAGGTAGGCGGGGGCGTAAAAGAAGAGTGCGTGCAGGATGAAGGCCGCGACCGCCAGCGCCAGCAGGGAAGGGGGTACGCCCCGTTGCGAAAGTGCCTGGATGCCGCGCACCGTCGCGACCACCAACAACGGGACGGCCGAGCAGTAGAACCGGGCTTCGTATTCAATGCCGTAGTAGAAGTAGAAGAAGAAGAACAGGACGATCAGCCCCGCGCCGCCAAGGCACACGAGGTCGCGCCGCCGCACATGGGGGCGGAGGAAGACGAGGAAGGGAATAAAGAGGAGGGAGGCGGGCCAGCCCAGCAGGGACTTGTTGAACCGGATCAACGACCACAGGGTAATCGACGTGGCCTCTCTCCAGCCGAATGCCTCTGTGAATCCGTAGGTCGGCTGGGTTTGCGGCGTGAGCGAGGGGGAATGGCCGTAGCCCATCGCCCACGGGGCGCCATAGAGCGCTTGATTCCACAGGCCGGTGACCAGCACCACCGGAAGGGCACCCGCCGCGAGTCCGGGCAGTTGGCGGAGCAGGGGGCCGATTTGGCGTGGATGAAGCAGCAGTGCGGCTGCCGCGATGGCGGACGTGAGCACAAAGTCCTGCGGGCGGATTACCGCGGACCAGGCGAGCAGCAAGCCGGCCACGGCAGACAGAAGGTGTCGGCCACCGCTGGTCGGGCGGTCGCGCGCGGCCAGCCAGAGCGCCCAGCCCCCGGCGTTTAACGCCGTGAAGGACATGTGCGACATCCACGAACCACCGAGCAACAGCCATTGCGGTGAAAGGGCCAGCAAGGCCGCGGTGCCATGGGCCACGGGCTGTTCCCAGAAGCGGAGGGCGAGGCGGTGGCATGCCACGACCGCGAGGGCGAGGCAGACCGGGCCGGTGACGGAGAGCAGGCCCATCTTGCTGAAAAGCAGCAATAGGATTGGATGGCCGGGCGGATAGATCGTGTGCCAAAGCCCTCCCGCCGTGATGATGATGTGGGGCTGATGGAAGCTCATCGGGCAGGGAGGGGCGGGCGCCGCCCACGCGCCGGACAGGAGGATTTTCGTTTGGAAGAGGTGGCTGATTTCATCCGTCACATGGGGGATGCCGTCATACCAGCCCAGATTCACCGCCCCTGCGCCGGCGGCGGCCACGAGGCCGCATCCCCAGGATACGAGCCACGGGGGCCGTCCCCAAAACCAGCGAGCCATGCGCAACAACGGGGGGGCTGCGACAGGCGCCGCGGCGCCGAGGATGGCCAGCAGCAGGCCCAGGGTAAGCTGGGAGCGGGCCATTTGCTCCACGAAGGCCGGGGTGAGTTCCCCATCGCTGGAAAGTAGCGCTGCCAGCCATGCGGCGGGCAGCGCTTCGAAGTAAGCCATGACGAACAGGGTCACCCCTGCTAGGATGAACCCTATTGCGGTTCGTCTGATCGGTGCGTGCTGCAATTCGGGATTCGTGGGCCACATACGCGGGGCGCAGTTTAGGCCCTTGCCCGGCGGGCGACAAGCACCCGTGCCGTTTGACAAAATTCCGATCGTTTAGTATGTTCTAAACGAATGGTGGGAGCCACGTCAGCGGACTCGGCCATTTGGGAGATGGTCGAGGCGGGGGGACGCACTGCACAGTCCTTCGGGTTGAGTCGTATCTACGGCCAACTCTACATGCTGCTTTACCTCAGCAACGAGCCCCGCTCCCTGGAGGATTTGGCGGTTCAACTGGGCGTCAGCAAGGCCAGCGTCAGCATCGCCTGCCGGCGGATGGAATCGTGGAGCGCGGTTCGACGCGTCTGGGTGCGGGGGGATCGCCGGGATTTCTACGAGGCCCAAACAGACTTTCGCGCCATTCTTAATGGATTGCTGCCCTCCGTGAGCAAGAAATTGGAATCCGCGCGCATTCAGATCGAACGCAGCATGGAGATGCTCGAACACGGTCGCGCGGACGACCAGCGGAAACACTTTCTGCGCGAGCGCCTCGCTCAGGCTGAACAGCGGCGGAAGAAGATCGCGGCGCTTCTCGATAATCCTTTGGTTCGCAGCGTGTTGTAGTTTCTTTATTCGGTGCCTGGGTCCGTGACATTTCAAATGGGCGGGTTGGTTCAGCGGGAACTGACCGGGACGAAGTCTGCCCCGACACCCGACACCTTACCCCCAAATCCCCATACCTCCAGACGCTGACCATGGACCGCTGGGCTTTCAGATTTCTGCTCTTCTACATCGTGATTCTGTGCGTGCAGCCGCAGAATCGCTTCACATTCCTGCATCCGCTTCAAATTGCCGATCTCACGATTGTCGGCGCCATCGGGATGCATTTCCTGTCGCATCAGCAGGCGGGTCGTTCCTTTATTCGCGCGGGGCCAGCCACCATTTCCGCCATCCTGCTGATGATCTTCGGATTCATCTCCTTGCATACCGGTGCGATGCAGACCAGTTCCGCATGGAATGGCGACATCGATATCATCATGAAAAACGGCCTCGTGTTGATCCTGGTCGAAGCCATGGCCACGACGGTTCGGCGTGTGTGGGCGGTGCAGGCCACGCTGTTCTTCTCCGTCTTGTGGTGGATCAAGGGTGGCTTGCGCCTGTCCTCAGCCGGTGCGACGTATGCGGGGGATCGCCTGATGGGCCCCACCGTGTCCCTGATCGAGAACCCCAACGGGTTTGCCTATCTGTTGACCGTGATGATCCCCATCTACCTCTATTTTTACCAGCATTCCGGGCGAAAATGGATCAGTTGGGCCAGTCTCGCCTGCGCGCTGGCAAGCATCTATATCGTACTGGAGACCGGCAGCCGCACGGGCACTGTGGCGCTGCTGGCCGCCGGGGTGTTTCTCATTCCCAAGTATGCCGCCAAACACAAAGTGGCCCTCGCGATCGGGGCGGTGGCGCTGTATTACATCTTGTCGATTGTCAGTCCCAGCAACGTTGAACGCTTCAAGACCATTCCGCAACAGGCAAAGATTTTTCTCGGAATCGGTGTGGACGACGATCTCATTCCGGAGGATGAAAAGGATCCGCTGTCCATGACCCAGGATGAGCAAAGCGCCTGGGAGCGGCGCATGAAAAAGAAACAGACGTGGGCGTTGATCCAGGACTATCCGGTTTTCGGCGTAGGGGTGCACGCGGATGATTCGCTCGTGAAGGAAAAATATCCCTATGCCACCGGACAGGTGCACAACGAGATCCTGTACGCCGGCAAGCAGATGGGCTATATCGGCATGGCCATTTACACCTCATTTATCGTTGCCATGTTTTACTCCGGCTGGATGGCCCAGCGCCGCATGAAAAAGGAGTGGCCCGCGATTGCGGATCTTGGGTGGACCTTTAAGATGCAGGCCGTCGTGGTCATGGCCGGCGGGTTCTTCTCGCCCTTGCCGTGGAACCCCATATCCATGATTCTCGCGGGCTCTGCCTCCGCGCTATTGCTCAACCTGAAAAGCCGGAGCTTTTGACGTGCCATGAATGAAACTGCATCCAGCCGGGACGGCCTGGCCGTGACCACCTACGACGCCAGCGGCCGCGACCGCATCGCGCTGTCAGCCTGGCGGGTGATGTTCCGCGAATTGCATGAGTTCCGCGAACTCGTGTACCGGCTCGTCCTCCGCAACTTCACATCGCAATTCCGCCAATCCTTCCTCGGTTACCTCTGGATCGTTTTCCCGCCCATCGCCACTACGGTGGTATTCGCGCTGCTGCGACAGGCGGACATTGTAACGATTCCTTTGGAAGATACCGATTTGCCCTACGCTTTATTTGCACTTCTCGGCGTGACCATCTGGGGTGTGTTCACGCAACTCGCGCAAGCATGCACGGGCAGCATTTCGGCGGGGGGGGCGCTGGTCTCAAAAATATATTTTCCGCGTGAAGTGCTCGTCTTTAGCGCGGCGGGCAACGCCCTGATTGGCGGCCTGCTGCGGGCGGTTGTCGTGCTGATCTCTTTCGCCGCGTTTGCCTATATGCCTCACTGGGAGATCGTCCTCGTTCCGTTGGTGCTGCTGCCCACGCTGATGCTGGCCATCGGACTTGGCCTGTTCTTGGCACCAATTAATACGATGATGCACGATATGGGCCGAGCTTTGGAGTTTATTTTCCAGTTCGGCATGTTCCTCGTGCCCTCGATTTACCCGACGCCTGACCTGACCCAGAGCGAGTCCTCTTGGCAGGTCTGCCTGTTCTGGCTGCACAAGCTCAATCCGGTCAGCTACGGGATCGACGCTACGCGCTCGCTCATTTCCACCGGTTCGGCTGAACTAGGGCCGGGGTTCCTCGCGTCGTCCGTGCTTGGTCTACTCGTGTTGGCCTTGGGCTGGCGCTTTTTTCATGCTTGTGAACCCCTGCTGGCTGAGAGGCTGTAAGGTCATGGGTCTCACGAATTTCGCACGGCAACGCCTATGAATGATGATGTCATTATGTCGGTTGATCGGTTGAGCAAGAAATTCGCGCGATCACTGAAACGTGCGATGATGTACGGATTGACAGATATTGCTCGTGCAGCGCTGGTCCCGCATCGTTTCCGATCTGAGGGACTTGAGGCGCGCTTACGAGACGAACCCCGTGAACGCGGGACGTCGGTTACGCGCGCACCGCTAGACACCACCGGCTTGCGCCCGTCCGAATTCTGGGCCCTGCGAAATGTATCGTTTGATGTGCGCCGCGGGGAATGTCTAGGCATTGTCGGCCACAACGGCGCCGGGAAAAGCACGCTCTTCTCGATCATGAGCGGCATCTACGGGCCGACGGAGGGATGCGTGACCGTGCGCGGCCGCCTTCAGGCGCTTATCGCACTTGGGGCCGGTTTCCACCCGACGCTGAGCGGGCGCGAAAATATTTATCTTAGTGCCTCGATCTATGGACTGACCGGCCGGGAGATCGACGCCGTTTACGAGCAAATTGTCGATTTTGCAGACCTTGGGGAGTTCATTGACATGCCAATCAAAAAATACTCCTCCGGGATGCTGGTCCGCTTGGGCTTCGCCACGGCGATCCACTTAAAGCCCGATGCGCTAATCGTGGACGAAGTGCTTGCAGTGGGAGATCATGCCTTCAAGTTGAAGTGCAACCAGCGGATGACGTCGATCATCCAGTCGGGCATTCCCATCTTGTTCGTTTCGCACATGACCCAAGCCGTTGAAGCCATTGCGACCCGTGTAATGTGGATGGACCATGGTCGCGTCGTCAAAATCGGAGCCCCGCGCGAGATCATCGACGAATACACGGCGTTCATGGACGAGAAGGCAGCCGAGGCCAAGTCTACCCAGTCTGGATTTGTATCAAGCGACAGTCCCATCTCCATTCACAGGGTTGAAGTTTTTTCCCGGGAGGGTCGTGAAGGCAACTCGCTTCGGTGGAAAGATCCCATCACAATTCGAATGCATTATCGGTGCAAAGTGTTGCTCGAGACCCCATACTTTGTTGTTCGGTTGATCAAAATGGGGGAAAATGGAGGCGTGGTAAGCGTTGCGTCAATGAGCGCCGATTCGCATTCGTGGCAGTGTCACCCCGGTGAGGGGTATGTGGATTGTAGCTTTGATTCGCCCTGCTTGACACACGGTCAGTATGATGTGTGGTGTTCGATTGCGCGCTCTGCAACCATATCCACGGGGTTGGGGCCATATCAGCAGTCGTTCCGTGCGTGTGGATTCCGGATTGCGGCATCACCCGAAGAAATGAGTCTTCCCGGCATACAGTTGTCACTGCGAGGTGATCTTCCAGCCATCGTGTTGCCTCATAAATGGACGTGTAGTTAGCATAAAAACAATGAACCAAACATCAGTTGGCATTACGAATAGCTCGCGCATTTTGATCACCGGGGGCACGGGCAGTTTCGGCCGCGCCTTCGTTGGGTCGGTCCTCAAACGCTTTCCAGACATCGAACGGCTGGTGGTTTTCAGCCGCGACGAGTTGAAGCAATTTGAGATGGCGCAGGTGTTCTCGCCGCAGGCGCATCGCGGCCTGCGTTACTTCCTCGGGGACGTGCGTGACCGGAACCGCCTGCGCCGCGCATTGCACGGCATCGACACGGTAGTACACGCGGCAGCCCTCAAGCAGGTGCCTGCGGCGGAATACAATCCGATGGAGTTCATCCACACCAACATCCTTGGTGCGGAAAACATCATCGAATCCTGCATCGACAATGGCGTGCAGCGCGTGGTCGCGCTCTCGACTGACAAGGCTGCGGCCCCGATCAACCTGTATGGCGCGACGAAGCTGTGCAGCGACAAGCTGTTCGTCGCCGCCAACAATTACTCCGGCACGAAGAGCATCCGCTTCTCCGTCGTGCGCTACGGCAATGTCATGGGGTCGCGCGGCTCCGTGATCCCTTTTTTTCTCGAAAAAGCGAAATCCGGCGTGCTGCCGATCACGGACCCGGACATGACCCGGTTTAACATCTCACTGCAGGAGGGCGTGGACATGGTGCTCTGGGCCCTGCAACACGCGGTGGGCAGTGAGATCTTCGTGCCGAAGATCCCGTCCTACCGCATTGTCGACGTGGCCGAAGCGGTCGGGCCGGGGTGCCGTCGCGAGATCGTCGGCATCCGTCCTGGCGAAAAACTACACGAGGAAATGATTACCACAAGCGACAGCTACAACACCGTCGACCTTGGTCCGTACTTCGCCATTCTGCCACCGGACGGCCGCTGCAAGCCGGACTCGTTCGGTCCTGCGTTTCAGGTTCAGGCGGTGCCGCGTGGCTACTCGTACAACTCCGGATCGAACACCCGGTTCCTTACCGTGGAGGAATTGCGCGCGCTGATCCTGCAGCACGTGAAACCGGATTTCACCCCTGTGGGTTAAACCTTCGTCGCGGCCTCATGATTCCCTACGGACGCCAATTCATCGATGAGGACGACATCGCCGCCGTGGTTTCGGTGCTGCGTTCGGATTTCCTGACACAGGGCCCGGCGATCGCCGCATTTGAGGAAGACTTTGCGCGCAAGGTCGGCGCGCAACAGGCCATCGCGGTCAACAGCGGAACCGCCGCGCTCCACGCCTGCATGGCCGCCCTCGGCATCGGTCCCGGTGACGAGGTGATTGTGCCACCCATCACGTTCACCGCGTCGGCCAACTGCGCGTTGTTTGTCGGGGCCACACCCATTTTTGCGGACGTTACGTCGGGCGGGCATATCGATCCCGCGCAGGTCAAACTGAAGCTGTCCCCGCGGACGAAGGCCTTGATCGCCGTGGACTACGCGGGGCTACCATGCGAATACGACGCCCTGCTGCCGATCTGTCGCGAAGCTGGCATCCCGCTGGTCTGCGACGCCTGTCATGCGCTCGGCGCGACATGGAATGGAAAGCCCGCTGGTTCGATCGGCGTGCTCAACTGCTTCAGCTTCCATCCGGTCAAGCACATTGCCACCGGGGAGGGCGGGATGGTGACGACCGACGACCCTGTGCTCGCGCAGGCGATCCGGGATTTCCGGACACACGGCATCACGCGCGAGGCGTCCCGTTTCCAAGGGCTGGGGGCCGCGGTCGGCCTGGCTGAGCGCGGCCCCTGGTACTACGAGATGCAGTCCCTCGGCTACAACTACCGCATGTCGGACATCAATGCGGCGCTGGGTTCGAGCCAGCTGAGGAAACTGGACGCCTTCGTCGCCCGCCGCCGTGAGATCGCCGCGCAGTATTGCGAGGGGCTGGCGGGTCTGCCCCACCTGACGCTGCCGCCTTCCGACCTTCATCACGCCTCCCGCATGCCGTATCCCGCCACACATGCCTTCCACCTGTTTCCTATGCAAATCGACTTTGAGGCGCTTGGGAAAACCCGGTCGTGCGTGATGCAGGAATTGCGCGCTGCGGGCGTGGGAACCCAAGTCCACTATATCCCGGTCCACCTGCAGCCGTATTACCGGGCGCGGCGCGATGTTCCGCTGCAGGCCTGTCCGCAAGCGGAACTGTTCTACCGGCGCGCGCTGTCGCTGCCGATGTACCCGTCGATGAGCGAGGCCGATGTGCGCTGCGTCGTGGACGCAGTGCGCGCGATCACCTGACCTTCCAACATGAAAGTTGTTGCCATCCTACAGGCGCGCACCGCCTCGCGCCGGCTTCCCGCCAAGGCGCTGCTGCCCGTGGCCGGGCTGCCGTCCGCGGTGCTGAGTGCACGCCGTGCCGGGAACCGTGGCTTGCCGGTGCGACTGGCCACCTCGATCGATCCGACGGACGATGTCCTGAGCGCCGCTGCTACCGCCGCCGGACTGCCGGTTGTGCGAGGTCCGCTTGACGATGTGCTGGGCCGATTTGTCCAGACGGCTGAGGACCTCCAAAACGAAGACGTGGTGATCCGGCTGACCGCCGACAATCTGTTGCCGGACGGCGCCTTTATCGAGGAGCTGCTCGCCTTCCGCCAAGCGGCCGGCGCGGATTACATCGGCACCCACTCGCCGCTGGACGGTTTGCCGTATGGCGTCAGCGCCGAGGCGTTCTCGGTGAAGCTGCTGCGCGCGGCACACGTCCACGCCGTCACACCGCGCGAACGCGAACACGTTACACCGTGGATGCGCAGCGGGCAGGCGCCTGCGCTTTTTCGGCCCGTTGTCCCGAGGGACTGGTCGCACCTGCGCGCGACGCTGGATGCCCCGGACGACTACCAGCGGATCACCCGCCTGTTCCGTGAGGAACCCGATCCGATCCGCGTGACGTGGCGCGACCTGTGCGACCGCCTTGAACGCAGCGCCGAGGCGCATTTCCGCGTGCCCTACCGGATCAAACGCGGTCAGGTGGTCTCCCGCCTGACGATGGGTAGCGCGCAGCTGGGCTTGGACCGGTATGGCATCGCCAACCGAGCAGGCCGCCCCGCGCGCGGCGCGGTGCGCGCACTGGTCCGAACGGCCGTGGCCCATGGCGTGACGGAGTTCGACACGGCGCAGGCCTATGGCGATGCCGAGTCGGCGCTCGGCGACGCGCTGGCCTCCTTTTCTGGTGCGCCGCCGCGCGTGGTTACGAAACTGGCCCCGCTTGACTGGCTGCCGGAAGACTCGCCGGATGAAGCGGTGCGCGTGGCGGTGGAGCACAGTGTCTACGCATCCTGCCACCGGTTGCGCGTTGCGCAGCTCGATGTCTTGATGTTGCACCGCTACCGGCATCTCGACTCGCACGGAGGCCTCATTTGGCGCACGTTGCTCGAACTCCAGCAGCAAGGGGTTGTCCGCGATCTGGGCGTTTCCATCTCCACGCCCGAGCAGGCGATCCGAGCCTTCGATATTCCGGCCCTCCAACATATACAGCTTCCGTTTAATCTACTTGATGACCGCTGGCTCCGCGCCGGAATTCCCGCGCGGTGCGCCGCGCGCCCGGAACTCACAATCTATGCACGCAGCGCCTTTCTGCAGGGTCTGTTGCTGCTGGAATCCGGCGCCTGGCCGGTGGTGTCCCGCGATCAGGCGGCCGCGTGGTCCGGCCGGTTGGACGAGGCCGTGCGCGCCTGCGGGCGGCTGGACCGCGCCGATCTGTGCCTCGCGTATGTCCTCGCCCAATCGTGGATCGACAGTATCGTGGTCGGGATGGAAACGATGGCGCAACTGGAGCACAATCTCGAGCGTATATGCCGTCCGCCGCTCGACGAGGCCCAATGCGTCTCGCTCGCCGGGGCGCTATCTGGCCTCCCGGACGCACTGCTCGACCCGTCTCGATGGGAAACGGCAGGAGCCCCCACGTGAATGCACCTGGCGAGCGCAGTGAATTGAGCGGACGTGTCGCGCTGCTGACCGGCGCTGCCGGATACCTGGGCAGTGTCATGGCCGCCGGCTTGGCGCGCGCGGGCGCGCATGTGTGGTTGAACGGGCGTCGCGAAGAGCCGTTGCGCGAACTGGCTCAGCAGCTTCGCGCACAAGGGGGGCTGGCCGATGCGCTGCCGTTCGATGTAACCGACGCGGCCGCGGCGCGCGAAGCCATCTCGCGCCTTCGCGCGCAGCACGGGCGCCTCGACGTGTTGGTGCATAATGCCTACAGCGGCGGCGCCGGCACGCTGGCGCATTCGTCGGACGCTGCCTTTGAGTCGGCCTACGCGGTGACGGTGGTTGCCGCCTCGCGCCTCGCGCGCGAAGCGCAGGATCTGCTGGAGGCCGCCGCCCGGCAAACACGGGGCGGCGCGTCTATCATCCACATAGCTTCCATGTATGGGATGGTTAGCCCGGACGTGCGCGTCTATGACAGCCCGGCCCAAGCGAACCCCCCGCACTACGGGGCTGCGAAGGGCGGGATGCTCCAACTGACCCGCTACCTCGCGTGTGAACTTGCGCCGTGCCGGATCCGCGTCAACGCAATCAGCCCGGGCCCGTTTCCATCGGACCGGACGCGGCAGACCCAGCCCGGGTTGTGCGCGCGGCTCGCGCAAAAATTGCCGATGGCGCGGATGGGGGAGCCGGACGAGCTGGTCGGCCCGCTGCTGTTCCTCGCCTCGGATGCGGCGTCGTTCGTCACCGGTCACAATCTCGTGGTGGACGGAGGCTGGACGGCCTGGTGAGGCCGCCACACATGGATTCGCCCCTGGTCATACGCGCGGACGCTTCGCCTCGGATTGGAACCGGGCACGTCATGCGCTGTCTGGCCCTCGCGCAGGCGTGGCAGGAAAGTGTTGGCGCTCCGGTCCATCTGGTTTGCGGCGACCTGCCGGACACGCTGGCGTCGCGCGTTGCCGCGGAGGGTTTCACCGTCCATCGCATCGCCGCCCCGCCGGGTAGTCGCGAAGACGCCGAACTAACACTGCGCATCGCGGTCGCAGTCGGCGGCCGCGCTCCAGAGCGCTGGGTAGTGACCGATGGTTACGCCTTTGACCTCGACTACCAACGCGCGGTCCGCGCCGCGGGATTCCGCCTGCTGGCAATTGACGACTACAACCATCTGCCTGTCTACGAGTGTGATGTGCTTTTCAACCAGAACATTTCGGCAGCTGCCTATCCGTATGTCGTGAACGATGATGCGTGCCTGCTGCTGGGGCCACGCTATGCTCTGCTGCGGCGGGAATTTGTGGCGGCCGAGCCGCCCGCGCGCCATTTCGATTCTTCCGCGCGGAATCTGTTGATCACGCTCGGCGGCGCAGACCCCGACAACATCACCGCCCGGCTGCTCGGTTTCCTCGCCGCTCACCGGGGCCTCGGGTTTACCACCCGCGTGTTGCTGGGCGGCGGCAACGCGCACCGGCCCGCCTTGGAAGCGTGGTTGCGCCGCGAGGCCGTGCCCGGCGTTGAACTTATCGTGGACGCGCGCAACATGCCGGAGCTGATGGCCTGGGCCGATGTGGCGGTCAGCGCGGGCGGCTCGACCTGCTGGGAATTGTGCCGGATGGGCGTGCCGTTCCTGGTGCTCGTGCTGGCCGAGAACCAGCGCCGTATTGCGGATACGCTAGATGCGGAGCAGGTCGCCCGCCAGCTGGGCTGGGGCCGCCATCTCGGCGAAACAGACTTTATCGGTGCCCTGCAGTCGCTTCGCGACAACGGCGCGGCGCGCATGCGCTGCAGCCGCGCGGGCCGGGCACTTGTGGACGGACAGGGTTGCGCGCGGGTGGTGGACGCGCTGGCCCGACCGGCGCTGCGGATGCGGGATGTGACGATCGACGACGCGCGGCTGCTCTTCGAATGGGCGAATGATGCGGACACCCGGGCCGCCTCCTTTTCCTCCGCCGCCATCGTGTGGGAATCGCACCAGCGCTGGCTCGCGCAGCGGCTGGCCAATCCCCGTGTTCACCAGTATATCGCCGATGCAGATGGGCAGCCGGTGGCGGTAGTCCGGTTTGATCCGGACGAAAACGAAGCCGTGATTTCGGTCGCGCTGTCGCCGGCCCAGCGCGGCCGCGGGCTCGGCGCCATCGTGATTGAAGCGGGCGTCGCCCGGTACGCCGAGCGCACGGGATGCCGTCGTATTCGCGCGCTCATAAAGCCGGAAAACCAGCGATCGCTCCGAGCCTTTCAGCGCGCGGGATTTGTGCGCGTAGGGGAGACGCAGGTGCAGGGGGCGTCCGCGCTGCTGCTGGCGTGGGAGGCGGGCCGGGTATGAACATTGCGGGTCGATCGATTGGCGCAGGACGGCCGGTGTATATCATCGCCGAGATGTCAGCGAACCATGGGCAGGATTACGAGCAGGCCTGCGCGATTGTGCGGGCAGCTGCCGAAACCGGCGCCGACGCGATCAAGCTCCAGACCTACACGCCGGACACCCTCACGATTGCGTGCGATCGCCCGGACTTCCGCATCGGCAAAGGAACGATGTGGGAGGGGCGCACGCTGCACGACCTCTATGGCGAGGCGTACACGCCGTGGGAGTGGCAACCCCGGCTCAAGGCCCTCGCGGAGTCGCTGGGCCTGCACTGTTTTTCCTCCCCGTTTGACGGGACGGCGGTCGCGTTCCTGGAGCAGATGCATGTGCCCGCGCATAAGATTGCGTCGTTTGAACTCGTGGACACCGGATTGCTGCGAGCGGTGGCGCGGACGGGCAAACCGGTGATCCTGTCCACCGGCATGGCGACACTGGACGAGGTGGACGTCGCGGTCGCCACGCTGCGGGCCGCCGGTTGCGGCGAACTGGCGCTGCTCAAATGCACGAGCGCATATCCCGCGCGCCCGGAGGACATGAATTTGCGGACGATCCCGGATCTCGCGCGCCGCTTCGGTGTGCCGGTCGGCTTGTCCGATCACACGCTGGGCCACACGGCCGCCGTCACCGCGGTGGCGCTGGGCGCGTGCATCATCGAAAAGCATTTCACCTTGTCGCGCGCGCAGCCGGGGCCCGACAGCGCGTTTTCGCTTGAACCCGCCGAATTCAAGGCGCTCGTCACAGCGGTGCGCGAGGCGGAGCTGGCGATGGGGAGCGTCCGCTATGAATTAACCGACCGCGAACAGGCCAGCCGGGTGTTTCGCCGATCCCTTTACGCCGTGCGCGACATCAAGGCGGGAGAGGTATTCTCACAAGAAAATGTGCGTTCCATCCGTCCCGGCTACGGACTGCCGCCGAAATGCCTCGACGAGCTGTTGGGCCGCCGCGCAGCGCGGGATGTATCCCGTGGAACCCCGTTGGACTGGGCGTTAGTGGTGTGAGGGTGTATGCGGTTGGATGGAGTGGACATGAAGACTGACTTTTCCATTTTTGGGGATACCGGGGTTCGTTTTGAGCAGGCGTGGGCGTGTGCCGGCGGCCCGGATGAAGCCCGATTGCGCTTGAGTCGTCCGAAGCGGCTGGTCCAGGTGGCGATCCCGCTGCGCCGGGACGACGGGAGCTTGCAGGTGTTTGACGGCTGGCGCGTGGTGTACGACGACCAGCGGGGCCCGGGCAAGGGCGGCGTGCGTTTTCATCCCTCGGTGAACAAGGAGGAAATGATCTCCCTCGCCTTCCGACTGATGGTGAAGTGCGCCGTTGCGGACCTGCCGTTCGGCGGGGCGAATGGCGGCGTGGCGGTGGATCCGCAGCAGTTGTCGAAACACGAATTGGAGCGGCTGAGCCGCGGATATGTCGACGCCCTGGTGGATGTGCTCGGCCCCGATCGCGACATCCTGTCGCCCGACGTTAACACCCACGAGGGTACGATGGCGTGGATGGTGGACCAATACGCGCAACACGCGCGCGCGCGCGTCCCGGGCGCGGTGACAGGCAAGCCGGTTGTGCTCGGGGGCAGCCGCGGGCGCGGGCAGGCGACGGCGCGCGGCGCGCTGACGGTGCTGGATGCGGTCTTCCGCGCGTTGGGGCGCGAGACCACGGGCCTGCGGTTTGCCGTGGCCGGCCTCGGCAATGCGGGCGGGAAACTGCTGTCGTTGTTGGCGCAGCGGGATGTGCCGGTGGTCGCGGTCAGTGATTCCAAGGGCGGAGTGCGCCGCGATGCGGGGTTGCCGGTGGAATGGGTGCTTGCGATGAAGAAGGAGCGCGGATCCCTGGCCCGCGTGACCGCGGAGGACGCCCGCGCGGTTGGTGTGGAGCGAATTTCCCCGGAGGACGTGTTGTCCGCGCCGGCGGACATTCTCGCCCCCTGCGCGCTCGGCGGGCAGATTCATGGAGCGAATGCCGGCCTCGTTATGGCCTCCACGGTGCTGGAGGTGGCCAACGGGCCCATCACGGCCGAGGGTGAACAGCAGCTGCTGTCGCGCGGGGTGCTGATCCTGCCGGACCTGGTGGTCAATTGCGGCGGGGTCACGGCGAGCTATTTTGAATGGGTTCAGAACCGGCAGGGGCTGTATTGGAGCGAGGAACGCCTCAACACGCTGCTTGATGAACGCATGGATGGGCTCGCGAAGGAACTGGTCCACACGGCCCGGCAAAAAAATGTGCCGTTAACCACGGCGGCCTATGTGATGGGGTTGGAGCGTCTCACCGGCGCACTCACCTGAGTCAACGCAGGGCGGAAAGTTACCATGAAAAAAACCAAATACGTTCATACGGGGATCGAAGGCATCGCGTCCACGTTCTCGAGTGACAATCCCGTGCTCGTCCGCGGGTATGCGAATGTCAACTCGCTGGAGTCCATCCGGCTCGCGGCGGGCGCGATGCGTCTCGCCCTGCGCCTGGGCATCCGACGCCCGCAGCCGTGTGGGCCGCAGCGCCTTCCGTATGCGGATGACAACGATGACCTGGTGTTCGATGCCCCGCTGCTCAGCTTTGCCGTGGGCCGTCGCATGCGATATTTGCGCGGCTGGAAGCAATACGACAGCTGCGTGAAGGGGTTCAACGGCTTGGGCCTGCTGGCCGAGCACGCGTTGAAGGAGCAGCGTCGGCTGGAGGCGGGCGGATTGGCGGCGTTGCAGGCGGCGCGTCGCGAGTTTCTGCGCAGCCGCAAACGTGCCGATCCGGCGGACGGGTCGATGGTTCCGGTGTTCGCGCCGGACGAGGTGAATGCGTTGACGGACCGGGATCTCGATGCGGTCGCGCCGTTTGACCTCGCGCTTTGGCGCGCATACGGATCGCGCCCCGTGGTGTGTTCCACTTCCTCCAACATGGGCATTTCGCTGCACCAGGCGCTGCGCCACATGCAGCAGGCCACGCTGGAGGTGTGCGGCCGTAGGGTTACCGTGTTGAACCCAGACGAGGGCTGGCTGGTCATCTGGTGTCCGGATGAGCGCGCCGACTTTATGAATCCGGAAAAAACGGAGGTGCTGCGGAGCCTCGAAACCGAGCAGCCGCCGCTTACCGTGTTGCACACCTATATTAACCGCAAGGAGCGCGATCCGGGCGCGCTGCGCGATGCGCTCAATGATGGCGGCTATTTCTTCCCGACGAATCCGCAATCCGAGGAGGAAATGCAGAATCTCTTCTTTATTGCGTTGAACGACATCGCGGGGGAGCGGAAAACCACCATCGACGAGGTGCTCAAGGATCCGAAAGTTCGGCGAACGCTGGAGAGCCTGGACTGCCTCATTGAAGACAACCGCGTCATTGTCCAGGCCGGTGTAGTGGGCGGGCTTTACGGACTGATGCTGCCGTACCTGTTGATGCTGGAAAGCGTACTTCCCCAGGCGCCCGCGGCGATTTCCGCCTGGAACCAGGCCTCGATTGGTGCCGCCCTGGCGGCCCTTGTGCTCGCCGATGTGCGTTTGTCCGAATTCAACTCTTTCCCGGACGACCTGCAGCGCGAATTGGCCGAACTCTTCCCGAATCTGGTGGCGCACCTGCGCAAACACAAGTGGGGCCGCCCGGCTACGCGCATCCACGGGGTATTCGACATCGCCAACCTGCAATCGCTCGCCCAGCTGCTCGGTGTCGTGGTGGAACGGCATCTGTCCGGTCGCAAGACCGCGCTGGTGGGATTGGGTTCCAGTTCCTACGCGACGGGCAATCGGTGTTACGACGTGCTCAAGGAGAGTATGGAGAAAGAAGGACCCTTCCGCGGCCGCACGACCTTCCATCCAATGACCCACGCGCTGATCCCCGTTGCGCAAGCAATGACATATGCGGACGACCTGTTTCGCGTGGTGCGCAGCGAAGGGTTTGCGAAGCTGGCGCCAGCGGAGCAGGCGGAGCGGGTCATGCGGCATGCGGTCAAGACGGAACCCGCGGGCGCTGCCGCCGTGGCGGGTTACCTGCTGAGCCGTCTGGACACGGGTACGCTGTCGCTCGTTGAAATCGCGTACGTGCTGCGCACCGTCGGTTTCACGCGCGACCTGTTCCTCGAGTTCGCCGGGTTCGGGCGCGACGCGGGCGCGGCCAATCGTTTTCTCCAGGAGGCGCAGGAGGAAGGAGACTACATGGGATCGCTGGGGCAGAACCTGTTGAACCTGCTGGAGTGGGAGCCTGCGGCGCTTGAGCCGAAGGCCGCCCTCGAGCGGATTCACAGCCGCATGAACTACCGGCTGCGGCCGATCGACGACGAAGGGTTCGATGCGCTGGACCCGGTCACGCACCTTGATCTGACCGGTGACAACACGCGCCAGCCTCCGCGGCACATGGTCGACAGCTTGATCCAATGCTGTCTGCGGAATCGCGCGGTGTTGGAGCGCGCGCTGGGGGAGGAGGAACTGGAGCGGGCGCGTCATCGTCGGCTTGATTTGGTCACGGTCGTAAACCGGGCGCTGTCTGGGATTGCGCACAGCCTCCATCTGACCGAGCGCCGGCTCGATGGCTTTCGCCGCAACGTTGTCCGCTCCATCATTGCCCGAACCGCGAAGCAGGCGGAGTCGCTCGCCGCCAAGAGGAAGGACTGAGGTATGGAACGCTTTTGGAACGCCCAAGAAGTGATGGGTAGGTTCGAGCACTTTGCAGACCGGCCCTTCCTGATTGAGCCGTCCATTGACCGCGTCTTGAGCTACGGCGAGACATGGATGCTGGCGTGCAGGGCCGCCAACATGATGGCCGCGCGCGGCATCCGCCCGGGCGACCGGGTGGCCGTTGTCTTGGTGAACAACGCCGAATTTGCGGCATTCTTCTTCGGCTGTTTCGCCATGGGCGTGACGCTGGTACCGGTCAACCCGGCCCTGCACGCGACCGAGGTTGATTTTATCCTGCACGCGAGCCGCGCCAGGGCCGTGGTCTTTTCGCTTTGCACGCGTCCGCTGGTGCTGGAAGCGCCCCGCAGCGCCGCGCTGGAGCAGATCTTCCTGCTGACCGCGCAAGAAGAGGGATTGCATTCCGGCGAGCCCGGCCCGATCCGCCTCGATGATGCGCTGGGTGGGCAGCCGAAGGGATGGACCGTGGTTGCGGAACGTTCAGCGGACGAGGTTTTTACCATGGGGTTCACCTCCGGCACGACGAGTCGGCCGAAAGGCGTGCAGCATCGCGTGGCCTCCCTGTTCGAAAACGCTGCCGCGTTTAATGAGGTGCTTCAGATCGGCGCCGACCGCGTCTTCATGAATGTATGGCCCATGGCCTACAGCAGCGGCTATCTCAACAATATGGTGTGCGCCTTCATGGCGGGCGCCCGGATGGTGATCGGACGGGCGTTCGACGCGCAGAGCGTGCTGCAATTTTGGAAACCCGTCCTGGCCTACGGCGTCAACATGATCTGGCTGTCGCCCTCCATGCTCGCGGCCCTCACGCGCGTGGATCGCGATTCCGCGGGACTGGCCTATGCACGCGAGCGCCAGCCCACGTTCTGCGTCGGCACCGCGCCGCTGCCCCTGAAGGTGAAGCAGGATTTTGAGCAAAAGTACGGGGTCGAGGTGTACGAGAGCTACGGTTTGTCGGAGCTGTTGTTGATCTCGGCGAACACGCCGCGGTATCCGCGGGTTCCGGGTTCCGCGGGCCGGCTGTTGTCCGGGGTGGACGTGGATGTCGTGGGGGAGGATGGCGCGCGCAAACCTGCGGGGGAGGAAGGCGAGATCGTGGTGCGCAGTCCGTGGCTCATGAAGGGATATCTGAATGTGGAAACCGGCGAGGCCGACGTGCTGTCGCCTGCCGCGCCGTTCCCGACCGGCGACATCGGGCGCGTGGATGACGCGGGGAACATTTCCATCACGGCCCGGAAAAAAGACCTCATCATCCGGGGCGGATTCAATATCAGCCCGCGCCAGGTGGAGGACGTGTTGCTTGACCACCCGGCGGTGGAGCAGGCGGCGGTGGTTGGTATTCCGCATCATTTTTACGGCGAAGAGGTGATCGCGTTTGTGAAACTTCGGGCCGGGGCGGATATGGCCGAGGAAAACGGCAAACTGATGACACGCTGCCTGCAGCACCTGAACCGGATGGCGGTGCCGTCGCGCATCCTCGCCATCGACCGGTTTCCCGTCACCAGCACCGGCAAAATCCAGAAGAATGAATTGCGGGTTTTGCTGCTGGCGCCTGCATCTTCCAAGGCGGCCCCGTCGCCGACGGGCGCATGATTCTGGGTTGCAGTCATCTTTGCTGGGGCTCGCGCGACCTGCCGGGCGATCTGCATGTCTTGGATGCCGCAGGGTTCAAGGTCCAGTTTCAGGAACGCAGCCTGGCGAACGACACGCGCAAAGCGTCGTTCCTGAATGAACCGGCTGCTCGTATGGGGATGGCGCTCTGCCGCTCCGTGCAGGGCGGAGTGGCGGTGGAGTTGGTGAAGTATCCCCGGTTGTTTGGACGCTCAAGCGCGGATTTCGATGTGGTGCTTGGCGACTGCGGGCTTCAGGCCCCGATGGCGGAGGACTGCGCTGACGTCGCGTCGGTGGTGCGCGGAGCCCTGGACGTCGTGAACGTGTCGCGCCACGTGTGGGGATCGGGAGAAGCCGGGGTGTGGAGCGTGGCCGGTGCGCCAGCGCGGGTGCTCGCCCTGCTGAAGCCCGTTGCGGGCCTTGGGGATGCGGTTCGATTTTGGAGTGAAGCGCTCGGCTGGAAGGCGACGCGATCGGGGGGGGCGCCCGGGTTCCGCTGGCAGCGCATGGATTTTCGCTCGCCGGTTCCGGCCTGGAGCCTTCCGCTGGTATTGCACGAGTGCAGTGGCGCCGCCGAGCCGTCGCGACTGGATGAAGCCGGAGGAAACTGCCTGTCCGTCCTTGTGCGCGATGTCGAGCGCACTAGGCAGCGGCTTCTGGAGTGGTCCGGCGTCACGGCTACGGAGATCATGGAATTGACGGTGAACGCGCAACCCCTCAAATTAGCCATGGTGCGAGTGCCGGACGGCGCCTTGCTTGAATTGTTGGAGGCGCCCACTCGCCGACCCTCATGAAACCCATTTCACGCGAACTGCAGCGCGCGGCGAGCGAGATTGCGCGGACGCATCCGGAATTGCGTCCTGACCGCATGCTGGCGCGCCGTCCATCGCGGGGCGAGCCGGACTGTGACGTCGTGATCACCGCCGAGTTCCACGGCGCGCAGGTGACCCATATCCGGGAAGTGGACGCGCGTGTCGTGGGGGCGCTGGCGGAGCGCGGCGTGTGCGCGCACATCGAGTGGGTTCGCGCCGACTGGCTGCCGCGTGCAGGCCGGAACCGGGTGGATGCGGCCGCCGCGGCGCGCAAGTGGCGCGCGCTGTTGCGCGCGCGCGAAGCAACCGGGATTGAGGATGGCTCATTTGCCGCGCTCGGCGAGAAGCAGAAGGATGCCTTTCGCTATTTCGGCTCGTGGGCGAAAATCCGCACCCCGGTGGAGCTGACATATCCGCGGAATATCACCATCGGAAATTGGGTCAGCCTTGGCCGCTACGGAAAACTCGTCTTGCTGCCGGACGAAGCGTTCGCCCGGATGCCACAGTATTTACGGCAACACTATCCCGAGATCGCTCCGACGGTGGACCCCGCCATCTACGTGGAGCCGCGGAACCCGGATCTCTACATCGGAGACGGCACCTCGCTGGGGGACCGCTATTTCATCATCTGCACGAAATCGGTGCATATCGGCCGGCATGTCATGACCGCCTCGAACCTTTTTATTTCCGACTGCCACCACGTCTTCGAGGGCACGGAGGCGCCGCCGATTCTCGTCCCGCCGACGAGTGGCAAGCCGGTGCGGATCGAAGACCACGTTTGGATTGGGATCAACTGTTGCATCCTGGAGGGAGTCACCATCGGGAAGCACGCCGTCGTGGCCGCCAATTCCGTAGTGCGCGAGGATGTTCCGCCCTATAGTTTGGTGGCGGGTTGCCCTGCCCGCGTGAAAAAAGTGTTTGGCCCGCCAGGGTTGACCGGAGGAGACCGACATGCCGCGCCGCATCATTGACCTGACCTACGCCATCCACGAAGGCATGACCACATTCCCGGTGCACTGGCACCCGTTCGTGGAAATCACCCAGCTGGGGCGGCATGGCATCGAGAACCGGGAAACCCGGAAAGTGATCCTCGGCACGCACACCGGCACGCACATGGATGCGCCGCTGCACTTTATCCGCGAGGGGCACACGATCGACCAGGTTCCGCTCGAGCTGATGGTGGGGCCGGCCCGGCTCGTCGATTTTTCGCACGCGAAATCCAAACAGGAATTCGGGGTCGTGGATTTTAAACGGGCACTCGGTCGCGAACGACCGGAGCGCCTGGTCCTCCGCTTCGACTGGTCCCGCCATTGGGGCGCCTTGAAGTATTACAACGAACAGCCGTTTATCTCCGAGGACGCCGGCCAGTGGCTCATCGACCGCGGTGTGCGCCTGCTGGGCATGGACACCCCGCAGGTGGACAGCCCTGACAACGGGCGCACCGGTCCGAAGGATTCGCCTCTCCACAAAATCATGCTGGGGCAGGGGTGCTGGTTCGTGGAGTACATGACCAACCTCAAAAAAATAAAGAACCCGATCTTTGAATTCATCGTGCTGCCCCTCAAAATCCTGGGCGCCGATGGAGCCCCCTGCCGGTGTCTGGCTGTGGATGGATAAGATGCAACGGGAGTTTTGACCATGAATGTTCAAACGGAAGTTATCGCGTATCTGGAACAGCAACGCCCGATTCCCGGCGCCACGCTGGGCGAAAAGCTGGCGTGCCGTTATCTGGATCAGGGGATCATCGACTCCATGGGCATTGTGACCATGATCGCTGATTTCGAGGAGCGCTTCGGGATCCGATTCGACGCCGACCACATGCAATCCGACGCCTTTGCGTCGGTGGGCGGACTGATTGGCATCATTGAAGGCCTGCGGACCCCGGCATCGTGAGCCTGTTGTTGAAAGATGTGGTGGTGCTGCCGGAGAGCAGTCCGGCGTTTCCGGACCGCTGGGTCCTGATGAACGTCATGACGCGCACCTGCCTCGGCGTCAACAGCGCGGTGCTCCGGTTTATCGGTTCCGGTGGAACGGAACCCACCGGGGACGCGGAGTCGATGCGCGTGTGGGAGATCCATTGGTTTTCGAACGGGGAGGAATTGCTGGAAGATCCGACGCGCTATCGGCGTTCCCCTGCCGAGTGGGGCGAGGGCCGGGTGGTGGATGCCGCGGCTCTGCACTCGCTGCTGAGGAAATGGATCCTCGTGGCGGACGACGCGGCGCCCTATCGCGCGCGTTTCGCGCGCAAGACCTCGCTGCTTGATGCGCAGCATTTTGGCAATTTTCACGATCAAGTGGGTTCCTATTTGATGCTCCAGAAGCGCACGTCGCCCTCCGCGGCGTGGCTGCGCCAGAAATTTACGCCGGACCTGATGGCGATCCGTGGAGACAACCTCTACGGCGCCGTGCAGGACGCCGCATTGACGGACTATTTCGCCCGCCGGTTGACCGGCTCGCTGCGCATCGTGGATCTGGGGTGCGGTACAGGCTTTTTTGCCAACCGCCTCGCGCGCATGGGGCACCGCGTGCTCGGCATCGATCCGAATGCGGAGTACATCGAGATCGCCCGGCGTCAGGCCGTGCCGGGCGCGGAATTTCTCGTGCGTCCGATCGGGCAGGCGGGCGCGCTGGAGGCCCTGCAGGGCGAGGGCGCGGATGTTGTTTTTATGTCGGACGCCCTGTTGTTTTACTTTGTGCCGGTGTCCACCAAGGAGCCGCCGGATCTAGGCGTGTTGCTGGCGGAAATCCGGCGTCTGCTCAAACCAGGCGGTCGCTTCATCAGTGTGGAGCCGCACCCTGTGTTCTATCTCGCGCCGTGGATGGGTGATCTGGAGTGGCCGTTCACCGTGGTGACGGAATATCGCCACCGTCGGTTCAGTTCCGTGCCGTCCTTCGGCCAGCTGTTCACCGCGCTTGCGGAACACGGCTTCCTGCTATCGTGGATGGAGGAGTTGTATGCCGATCCGGGGCGCACCACCGCCGACCCGCGCGCACATGCCTTCGCCCGCGAGTTTCCGCTCTGGTGTTCGTTGGAACTCACGCCGCGCTGATGTGTGATGAAGCCTGATTATCAGAAAGAAGACATTGTTTCCGCGCTGCGCGCCAGCGGAGTTCACCGCGGAGATGTCCTGTTTGTCCATGTGAGCCTTGGGCGCCTGGGTATGCCACCCGTCGCGAAGATGGAAGAGGCATCCGCGCTGATGATCGGCGCGCTGGAGGAGGCGATTGGCGCCGACGGCACGTTACTTGTGCCCACCTACACGTATTCCATCGGCAAGGGCGAGGTCTTTGACGTGGATAAATCCCCGTCGACCATTGGACCGCTCACGGAATATTTCCGCCGCCTGCCGGGCGCAATCCGTTCGGCGGATCCGATGCTGGCGGTGTCGGGCCGCGGCCCGCGCGCTAAGGAGCTGTTGACCGGCCTTCCGCACACATGCTATGGCCCCGGCTCCATCTATGAGCGGCTTCGTCGACTGAATGCCAAAATCTGCACGATCGGGCTGGATCTGCACTGGGCCACTTTTCGGCATCACATTGAGGAACTCGCCGGGGTGCCGTTCCGGTTCCGAAAGATGTTCCATGGCACCGTGGTAGAGGGCGGTGAAACGCGGCGGGAGTTGTGGATCTATTCAGCCGCGCCGCGCCTGCCGAACTGCAGGCCGAACGGTCAGCCCTTGGCGAAGCTGGTGCAGGCGGCTGGTGTGGCGACCATCGCCCCGCTTGGACGCGGCCAGTTATGCACGGTGGACGCCGCGGCGTATTTCGACTATGCGGTCGACGCCTTCCGCCGTGATCCCTGGCTGGCCGCGGAAGGGCCTCCATTAACCCGGGAAGAATTGATGGCGGCGGAGGACGCGCGCGTGGGCGTTTTGCCGCCCGCGGTCCCGGTGGAGCCGGGCGCGTCGATGATGGAATTAATGCGGGCGCTGTGGATGTTTCCGCGCGACATCGTGTCTACAGGCTATGATGCCGCACTTGAGGCGCTGTCCGCTCAGTTGCCGATGACCGTTCATACCTATCCAACCGGGACGGCCTGCTGGACATGGTTCATCCCCGAAAAGTGGACCTGCCGCGAAGCCTGGCTGGAAACAATGGATGGCCGGCGCCTGTTTGCCTACAGCGATCATCCGCTGCACGTCGTTTCCTACTCCCTGCCCTTTGAAGGTGAGGTGAACCGTGCGACGCTGTTTGAGCACCTTCATGTGCATGCGAAGCGGCCCGATGCGCTGCCGTTCGTTTTCAAATACTACGAACGCGATTGGGGACTCTGCTGTACCCAGCGGCAGCGCGACCAACTCACGGATGAACACTACCGCGTGGTGATCCGCACCGAATCCAGTTATGGCGCGCTGAAGGTGGGCGAAGCGGTGGTGCGCGGGCAGCGCGAAGATTCTTTCGTCCTCTGTGCGCACCTGTGCCATCCCGCGATGGCGAACGATGATCTGTCCGGCGTGGTCGTGGGCCTGGAAGTCATGCGCCGCCTTCAGCGCCGCAAGAACTTACGCTATACGTATCGGTTATTGCTGCTGCCGGAGACAATCGGTTCAATTGCGTGGCTAAGTCATAACACTCGACTTCGCCCAATGTTGCGTGGCGGGCTGTTTCTAGAGATGTTGGGCCTGTCGAACCCGCACGCGCTACAGTTGTCGTACCATGGAGCAACTGAATTCGATCGGTGCATTCGACAAATCATCAAGGAGTCCGACCCCCTCTCGTGGGTGGGCGAGTTCCGAAAAGTTATTGGAAATGACGAGCGACAGTTCAATGCGCCTGGGGTAAGGATCCCGATGTTGTCCTTGTCTCGCGTTCTGCCGCGAGATAATCCAGGCTGGCCCTATCCCGAATACCATTCAAGCGATGATAATATCGCGCTAGTTAATGAAAAAAGTCTCGAAGAGTCGGTTGAACTGGTAATCAAAATCATCGACGGAATAGAGGCGGATCTCGTTCCCTCAAATTTATACCAAGGGGAAGTGTTCTGTTCGAGGTATGGATTTGCCCAATCTTTCGTTGAGCCGGAAGATTTCCGATCATTTTTGGACGTCATGTACCTGATCGATGGCCGTCATTCGATCTCGGAAATCGCTGAAAAAGCCTCAATTTCGCGGTCGGCGGTAGACCGGTATGTTCGGGTAATGTCACAGAACGGGTTGGTTGAGTTGCGCGAATCGAAGGACTAATCTGGTCATGATACCACTTGGGAAAATCCCGGTGCTGATGGCGCTCGCAACCTGTTTGGTCGGATGCCAGACGGTGGACGAGATGCTTTCACCGCCGAAGGGAGGCGCTGTGGTCCGGGACAGAGCCGGACTGGAGGCAATCAGCAATCTCCAGGCCCGGTGGATCGGCGAGACGGTCCCGGTGGGCACGCAGCGACAGGTGTTTTACGATGATGCCGTTGTCGCGCACAAGGATGAGTCGATCGTCCGCAGGCTGGGAACGGTCGTTAAAGAAAATAATGGATTGCCCGTTTTCGAGATTGAACCCTGGGAGTATGGCAACACGGAGAACAAGGGCGGAATTGGCTACTCATCGGTGATTGTAGAGAACGGCATACACAAGCTCTGGTATCAATACGGCGGAAATGATGGAACCCTTGGATATGCGGAGTCAACAAATGGGCTGACTTGGAAGAGATTTCACGGTGGATTCTTTCGTCCGTACATAAAGAAACCCGTTCACGGGGCGTCCGTTATGAGGGACGAGAACGAAAGCCGGAAATCTCATCGTTACAAGATGGCATACGGGTGGGGCCGTGGATTTGGAAGTAAAGAAGACTACGGAATCACATTCGCTCATTCGCGAAATGGAATAAGCTGGAGCGATTACGGGGAACCCTACCCAATCAACGATGTGCGTTCCGACACGCTGAACGCAGTGATGTGGGACGCGGATATTCGTCGATACAGGGTTACGACACGACTCAAGGATATGAGCGAGGGCCGAGGATACGTGCAGTTGATTCGGCCGTATATCGATGTGGGACTGATAAAGGGCGTGGCGTATAGTGTGGGCCTGTTCATGGTGGCCGAGCCCTGGCAGGTTGTCGATCAGCATACGTTTCCGAGAGGGGGGCTAAACGAGATCTACGCGTTGTACATGCAGAAGTATGAAGGGATATACATTGCCTATGTGATGGTTCGCGAGGGCATGAATAATCATTTCTATCTTGCATTCTCCCGGTCTGGAACGAACTGGGATTTTTCGTGGGTGAACAAGGGGATTCGCTTCGTCTATGGAGGGGGGGCGGGATCGTTCGATCAATACCAGCAGGGGTTCGTGTCCGGTACGCTGATGACGACCAATAATAGGCACTATTTTTACTATCAAGGGATTTCGAGGCCGCGCGGAGTTGTTATGAAGCGAGAGGAGGATGGACCGCTTTCGGCGCTCGGATATGCCTCAGTCCGCGTGGATGGGCTTGCCTACTTGCATAATGAGGGAACCACTGCGGTACTGCGCACGAAGCTGTTCAGGCTGGATGGGGCGAGGATGTATTCGAATGTGGATGCTTCATTACCGGGAGCTTCGATTAGCGCTGCGCTGCGCGATGAAAGCGGCGAGTATCTGAATGGATATGATCACCAAAACTTTGAGTTGATAGAGCGGGATGATCCTGCGGCGCAGATGCGGTGGGGTAAAAATGCCGACTTGTCTGAGCATGTGGGACGACGGCTGAGTCTTGAATATAGAATGGACGGTCCGGTCAGTTTGTATTCCTTTTGGGTTTCCGGCCAGTAACCGGCGCGGTTGGCAAGAATGAATGCGAAATCGAGTATAATGATTTTTCAAATGTTTGGCTACTATGCCCCGCATCTTGCGGTTGAAATGGAGCTGATAGACTCGGCTTATCGCGATGGCCGAAAGGCTTATGTTGTGGGCTGCACTGGTCATCCGCTTTCATGTGATGAAAACATTGATCACGATATAGTGCTGTGTCGCCGCTGCGTCCTGCAGCATCGAGCCGGAATGCGGGCCGTTGCGGGGAAGTATGTGCGGTTGGTCTATCCGGATCTTACGTGCGAGGAGCGGGCGTGGATCTACAATGCGCGCTATAGATTCGCCTCGATCGATGAACTCAATGCCTACAGGTATGGCGACGTGGATGTCGGTTCTGCGGTGGCGTCCACGATTGTTTCCCGATATATAAACGCTACGCCAGACTTGAAGATGGATGAAAATTTGGTGAGGCGGCTGGTCTATACATTTTTGGCGCAATATATCATGGCGCGGAAGCTGATTCGGGCTAATTCGCCAGGCAGGGTGTATCTCTTCAATGGCCGCTATGCCGTGATGCGTGCAATTCTTAGGGCCTGTGAGTCCGAGGGTGTATCATATGCCGTTCACGACAGGGGGTCGAGTTTGGGGCGCTACATGCTGTATGAGGATTGCCTGCCTCATGACCTAGCCGCGTCACGGCGGCGGATGATGAATGCATGGGAGCTGGCCGATCCTTCGACTCGCGACAGTGTTGCGGATCAGTTTTATTCGGCGATTTCGTCGGGTTCCATGATTGGCGGTTTGTATTATTGTCAATCCCAAGAGCGGGGGAAGCTGCCGGAGTCCTGGAATACATCCAAGCGTAACGTCGTGATCTTTACATCGTCTGAAGATGAGTTTGTTGCCATTGGCGACGAATGGAAGAACCCCGTCTACAAAGGCCAGTATGATGCTTTAATTCAGATCTGTGAGTCACTCGGGCAGCTTGACCCGAATATCATGCTGTATATCCGTATGCATCCCAACCAGGGGACGAGAAATGACGCCGTCACGCGGGGAATCAGGGCGATTCGCGGTCCCTCGGTTGAGGTAATCCCGCCGGAATCTGCTGTCAGCAGCTATGCCTGCCTGGCTGCGGCCGAAAAGGTCCTGACGTTTGGCTCCACCATGGGGATCGAGGCGGTGTATTATGGCAAACCATCGATTCTTGTCGGGTGTTGCGCATACATGGATCTGGCGGATTCTTTGTATCGACCATTAAATCATCGCGAAGTGATGACGATGATAGCCGAAATTCTGCCGCCCAAGTCTAGGGATGCGGCAATGATCGCCGGCTACTACTGGGCGACCTACGGGACGCCATATGAGGTGTATACACCCCGCGCACGATTTGAGGGTGCTTACAGGGACATACAGTTGGGATCTGTGCCGCAAAAAGATTTTGTTTCGCGCGTCCTGGCGGCATCGGTTCGACTGCGGCGTCTGCTTTCCAGGATGTGGACGATTCGTTCAAAGGTACTACTCACGGGTAGATTTGTGTGGCGTCGGCAAACAGGTCCCAAATAGAGCTGGTTTATCTGCGCTGATTTTCGCGTGACCGGACGCATGAGAAGTAATCCCGCAACGGTGTCCGTAGTGGTGCCGGCCTTTGAGTCCGAAGCCTACATTCGAGAGGCGTTGGATTCCATCCTGAATCAGCAATTTTCGCCTTCAGAGGTGCTTGTCGTTGACGACGCCAGCAAGGACGGGACGGCAGAGCTGGCAGAAAAGTTTCACCCTCTTGTTCGTGTAATACGGCAGCCTGATAACAGAGGACCTGGCGCTGCGCGAAACGCGGGTGTAGAAAATTCCCGGGGTGAGTATGTCGCGTTCCTTGATGCAGACGATATTTGGAATACATGCCATCTGGCGAGAGCCGTAGAATTGCTGGAACGCTGGCCTGAGGCCGGGGCAGTTTTTAGTCGTTATGAACTTTTCGGTTGTCGATCCGGTTTCTGGCCGGAGAAGTTGCCGGGGATGGATGAGCCGCGTTTTTGCGTGTTGGACTTATTGCGGAATAATTTTATCGGAATGTCCGCCTTGGTGGTTCGCCGTGCGGCGGTCAGGTGGCAGCCATGGTTTGAGGACCTGCATGAGTTTCACCGTGGCCGCCGGGTGCAGGCGGAGGATTATGGGTTCACGCTGAACCTTGCCCTACATGCTCCGCTTGTGGCCTGCCCTGAGGCCACCGTTCGCTATCGCTGCCACACTGCTCAATCGAGCGCCTTCCGCGTGCCCCAAATCTTGCAGGCATTCCACTTCCGGTTCCGCACGCTAGAGAAGCTTGCCCGTGATCCGGCCAGAGCCGAAATGCTTGTCGCGGCACGGGACCGCGTGTTGCTGGGATGGGAGGAGGCCATTGAAGCCACCTGGCAGGCTCGCGACCGCGAAGGCTTGCGCCTGATGGTGGAATG
Source organism: uncultured Verrucomicrobiota bacterium (assembly GCA_937996795.1). Lineage (GTDB taxonomy): Bacteria > Verrucomicrobiota > Kiritimatiellia > CAIVKH01 > CAIVKH01 > JAMLJG01. Next base: position 81,798 of record CALKUH010000040.1, on the reverse strand, counting down.
GGGGCGGAAGCGGGCCGAACTGAGGGCCGCGACGCAACCGTATCGAACAAAAGCCTGGTTGCCGCGCTGGATGCTGCCGCGGCGTGGGGCGGAAGGGACGGCCGGCGCGTGAAAAATGATCCAAGCCTTCATCCGCAAGATCGTCGCGCGCGACGGCCTCTGGTTCGTGCTCGACCGGCATGTGTTGCCGTTGGCCCGTTATGCGGACTGAATACGCCAGAAGATCAAGCAGGGCGATCAACCCGCCGCCGAGTCGTCGATTCCGGAGCCGTTGATCAAGACCGACGTCATCCTGCACGGTCCCTTCAAAGGCATGACCTACCGGAACGACCGTTTCTGCTGCAGCGCCATTCCGCCGAAACTGCCCGGCAGCTATGAGCGCGAAATCCACCCGTGGCTTGAGGGGATCGTTCGCAAGCGCTACGACGGGGTGGTTGATGTCGGTTGCGCCGAGGGCTTTTACGCGGTGGGCCTCGCCTGGCGCATGAAGGGCACGCCCGTGTATGCCTATGACATCAGCGAGCAGGCGCGCACGCAGTGCCGTGCGCTCGCCGATGCGAACGGGCTCGGGTCGCAGGTGGAGATCCATTCGTACTGCGATCCGGAGGAACTGTGGCGTGTGGTCGCGGGCCGGCGCTTCCTCGTCATTGCGGACTGCGAGGGCTACGAGAAGACGCTGTTCGCGGAATCCAACCTGCCGCAGCTTGCCCAATCGGACATCCTCGTGGAGGTGCACGATTTCATGGACATCACGATCCTGCCTTATCTGCGCGAGTTATTCGCGCGGACGCATGTTATCCAGGAAGTCGAAAGCCTGGACGATCTGCGCAAGCTGGATCGCTATGAATATCCAGAGTTGGAGGGGCTCTCGATCCATGACCGCTACCGTCAGATCGCCGAATGGCGGCAGCGCATCATGGTGTGGATGTATATGACGCCGCGGGCCGGATGATCATGCCGCGCATCATCCACCTGATGCATTTCCCGTGGGACGCCGACCAGCGCTTGAAGGCGGACCCGGAGGATTTTGACCGCCGGCATGTCGAGGCGATGCGCCAGTATGCCCGCGGGTTCGACGTGCAGCTGTGGACGCTGCCGCGCGTACGCGCGTTGTGCGAGTCGCGGTATCCGGAGGTCTGGCAGGCGCTGCAATCGGTCGCACGCCCGGTGATGATGGTGGATGTGCTGCGGTGGGTGGTGGTGCATGCGTTCGGCGGGATCTACTGGCAGATGAACACGGTTCCGCTCGCGCCGATGACGGCGTTCCTGCCGTCGGAGCGAGCGTCGGTCCGGCTGTTTACCGAATTTGAGTTATCGCCGGATCAATGCCGTTCGGCCGCGACGGAACCCATCCGCGCGGGCGTGCCCGAGGAACCCACGCGTGTCTTGATCCAGGTGCTCTCCGCGCGGCCGGGTGCGCCGTTTGTCCGGCGGGTGATCGACTTCCTGTTGGAGCGCGTGGCCACGCACACGCCGCGGCGTGACTACGACATCCTGTACATCACGGGAAATGCCGCCGTCAGCACGGCGTATGACCTGTTGGGCCGGACGGATCCGACGGTTGAGCGGACGGATCTCGAAACCTCACGGCGGCTGATGAAATGGCACTATCGGGGATCGTGGCGAACAGGCGCGGCGAAACCGGCGCCACTTCCCTCATGGCCGGCGTTTCCCGGGATCGATCGATGGGCGTGGCTCCGCGCGGCGCGTCATCGCGTCTGCGGCAACTCGCCGACGTGGGCACCCGACTCCGTATCGGCGCCGGCGCGCGAGGCGTTGCGCGCGTGGATGGGTGGCATGGGCCTTCGCCGCGTGTGGGAGCGGGAGGCCTCCGCGTCGGTGCATGCGCGGATTCCCTCCGCGGATGTGGTGATGATCCACGACGAGTTGGAGCGGCGCGGGGATGCGGAGGTCATGCGGATTCTCGCGCGATGCATCCGGTCGCGCGCGCGATTCCTGGCCCTGACGCATCATCCGCTGCTGTGTGACCTATGGCCGGGCGCGGATGGCGATTACCGTCCGCTTAATTTCCGACTGCCGCCCTTCCGCTTTCCCGCGCCGGTGGCGGCGTTCCCGTCCGTTCACCCAGAGCGGCGAACGGATCGAGAGCTGGCCGTGTGGGACGTGGACGGACTGAAAGGGTGTCTGGCATGAGCCGTTATGTGAATGATAAATCGGGTCTCTGCTTTGCCGCGGATGAAGCGATGCTCTATCTGCGGCTGTTCGCGGAGAGCCGCGCGGCGCGACAGGTCCGGGTGGCGGAGGCGCGTCCCTTTGCCGGGCCCTATCCGATGGATCCGGAGCGTTCCGCGTGGCAAAACCGATTAAATCACGTGCTGAACCGCGTGCTGTGGAAGCAGCATCATTTCAACCAGCGTGTGATCAGCGGCGCCCAGGATGCCTTGTTGATGCCGGCGGATGAGCGATCTGTGCGACCCCTCCTGCAGGTCATCGTTCCCAACGATGTGTCGGAAAACACGACGGGTGGAAGTGCGCGCATGTGGGGATTGTGCGGCTCGCTGGCCCGGCACTTCCGGGTCGAACTCATCAGTGTCACGCGGTGGTGGCGCGAGCCCGAGCGACGCAGCATCCTGCCGGGCGTGGACTTGCTCATTTGCTCGCTGCGTGGTGAAATTGATGCCGCCATAAAGCGGGCAGAACGAACCGTAGGACCTGCTGGCAGTTTTTTGACCATGGGGGATCCCGCGCACCCGCTGCCCATGTTTGACGGGTACATCCGCCGCACCACCTCCCGCGCCGCCGGGGTGTTAATGGTGGGGCCGTTTCTTCACGCACGATTCCGCGCACAGGCGCCGGATGTACCGATGTTCTGCGACATGCACGACGTATACCGCGACTATGTGGGTCGGATGGCCGGCGCGTACAAGGAGCCCGCCTTGCAGAGGCTCGATCAACTGGAGCGCCGGATGCTGGACGATTGCGCCGGGATTGCCAGCGTATCGGATGCGGATGCTGAAGCCGTGGGGCGCCTGTATCCCGGCGCGCGCAGCAAGATCCATCTCGTGCCGAACGGTGTTTCGACCGCGAACGTTTTTCGATCCTATCCCTCCGAGTCGCTCGCCCTGGCGCAGGGGCTGGGTTTCCGCAAGCCGCTCATTCTCTTCATGGGCTCCGTGCTGGAGGCCAATATCTGCGCGATGACCTTCATCATCCAGCACCTGGCGCCGGCCGTTCCCGCCGCGCAGTGGGCCATCCTCGGCGTGTCGCGCGAGGAACACAGCCGGCTGGCGGGTTCGATGGCGCTTCCGGAGAATGTCGCCTTTTGCGGGCGCGTGCCTGAAACGGAAAAAGAGGCGCTATTCGCCCTCGCGGCCTTGGCGGTCGCTCCGATGGGGGATGGAACGGGCTCCAGCCTGAAAATCCCGGATTATCTCGCGCATGGAAAACCGGTCATCAGCACACCGATCGGCCTGCGGGGGTTCGATGCGATCGCCCCGCATGTGGAGGTTGTGTCGCTCGACGACATGGCGTCCGCCTGTTCGCGTCTCGTGGCACAACTGATGGCCGACCCTGCGTCGCTGGATGCTCGCGCGGAAGCCGCCTGGCGACTGGTTCGTGACACGCTCGATTGGACGGTTATCGGCGACCGCCTGATGACCATGATGAAACCACATTTACGGGATGTCCGCTGATGAAACGACTTTTCCTTTTTGCCGGACGCTATGTGTTGGCCGCACTAGCGTGCGTGTATTTGCTGACGGTCGGCTGGCTGCGCGAGGGCGGCCGTGAGATCCTGCACGAGGTGCTCTTCCGGCTCGGCTGGCGCCGGCGCCCGGCGCCGGAACCTGATGGACCGGTTTGCCTGGTGCCGCGGAGCCCGGCGAAGGCATGGGTGGCCGATGCTGCGCCTGTCCGGGTGCTGGAGCCTGACGCGGCCGATGGAAATGTCACCGGCTATGAACTCCTCGTCATCGCCCAGATCATGGCCGCCGCGAAACCGCTGGCCTGCTTTGAAATCGGCACGTTTGACGGGCGCACCACGCTGAACCTTGCCGCCAACAGTGCGGAAGGCGGGCGTGTGTACACGCTGGACCTTCCGCCGCAGGACCTGAACCGGACCGGCTTGAAGATTGCGCATGGCGACGAGAACTTCATCAAGAAGGAGCGTTCGGGCGCCCGCTTCGCCGGCACGGCGTACGAACCGCAGATCACTCAACTGTACGGGGATTCCGCAACGTTCGATTTCTCTCCGTACGAGGGGAAGATGGATGTCGTGTTTGTGGACGGCGCCCATTCGTATGACTATGTGAAGAACGATACCGCGGTGGCGCTGCGGCTGCTGAAACCCGGGGGCGGTATCATCCTGTGGCACGACTATGGGTCCCGCTACTGGAAGGACCTGACGCGCGCGATCAACGAGTTGCACCAGGAGCGCCCCGAATTCGCCAGCATGCGGCACATCAAGGACACCGCGCTCGTCGTGTGGAAAAAGTGAACCTCCGGTATTGGCCCACACACCTGCGCGGGCGTCTGGAAGGGGTGGATTTTCTCGCCCAATCCGTTGCGCGTCGCGTGCCGGCGAGCTGGCGGCGCATGCGGTCACGCGAGGGGCTGGCGCTGTTTCGACAGGCGTGGTGGTTGAATACCCGCCATGAGTCGTATGCCTCGGTGCGGCGCTATGCGCGGCTGCTGGATTGGGCGCTCGCGGAACCCGGGCGACCGCGCGCGGCGCGCGAGGGACTGCCGGAGAACGGCCGGGTGCTGGTCTTTCGTTCCGGGCACCTGGGCGATGTGTTGCATCTGTTGCCGACGGTAAACGCGTTGAAGCGACAGCGCCCGGACCTGCGCCTTGAGCTGGTTACGGGTCCCTGGAACCGAAGCTTGAGCGCGCAATTCGATGCGTTTTCGCAGGTGCACTATTTTACGCCCGACGTCATTCAGTTCCATCGCGGCGATCGCGGTGCGGTGCTGTCGCCGGCCGGCGAGCGAGCGTGGATACACGCGCTCCGCGCGGATGGCTTGGATGCCGTCTTTTGTCCTTCGGTCCCGCATTTTGCGGAACTCCCGCTGATCGTCGGCGCGCAGCCCGCGCGCTACGTGGGCGGGGAGTGGCCGTTGGCTGGTGTACCCGTGGCGTTCGAGTGCAGCACCCGCCCGTTTGAGAGCCGCCACTACGAACTCGACGCCGTGGCCGATTTTCTTCCGCTGCTCGGCGTCGCGCGGGAGCCGGTGCGCCTGGGCTATGTGGTGGGCGCGGAAAGCCGCAAACGAGTGGGGGCGTTGTTGGAGCGCGCGCGCCGATCGGAGCTGGTGGTGTTCCCGGGCAGTGGATGGGCGGGGAAATGCTGGCCTCCGGCGTCATTCGCCCAGGCACTGGATACTCTCATGGACCGCATGGAGATCGATGTCGTGCTTGCCGGAAGCCCGGCCGAGCACGCGCTGTGCGAGCGGGTCCGTTCCGCAATGAAGCACGCGGCGCACAACATGGCCGGTGCGCTCTCCCTCGACGAGTCCGCCGCGCTGGTGGAGCGCGCCGCCGCGGTGCTGGGCAACGACAGCGCTCCGATCCACCTCGCGGCTGCACTGGGGCGTCCATCCGTCTCGCTCTGGGGTCCCACTTTTCCCGAAAAGTGGGCGCCACGCGGTCCTGCTCACCGGTCGGTCGCGCGCGCCGGTTCCTGTGCCGGCTGCACCTACTGGCATCCCGCCGCGGCATGCGTCGGGACGCCTCCCTGCATGGCCACGATTGAAGTGGATCGCGTGGTGCGTGCGCTGCATGAGGTGTTGCATCTGGATGCGGCGAATGGCTGAACGACATGCTGTTTAACTCCCTCGATTTTGCCCTGTTCTTCGCCGTGGTGTATGCGGCGTATTTGCTGCTGCCGCTGCGCGGACAGAACCGCATGTTGCTGGTGGCCAGTTATTTCTTCTACGGCTGCTGGGACTACCGGTTCCTCTCGCTGATCGCGCTTTCCACGACGGTGGATTTCCTGCTCGCCCAGCGGATTCACGACAGCGGGGATCCGCGCCGCCGCAAGCGATTGTTGCTGGCGAGCATGGCGTTGAACCTCGGCGTATTGGGATTCTTCAAGTATTTCAACTTTTTCGTCGGCAGCGCGGAGGCGCTCGCGCGCAGCTTCGGGTTCGAGCCCGAAGGCCTGCGCCTGCACATCGTCCTGCCCGTCGGCATCTCGTTCTACACCTTCCAGTCGATGAGCTATACGATCGACGTGTACCGCCGCCAGCTTGTGCCGACGCGCAGCCTCGTGGATTACGCGCTCTTTGTGTCGCTCTTCACGCAACTGGTGGCGGGCCCGATTGAACGCGCCTCGCATCTGCTGGGCCAGGTCACCGCGCCCCGCACCGTGCGCTGGGAGGGCATCCAGACCGGCGCCTGGCTGTTCTTCTGGGGCCTCTTCAAAAAAGTCGTCATCGCCGACAACATGGCGGTGATCGTGGACTCCGTTTTCGCCGGGGATGTGGCGTGGACCACGGCGTCGGTGTTGATCGGCGTGTATGCGTTCGCCTTGCAGATCTATTGCGACTTCTCGGCCTACAGCGACATGGCGCGCGGGCTCGGGTTCTTCATGGGCTTCGACATCATGGTCAATTTCCGCAACCCGTACTTCGCGCTGAATCCGAGCGATTTCTGGCGGCGCTGGCACATCAGCCTGTCCACCTGGTTGCGGGACTACCTGTACATCCCGTTGGGCGGCAATCGCAACGGCCCGCGCCGCACGTATGTGAACCTGATGCTGACGATGGTGCTGGGCGGCCTCTGGCACGGAGCCGCATGGACCTTCGTCTGGTGGGGCGTATTCCACGGCGCGCTGCTCGCGGCGCACCGATGGGTGCGGGGCGACCGTGCCGACGCGCCGATGTCCGGGTTCGGCCGGATCTGGCGCATCGTGGCGATGTTCCATGCCGTATGCTTCAGCTGGTTGCTGTTTCGCGCGGCGTCCATGCAGGACGTGACGGGCATGCTGGCGGCGCTGGTGCAGCGCCCGGAGTGGCACGCGGAATGCGGCGTCTGGTTGTTGCAGATCGCGGTGCTCGGCGCGCCGTTGTTCCTGGTGCAGGTGTTGCAGGAGCGCTGGTCCGATCCGCTGGCGCCGATGAAACTGTCGCTTTTCCCGCGCGTGGCGCTCTACGGAGTGTTGCTCGTGATGCTGGTGAGCCTGGCAAATACGGGGAGTCGTGCCTTTATCTATTTCCAGTTCTGATCGCATGGCCGCGGAAGTGCGCTGGCTGCGGCGCTGGGGCTGGCTGTTCCCGGCGCTCGGGTTGCCGCTGGGTCTGTTGGCCTTCGGCGGGCGCTGGGTCTTCATGACGCTGGATCCGGTGCACTGGCCCGATTCGGCGCGGGCGTGGATTACCGCGCCCGGCCTCGCCCTTGGTCTCGTGATCGCCCTCCTTCCGCTGCTGTGGCGGATGGGGCTGTACGTAGAAAACCGCTGGGGCGGAGTGATCCGCCGTGCGGGCCTTGCGCCGTTGGGTGCGGTGGGCGTGTTTGTTTGCGCCGAGGCGGCATTGCGGTCGCCCGCCGGGCAGGAGACCCTCTGGCAATCCGTGCGCGCGCGATCCGGGGCGGACTTTTTCGCGCGGGAAGTCAGCCTGTTCCGGCTCGACTCCGTCGCCCAGCAACGGGCCGCGGGCTTGGCGCCCGGAATTGTGGTCGCGGGGTCCAGCCAGATGCTGCATGCGATGGATCCCGTGCGCCTGGCGGAACGGACCCGGCGGCCCGTGTACCGTCGCGCCGTGGCCGGCATGTTCCCGGTGGAACTGTGCGCGGCGAGCGGATACCTCGACCTGCATCAGGAAAACACGTTGCTGCTGATGGTCTCTGGATTTGACCTGGGTGGACGCGACCGACTCTACCTGGATGCCATCCGCCCGCTGGCCACACCGGCCGGGGTTGACTTGCTGATTCGCGCGGCCGACTGGCGCTTTCTGTTCCATCAGTGGCGCGGCTTCATTGATTTATCCTTCGCGGCGCGTTGCGAGGCCTGGCGCGCGCGCGACTATGTGCGGTACCTCCTGCAACACCCGTTTGCCGCGTACGCGCCGTCCGCGCGAGCATCAGCCGGTGCGGAACCCGCGGCTCAACGAGACGCCTATGTGCGCCTGGGACAGAACGAGCGCATGCTGGCCTTCAGCGAGGCTGCGCTGGATGCCTTCATTGGGGGAATGGCGGGCCGCGTGAAGTCGATTGTCGTCTTTGAGGGACAGGTCAGCCCCCGTTATCCGGGAAACGAGATCCACGAGTTGTCCGCCCGCGCGCGGCGACGGATGGAGTCGCTCGCCGCGGCGGGGCGGGTGGTGTACATCCCGCTGGAAAAACAGGAGCTGGCCCTTTCCGGGGCGGACTGGCTGGACATGGCGCATGTGAACGAGGCGGGGCGGATGGCCTACACCGAAGCGTTCGCGCGCGCATTGCAGCGGCTGGATGAAGGAAACACGCCGTGAATGCCGAAGTGAAGATGCTGGATTGGGATACCGCATTCTTTGGTTTTCCCGTTGCCCGCTTGACCGCGTCGCGGCCCGATGCGGAGGCGCTTGCCCGCGTCAACACGGCGTGCCGCGCGCAGCGCGTGCGTTGCCTGTATGCGCTCGTGGATGCGGGCGACGCGGACGTCCTGCGCCGTCTTGAATCCGATGGATACCGCTTCGCCGACATTCGCGTCACGCTGCGTCAATCCCCGCGTGGCGAGGCGCCGCTTTCCGCGCACACCTGTCGGCGCGCCGGGGCCGGCGATGTCGCGGCGCTGCGTGAGATCGCGGCGGTGAGCCACACGGATTCACGCTATTTCCGCGATCCCGGGTTTGACCGGGCGCGGTGCGCGGAGTTGTATGCGACGTGGATTGAAAAAAGTGTCGGCGGCTACGAGGACGCGGTGTGGGTTGCGGAGCATGAAGGACGTGTGGCCGGTTACATCACATGCGCGCGGAAGCCGGAGGGGATCGGCCAGATCGGGCTGTTTGCCGTGGCGGGGGAGGCGCAGGGCCTCGGCCTGGGTACCGCCCTGGTGCGCCAGGCGCTGGCGTGGTTTGTGGCGGAGGGATGTGCGCCGGTGGATGTCGTCACGCAAGGCTGCAACGCGCGGGCGCAGCAGGTGTACCAGCGGGCGGGATTTGTCACTGCACGGACCGAGATCTGGATGCATAAATGGTTTTGAGGACTGCATGAGCGACTATCGGATTCCCTTCAACAAGCCGTGCCGGGTGGGGCGCGAGATGGAGTATGCGCGGGAGGCGCTCGCCTCGGTGCGGTGGTCCGGCGACGGCCCCTTCACGAAGAAATGCCACCAGTTGTTGGAGACGGCGCTGGGCGTGCCGAAGGCGTTGCTGACCACATCGTGCACGCACGCGCTGGAGATGGCCGCGCTGCTGTTGCAGGTGAAGCCCGGCGACGAGGTCATCATGCCGTCGTTCACCTTCGTCTCCACGGCGAATGCGTTCGTCCTGCACGGCGCGAAGCCCGTATTCGTCGACATCCGTCCCGACACGCTGAATCTCGACGAACGCCTGGTGGAGCGCGCGATCACGCCGCGCACGAAGGCGATTGTCCCGGTCCATTACGCCGGGGTGGGATGCGAGATGGATGCCCTGCTCGCGGTATCGCGCGCGCGTGCCATTCCAATCGTGGAGGATAACGCCCACGGGTTGTGCGGCCGCTATCGCGGGCGCGCATTGGGATCCTTCGGGGCGCTGGCGACGCTGAGCTTTCACGAAACGAAAAATTTCTCGTGCGGGGAGGGCGGGGCGCTGCTGATTAATGATCCCGCGCTGATTCAACGCGCTGAAATCCTGCGCGAAAAGGGAACCAACCGGAGCCGCTTCTTCCGTGGCGAGGTGGACAAATACTCCTGGGTCGATGTGGGCTCCAGCTATCTGCCGTCCGACCTGCTGGCTGCCGTCCTGCTGGCCCAGCTTGAGCAGCGCGAGGTGGTGCAGGCCCGCCGCAAGGCGAACTGGGCGCAGTATCGCGAGACGCTTCAGGACTGGGCCCCGGCCCGCGGCGTGGGCCTGCCGTCGATTCCCGCCGAATGCGAGTCGGCATGGCACATGTTTTACCTGCTGCTGCCGGACGAACCGTCGCGCGCGAGGGTGATCGCACAGCTCAAGGCTAAGGGCATCCTGAGTGTGTTCCATTACCTGCCCTTGCACCTGTCGGACATGGGGCGCACGTTTGGCGGCAAGCCCGGCGATTGTCCCGTCACGGAAGATGTGAGCGAACGACTGCTGCGCCTGCCTATGTATGCGGATCTTGCACCGGGCGAGGTGGCGGAAGTGTGTGCCATACTAAAAGCCGTTTTGTAGGTCGGCAGAGGACTGGCTGATAGAAAGGAGCATCCATGAGCTTGGTTCGAGAACATATGTACTATTATGACAAGATATTCGGGATGGAGGGGTTTATTCAGGATCCTGTGATGGTATTCGGGTATCATCGGCTTGAACCCTCGTCCCCGGGAACCAGGCGCCGCAACTTGATCGAATACTGGTTGAAACGTTATCGGCCGGTTGGAGGGGTCTGGTTGCACGATTGTCCCATCCCGGAGCGATTCAACAAAGGAAGCATACATGAGGTGCTTGAGAATTACGGCGCCCGGGACGTGCGCATTTTAGACTACTTCGATGAGCGGGCACATCTGGTGCATGATATGAACAAACCACTGCCGGAGGGGCATCGTCACTCAGTGGGAACGTTCATCGATATCGGGAGCATCGAGCACGTCTTTGACACACGCCAATGCCTAATCAACATGATCGAATTGATTCGCCCGGGCGGGCATCTATTCATGACGACGACCTGTGGTGGGTATTTCAATCATGGATTCCACGTTTTCAGTCCGGAATGCCTTTTGCAGGCGTTGGAACTAAACGGATTTGAAGTTCGATGGGTGACGAACACCACGCCGGGTGGCTTGGAACTGGATTCACCACAACACTACCGTGATGTCTTGATATGGATTGTAGCGCGCAAGACGCGGGAATTGGGTGAGTTTGTCTGTCCACAACAGGGCCGATGGAAAATCATCTACGAGAACACTCGCTAGTGCAGTTTATCGCCATTAATTATCCCGTATATGCAATCTACTTCCGGCCCGGCGATTTCGCCCGCCGCTCCGGATTGGAGCCGCTGGCGGAGGCGGTGGGTGCGCACAAGATCACGCACGGGTGCTTCTGGCGTGCGGGGCGCCGTGTGAATTGGCGGGTGGAAGAGGCGTTGAAGCGATGGGGTCAGTCGTATTACGGCTCGCAGTGGAACTACCTGGCGCCGGTGTGGGATGAGGTTCGGATTGCGCGCCGGATGACGGAGCGGCCCAGCGTGGCGCACTTCCTGTTCGCCGAGTTTGCCGGGCCGCGCCGGGCTGCGCCGTTTCGCGCGCGCGGGGCGCGGGTGGTCGGCACCTTCCACGCGAGCCCGCGCCGCCAGCCGGTGGTGTCGGCGGGCGCGCATCTGGAGGCGTATGACTGCATTTCCGTGGTGGCGCGCAGCCAACGATCCTTCTTCGAGGCGCGCGGGTATCCGGCCGAGCGCATTTTTGTGACGCTGCATGGTGTGGATACGGACTATTTTCAGCCCGATTGGAATCGCGCTGAAGCGCCAACGGACCGGCCCTTGCGCGGACTGCTGGTCGGGTCGACGGAACGCGATCATTCGTTGATGGCATCCGTCATGAAGTCTTTACCGAGGGACTGCCTGCAACTGGATGTGGCCACCAAGCCGAATCCGCATCCCGCCTACACGGGTCTTGCGAATGTGAATATGTTGCCGCACCTGGACGATGCCGCCTTGCTGCGCGCTTACCAGCAAGCGGACATCTTGGTCATGCCGCTGCTGGACGCGACCGCGAACAACGCGCTGCTGGAGGCGATGGCATGCGGCACGCCGGTGCTGACGAATCGCACGAGCGGGACGGCCGATTATGTGGATGGCAGCGGTGGGGTCGTGGTGGAGGAGCACACGGTGGAGGCGTGGGTCGCAGCGATCCGTGCGCTGGCCTCGGATCGCGCGGGGCTGCAGGCCCGCCGCGCCCCGGCGCGCGCGTGGGCGGAGCGGTTGAGCTGGGCGTCGGTCGCGCCGCAGTATCACGCCTTGTATGCGGCCGCGATGAAGGATGTGGCGACATGAGCGCACCGCTGGTCAGTGTCATCATCCCGACCTACAACGGCGCGCGAACGATCCGCGAGACGCTGGAAAGCGTGTTCGCGCAGACCTATCCGAATGTCGAAATCGTCGTGGTCGATGACCGGTCGAAAGACGATACCGCAGACATCCTGCAGTCCTACGGCGACCGGATTGTCTTCAAACGGCGCGACACGAATTCCGGCGTGTGCGACCGGACGCGGTGCGACGCGATTGCGATGGCGCGCGGCGCGTATTGCGCGTTTATCGACCAGGACGACCTCTGGACGCCGGACAAGCTGGAGAAACAGGTCGCGCTCATGGAGGCGCGGCCCGAGCTGCCGCTCAGCCACACCTATGTGAATGTGATTGATGAGAACGGACGCGTGCAGGAGATCCGTCATGAAGGTCGCATCCCGCCGACCGGGCCGTGCGCGCGCGAGCTGCTGGAGCATTGTTTTGTCACGATCAGTTCCATCGTCGTTCGTCCGCAGGTCTGGCTCGACGCCCAGCGCGAGCACGGCATGCATTTCTCGAACACGGATATCGAGACGCTGCTGCTCATTCTTCGAAGGTACCCGGCGGGATTTGGCTTCATCCCCGAGGTGCTGGGGTCGTACCGGCGCTGGTCGCAGAGCATGAGCCGCCAGAACTGGCAGTGGACGCCGGAGGACGTCAACGAATTGGAGCGCGTCTATCGGAGCCGCTACTGGGAAGGGCTCGTCGCGCACGGCGACGTCCGCCGGATCATCGCGCGCGCCTACGCGACGAACGCGGAGCATCACCGCCACCAGGGCCGCCCGGGACGCGCGCTGCATTTTGTGCGGCGCGGGTTGCGCTACGCACCCTTGTCTCGAGGGCTGTACGCCGCGGCGGCCAAATCAGTCGTGCGCGGATTGCTGGGGCAGGGGTTCGCGACTTCCTGAGCTTGTGAACTACTCTGTTATAGCCCATCCTAAAACCATGAACATGAAGGTGAGAGAAACCTCCGAACAGTGGGTCGAAGAGCCTCGCAAGGTGGTCGGGCGACGTCGGGCCGGCGTGGTCAATTTGGAGCGTGGAGCGGGATTTCTCCGCATGGGTGCGGATCGGGGGATTCGTATTCCCGGGCGTCCCAAGGGTGTGTTTCGATTTTCCTCCCATGAAGAGGCCAATCCATGGCAGACGAACCATCAGGCGAATCGCTAAACACGCGCCCGCCGACCTTGGATGACCTGTTGCTGGTCTGTAGGCATCTCAATGCACAACAGGCGCGCTATGTGGTGATCGGCGGATTCGCTATTTTTGAACACGGGTTGACCCGGCTAACGGACGACATTGATTTTCTGGTTGATAGCAGCACGGAGAATATTGCCAGGGTAAAAATCGCGTTGGAATGCCTTCCGGATAAAGCCAGCAGGGAGATTTGCAATTCGGATGTATCCCAACATGTCGTGGTTCGCGTAAACGATGAAATTACCGTGGATTTGATGGGTTCGGCTTGCGGGATTGATTATGCGCGCGCGGAGACCATGATTGATTGGCGGGACATCCATGGGGTTCGGATTCCCGTTGCTTCGCCATCTCTGCTGTGGCTCACGAAACAAACCTATCGCGAGAAGGATGCGCTGGACCGGTCCTTTTTGAGGAAGTGGTTCAGCGACCGCGGGCTGACACCGCCGCCCACCGGCGCTTGAGGATGCCCGGAACCTGGCGGGTGATACGCGCGGCGCGGTGAAGGTGGAGGCGGTCGGCGAGCGTGACGGTGTCGGGCAGGTTGGTGGCGCGCAGGTCTTCGATCAGCGAGGAGCGGTCGAGCCACTCCTGTTGGACGAAGAAGGTGTAGTGCAGGGCGATCTGGCGGCAGTCGAGCACGTTGGTCTTCCGGTTGTCCTCGATCCATTTGCACCAGCCCGGTTCATCGTTCCACGGGATGCCGCCCATCTGCTGCCAGTGCCGGTAATCGTAGCCGATGCAGCCGATGCTGAAATAGTTCGAAAAGTAGTGAAACCGCTCCGCCCCCATTCGCGTTTGCTGACGCGCGTTCGCCTCGGCGAGGTTCAGGAACTGGCGCGAGGCCCATTCCCCGACGGACGGGCTGCGCCAGGTCAGGCCGGTCGGATCGATCGAGGGATCGCAGCCGAACCGGCTGCGGTGCTCCTCGAGCAACTCGGGGTAGAAGCGGGTAAGCAGGACGTGCAAGCCGTAGGCGTTGTTCGGCAGGAGCGGCGTGATGAGCGCGAGGTCGTCGCGGTCCCGGTGCGCCTCGTAGGCCTCCAGCATCATCCGCGCCCAGCCGTGGGGCACGAACACGTCCTCGTCGGTCTTGGCGTAAAAACAGCCGGGGTATTTTTCGATGCAGCGGTTCTGCATGGCCGAGATGCCGCGCGGGCGGGTGCCGTCGCCGATGATCTTGTCGCAGGCCAGCTTCGGATGCCGCTCGATGAAGGCGTCGATGAACCGCATGTGGCGCGGATGGACGTCGTTCAGCAGGAAGACCACGCGGTTGAAGACCTCGAAGCTGCCGCCGCGCTCGTGCAGGTGCAGGTTCATGCCGACGCAGTCGCGCCGGTCCTTTGTCAGGATCATCAACACGTTTTCCATGGCCGCGGAGGGTACCGCGTGCGGCGGGCACGATCAAGGATCGCCGCGTGCGGGTGGCGGGCATGTTCTCTCGTGCATCGCGCGGGCGAATTTGCGATCTTCGCGACGGCTCGAATCGGTTTGAGTGAGGAGTGACCATGTCGTTTCTAAACGCCTACCGCGGGAAAAAAGTGCTGCTGACCGGGGATACCGGGTTCAAGGGTTCGTGGCTTTCGTTGTGGCTGAAGCAACTCGGCGCCGAGGTGCATGGCCTTGCGCTGCCGCCGGAACAGCCAAACTGGCTGTTCACGCAGGCGCAGGTCGGCCGCGAGATCCGCCATCAGGACGGCGATATCCGCGACGAACACCTCGTGCGCGATGTGGTGGCGCAGGTGAAGCCGGACCTCGTGCTGCATCTGGCCGCGCAGGCCATCGTGCGCGCGTCCTACAACGATCCGGTCGGCACCGCCGCGACGAACATCATGGGATCGGTGCATGTGCTGGAAGCGGTGCGCCGTCTCGGGCGCCCTTGTGCGGTGGTGATGGTGACCAGCGACAAGTGCTATGAAAATCGCGAGTGGCCGTATGCCTATCGCGAGAATGACCCGATGGGCGGGCATGATGTGTACAGCATGTCGAAAGGCGCCGCCGAACTGGTGGTCGCGTCGTACCGGCGCTCGTTTTTCCCGCCCAACGGGCCCGTCGCCGTGGCCAGCGCGCGGGCGGGCAACGTGATCGGGCCGGGCGACTGGGCGGCGGACCGCATTGTGCCGGACGCGATGCGCACGCTGCTCAACGGCAAACCGCTGTTTGTCCGCAATCCCGCCGCCACGCGTCCGTGGCAGCATGTGCTGGAGCCGCTGTCCGGCTATTTGTGGCTCGGCGCGCTGTTGCTGGAGCGCGAGTCGGCGTGGGTGCGCGACGGATGGAATTTCGGCCCCGGGCTGGATGCCGCGCGCACGGTGCGCGAACTGGCGGACGCGATCGTCCGGACGCTGGGCCGCGGTTCGTGGACGACGGACCAGGCCACCGATCACCCGCACGAGGCGAATTTCCTGCGGCTCAGCATCGAGAAGGCTTCGTCCATGCTCGGCTGGCGGCCCGTCTGGAATTTCGAGGAAACCGTGCGGCGTACGGTGAAGGGCTACGAAGCCCTCGTCGCCGCCGGGTCGGATGCGTCGGCCGCGAAGACGTTTATGATATCGGAAATTGCAGCATACACGTCGGAGGCGGCGCGGACGGGCTGCCGTTGGGCCGGCGCATAGGTGAGTTGAAATTTAGGAGGAACACATGAGCAAAGCGGATGTGAAAACAGCGGATATTCCCGTGGTCATCCTCGCCGGCGGGCGCGGCACCCGGCTGATGGAGGAGACGCAGGTCATTCCGAAGCCGATGGTCACGATTGGCGGCAAACCGATCCTGTGGCACCTGATGATGACGTACAGCCATTTCGGGTTCCGGAAATTCATCGTCTGCCTGGGTTACAAGGGCTACGTCATTAAGGACTATTTCCTCAACGTGTTAAAACACACGTCCAGCGTGACGGTGAAGAGCCGCACGGGCGAATTCACCTACGATGCGGAAAAAGCGCCGGACTGGGAATTGTCGCTCGTGGAAACGGGCGAGAACAGCCTGACGGGCACGCGATTGAAACTCGTGGCGGACCGGATTGACGCGCCGCATTTCTGCCTGACCTACGGTGACGGGCTGTGCGACATCGACCTGCACAAGGAACTCGCGTTCCATCTGGGCCACAACAAGCTCGGGACCATCGCGGCGGTGCATCCGCCCTCGCGCTTCGGCACGCTCGAAATCGACGCGGCGGCCACGGTGAAGTCGTTCCAGGAGAAGGAGCCGTTGCATCACGACTTCATCAACGGCGGATACTTCATGTTCCGCCGCGGATTCCTCGACCGGCTCCCCGCGCACGAGAATTACAGCCTTGAGTCGGCGCCGCTGACACAACTCGCGCGCGACGGCCAACTCGCCGCCTACAAGCACGAGGGCTTCTGGCAGTGCATGGACACGCTGCGCGACCGCGAGACGCTGGAAAAGATTTACGAGAGCGGCAAGGCGCCGTGGGCGCGGTGGTAAGGTGGGGTGCGTTGGTCGAACGCGCCGGATAACGAACGGCGGCTTGGGCCAAGCCGCCCTGCCAAACACAACGCAATGAAAACCGTTATCGTCACCGGGTCTGAAGGTTTTCTGGGGCGCGCGGTTGTTGCGGCGTTGGCCGGCGCCGGACATTCCGTCGTCGCGGTGGACCGCGTCGCTCACGCAGGCGCACCGCTGCCCGGTGTACGCCATGTGGAATCCGATCTGGGCGATGCCAGCGCGGTGTTTGCCGGCCAATCTGGCGCGGTGCTGGTGCACTTGGCGTGGGATATGCGCCGCCATCTCGGGTTCGCGGTGCAGGCCGAAGCGCTGCGCCAATTCGCGGCGCTGCTGGATCATGCCGCGACGCATGGCGTTGCACGTGTTGTCGCGATGGGATCCGCGGAGGAATACGGAGGCGCGGAGGGTATGTTGCGCGAAACGACCGCGCCGGTGCCGCCGCTTTCCCCGTATGGGTGGGCGAAGCGCGCCGCCTATGACCTGGCGGTGGCGTGGGGCGCGCGCAGCGGCGTGCCCGTGGCTTGGCTGCGTCCGTTCATTATTTATGGCCCCGGCCAGCGCGGCGAGATGATGATTCCGTATGCCGTCGAGCGCGCGCGCCGCCGCGAGCGGGCGGAATTCACCGATGGGTTGCAACGTCGCGATTTCGTGCATGTAGCGGATGTCGCCGATGCCGTGGTCCGCGCCGCCGGCGTCCCGTTCCCGGGTGTGGAGCCCCTCAACCTGGGACGCGGAGAGGGCGTGGCCGTCGCGGACGTGTTGACCACCATCGCGCGCGCATTCGATGCCGAGTCGTGTTTCCATCTTGGCGCGCGCCCCCGTCGTCCCGGCGAACCCGACCTGCAGGTCGCCGACACGCGCCGCGCCGAGTCCCTGCTCGGCTGGCGCGCGCGCACCGGCTGGCAGGAAGGCATCGCGCAGGTGTGCGCCACGGGAGCGCCCTCATGAATCAAAACAGCATCGCAGCCGTTTTCCGGGCGTTGAACGCGAGTGGCGCGCGGTATCTGGTCGCCGGCGGATTGGCCGTCGTGGCGCACGGATATCTGCGGTTGACGATGGACATCGACCTCATCATCCAGCTTCACCCCGATAATCTCGCGAAAGCGTTGGAGGCGCTGCGCCATCTGGGGTATCGCCCCAAGGCGCCCGTGGATGTTTCCGACTTTGCGGCGCCGGAGAATCGAAAGCGCTGGATGGATGAAAAGGGAATGGTCGTGTTCCAGCTCATCAGCGATGCGCACCGGACGGCGCCGATTGATGTGTTTGTCCAGGAACCGTTTGATTTTGATGCCGTCCATGCCGCGGCTCCACTGCGCGAAGTGGACGAAGGCATTGAAATCCGGGTGGTCCCGCTCGCGGAGTTGCTTCAAATGAAAGAGCGCGCGAACCGTCCCAAGGATCAGGTGGATTTGTTATACTTGCGAAAGCTCCAGCGAGACGCATCAGATTCATGAACAAGACGCCCATACCCTCATTTGCCGCGGATGCGTGGCAGCGCGCGGAGGATGAACATCTTCGCGACGCGCTCCGCCTGACATTTAAGGAACGCCTGATGTGGCTGGAGGAGGCGGCCCATGTGGCTTCCCGTCTTTCATCGCCGCGCGTTGTGCCGCCCGAGCCGAAGGAGCCGGCACGCCGGAGCGCATGATGAGCCAAACCCTCATTCTGGGCGCCGGCCTTACGGGGCTGGGGTGCGCGCGGCGGCTGAAGGGTGCGATGGTGTGCGAGGCGCTGGACCATGTCGGCGGGCACGCGTATTCGCATCCGCAGGGCGGGCTGCACTTCGACGAAGGTGCGCACATCTGCCACGCAAAAGATGAGGCGTGGCTGAAGCTGCTCTACGCGCAGGCGGGCGCGGTGAACCGCATCACGCAAAGCCGCGTGGCAAGCTACTGGCACGGCCACTGGATGACGTACCCCGTCCAAAACCACCTGCGCGATTTGCCGCCCGACCTGCGCATCCGCGCGCTGGACGACCTGGTGACCGCACAGGTGGCGCATCAGGGCAGGACGCCCGCGCATTACGAGGAGTGGTGCCGGTTCCAGTACGGCGACTTCCTCACCGATCAGTTCTATCGCGAGTATACCGACAAATACTGGCGCACGCCGATGGCGGCGATGGGCACCGACTGGCTGGCGGGCCGCCTGCTGCCCTCGCAGTTGTCGCGCATCGTGCACGGCGCCATCGCACCGCTGGATGAAAAGCAGTCGGTGTTCTCGCTGTTCCATTATCCGAAGCGCGGCGGCTTCTTCGCCTTTTTCCGCGGGCTTTACGACGGCGTCGAGGTTCGGCTGGGCAAGCGCGCCGTGCGCGTGGACTTGCGCGCGCGCGAGGTGCGGTTCGCGGACGGGACAACGGCCGGCTTCAACCAGCTCGTCAGCACGATTCCGCTGAATACGCTCGTCGACATCACGACCGATGCGCCGGACGCGTTGCGCGAGGCGGCGCGTGGTCTCCGCTGCACGCAGCTGATGGGCGTCAACCTCGTGGTCAACAAGCCCAAATTGTCGCCCTACCACTGGTTCTACATCTATGACAAGGAGATCGATGTCTCGCGCGTGAAGGTGACGAGCAACGTCGCGCCGGAGAGCGTGCCCGCGGGAACGACGGCGTTGCAGACGGAACTCTTTGTGCGGGATGACGAACAGTTCGATGTCGAGCGGCAGAAGCGCAAGGCCGTGTGCGACATGGCGGAACTCCTCCGCTTCGATCCGGATCGCGACGTGTTGTCAGCGGACCACGTCATCGTGCGGCACGCGTATCCCATTCCACTGGCGGACCGCCAGGCGCGCGCCGACCTGATCACGGCGTGGTTCGAAGAGCGCGGCGTGCACCCGGCCGGCCTGTTCGGGCGGTGGAAATACATCTGGTCCGACCAGGCGTTTTCCGCGGGGCGCGATTTGGCGGATCGTCTACAAGCGCTTAACGAATGAGCGTGTCAGCGTTTGCCGGCATTGACGATGTTGGGGGTGGGCAGGGTGACTTCAGTCGCGCCATCAAGGATTCGGTCGACCACCTCGACGCCCTGCATGAGTGAATGATCCATGTTGGCGACCTCGTATTTCCATCCACCAAAACGGCCTCGGCTGTATAGCCGCATGGTTTCCAGTTCGGGCAGCACGTCATTGAGAATCGCATCGCGGTCTGTCGTCGGGACGGGATATCCAAATTCTGCCCACATGTTGTGGATGTGGGTCGTTGAGGGGTCGCAATCGACAAGTCCGATGTCTCGCAAGCCTTTGAGGGTCGCCGCAGTCATGTCGCGCCGCTCCGCCCGATCAGTCCCGGGATAGGAAATTTCACAGAGAAATGAGCACTGTTTTGATGGGTCCGGCACGTGATCAGGCGAAAAGATCGAGAACGGCGTAACTCGATAAAACGGGGCCTTTTCCTCCGGGGTGTAAATCCATGTCTTATCCCGAAGCGAATCAGGAATCGGTGTGGAGGGGGCCACGCCCACCACTTGGACGTGCGTGTATCGGAGTTGGCGTGCCCTCTGGATCAGGGGGGCTTTACCCGTCATCTCTGCGAGTCGGATGAGAGGAATGGTCGAAATCAAGTGTGCGAAGTGTTCCGTGGTTCCGTCGTCAAACCTAGCCAGCCGGTTGGCAACATCCAAGGCCACGAGCGAGGTGCCCAACTTAATGCGCTCCGGCGCGATCCGGTCAGCCAACTTGCGCCATATCGCACCCGTGCCGCCCTTCTTGGGAAACTGGAACGTATGATTGGGGCCCCACGCCACATCGTCGCGTCCCTGCTCAATGTTGCGGAGGATTCGCCCCAAGTCGACAGTTGGAACACGATCACCGATCCATTGGTAGCCCATTTCGCGGGGATCAATCGACCAGATCTTTCGGTTGTAGGGAATCATGAAGTGTCGGGCAATGCCCGCGCCGAAAACGGCATGCACCCACTCTTCAAAGTTTCTCGGTTTCGCGTCGGTCGCGCGGGTCTGGACCTCACGGATGCCCTCAATGCATTCCTGAACGAACGCCGGTGGTAGATGCCGGATATTGTTCTGGAAAGGGTAGGGGATGTAGGTGTCATACTCGCGTACCCAAGACCGGCGCTCGTGGTGGAAGAATCCATCTGGCAACAGGTCATCCATCAAACGATCAACATAGTGGTAATGCGAGTGCGCAACATGGACGGCGAAGTCCCAGGTGAACCCTTGTTCGTCCTTGAAAGACGCCGCCAGCCCGCCAACATATGGGTTTCGCTCGTACAGGCAAAAATTTGTGAACCCCTTCTCCTGCAAGCGATAGGCGGCGCCAAGTCCGGTGGGGCCTGCGCCTAGGATGATGATGCGTTCGCTCATGGAATGATTCCGGTTGATGGTTCCGAAGTTGAACCGCTGCAAACTAACCGTCGCATGGGCGAAAGACACGAAAAAAGAATAACAGCCATGCGCTGACTGACCGATGAAGCGATCTGCCAAAATCTCTTTTCTGGTGCCGGATGTCTCCAGCCCCGTGCTGGGGCCTGTGACCGTGCTCGGGCGCATTCTCCAGGAGGAGTATGACGTTGAAATCGTCGGGCCTGACCTCGGTCACGGTATTTGCGCGATGTATCGGAATTCATTCCCCTACCACGCGATTCCGTCGCCGCGCCTCTATCGACTCCCGGATTTTGTATGGCAGGCGCGCAGGATCGGTCGTGCGCTGGAAGGGGATCTCATAGTCGCGGTAAAGGCATACGCGGACACAATTCCAGTCGCGCTCTGGCAGAAATGGTGTCGCGGTAAAAAAGCCGTTGCTTATCTGGACGAATGGGACGGCGCGCTCGTTCGTATGCGACCCCGCCGTCAGCGATGGGCCACTACAGTTCGAAATTTGCACCATCCGCTGGAGGATTCTTGGTATCCGTGGGTGGAAAAACTCATTCCCCGTCTCGACTCGGTGTGGTCCACCACGACGTATTTGCAGAGAAAATTTGGCGGCCGAATTGTGCATATGGGCGTCGACACGGAGTTCTTCTCCGCGCCCAATCCTGATGCGACTGCGGCGTTGAAGAGGGAACTCGGGTTGGAGAAGGGCCGGTATATCGTGTTTGGCGGGGTTGTGCGCCCGCATAAAGGGATTGAACTCATCCTCGACGCACTGGCCATCATCGGCAATCCGGCGTATCGGCTGCTCATCGTCGGCCCTCGCAATTCGCATGTCGAAGCGCTCCTTTCGGTGGAGCGTTACCGCCCCCACCTCGTGTCGCTTGGGTCCAGGCCCAAAGAGGAAATGCCGCGGTATCTGGCGCTTGCGGATGCGATCGTCCTTCCGCTTTCGGACAATTTGTTGGCCCGTTCGCAGATGCCGTGCAAGGTGTTCGAGGCTATGTCCATGGCGAAACCCATCATCGCCTCGGCTGTCTCTGATCTTCCCCTGGTTTTGGAGGGGTGCGGACGAATTGTGCCTCCAGATGACGCAGTATCACTGGCCCAGGCCATTGAATCGGTGTTTTCGGACCCTCGCGAATCAGGACTTCTCGGCTCCGCCGCGCGGGAGAAATGCATTCGCGAGTATAGCCATGAGGCCACCCGTAGAACGCTGTTGAATATTGTTGGGGAGTTGCTGGCCTGAGCGTGTGACGCCTGGGTCATCCGTGGTCCGTCTGCAGTGCTCCTTCCGGGGCAAATCAATCCCGCCTTTTTGATTTACCGGGCAGGCGGCTTGTGGCCTAATGGCCATCTGTCTGCCTCAACGGGCGTTGATACAAGGGATGGGGTTCCACGTATGATCCAAGGCAAAAAGATATTCATCACCGGTGGCGCCGGTTTCATCGGGTCCACGTTGATCGGCCAGTTGATTGAACACAATGAAATCGTGGCCTACGACAACCTGTCCCGCAACGCGCTGCAGCACAAGGCCTACAAGGACCACAAGAACCTGAAACTCATCGTCGGCGACATCCTCGACTACGCCGCGCTGGAGCAGGCGATGGCGGGCGCGAACCTCGTCGTCCACTGCGCGGCCATCGCCGGCATTGACACCGTGGTCAAGGACACGGTCCGAACGATGCGCGTGAACATGATCGGGTCGGCGAACGTGCTGGAAGCCGCCTCCAGGCTGAAGAACCTCGACCGCGTGGTCTGCTTCTCGACGAGCGAAGTCTTCGGCACCACGGCGTTCCGCTCGTCCGAGTTGGACAAGACCTCCATCGGCCAGGTGGGCGAGGCCCGTTGGACCTACGCGGTCAGCAAGCTGGCCGAGGAGCATCTGGCAATCGCGTATTTCAAGGACCGCAAGATGCCGGTCACCGTCGTGCGCCCGTTCAACGTCTATGGCCCCACGCAGGTGGGCGAGGGGGCGTTGCGCACGTTCGTGATGCGCGCGCTCAAGAACGAAACCATCCAGATCAACGGCGACGGCACCCAGATCCGGGCCTGGTGCTATGTGGACGACATGGTGCGCGGCACGATGCTCTGCATGGAGCACCCCAAGGCGATCGGCGAATCCTTCAACATCGGCAACCAGCGCGCCGTGACCACGATCTATGGCCTGGCCAACACCGTGATCCGCGTGCTCAACTCGAATTCGAAAATTGAATTCGTCTACAAGGACTACGCCGACGTGGAACTGCGCATCCCGAATGTCGCCAAGGCGCGCGACTTGATCGGATTCGAGGCGCAGGTGGACCTGGATGAGGGCATCCGGTTGTCGGCTGAAGGCTATCGTTCCCGGATGTAGCCGGGACTGGATATGACGGAATCTTCCTCATCAAGCCGGCGGCCCAGCATAACGGTCGCGGTGATGAATTACAACGAGGCGAAAAGCCTGCGCGCCGTCGTCGAGGAGATCCTCGGCGTGCTCGTTGAAATGAATCACGAGCATGAAATCGTCATCATTAATGACGGAAGCACCGACGGCAGCGGGGACATCGCGGACCAGCTCGCGGCGGAACACCGCGCGGTCCGCGTGTTGCATCATCCGGTCAACCTCGGGCTCGGCGCCGTGTATCGGAACGGCTTCACCTGCGGGCGCATGGACCTGACCACGCTGTTCCCGGCCGACGGGCAGTTTGACGCCCGCATCATTCCCCAGTTCGTCCGCCGCTTCGATGAGGCGGACATGGTGCTCGGGTTTATCCCGGAATACGGAAAGAACCGGAAATGGCTTGCGCGCTTCTTCTCCTGGTGCGAGCGCATGCTGGTGCGGGTGATGTTCGGTCATTTTCCCGAATTCCAGGGCATCATGATGTTCCGGCGTCCGCTGGTCGATACGGTGAAGCTGACCTCGACAGGCCGCGGCTGGATCATCCAGATGGAATTGATCCTGCGTTTCCTGCGCAAAAAGTACCGCATCGTGAACGAGCCCACCGGGCTGCGCGCACGGATGAGCGGCGAGTCGAAGGTCAACAACCTGAAGTCGATCCTGTCGAACCTCCGGCAGTTGTTTGTGCTCCGCCTGCAGTTGTGAACCGGCGGGGCCGCGCGCTTCGCATTTCCACATGAGCCGCCCGAATCATGCCTTCCGCACCTGGATGGGAGTGGGCATCAGCCTGCTCTTCCTTGCACTCGCCTTCCGCCGTGTGCAGTGGGCCGAGGTGACGGCCAGTTGGAGTTCCGCGAGCGTATGGGGCATGCTCGGCGGCACCCTGCTGCTGGTGTTGGCGTGGGTTGTGGCTGCGCTCCGGTGGAAGGTGATTCTGACGCCATCCCCGACGGTGACGGTGCGCGACACCTTCTCCTTCATCACCATCGGCTATCTGGCGAACACGATCCTGCCGCTTCGGCTGGGCGATCTTGCCCGGGCGACCCTGATCGGGCGCCAGCGCCGGATCGGCATCAGCCGGGCGCTCGGGTCCATGGCGCTGGAGCGCTTGATGGACCTCGTGGCATTGCTCTCGATCATGCTTCTGTTGATGGCCGTCATGGAAATCCCGCTGACCATTCGCGCTGGCGTGGCCACGATGGCGGGTGGCGCGGCGGTGCTGCTCATTGGGTTGGTGGTGCTCGCGTTGAACCGGAGCCGTTTGAGTCTGCTCGAAAATCTCCTGAATCGGCTGCTGCCGGGTCCCGTGGTCGCGCGCGTGGTGGCGATCGTGGATCGATTCAGCCACGGCCTTGAGCCGTTCCGCCGCCCGCGTTTGCTGCTCGCGGTCTTCCTGCTGTCCGTGGGCGTGTGGGCGATAACAGGATTGGCCACCTATGCGTGGCTGATGGCCTTCAAGTTGGAACTGCCCTGGTTTGCGGGCTTGTTCGTGCTGGTGGTCATCAACCTGGGTTCCGCGATCCCGTCGTCGCCCGGCTACATCGGCGTCTATCACTTCCTCGCGGTGCTGGCATTGTCCGTCTGGAAAATTGATCACGGACCGGCGCTGGCCTATGCGATCGGCACGCATGCGCTGAACATGCTCGCGAATGTGGGGCTGGGCGCGCTTTCGCTGGCGCGCGAAGGGGTGAGCCTCAAGGCGCTGCGCGGCGATGAGACCTTCGACCTGGAGGAGCGCCCGTGACCGCGTCCCCTCCATCCATCCGGCTGGGGTGGGGCGCTTTGCTGGTGGCGTTCGTCCTCCTGCTTTGTTCGCGATTCGCGCCGCATCCGTGGGCGGTGCTGGTGGCGGACGACTGGACGAACCTGTCGCGCAGCGCGAGTTATGCATCGACGGCCGAGGCCGTCCGGATCGGGTTACAGGACCCGAACCGACCGGTCAGCATGGCCGTGCTGGATGCCTTCTTCCGCGCCACGGGCGGCGATTTGCTTCCGTTCACCGTGGTCTCCATCGTGTGCAACACGCTGCTGGTGTGGCTGGCGATGGGGCTCTGCTTCGGGCTCACGGGCAGCCGCCTGGCCGCGCTGGCGAGCGGGCTCGCGCTGGCGCTGCTGCCGAACCTTGTCGAGACGTATCACTGGTCCACCCAGATCGTGAACGAGCTGGCCTGTGCGCTGGTCGGCTATGCGGCCAGCGCGTGGTGCTGGGTGCGCCATGTCCGGACCGGTCGCGTCGGGTGGCTCGTGGCCTCCGCGGCGGCCTACGCCGTGGCGTTGTTTTCCTATGAGGCGGGCGTGTTCATTCCCGCCGCCTTTGCGATGTTGCTGCTGCCCCTGCGCGGCGCGTGGTTGCGCGTGGCGCTGCGCCTCGCGCCGTTTGCGGCGGTGGTGCTGGCGTACGGGGTGTGGCGCGTCACGGATGCGCTGGGCACGAACCAGTCCTGGCACTACCCGCCGCACATGCAGGCGGGCGTGTCGGCCTACGCGCTCGCGTGGAACACGTGGCAGCTCCTGCACTGGTGGATCGGCGAACACCTGATCCAGAGCGTGTTATCGGGCTGGGACGGGTTCATGCAATTAAATCCCTGGGTGCGACGCGGCTGGCTGGCGGCGAACGCCGCGCTCGTCGTGCTGGCGGGCCTCGCGTGTCGCGCCGCCGCGCGCGCAGAGCGCGTCGCGCCGCCGGTCCGGCCGTTTACACTGCTTCAGGTGGGCGCGTTCGTCGTGGTGTGGATCGCCGCCAGCGTCGCGCCGCTGTTGATTTCCTACACGGCCTCGCGGCTCAATGTGCTGCCGGCCATCGGCATTTCGATCGGATTGGGCGCGCTCATCGCGCGGCGTCCCGGCTCCACGTGGTTCTTTGCGCTGATGGCGCCGATGTGGCTCTCTCTCGCGTCGAACCAGGGCACCACGGAACAATACCGGCAGGCCGGCGAATTCAACCAGAGGGTCTATCGCCACCTGGAGGCGCATCGCGCGGACTGGAGCGCGCGGTCCGCGATCGTCTTCGACACCGCCGGCATCCGCGACCGGCAAACCCGCGGCCTGCTGTCGCGCGCGAGTGATCACGAGCAGGCGTGGGCGCAGTATGGGAACGCGCTGCTTTTCCGCGGATTCGTCCCGCGCGGCATGGTCGAACACATCAGCGGCACGCGTTCGCCCGGGGTGCGCATCCTGCACGACGTGGAGAATGGGGCGCGCCGCGATGGCGAGGTCTGGCGTTGGCACGAGCGATTCGATCCCTCCCGCGCGCACGAAACGCCGACAGCTGATGTGTACCATGTGGATCTCTCAGCGGTGACGCGATGAGCGCTGCCGCCCAGCCGCCGCTGCGCATCCTCTTCATCAACCGCATGGCCGCCATGGAGCGCGGCGGCGGCGAGACCTTCGATCTGGAGATGGCCCGCAACTTGAACCAGCTCGGATGCGAGGTCACGTTCCTCACCGGCATTCCGCTGTTTGGCCGCGCCCAGTTGGGGCCGGCCTCGTGGTGGCCGGGGAGCACGCCCGGGGCGATCAACACCGTTTTTCTCCGCTCGCCCTATTTCGGCTGGTTCCCGTGGGACAAGGTCAAGGGGGGCTGGCGCCTGCGCGTCGCCGACTTTAAGGCCTTCGAATGGCTCGCCGCGCGGTGGGTACTGCGCCGGCTCGCGCAGTTCGACATCGTGCAAATTTGCGAGCTCCCCAACGTGGTCGTCTTCTGCAAATCCGCAATCCGGAATTCACCATCCGCCATCCCGAAATTCGTCGTCCGCCTCACGGCGCCCAACTACCACGACCCGGCGGGCGGCATCCCGATGGCCGACGGCATCATTGCGAGCGGAACGAGTCTCGCCAAGTTGCGCGCCGGCGGACTGGACCGGGCGCAGGACATCCCGAATGGCGTGGATACGGAACGCTTCCGGCCGCAGCGCTCCGGCTTCCGGCGCGAACACGGCATTCCGGACGATGCGAAGGTGTTGCTGTATGTCGCGCGGTTCCAGGATTTCAAGAACCACGCGATGCTCATCCGCGCCTTTTCCGAGGCGGCGCGGGAATGCCCCGCCTTGCGCCTGGTCCTCGCCGGCAGCGGGCCGCTGGCGCCGCGCATCCGGGAGCAGATCGCCGCGTCGGGTCTGGGGGACCGCATCCTGCTGCTGGGCGAAGTCGGGTTCGACGCGCTGCCCCAGGTCTATGCCGCCGCGGACCTCAAGGTGATTTCCAGCGACTACGAATCCTTCTGCTTTGCGGCGATTGAGGGCATGTCCAGCGGGCTGCCGGTCATCACCACTGATTGCGGCTGGGTGCCCGGTCTGGTGGGCGACACGCTTCCTCCCATTGAGAAGCAGTGGGTGGTCGGTGACCGCGACCCGCCGTCCGGCCGTTTTGCGGACGACCGCGATGGCGTGCGCATCCGCGAGGCGCCCGGTGGACTCATCGTCGGGCGCAACGACCACGCATCATTCGCGCGGGCTATCGTGACCCTTGCCGGCGATGATGCGCGTCGTCGCGCGATTGGCGCATGGAACCGGGAGAAGGCGGTGCGCGAGCACGGCTGGCGCAGCAGCGCGGAGAAACTGCTGGCGCACTACCAGATCTTGCGGGAGGCCGGCTCCCGATGAAGGTCGCCTATTTCTGCGAGCCGCAACTCGGCGGCACGTTCACGTTTTTCAAGCGGCTGCGCCCGGCGCTTGCCGCGCACGGCATTGACTTCCGCTGTGTGGCCCCGCTGCCCGCCTCACGGCTCAAGGGCACGCGCTTTGAGGGGGCGGATGGCGTAGAGGCGATGGACCTGTCCGACGCGCTGCCCGAAGCGACCGGGCAGTTGATTGCCCACCTGCAGCGCGAGGCCTATGACCTGGCGATGGTGCTGCCCGCGGCGGACCTGCTCTCGTCGAATATGCCGGCGTACCTGCCGCGCGCGATCCGCTGCGTGATGCGCGTGCCGATGATGACCCGCGGCGCGTATGCCCCGGCGCGCGCCGTCGCGCCGCACCTGGACCGGATCTACGCGGTGAGCGATCGCATCCGCGACGACCTCACCGGCCCCTACCGCGTGCCCGCCGCGCAGGTGGAGGTCGTGTATCATGGCGTGGACCCCGCGCCCTTTCCCGACACGCTGGAACACAAGTCTTCGTCGGGCCCGGTCCGTCTGCTCTACGCGGGCCGCCTGTGGGACATCGACAAGGGCGTCTTCCTGCTGCCGGTCATGCTGAAGCGCCTCCGTGCGGACGGCGTGGAGGTGCATCTGACGGTGGCGGGCGACGGGCCGGACGCGGCCGCCCTGGAGCGCCGGTTCCGGGAAGCGGGCGTGATGGACCGGGTGACGCTCGCGGGCGGGCTTCCGCTGGAGCGGATGAATGCCCAGTACCGTGACGCGGATGTGTTCGTGTTTCCGTCCCGTTTCGAGGGCTGCGGGTTTGCCGTGTTGGAGGCGATGGCCGCCTCGTGCGCGCCGGTCGTGTCCGATATCCGCGGCTCGCTGCGCGTGCTGGTGGACGACGGGCGCTGCGGGCAGTTGGCGCGGGTGGGGGACGGCATGGACTTCGCGCGCGCCGTACGCGAGCTGGCTCAGGATCGCGCGCGCCTTGCGCAGGTCCAGCAGGCGGCGCGCCGCCGCGTGCTGGAGCGGTTCACGATCGCGCGCATGGCCGCCGACTACGCCGCCAGCTTTCGCCGGGTGCTGGCCTCGCCGGACACCCGCGCGCCGGTGCGCCTGCTGTCCGACTACGAAATCCCCAGCGCGATGCTGCCCACGTGGCGCACGTGGATTCCGCGCCCGATCAAAAACGCCGCCCGCGCCTGGCTGGAACGAATGGGGCGATCCAGCTAAACTCCTACGGCTACCATGCATCGCGCACTCTCAGCTTTTCTGGCGACCACCGCGTTGGATCGGGCCGATGCCCATCGCCGCCGCGTGCTGGCCGCATTCCAGGAAAAATCACGGGGGGATCGCCTGGACGATGCCGCCCTCCAGAGCGCGCAAGATGCGGCCCTCGCCGCGCTGTTGAACCACGCGCAGCGCGCCGTGCCGTTTTACCGGGAACATCTCGCGCGCGCGGGTGAGATCCGACCGGAGGCGGCCCGATCGATGCTCGCCTCCCTGCCGATCATCCAGCGCGCCGACCTCCAGCGCGCGCCGGAGCACTTTCACGCCGAAAGCGCCGGTGAGGTCCTGATGGATGCCACAGGCGGTTCTTCCGGCACGCCGCTGCGGTTCCGCGTGGACCGCGCCACGCAGCGCGCGCGCGAGTCGTCGCTCTATTGGTCCGACGCCCTCGCGGGCTGGCGCTATGGCGAGCGCATCGCGATGTTGTGGGGGTCGGACAAGGATGTGAAGTCCGCGGCGCAGCACGCGCGGACGCAACTCCGTTGGTGGATCGACAACCGGCGCTGGTTCAACGCCTTCAACATGGGCGAGGACCGCATGGCCGAATTCCATGCCGCGATGACCCGGTTCGCGCCGCATCTCATCGTCGCCTACGCCGGTTCGATGGAGGTGTATGCGCGCTTTCTCGAAAAATGTGGGTGGACGCCGTCGTATCCCGCGCGCGGCATTGTCTGTTCGGCCGAGGTCCTGACGCGCACGGCGCGCGAGACCATTGAGCGCGTGTTCCGGAAGCCCGTGTTCAATCGCTACGGCAACCGGGAGTTCGGCGCGATCGCCGCCGAGTGCAGCGCGCACGAAGGGTTGCACGTCAATGCGCACGACATGATCGTGGAAATCGACAGCGCCGACCCGGAGCGCGTGCCCGGCCCGCTGATCGTGACTTACCTTCACAACCGGGCGATGCCCTTCATCCGCTACAACACCGGCGACCTCGCGTTGCGCATGCCGCCGCGTCCGTGTGCCTGCGGTCGCACCACGGCGCGGCTGACGTCCATCGTGGGGCGCGAATCGGACACGGTGCGCACGCGGGGCGGACGCCTCATCCACGGCGAGTATTTCACCCATCTGCTCTACGGGGCGCGCCGGGTGCGTGAGTTTCAATTCGTCCAGGAAAGTCTCGACCTCTATCGGTTGCTGCTGGTGGCGGACGGGCGGGAGGCCCCGGAGGTGGAGGCCGGCTGGCGCGCGGCCATCCACGAGGAAGTGGGCGCGGACGCGCGGGTGGAGATTGCGTACGTGGACGCCATCCCCGTCCTGGCCTCGGGCAAACGAAAATTTACCGTGTCGAAGGTGGGCTGAACGCGCATGTGTGGCATTGCCGGATTTGTCGGTGTGAAGGACTGGGCGCCGCGGACGCTGGAGCGGATGCGTGACACGCTTGCGCATCGCGGCCCCGACGGAGTGGGGCTTCGCCTGTTCGATGCGCAGGGCGGGGCGTGGACGGGCGAGGGCCCGGCCGTCGCCGGGCTGGCGCATCGTCGCCTGAGCATCATCGATTTGACGGAAGCCGGCGCGCAGCCGATGTCCAACGAGGACGGCCGCTGCTGGATCACGTACAACGGGGAATTCTACAACTTCGGCGACTACCGCGCGGAGCTGGAGGCGAAGGGGCATGTGTTCCGGTCGCATTGCGACACGGAGACGATCCTGCACCTGTACGAGGAGTACGGGATGGATGAAACCCTGCGGCGGATGAACGGCATGTTTGCGTTCGGCCTGTGGGATGCCGGGCGCCGCACGCTGACGCTTGCGCGCGACCGGGTCGGCAAGAAGCCGCTCTACTACGCGGAGGTGAACGGGGGCCTGCTTTTCGCCTCGGAGCTGAAGGCGCTCTACGCGTCCGGACTGATCGACGCCGGGCAGCTGGACGAGCTCGCGATGATGGAGTCCCTCATGTCCGGCACGCCGTTCCGCGAGCGGACCCTGTTCCGCCAGATCCGGATGCTGCCTGCGGGCCATGTCGCCGTCTGGAAGAACGGGTCGCTGTCGGTGCGGCCCTACTACGAGCATCCGTTCGAGCGGATCGAGCCGGAGACGCGCCCGCTCGACGAGTGGGCGGACGAGCTGGAGGCGTTGCTCGCGGACGCGATCCGCCTGCGTTTTGTATCGGATGTGCCCGTCGGGCTGTTCCTCTCGGGCGGCGTCGATTCCTCGCTCGTCGCCGCGCTGACGGCGCGCAAGCTCCAGCGCGAGGTGCGGACGTACTGCATTTCGTTCGACGAAAAAGGGTTTGATGAATCGCAGCACGCGCGGGCGGTGGCCGACTACCTCGGCCTGCCCCTCACGGTGATGCCGGCGGCGGAGGGGAACGAGGCGCTGTTCGAGCGGATTGCGCGGCACATCGACCAGCCGCTGGGCGACGCCTCGCTCATCCCGACGTTCCAGGTCGCGCAAAGCGCACGGGCCAACGGCGTGAAGGTGGCGCTGACCGGCGACGGGGGCGACGAGTTGTTTGCCGGGTATGACCTCTATCGCAGCGGCCTGCGCCTGTGGGGTCCGCCGGCGCAGCGCGCGCTGATCCGCCAGCAGCGCAGCCTGCGCGACCAGGTGTGGGAGTGGCGCATGCGCCTGCGTGGCGTCGAGCGCGGATTCCTGTCGATGCAGGACCAGTTCAGCCGGCGTCATCTGGCGCGGATGTACCGCGATCCATCCGCCGCGCGTGCGATGCAGGCGCGGGCGCGGGACTGGCGTGCGGAACAGATGAGCCGTGCGCGCCCACGCCCCGTGATCGATCGCATGCAGTACAGTGATTTGCGGACGACGATGGTGGACGACGTGTTGCGCAAGGTGGATTTGATGAGCATGGCCAATGGGTTGGAGTGCCGGTCGCCCTTGCTCGACTTCCGTGTGATGGAGTTCGCCGCGCGTCTGTCGCTGGCGGACAAAATTGATCCGGGTGGCCGTGGCAAACGCCTGCTGCGCCATGTGCTCGCGCGCCATGTGCCCGTCGCGCTATTCGAACGGCCGAAGATGGGCTTTTGCATGCCGTGGGAGTCGCGTTGTCGCGGCGACTATGCCCGGTCGCTGATTCAGCGGTGGCAGGCTGCGCCGTGGCCGCACCTGCGCGGCGATGCCGGAACGTGGATTTTTGCGGAACAGGGTGGCGGCGGCATTTTTCGCATGTGGAATGCGTTTGCCCAGCTGGTGTTTTTTGAGAACTATCGCGCATGGTGTGAACCGGGAAGGACGACCTGATGAAACGAATTGCCAAACAACTGCTCGGCCTCGCATATCGGATGGGGTTTCGCATCCTGTTCAACCGGGGTGAAATTCCCGCGCTGTTAAATGCGCGCGGCCTGGTGGGCGAGGGCGCGGAGATCGGCGTCAAACACGGACAATTTTCCGAATTCCTGCTGGACCACTGGCGCGGCCGGCTCCTGTATTCCGTCGATCCCTGGCGGGAGTTCAGCCGCGAAGTGTATCACGACGATGACAACGTCGGGCAGCGCGAGCAGGATCGGAACTACGAAATTACGAGCAACCGGCTGCAGCGATTCGGCCCGCGATCCAAGCTGCTCCGCATGACCTCGGAGGAGGCGGCCGCCGTGATTCCGGATGCTTCGCTTGATTTCGTCTACCTGGACGCACGGCACGATTACGCCAGCGTCAAGGAGGACATCGCCTTCTGGTATCCCAAGGTGAAGCCCGGCGGTGTGCTGGCGGGGCACGACTACATCGACGGCGAAATCAGCGGCACGCGCTTTGGCGTCAAATCGGCGGTGGATGAGTTCGTCCGCGCGCACCGCCTCTGCCT
The DNA here is from genome assembly GCA_937996795.1 of uncultured Verrucomicrobiota bacterium. Taxonomy (GTDB): domain Bacteria; phylum Verrucomicrobiota; class Kiritimatiellia; order CAIVKH01; family CAIVKH01; genus JAMLJG01. The sequence goes on along the minus strand of CALKUH010000040.1, from coordinate 48,702 downwards.
CAGCGTGACGCGGCGCGAGCCGGTGTACAAATCGTGGATGGTGGTGAAGCCGTCCCGTTGAGCGCATGAGCAATTCGCCCGGTATTCACCTCGTGTATCAGCCGACGGCCTCGTCGCAGCTCGGCGCCTACATGGAAAGCTGGTATGCCGGACGCGGGCATTCGGTTCACCGCATTGACTGCCGCGCCTCGGCGTGGGCGCGCGTCGGCCCGGCGCTGCGGGCGTTTCATCCCCGTCGCGATGTGTGGTACCGGCGGCGCTGGGAGGCGGGTCTTTATTCGCCGTCCGCGTGGGATCGGAACTCGCGCGCCAACGGGCGCCTGTTGGACCGGATGTGGAAGCCCGGCGACAAGATTCTACAGATCGCAAAGGAGTACTTCCCTCATCCGCGCTACGAGGAGATGGAGTATTTCGTGTTCGTGAACTACAACACGCGGCTGGCGTGCGCGGATGGCTACACGCCGTGGCGACCGAATGATTCCGATCTGGCGCCGTTCCTGGAGCGGGAGGACCGCCTGTTTCGTTCCGCGACGCACGTTTTCACCGCGGGCGAATTTCTGCGGCGCAACCTGATCGAAGCCTCCGGCGTTCGCCCGGATCGTGTGACCACGGTGCGCAACGGGGTCAACCCGCATTATCTGGCGAATCCGCCGCCGGTGATTCCGGACCGCTTTACGTATCGCCTGTTGTTTGTCGGATGGGATTTTGGCCTGAAAGGCGGACGCGATCTGCTTCGCGCGTGGCCCGCGATTCGCGCCCGCGTGCCGCGCGCGGAACTCCTGATCCTTGGACCCGACGCCGCGCAGCGCGCCTCCATGGGCGAGGCGGCCGACCAGCCCGGCATTCGATGGGAGTCGCGGAAGGTCACGTTCGACGATTATCGCGCGGCGGATCTTTTCGTGTTGCCGTCGCTGCGGGATTCCTACGGCTTCGTATTCCTAGAGGCGATGAGCCAGGGCCTACCGTGTCTCGGCGCCGACATCAACGGCATGCCGGAAATGATCGTGCCGGGCGAAACGGGCTACATCGTGCCGCGCCAGTCGCCCGATCACATCGCGGAATCGATCTGCCGCTACTACGAAGATGAATCCAACCGTGCGCGGATGGGGCGCCTCGCGTTGGAACGCATCCGCACCCACTTCACCTGGGACGTGGTGCTGGGGCAGGTGAATACGATCATGGGACTCGCTCGACCGGAGTCGAAAGGCTGACGCATGGGAGTCAATGCTGCCACCGCCCGATACTTGATCGCCGCCCGCAAAGCGGGGGTTTCTTTTGAACGGACCCTGACGTTGGGCCGCCAATGGTTGTTTGCGGATCGAGCCCGCATTAATGCGTGGTTGGAGGAAGCCGGATTACCCGTCATGCCGGCGCCGTCTGTGTCCGAGGCGCCTTGGGCGGACGATTTGTTCCGGGCGCTCGGCGCGCGCGAATTGGATGTCCTCGACAATTCGGATTACGAGGGCGCCCGCCTGATCCATGATCTCAACAAACCGCTGCCGGACGATGCAGGGGGCCGGTACGACTTCGTATTTGATGGCGGCGTCATTGAGCATGTCTTCCACGCGTCCGTGGCGTGGCAGACCTGCATGCGACTGGCGCGGACCGGCGGGCACGTCTGTAGTTGCTCCATCGCCAACAACGAATGCGGACACGGCTTCTACCAGTTCAGCCCCGAGCTGTTCTTTCGCCTGTTTGACGCTTCAAATGGATTTCAACTTCGTTCATTGCTCCTGGAGGAACAGGGGCTGCGCGGATGGCGCTGGTATGCCGTGCAGGATCCGGCGGCGCTTCAAGCCCGCGTGTGCTGCATCAATTCCCTCCCGCTGCATCTCAAGGTGCTGGCCCGCAAACAGCGTGACGACGGCGGACGGCTTCCGGATGTGCAGCAGGCGGATTACCAGCGCGCCTGGCAGGGGGCGGATGCCGGCATGGCGACAACGGGCGGAACGGAACAGGTGCAGGCTCGACAGCGTGTTCCATTCAAGCGCCGGTTGGCCAGCCTGATCCCTGCTTCGCTGCGCGGGCATGCGCAGCATGTGTATCGCACCTATCTGGTCACGCGGTTGCGAAACCGGCGATTTTACACGCCGGTCGCACCCGATCGCATACCCTTTCTTCCCTGATGCATGCGCCGGCCAAACGACTCGCGCTGACGCTGGCGCGGGGCAGCGGCTTCTTCGCGATCGTCCGAGGTCTGACCCACCCCCGTCTTCGTGTGCTCGCCTACCATGGGGTGGAGGAGGTCGGTGGGAATGGGAATGCGGACGGGTTCCAGGTGGCGCCGGATACCTTTGCGCAACAGTTGGAGCACATCGTTCGCCGCTATCGGCCGGTATCGCTTGGGGCGGTATGTGCGGCGCGCGCGGGGGGGGCGCCGCTGCCGGACCGCGCGCTGCTGGTGACGTTTGACGACGGGTATCTCAACAATGCGGAGGTGGCCGCGCCGCTGCTGAAGAAATTCGGCGTGCCCGCCGCGTTTTTTATCACGACGGGCTACATCGACGGGACCGAACAGCCGTGGTGGTATGTGCTCCGGCACTGGCTGGCGGAGGCCGGGGCGGCGCGGGTGGGCCTGCCCGGGGGCGGGCGCGCGTACCGCGCGTTGGATGCGCTCGTGGCGTGGGAGCGGCGCCTGAAGGGCCTGACCCACGAGCAGCGCGCCCGCGAATTGGAAGCGCTCGGCGCGCGGCTGGGGCTTCCGCCTCGGGTCGAGATCCCGTTCATGAACTGGGCGCAGGTAGCGCGCCTCCAGCACGATGGCTTTGACCTGGGCGCCCACACCGTCCGTCATGTGAATCTCGGGGCGGAACCCCCCGGGGTGGCGCGCGCGGAGGTCGAGGACTCGGTGCGGCGGCTTCGCCGTGAGACCGGCGCACCCGTGCGGGCCATCGCCTATCCGTACGGCCGCGCGGAGGACGTGCAGGAAGCGGTCGACGAGGCCGCGGCGGCCTGCGGCCTGGTGGCGGGCTTCACCACGATCCACGGCCTCAACCGGCCGGACACGCCGTCGTTGCGCTTGCATCGGCTCAATGTGACCGATCACTATCGCGGGCTGGCGTTCGAGAAATTGCTGGCGCTCGGGTGAGCGCGTTTCGCCATGCTGTTTAATAGCTACGAGTTCATCTTCGCTTTCCTGCCGCTGGTGCTGGCGCTGTACTACGTCCTGCCACCCCGCGCGCGCGTGGTGATGCTCACGCTGGCGAGCTACCTGTTCTACGGCTGGTGGGACGCGCGGTTCTGCCTGCTGATGCTCGTGTCCACGGTGATTGATTACATCGCCGGTGCGCGCATCGTCGGCGCCGCGACACCGCGGGCGAAAAAGGGGTGGATGATCCTCTCCGTGATCTCCAACCTGTCGCTGCTGGGCTTCTTCAAATATTTCGACCTGCTTGCGGGAACGCTCAACAGCGGCCTCTCCGCGCTGTTTCCGTCCCTCGCGTGGCGCGCGCCGGTGCTGGACCTCGTGCTGCCGGTGGGCATCTCGTTCTACACCTTCCAGAGCATGAGCTATTCGATCGACATCTATCGCGGCGACGCGAAACCGGCGCGCTCGTTCATGGACTTCGCGTGCTACGTGTCGCTGTTCCCCCAGCTCGTCGCGGGGCCGATCATCCGCTACCGCAGCCTGGCGGACCAGTTGGTCGAGCGCGTCCACTCCCTGGACAAATTCGCGTTGGGCCTCGCGCTGTTCGTGTGCGGGTTGGCGAAGAAGGTCCTGCTGGCCGATTCCGTCGCCCTGCTGACGCCGCTGGCCTTCGGCGGCGCTGCGCCGGATTTCTGGAGCGCGTGGCTCGGCGTGCTCGGCTACACGATGCAGATCTATTTCGACTTCAGCGGATACTCCGACATGGCGGTCGGTCTCGGATTGCTGTTTGGCTTCAGCTTCCCGCAAAATTTCCATTCCCCGTACAAGGCCGTTTCGATCACGGATTTCTGGCGGCGCTGGCACATCTCGCTATCCACGTGGCTGCGCGACTACCTCTACATCCCGCTCGGTGGCAATCGCCGCTCGTCCTCGCGGACGTATTTCAACCTGTGGGTGACGATGTTGTTGGGCGGGTTGTGGCACGGGGCGAATTGGACGTTCCTGGTCTGGGGCGCCTACCATGGCGCGCTGCTGGCGTTGGAGCGCACGTGTGGCTGGGGGCGGGCGCACGCATTCCAGCCGGCGCGGCAGGCGCTCACCTTCGTGCTGGTGATGGTGGGCTGGGTGTTCTTCCGCGCGGCGGACATGGGGGAGGCGGGCGCCGTGTTGCGCGGCCTGTGCGGGCTCAACGGCTGGGGCGCGCTGCATACCGTGGGTGCGCAGGCGGGTGGCGTGGCGATCAGCGGCCTTGCCGTTGCGATGCTGGTTGCCTTTTGGTCGCCCAATACCTGGCAGATCCGCTGGCGGTTCTCTGTTTGGCAACTCGCGGGGCTGCTCCTGCTGTTCGCCGCCGGACTGGGCGCGATCCTTGTGAATACCAGCTCCCCGTTCCTGTACTTCCAGTTCTGACGCACGATGAACAACCGAACTCCAGAGGCGCCGCTGCTTGATCCCGAAGCCTTCCGTGCGCCGCGCGCGCGCGTCTGGATCGTGCTGCTCGGCGCCGCGTGGCTGCTGTTGCTGGCGGGCGACTGGTTCATGCGGGTGTATTGGTTCCGCTGGCACGAGCAGGTGTACAGCCGCCCCGTGGTCACGGCGGACCGGCCGATGGCGGCGCCGCCCAAGGCGTTCACGACACTGGAATGGCCCGCCGGGCGCGGCGGCGATTTGACGCGGCTGCTGGGCGTGCCCGCCGCCCGGGCGCCGTATGAAGACGCGCGGCCCGCGACGACGCTCACCATCGATCCCGAGGGATTCCGTTCGCTGCCCCATGAACCGGGCCAGTCGTTCGAGGTGGTCGTTGTGGGCGACAGCTACATGACCGACGGGTTGCCGCTGACGAACCTGTTCAGTTCGCGCCTGTCCGCCCTGCTGGGCCGTCCCGTCCAGAACCGCGCGTTCATGGGACGCGGGCCGTTCCAGTCGCTGATGCTGTGGATCGAAAACAACTGGGGCCGCCCGCCGTATCCGAAGTGGATCGTGTGGGGGTTCGTCGAGCGGGACATTTCCGGGCATGCCTTCGCCGGCTACGTGTACCTGATTGAGCGGCACCGGGGCCGCGTGGAGGTGGCGGAGAAGAGCGCCGTGAATCCGCGCGCGCGGGTCATCTGGCGCTCGCTCGCGCCCGCCTCGCTGCGCAAGGCGTGGCCCAACACCTCCGCGCTGGCCCAACTCAGCCGCCGCGCGTGGGCCCATCTGCAGTACCGCGTGTTCCGGGAGCTGCCGGCGGATGTGTTCCACATGGCGGACCCGGCGGGAACACAGCCGCCGATGCTCGGCTACCGGCTGGCGATGGATTCCATCTACTGGCCGCCCGCCGTGCGGAATCTCGACCAGGTGGTGGAGTCCATTGCGTACATCCAGGACTACCTCAATGAAATCGGCGTCCGCCTGCTGGTGATGCCGATTCCGGACAAGGAACAGGTCTATCGCGAATGGATCCCCGCCTCGCAATGGCGCGGCGGACAACCCCCGCCGGCGTCCATCATCCCCGACCTGGTGCAACGCCTGAATGCGCGCGGCATCGCAGCTGTATCGCTGCTGGAGCCGTTCCGCGAAGCGCAGCGGGTTGGCGTCCCGTTGTATTGGCGGGACGACACCCATTGGCGTCCGGAAGGCATCGCGCTGGCCGCGGAATTGATTGCGGACCCCCTTGGGGGTATAGTGAATCAGGATGAAGAGTAGCCGCCATTACGTATTTGCTGCCATGCTGGCGGGCCTTGCCGCCGGGGTGATGGGGTGTGCCGAGCAGCGGCTGGACGAGGACTGGGATGAGCAGTCGCGGCGGATCAGCGAGGAAGAGGCGCATTACATCGAAATCCAGAAAAGCCTGGGGGTGAGCGAGTCGGACGCCAAGAACGCGCGTGCGCTGGATACCTTCTGGAAGGCGACCGAAGGCCGCGACAAGAAAATCATCATGGATGGACAGGACATCGAACAGGGCAAAGTCAGTCGTGAACTCTACTACTGACGCGCCCCGCGTCCTGCATCTCGTCTGGAACCTGATTCGAGGCGGTACGGAAGGCCAGTGCGCCCGCGTTGCGATGGAACTCAGTCGCCGCGGGTTTTTTCATCGGGTGATGGTCTTCCGCCGCGAGGGTTTTTTTCTCGACCCCGTGGAACGCGCGTGCGGTCCCGTGCAGGAAATCGGCATCCACGGGCTGCTCAAATGGTCCACGGTGCAGGCCATCCGCCGTCTCGCCGCACGTCTGAGGGCAGAGCGATTCGACCTGCTCCACACGTGGGATGCAGACGCCGCGCTGTTCGGCCAATTTGCCGCGGCGCTGGCCGGCGTGCCGCTGATCACGAGCCGCCGCGACCTGGGCCAGATCTATCCGCGCTACAAACTCGCGGGCCTGCGGCGGGCCGACCGACGGGCCGATGCCGTGGTGGCCAACGCACAAGCCATCGTGGACCACTTCGTCCGGGAGGGCGGTGACCGCGGGAAGTTCCGCGTCATCCCCAACATCCTCGATGTGGCGGAGTTTGACGCGCTGCACCGGCAGCCGTTTGGTCGTTCCGCCGAATTGCCTGACGGCGAGCGCATCGTGATGGTGGCGCGGTTGGACCCTGAGAAGGATGTCCTCACGCTGCTGCGCGCCGCGGCCCGCGTGCTGGCGGCGCATCCGACCGCCCGGTTCATTGTGGCCGGCGACGGCCGCGAACGCGCCGCGCTCGAAGACCTTTCGACGGCATTGGGCCTCACGCACGCCGTTGTGTTCCTGGGCGACATCACACACGTGCCCGCGCTGCTGGCCGCCGCGACGATCGGCGTCCTGACGCCCTCCCGCAATGAAGGGCTGTCCAACACGATTCTGGAATACATGGCCGCCTCGTTGCCCGTGGTGGCGACGGAGTGCGGCGGGAACCGTGAGTTGGTGGACCCCACGCACGGGGGCTGTATCGTGAGTCCGGGCGACGATGCGGCGCTTGCCGAGGCGCTGCTCGGGCTGCTGCGCGATCCTGCGCTTCGCGCCGCGATGGGATCCCGCAACCGGCAACGCGTCGTGACGGTCCATCAGCCGGTCGCCGTCGGCGACCAGTTCGCGCGCCTCTACGAATCGATCGCGCGCCCTACTTTTTAGGCGCGGGCGCTTTCCAGTTCTTCTTGTGCGGCACCAGGCCGATCAGGTCCAGCGACCGCGCGATGCCGTACGCGCCATAGAGCACCGCGAGCGCGGGGATGCGCGCGGGGCGTTTGGCGCGCATACAGGTTCGCGCGGCCAGCGCCATCAGGAATAGGGGCAACCCCAGTGCGCCGATTGCGGCGAGAGGATGCCACACCGCCAGCGCAAGGCTGGCGAGGGCGAGCAGCGATGCGCCCATGAACAGTGCCGTAAAGAGCGGCGCGTTTCCCCCCGTCTTCATCCCGCTCTTTGCGAGGATCGTCTGGTAGGCCTTGCGGTTGGCGTGCCAGAGCTGCTGCTTGAAGAACTGGCGCAGTGTTGCGGGTTCACCCAGGTGCACGGACTTCAGCGCGGGCAACCCCCAGGCGGGAATGCCCGCCATCGTTGCGCGGAAGACGAAGTCCGTGTCTTCGCCCGTCGCCAGTTCCTCATCGAACCCGCCGATCCGGTCGGCGACGCTGCGATGGAGAATCATGTTGCGAGTCGTGATCAGGCGGAAGCCGTCCTTTTTCACGACGCGCTCGCCCGCGTCGTCCTCGACCGCCGGGTTCTTGTTCATCCAGTGGATGAACCACGCGTCCTGCACCCAGGTCGGGGGCGAGGGCGGCGCCGCGGGCCACCCGAGAATCAGCGCGGGATATTTCACCAACAGGCGCGCGGCATGTACGAGCCACTCGCGGTCGAGCAGGCAGTCGCCGTCGACGAACGCGATCCATTCGCCCTCCGCCTCGCGCAGGCCGCGATTCCGGCAGACGGGGATATTCGCGCCGGGCAGGACGACGACCTTCGTGAACCCGAGGCGATGCGCCGTTTCGGGCGTGCCGTCGCGGCTTCCGCCGTCGATCAGGATCGTTTCCACCCGGGCGCCGTCCGGCAGGGCCAGCGCGTCGAACTGCTTCTTGACGGGCGGCAGCGCGCGCGCCTCGTTGAACGAAACCACAATGATCGAAATGAGCATGGCGGCTGTTGTAGCAGGGCGCCGCGGGGGAGACGAAGAACAAAAGGGTTGAACGGAGGGCCTTGGATGTCGGACGGTAGGGCCCGCGCATGAACATTGTTTTCCTGATGCAGGATACCGGCGCGGTTTTCGGCGCGGAACGCGCGACCCTCGATCTGGCGGCCGGCCTCAAGCAGGCCGGCGACACGCCGGTTTTTTTCCTTATCCGCGAGGAGCGGATGGGCGATGGGCCCTCCGGCCTGCGCGACGCGTTGGAGGCGGAGGGATTCGAGGTCCGCATGTTTCCCGTCGCGGGACGCCTCTCGCTCCCGCTCGCCCGCGCCATCCGCCGCGCGTTCGCCGCGCGGCGCGGCGAAGTGCTGCACGTCATCGGCTACAAGGCCAACCTGCACGCGTGGCTGTCGCGCGTGCGCCCGGTGGTGGCGACGGTCCACGGCTGGCTTTTCCGCGCGGACCGGAAGGAGCGCCTCTACGACGCCATCGACCGCTGGTGCCTGAAGCGGTGTGACCGCGTGATCTGCCTGTCCTCCTTTTATGAATCGCTGCTGCTCGACACAGGCCTCGCGCGGGCCCGTTTGCGGCGCATTCCCTCCGGTCTGCGCGCGTGGCCGGACCCGGTGCCCGCGCGTCCGCAACGACCCTTCACGTTCGGCATGATGGGCCGCTTCAGCGAGGAGAAGAACCACACCCAGTTCATCCAGGCCGCGCGCCTCGTGCAGGCCGCGCATCCGGAGGCGCGGTTTCTCATTGCGGGACAGGGACACGGCGCGTCCGACATCCGGCGGCAGGTGGAGCAGGCGGGATTGTCCGCGTGCATGCAGGTGACCGGCTACCAGGAGGTCGCCGCATTCATGCAGGCGATCGATGCGTATGTCATCTGCTCCCGGATTGAGAATCTGCCCTTCAGCATTCTGGAAGCCATGGCGTGGGGCCGCCCCGTGCTCGCGACACGCGTCGGCGGAATGCCCGATCTCGTGATCGACGGCGGGACGGGCCGACTCGTGGCGCTGGATGATGTCCCGGCGCTGGCCGATGCGATGCAGGAACTCGCGGGAAATCTGGCGCTGGCGGACGAATGGGGGCGTGCCGGGCGGATTCGACTGGCCGCCCATTTCTCCCTTGAGCGCATGGTGCGGGAGCATCGCGCGCTGTACGCGGAAAGCGCAGGCCTTGCATGAACATGCCCCGGGGCTCCGACGTGTTGCGCTGGGTGGGCGGGGGCGTCACTGCGTTCCTGCTGCTCGCCATCGGGCTTTCATTCCTCGTGGCCACCGGAGTGGCGGGTCGCTGGTTGTTGGGCACGGAGGCGTCCGGGCTGGGCGCCGGGTTGGTGTGGCTGGTCGTCGCGCTCGCCCTGTTCCGACGGGCGGAGCGGGTGCCGGACACCGCGTCCGATCTGCGCTTCCTGCTCGCAATCAGCGGCGCGGTGCTCGCGGTGCGCCTGTTGCTCTGGTGGGCCGTGCCTGCCTATGCGCAGGCCGGCGACTGCCAGTTCATGCTGGATGCCATCCGGATGCTTGCGCGCGAGGGCTGTGGCGACGAGGTGATGACGCGGCTCGCGGGCATCTATTACGACGACTATCTCTGGGTCGGGCGCTCGTTTCCGTTCCTGCTTCCGCTCGCGCGCTGGCTGCCGGGCCACGAGGTTGAAACGGCCCGCATCCTGAACCTGGGCTGGTCGCTGCTGCACAACGCACTGGTGTATGCGCTGGCGCGCCGCGTGCTGGATCGCAAAGCGGCGCGCGTCGCCTTCGCGATGGTGTCGGTCATCCCGCTGCACACATGGATGACCCTCGACTACACGCACCAGTACTTCGGCGCCTTCCTCGTGCTGGCCGGCGTGGTCCTGCTGGCCCGCCCGCTGGGTGGCGTGCTTCCGTCGTGGCGCGCGTCCGCCGCTGCCGGCGCGGTGTTCGGTCTGGTGCTGCTGGGCCTGCACGTGCAGAGCGGCATCGACAAATTCATGCTGCTGGCCGCCGTCGGCGCGTTTGTCCTGTGCGTCCTCGCGCACGGCCTGAAAGATCCGCGTGTGGCGCGCATGGCGGCGATGTTGCTGGTGGCCGCCGCGGTGTTTGTGCCCGTGTCATCGCGCTTCACCGACTGGCTGATGCAGTATCGCCCGCTGCGCATGAGCTCGCACCCCATCAGCTTTACCGCGCGGGGTTGGAATCTCGTCACGATGGGCGAGTATTACGGGGGGTATGAACAGATCGACCGGGTCACGCCCTGGCCTCACAAGACGGAGGCGATGAAGAGCCTGATCCTCTCGCAGATGGCGCACGAGCCCGCGCGCACGCTGATCGAGTTGCCCGTCATCAAGGTCGCCAAGTATTTCCTCATCGGCTACGCGACGGCCCTTGAGCAACAACTCGCGGCAGCGGCCCCGCCGGATTTGTCGCGGTCGTTCAAGGCGACGCGGCTGCTGTTCGCCCCGTTGCTGCTCGGATGCGTGTTGCTCGGTCTCTGGCGCCGCTTCGGCGATCCGGAGCGCGCGCGGACGGATCGGCTGTTCACGGCTGCCGTGCCTTTGCTGTTCTGCGCCGTGTACGTGCTGGCGGGTGAAACGTCGCCCCGCTATTCGTTCCACGTGCACGGCCTGCTGGCGCTGCTGGCGGCGGGCGCGTTTGTCCGCGGCGCCGACCCCGCAGGGTCCGTGCGCGCGCGTGTGGTTGCGCTCGCCGGGTGGGGCGCTGCCGCGGTAGCGGGACTCGTGGCGTTGGCACTGTTCGCCCCGCCGTTGATCCGGGCAACCGCCGGACCGAAGTTGTTTGCCGACCTGCGCGCCGCACAGGACGCGCGCGGCGTTCCGGCCGCGCCGGATCAAACGGTCTTCTCCGCCGTGTTGAGTTGCGAGGCGCCCGCACACGCGGTGCCGTTTACCGTACCCGGGGGCCGCGCCGCGGTGTCGCTGTTCCTGTGGCCGCTCGATTCCGGGCGCCTTGCGGATGCGCGCGTCGAGATCACGCATGCCGGCGCGGTGTTGTATGCGGTGCCTGCGCGCGACCTCGCCTATGTCCAGCGGATCAGCGCCGCGGTGACGCCGGGCGCAACGGGTCCGCTGGAGGTGCGGATCACCGGCCTCGCCCCTTGTGAGGAATCCGTTCCGCTCCTGCGCTGGGGTTATCTGAAGGCAGATCCGTAGCTGCGCCCTGAAACGGTTGGCGATAGGACGATGCCGTCCTCCGTGGGGACGTCCGCGAATAATGTCCTACTTGTGGAGGACGATGAGGTTTTTCTCGAGCCACCAGACGGAGCCCTGCTTGCCGAATTCGGCGCGCAGGTGAGCGGTGGCGTTTTCGTCGAGGCGGTAGCCGAGGGCCTCGAAGTGCTGTTGCCAGAACGAGCAGGGCTGCTCGTTGATGTGATCCACGCCGCCCTGGCCGGGTTGCGCGGCGGAGAAGAGGATGTGATCCGACAGCGACGCCACGTTGCGCGCCATCGTCTCCGACGCTTCAAACGGCAGGTGCTCCGCCACCTCGAAGCAGATGACCAGCTCGTAGCGGCGCGACGGCGCGAGCGGCTGGGTCAGGTCGCATTGTTCGATGAACGATTTGTCCACATGCGCGCGCTGGATCGCGGCGGGGCTGCCCTCGTAGCCCTTGATCTCGACGCCCGCCTCTTTGAAAAAGCGCAGGTAGACGGCGGACCCGCAGCCGACATCGGCCACCGAGCGCACCGGGAACGCCTTGAGGATGATGTCCACCACCGCGCGCGCGCTCGGCTCGGTCCACGCCTCCTCCGCGGCGAAGTAGCTGTCGTTATAGATCACATCGAGGTGCGATTTGCCCCGCAGGCGGCAGGTCCACTTGATGAAATTCAGCCACGCCTGGTGCAGCGACGCGATGAAGCGCAGCAGCCCGGTCTTGCGCAGCCAGCCGATGACCGTGTTGCGCAGGCTCATGACGTCCCGTCCTCGCGCAGCCATCCGTCGGTGCGTTCCACGAGGAAGAGCGGACGGCGTTTGGATTCCTCGAAAATGCGGCCCAGGTATTCGCCGATGATGCCGAGCACGACCAGTTGCGCGCCGCCGAGGAAGATGACCACGGCCACGGTGGAGGCCCAGCCCAGCGGCGCCGCCGGGTTCACGATCTTTGTGATGATCACCACGAGCAGGTAGACCAGCCCGAGCCCGCCGGCGGCGAGGCCCAGCAGCGTTGCGAGGCGCAGCGGCACGGTGGAGAACGAGATGATGCCGTCGAACGCCAGCTTCATCAACCGGCTGAGGTTGTATTTCGGCTGGCCCGCCGCGCGCGCGAGGCGTTCATACGGATGCCCGTGCTGCTTGAAGCCGACCCAGCCGCGCATGCCGCGGATGAAGCGGTTGTGTTCCGGCATGGCATTGATCACGTCCACGACGCGGCGATCCATCACGCAGAAATCGCCGGAATCCAGCGGGATCTCGATGTTCGCCATCTTCTTGAGGATGCGGTAGAAGGACGCATAGGCGAAGCGCAGCAGGACGCCTTCCTTGCGATTCTTCCGGATGCCGTACACCACGTCGTTGCCCTTCCGCCATTCGCCCACCATTTCGCCGAGGACGTCGAGCGGGTCCTGCAGGTCGGCGTCGATCACGCCGATGACCTCCCCGCGGATATGCGCGAGGCCGGCGGTGACGCCGGTCTGGTGGCCGAAGTTGCGCGAAAAACGGAGGAACGCGAAATTCGGATGCGAGCGGCACGCCTCATGCAGCAGTTCGCAGGTGCGGTCGCGGCTGCCGTCATCGATGAACAGCACGCGCACGGGGTAGGGCACGCTCGCGGCGAAGCGATCCAGTTCCGCCACCAATTTGGGAATGACCTCCTCCTCGTTGTAACACGGGATGACGATCCCCAGAGAAAAGTCCGCTGGTCGCGTTTGGTTCATGCCGGTGTCCCGTGCGCCTGGGCGTACAGGTCTGCAATAGCTTGTAGTTTGGCGAGGGCATGGGTGTCAAATGAATGGAGGCGCTGGACATCGGCGTAGGCCGCGCGGCCGAGCCGCTCGCGACGCGCGGGATCGGCCACCAGGCCGTCGATCGCCGCGCGCAGGCCCGCGACGTCGCCGGGTTCCACCAGCAGGCCGTTTTCGTCGTGGCGGATGTAGTCCACGGTGCCCGGCATGCGCGTGACGATGACCGGCTTGCCCACCGCCATCGCGTCGAGCGCGACGACCTGGCCCGTGGCGCGGCCCGTGGCGCGGAGCGGGAGCGCGAGCAGCGTGCAGCGGCGGATGTGGTCCACGTAGGCGTCGAACCCGATTTCGCGCAGGACGGTCACATTTGGCGGAAGCGTCGCGGCGAAGGCGTCGTCGCGGCCGCAGATGATGATGACGCGATGCGGCAGGCCGCGGACCGCTTCGATCAGGCACGGGTAGTCGCGGAGCGTGCGGCCCGCGGCCAGGATGAAGCCGTCGTCGCGCGTGGAAAACGGCTCCCCGGCCAGCGTGCTGTTCAGCGGGACGAAGCGGAACCGTTCGCGCGGCACGCCGTAGCGCGCCGACATGGTGTCGATTTCCGTCGCACTGTTCGTGAGGTGTCCCCACGCGCGCCGGGCGACCACGCCGTACAGCGCGGTCTTGAGGCGCCACGCGAGCGACGCGCGCGGCTCGTCGATGAACACCTCCGTCATGATCTGGCGCGGCGCGCGCCCGGTCAGCAGGCAGCAGAGCCCGTAGATCATCGACTCGCGGACCCCGAGGGTCACGACGACATCATACTCGCCTCGCCGCCGCAGCAGGGCCCGGACCTGGCGGAGGACCGGCCATTCCCCCCGGAGTTCGCGTCCGTGCTCCGGATAAATCGAGTCCACGCGCCCCGCCCACACGGCGCTTTGCCAATAGGCCATGTTGGTCAGGATGCGCAGCGGGCGGGCGGCTTTCGGGGCGGTTTGCATTCGGGCAAACAGTACGAAGGCAGGACTCGAAAGGCACTTACAAATTGTGTGTGCCGTGGAGCCTTCTTGAAGTCCGGTCCCCACCTGATATGGTGGCCGCGCGTTGAACGGGTGGATGTGTTCACGAGGGGGCGGCTCGTCGTATGTGCGGAATCAATGCGCTGGTGATCCGGGATGCGGCGCGACATCGCGAAACGATGGCGCGCATGAATCGCCGTCTCGCGCACCGCGGGCCGGATGGCGAGGGGCTGGACGTGTTCGGCCATTGCCTGCTGGGTCACCGCCGCCTGAGCATCGTGGACCTGGCGGGAAGCCCGCAACCCATGCGCGATGCCTCCGGCGCGCGCGGCCTCACCTTCAACGGCGAAATCTACGGGTACAAGGAAATCCGCGCCGGACTGGACTATCCGTTCCGCACGCAGGGCGACACCGAGTTGCTGCTCGCGCTGTACGAAAAACACGGCAGCGGGATGATGGCGCAGCTGCCCGGGATGTTCGCGTTCGCGATCTGGGATGACCCCGCGCAAACCCTGTTCGCCGCGCGCGACCGGTTTGGCGAGAAACCGCTGTTTTATGCGGAACTGCCGGGGGGCGGACTGGTGCTCTCCTCGGAACTCAAGGCGCTGATCGCCTCCGGATTGTTTCAGCCGGAAATCGACCGCGCCTCCCTCGCCCACTACCTGCACTTCGGCTATTCGCCCCGCGGACGCACGATTTATCGCGGCATCCACAGCCTGCCGCCCGCGCATACGCTTACGTATCGGGACGGCCGCGTGCAGGTGCTCCGATATTGGGATTTCCCCGCCGCGCGCGAACGCGTGGAGGAATCCGCGGCGATCGAGGAGTTCCGCGCGCTGTTCGAGCGCGCGGTGCGCCTGCAACTGGTGGCCGACGTCGAGGTGGCGGCCTTCCTCAGCGGCGGGCTCGATTCGAGTTCGGTGGTGCGCGCGGCGAGCCGCGTGCAGGGCGGATTGCGCACGATTTCCTACGGTTTCGAAGACCCGTACTCCGAACTGCCGTACGCCGCGGAAGTGGCGCGGCATTGCGGGACCCGTCACCAGGAATTGCGCGATGAGCAGCAGGACATCCCGTCGCTCGTCCAGCAGATGGCGGGGGTGTACGACGAGCCGTTCTGGGACAGTTCCGCGATCCCGACGTGGTTGATCTGCCGCCGCGCGGCGGAACATGTGAAGGTCGTGCTGACCGGCGATGGCGGCGACGAGGTCATGGGCGGCTATAATTTCTGGTACAAACCGATCATCGCGATGCACCACCGCCACCCGTCGCGCACAGCCTTCCGCGACCTGGGCTTCCTCGCGGCGCGGGTGGCGCAGCGCGCGGGCGTGCGGCATCCGGGCCTCGACCTGTTCACGCGGATCTACGGACTGCGCCGAGCGGGCGGGACCGTGCCGCGCGCGCATGCCTGGCAGCAGCGTGTGTTTTCTCCGGCCCGCTATACCGCGTGGGAGCTGCCCTCCGCCGACGTGTCGGTGGCGGACCGATTCCCGGACGAGCCGGGCGCCATGTTCCGCCTCGACATGGAGCAGTACATGCCCGGCGATATCCTCGTCAAAACCGACCGCGCCTCCATGGCGCACGGGCTGGAGCTGCGTGCGCCTTTTCTCGATGTGAAGCTCGCCGAGTTCTGCCTGTCGCTTCCCTACACGCTGTTGATCAAGGACAACGTGGATAAATACGTGCTCCGGCAGGCGATGGCTCCGGAGTTGCCATCGACGGTGTTTAACCGGCATAAACAAGGATTCGGAGCGCCGCTTTCCACGTGGATGGCGCGGTGCGCGGAGTTGCGCGAGGCGTATTTGTTCGACGGCCGGCGTCCGCTGTTCGACCAGCTTCCGGGCCTCACCCCGGGGCAGGTCCGCGGATTCGGCGAGCGCGAGCAATGGTGCCTGCTCATGTTGTCGTTGTGGCTGGAGCGCCAGCCGGGAAGCACGGGATAGATCGGACATGCACATTTCGTTTGCGGACTTTTTTTGCGATCCGGCGACCGGCGCCGACCTGCGCCTCGAGATCACCGCGCGCGAGGGGGACGACGTGCGCGAAGGCGCGTTTGTTTCGCCGACCGCGCGCTATCCCATCGTCAGCGGTGTGCCGCGCTTCGTCCCGATGGATCCGAACTACGCGCAGAGTTTCGGCTGGCAGTGGAAGCGATGGCCGCGCGTCCAGTTTGAATCGGAAAACGTCGGCAAGCCGATGGAGGGCTACACGCGCCGGATGTGGGAGATGGTGACCGGCTGGGAGACGTACCCGGTCCCCGGCGCGGGGAAGGTGATCGCCGACATCGGGTGCGGGCCGGGCCGGTTTGTGGATGTCGCGCGCGCGAATGGGTTCCGCGTGATTGGCGTGGACTACAGCGGGGTGGTGGATGTGGCCGCGCAGAATTTTCGCGGCGACCCGGACGTCTGCATCTGCCAGGCCGACGCGCTCAACCTGCCCATTCGCACCGCATCGCTGGACGCGCTTTACACGCAGGGCGTGTTGCATCACACCCCGAACCCGCGCCGCGGGGTGGAGCAGATGTTTCGCGCGGCCAAACCAGGCGCCTGGGTCTCCGTGAATGTCTACGGCCGCAGCAGCTACTACGACAACCCCAAGGTCCAGGCGTGGCGCCGCCTCTTCAACTGGTTGTGGCCCGTGTTTGGCCCGCGGTTGCCGTTGCTGTATGCGTATTTCGCCGCCGACGTGACGCGCCCGCTCCTGAAGTATGTGCATCCGCTCGGACGGGTGCTCCGCTTCTTCTTTCCGATGTGCGAACTGCCCGACCGCAACTGGACGCTGCTCGATACGTTCGACAGCGTGACGCCGGCGTACCAATCCACCCACACGAGCTACGAGGTGTACTCGTGGATGAAGGGGATTGGCTTCAACCAGATCGAGCCGACGAACTGGGGGTTCTGCGCGTATCGCGGTGTGAAGCCATGAAACGCGGGACCGGCGCCCCGCCGCTCGTGAGCGTGGTGATGGCGGTGCACAACGCCGGTCCCGACCTCGCGCGGGCGGTGGACAGCATCCTCCGGCAAACGCACCGCGCGCTGGAGTTCCTGATCGTGGACGATGCGTCCACCGATGGCACGGCCGACGCGCTGGCGCGCTATGCGCGGGCGGATGAGCGGGTGCGCGTGTTGCGCAACGAGCGCAACGCCGGACTTGCCGCTTCGCTGAACCGCGCCCTCGGGGAGGCGCGCGGTTTGTACGTGGCGCGCATGGACGGCGACGACGCGTCGCGCCCGCGGCGGCTCGAACGCCAGGTGGCCTTCCTGGACACGCATCCGGAAATTGCGGTCTGCGGGACGGCCATTTGCAAGCACATGGGCGGCCGCGCATACGCGCAGCGGTTTCCTGCGTCGGACGCCGAAATCCGCGCCACGCTGCTGTTCCACACCGCATTTGCGCATCCCTCGGTCATGTGGCGCAGGGCGGATTTCGAGAGGGCCGGGCTTCGCTATGACGAGACCTTTCTCACTACGCAGGATTATGAACTGTGGTCGCGCGCGCTGGGCCCGCTGCGCGGCGCGAACCTGCCGGACATCCTGTTCGATTACCACTGCCATGCCGAACAGGTGACGGCCTCGCGCTACCGCCAGACGATTGAGCGCACGCGGAAGGTGCACGATCGCATGATCCGAGCATTGCTGCCCGGGGTCACACCGGCCCAGTTGGACCTGCATGCCCGCGTGGCGATCCCGCACGATCCGTTTGACGGGGGCGCGTTGGACGCGGCGGAGGGGTGGTTGAATGTCTTGTGCTCGGCCAACGAACGCGCGCACCTCTATGAGCCGCTTCCTTTGCGGCGCGTGTTTGCAGCGAGATGGGCGATGCTTTGCAGTGTATCCGCGGGTCAGGGCCTGCGGACGTACCGCCGCTTCCTGCGCAGCCCCTTCGCCTGCGGCCAGCGCCTGTCCTGTCGCTCCGCGCGTTTGCTGGCGCGCTGCCTGTTGAGAAGGTGACGCCATGAGAACGGCTAAAGCAGTACTCTTCTGTCTCGCGGTGGCCGCCGTGCTGATCACGAGCCTCTATGTGCACCACCGCGCCGGGGTGACGTTGCCGATTCCGTGGAACGACGAATCGTGGTCGTTGTATCCGGCGCGGAATATCGCGGAGCACGGACGTCTGCTTGCGCCGGAACTGAACGAAACCAAGGTGATCTTCTGTTATCCGATCCAGGATGCCTTTCTCGGGCTGACGTATCCGCTGCACGGCGGCGACCTGCGCACGGTGCGCCTGATGTCGTGGGCCTGCGGCGCACTGGCGTTCGCGCTGGTCGCGCTCTGGATGTTCAGCATTCCGGCACGGTGGTGGGGTCTGGCGTTGTTCTCCGGTTTCTATCTATCCGCGCCATCCGTGGTGGCGGGCAATATCGTTCGTCCGGAGGCGGCGATGCTGGCCTTGTTTGCCGGCGTCCTCGTGCTGAGCGAACGCAGGCGCCTGTGGGGAGCGCTGTCGCTCGCGGCCGTGGCCGCGGCGCTGCACCCCGCCGGGGTGATTGGATTGGGGCTGTTCGGGGTGGCCGCACTATGGGTGTTGGTGCGCGAACGTACCTGGCCGACGCGCGCGGAGGGCGTTGCGGTATTGGCCGCTTCAGCGGTATGGATTTACTATGCACAACTGATCCTGCGGCATTGGCCGGATTACATGGAATACCTGAACGCCACCTATTCAGAGCCCATGACGCAATCCGCGGGTTCCGTGGTGACCTCGGCATGGACGCTCGCGGCGGTCGTGCCCGCGATGGCGCTTGTCGTGTGGAGCCTCTTGGCCCGGCGCGCGCTTTTCCTGCCGGCAGTGGTCGTGCTGGGTCTGGTGCTGATTCCCGCCATCCGGACGCAGATGTGGTACGAAGTCTATAAAGCGTGGGGCCTCGGCCTGCTGGGGGTGATGGGAAGCGCCTTGCTGGCCCAGGGGGTGGGCCGCTTGCTTGGCGCCTGGCCGCAGTGGATCCGCGCCACGATCCCGTCGGCCGTGGCCGCGATGGCCTGTGTGCCGCTGCTCCTGTTTTCCTATCGACACGGATGGTTGGAGGGCCCGCGCAATTATCCGAACGACCTGACGTGGGGGTGGGGCATGCGGGTGGAGGGGGAGGTTCCCTATTTCCGCCCGGAGGATCAGGCGGTCCTGCACCAGCAACTCCAGGCCCGGTATGGCGACGCGTCCAAGCGGTTGATGATTCTTCCGGATGCGGATGCGCTGCTGCTGACGGGACCTCTCGCGGAGACCTCGTTCTATCAGCCCGTGCGCACGTCTGTGTCGCCGGACCTCGTCTTGGTCCACGACTCGCGCTACAAACCGGATTGGGTGCGCGATCATCATCATCGGATGGCCGAGCGGTCTTATCAGCACGTCGGAATCCTGCATGAGCGGGATGGGACCGAGCGGTGGACGCTGTGGGAACGGCGCCCGCTTCAGCGTTGATGCCGCGCGCCCGCTCGCGTATCGTCGCCGCCCATGAGTGCCATGCCCACCCCAGCCGTCAGCATCGTGACCAGCACCTACAACCGCGCGCAGGTCATTCGCGCGGCGATCGAGTCGGTGGTGCGGCAGGATTTCACGAACTGGCAGATGTGCGTGGTTGGCGATTGCACGCCGGACGATACGGCGGGCACCATCGCCTCCTATAACGACCCGCGCTTGGAATTCTACAACCTGCCCGTTAAATCGCCCCCGCGCGCGCACGGCGCGATCGCCAAGAATCACGCGATCTTCAAGATGGCGAAGGCGCCCTACATCGCCTATCTGGATGACGACGACATCTACCGCCCGAATTACCTGAGCACGATGATGGGCTATCTCGCGGAGCATCCGGAGGCCGCGCTCCTGTATTGCCGCTGCATGTACCGCGACAAGCGGACCGGTCGCCGCGTGTGGGGCAATCCGTTCCAGCGCTGGCTGCACGGCTATTCGCGCGAAAAGCTCAAGCGCTACAACTTCATCGACACGGATTGCGTCATCCACAAGCGCTCCGTCATCGACGAGGTGGGCGGGTGGGACCCCGCGTACTATTTCGATGACTACGAGTTGTGGCTGCGCATCAGCGCTAAATATGACTTCCACTACCTCAACTGCGTGCTGGTGGAGAAGTTCGTGCAGGAGCCGCCGTTTATCGTGCGCGCCTTCACCAAGGGGTTGAAGATCCTCCGGCACGGGCGGACCAATCCGCTGGAATAGGACGTCCAACCCGCCATGACGGCCGCCGAAATAGGATTCTGGTTCGCGGCATGT
The DNA here is from genome assembly GCA_937996795.1 of uncultured Verrucomicrobiota bacterium. Taxonomy (GTDB): domain Bacteria; phylum Verrucomicrobiota; class Kiritimatiellia; order CAIVKH01; family CAIVKH01; genus JAMLJG01. Next base: position 28,425 of record CALKUH010000040.1, on the reverse strand, counting down.
GTGGTGGCGCAGATTTACGTCGGTTATCCCGTGGGCGTGGCGCTGCGCGCGCGCTGGGCGGCGCGTCTGGTGAAAAAAGGGCCTTTCGCCGGTCGCTTTGATGTGTTGATCGCGTGCCATGGCGAGGAGGCCAAACTGGCCGCCAAGCTGGACAGCGTGATGCGCCAGACCACGGCATCGCAGCTCGGCACGATTTTCGTGGGGTTGGACGGAGCGGCGGCGGTTCCGGCCGTGCTGGCCGGGTGGGCCGTGCATCCGCGGGTGCGTGTGATCCCGTTCCCGGAGCGGCGCGGCAAGCCCGCGGTTTTGAACGACTTGATGCCGCGATCGGAAGCGGACATCGTGGTCATGGCCGATGCGCGACAACGCCTGGCGCCCGATGCGGTCGAGCGCCTGCTGTCATGTTTTCACGACCTTTCGGTGGGGGTGGTTTCGGGCGAGTTGGTGTTCGAGGCTGAGGGGGCCGCGTCTGTGACCGGCCAGGGCATGGGGGTTTATTGGCGCTACGAGAAGTGGATCCGGAACAACGAGGGACGGGTCGGCTCGGTGCCCGGCGCCACTGGAGCTCTATACGCGATCCGCCGCGCGCTCCTTCGTCCGATCCCTCTGCACACGTTGTTGGACGATGTCGCGATTCCCATGCAGGCGATCATGGCAGGAGGACGATGCATCTTCGAAGAGGGCGCGCATGTGTTCGATGCGCCTTCGCGCGACGCGCGGCAGGAATCCATCCGCAAGCGGCGCACCATCGCCGGCGTGGCTCAGTTGTGTCATCTCTATCCCGACTGGCTGAACCCTTTTCGCAACCCGGCATGGGCCGCTTTCTTTTTCCATAAAGTGCTTCGCTTGGCCTCGCCTGTGGCGCTGGCAGTGCTTGCGATCGCACCCTGGTGGCTGTTGGAAAAACAGATTTATTCAACGATGCTCATTGCGCAGGGCGCGTTTTATACCTTCGCGCTGGTCGGCTGGCTGTGTGAACTCGCCGGGCGTCCGTTGTCCGGCGTCTTAAGTGCGCCGATGTTATTCACTGCGCTGAACCTGACCACCGTTCTGGCCTTGGGTGATGCCGTGCGAGGGCGGTATCGCGTGACGTGGAAACGCTCCGCCGAGCAGACGGGTGAGGCATCCGGGATCCCGTCGTAACCCACTTAGCCTCAGATGGTAGCGCGATGGCGTATTCCCTTTACTTCATATGTCATCCGTGTACGTTAACAGGCAAACTCTCATGCACTCGCCTACACCCGTTTGGATTATTGGGCTGGTAAACCGGTTGATTTGCACTTGGCTGGTGATTGCAGTCGCCAGCACAAGTGCAAGCGGCGCTGTTTATTACATCAACAATGCGACCACGAATGGCGATGTATACACCACGGCGGTGGGCAGCGACGCGAACAACGGGTTGACGCCCGCGACGCCCAAATTGACCTTCACGAATCTCTTTGCCAGTTACACGCTCGGCGCTGGCGACACGGTGTACATCGACACGGGCGTGTACACCAACACGTACACGGTGTCGGTGACGACCTCGGGATCGGCGACCAATCCGCTGGTGTTTCTGGGAAGCACGAATTATGCGGCGGGAGGTACGGTTTTGGATCGCAACAATGCGAGCGCTGATGTCTGGTCGCTTTCGAGTGTTTCGCATGTCTGGCTGCAGCATCTGACGCTGCGCGGTGGTCGCGATGGCGTCCTGCTTTCCACGGCCAACGACATTCGGATGGAGCGGGTGATCGCACGCAATAACTCGCGACATGGTGTTTTTGTTTCACCCAACTCACACCGGGCGCTGATGCGGAACTTTATTGCCGTAAACAACGCGAGTTTCCAGGTTCGTGTGCAGACCAGTACGAATGCCGTGATCGACCAGTCCGTGCTTTGGGGCAACCAGGCGGTCCAGTATGAGAACGTCGTGGGAAGTCTGCTGTTCGTTTCCAACAGCGTCCTGCGGGCTTCGGGCTTTGGAAACGCGGTGTATTTGCGTACGGCGACCGTGGTGGCGGACCATAACTTGTACGTCCTGGCCAACAACGCGGTCATCGGCACCACGTTGGCTGCGACGATCAACTCGACGCCCCGGCTGTCGGATTGGCAGGCGGCCTATGATATTGACTGGCGCAGCACGGTGCTCGATCCGCTGTTTGCGGACCCGGACAACGTTGACTTTCATCCGCGCAGCGCGTTCGGCCGCTTCATCGTGTCGAGCGGCACGTTCAGCAACGACAGCGTGACGTCGCCCCTCATTGACATGGGGTCGCGCCTCGCGCCGTTTGCGAACGAGACCAGTCCGAACGGGGGGCGCGTCAATGTGGGCGCATACGGAAACACGAGTGAGGCGAGCCGCAGTTCAACCAATCGCACGCTGCTTGCCTTGAGCTTTAATGATGGCGGCGTCCTTTCCGGACCCACTGCGCGTGTGTACTGGGTGGCCGGCAACGTGACGAATGGCGATACCGTTCGCGTGGAGTACAGCGCGGACGGCGGCAGCACCTGGAGTCTCGTCGCGACCAATGTGCCGGCCACCAATGAGACCGTCGTCTGGAATTCCACGCTGTTTGCTTCGAGTGGCGCGGCCAAATGGCGGGTCCGCTATGAAGCGGGCGCCCTAACCAACATCGTGAGCACGAATGTGGGATTCTTTTCGCTGCGCAATACGAACCTTTCGTTTTTCGTGAACGACGCGTCCTCCACGGGCGATGTGTTCACGTCCGCAGTCGGGCTTCCGGGCAATATCGCGACCTCCAATTCTCCGCGGGAGCAGCTGGAGGGTGTGCTGACCAACCATACCGTGAGCGCCGGGGATACCATTTACATCGACGCAGGCTATTACGTGGTGACCAACACGATTTTTATGAATTACCGGCATCGTGGCGCCGCGGGGAACCCGGTACGCATAGTGGGGGCTGCCACGAACGGGGCGGTGGGTGGTCCGGTACTGGATCGATCCAATACGCTGGCGAATGTCATTGCCTTGTCGAGCGCGCCGCACGTGATGTTCCAGCATCTGGACGTGCGGAACGGATCAGCGGGTATAGGGCTCACGCAGAGCGAGGGGGTGGCGATCGAGCGTTGCGTGTTGCGGCAGAATTTCACACATGGCGTAGATTTTGGCCTCAGCAGTCACAACGGCGTGCTTCGCAATTGCGTCGTGGCCAACAATTCACTGCGCGCGTTGACGGTCGGCGCGACGAATATTTCGATCTTGAATAATACGATCTACGGGTCACGCGGAATTTTCTCCAGTTCAGGCACCTCGTTTAGCTTTGAAAATAATATTATCCGCGTGGCTTCCGTGAGCGGTGCGGCGTTTGAGACGCTTGCGGGAACCGTGCTTTTGGGAGCGCCGGATTACAACATTTATCAAAACGAGTCGGGCTCTGTCATTGCGCGCGCGGGTGTTTCCACGTATGCCAACCTGTCCGATTACCAGAAGGCATTCAATCGCGACTGGCGCAGCACGGTGGACAATCCGCAGTTCGCCAATGTGGCGGCCTATGATTTTCGTTTGCAGTCGGAATCGGGTCGTTGGACTGGATCCGCGTTCACCAACGACACGGTAACGTCGCGCGCGGTGGACCACGGCAATCCCGCTGCCGTCTTTACAAACGAAACCGCCCCGAATGGCGGGCGCATCAATGCCGGCGCGTTCGGCAATACGGCCGAGGCGAGCCGGTCTCGCACCAACGCGTGGCTCGCCGCGTTAACCTATGCGGATGGCGGCGTTCTTAATGTCCCGGGTGACACGATTTATTGGAACGCGGGAGGATTACCCACGGGCGCGACGGTGCGCATTGAGTTGTCCACCGACTCCGGCGGAACCTGGTTGAACGTCGCGACGAACCTGGCCGTGACGAACGGGTTCTACACGTGGGCCAACACCAACTTCCTCTCCTCGCGGTTCGCCCGTTGGCGCGTGGTGTATGAGGCGGATACGAATGTGTTGAGCGCGACCACGACCAACATTGTGTTCCGCAACGGGCCGTTCGTTTATTATGTGAACAACAACAGCACGGCGGGTGACGTGTACACCACTGCGGCGGGCAATGACGCGAATCTCGGCACGTCGCCCGGCGCGCCAAAGTCGACCATCAAATCCGTGGTCGACACGCATACACTGCAACCGGACGACATCATTTATGTGGACACCGGCACCTACACCTTCTCGGTTAATCAGGAGATTACGAGTGTCGATAGCGGGGACACGAATGCCTTCGTCTATATCTTGGGCAGCACCAACGAGGCGGCCGGCGGGACGGTGTTTACGCGTGGCAGCACATTCGGAAGCACCTATGGACTTCACCTGAACGGGGCCTCCTATTACGTTGTTCGGGATATCTCGTTTTTGAATAACAACACTGGAATTCGCGTCGATAATGCGCTCGGAGTCCGATTGGAGCGGATTCGGGCGCGTAGTAATTCAGGGGCCGGTATTCATGTCCGGGGTTCCGCCGGCGTGAGTGCGGTGAACTCTGTTTCTTGGTCCAATGGATTACATGGCGTCTGGCTGGAAGTAAGTGGCCAGCTGACCTTAAATCATGTTGTGTCTTGGCGCAATGGCCAGAACGCGCTCCGGGTGGACGCAGGCATCGCGAGTCTTTCGAACAGTGTGTTGGTGGCGAACGGTGTGCTCGCCGCCGCCTATTACTCGCCCTCCATTACGAATATCCGGGCGAACTACAATAATATTTACTCGGAAGATGGGGCGTTGGTTGCACTGACGGCGGACAATCTCTGGTTTGACTCCCTTGCCGGATGGACGGCTGCTTCGGGACAGGATGTATTGAGTCTTTCCGTGGATCCTTTGTTCGCGAATCCGTCTTCGGGTGATTTCCATCTCAAGACCGAGGCCACGCTGGGCCGTTTCGTTCCGGGTGTGGGGTTCGTGGTGGATTCGGAGACCTCCCGATTAATTGATGCCGGCGCGCCTTCCTCACCATTCAGCTTGGAACCCGCGCCCAACGGAAACCGCGTGAACATCGGGATGTATGGCCACACGACGGAAGCCAGCAAGAGTCCGACCAATCAGGTGTTGCACGCCGCCTCGCTGCGGCAGGGTGGGGCGGTGTCCGGGACAACGACCCTGCACTGGGTGTCGTACAACCTGCCGTCGTCACATCTGGTGCGTGTCACCTACTCGCGGGACGGGGGAAGCACCTGGGCGACGGTGGCGACCGGGCTGGCCGCCGGCGCCGAGGCGGTTGCGTGGAACACCACTGCGGTTTCAAATTCGCCCGCCGGTTTGTGGCGCGTGGAGAGCGAATCCAACCCGGCGGTGGCCGATCAGACCGCGGTCTTCTTCTCCATCCGCAATGGGCCGTTGTCCGTTTATCTGAATGACGGATCCACCAGTGGCGACGTGTATACCGCGGCGCCCGGCGCGGGAACCAACTGGGTGGCCACGCCTGCCCAGCCCTTGAATACCCTCAGCGCGGCGTTGGCGCAGTTCAACCTTGAGCCGGGGGATACGCTGTACATCGACACGGGCGCCTACTCAAGTTCGGGCCTGTCCATCGGCCGTAAACACGCCGGTGTCAGCAACGCGTCCGTCGTGGTTGTCGGCAGCACGAACCTGCTGTCGGGGGGAACCGTCTTGTCGGGTCCGGGGTTGAGTTCCAGCGCCACCGCGCTGTCGCTGGCGAATACGCGGTTCGTCGCGTTGAGCAACCTTACCATTCGAAATGCGCGAACCGGCTTGCTGGTGGATCGTTCGGAAGGTGTCGCATTGACCTTCCTGTCGGCGCTTGCGAACAGCAACGGCGTGGTCCTTCGCAGTTCCAGCAATATCGTGGTCAGCCGCAGCGTGTTGTCCCACAACCCGGGCATCGGGTTCTCCAATGGTGGATCGTCCTCCACGAACCGGTTGGAGCACAGCGTGATTCTTTCAAACGGTTTGTCCGGTGTGGACCACTCGTCCGGACGTCTGGATGTGCGCTCGTCCGTGCTGGCGGCGTATGGCCTCAACAGCTTGGTGTACAATGTGCAGTCCAATGCTCTCCTGGCGGCCAACTTCAACAATGTGCTGACCTACGACAACGCCAGCGTGGCGCGATTCGGCTTCTCGGTGAGCAAGGCGCTCAATCGCTGGCAGCAGCTGGCAACGAACGACCTCCAGAGCCTGAGCCATGAACCGCTTTTTGCCAACCCGTCCGCCGGCGATTACCATCCGCTCAGCCCGGCCGGGCGCTTCGACCCCGCGCTGGGAACATTTGTCACGACGGATGTGCTCGTTTCTCCGCTGATCGATGCCGCGAATCCGGCATCCGATTTTTCCCAGGAGTCCGCGCCGAATGGAGGGCGCAAGAACATCGGCCTGTACGGCAACCACCCGGAAGCGAGCCGAAGCCCGACGAATGCCCGCCTCTTCGCCCTGACCTTGAATGACGGTGGCAGCACGCGGGACACCAACACGCTGTACTGGCTGGCCTCCGGGGTGGCGACAGGGCACATGGTGGCGATTGATTATTCGCACGACGGCGGGGTGACGTGGACCAATGTGGTCACCAATCTCAGCGCGGCGGCGGGCTCCTATGTCTGGAACACCCTGCCGTTCACCTCCACGGCGCTGGGGTATTGGCGGATCCGGAGCGAGACGGAACCCGGCGTCCTCGCCACCAATCAACGGGCCTTTTCGCTCAACAACCAGCCGCTGGCGTATTACGTCAACGACACCTCAACCGTTGGGGATGTGTATACGTTCGCACCGGGTCTGGCGGCCAATGACGGGCTGACCGAGTTCTCCCCGGTTGACTCGATTCAGACGATTTTGACCCGCTATGACTTGCAGCCGGGCGACCGCATCCTGATCGATACGGGTTTCTATCCGTTGACGAATGCCATTACATTGGACAACTCGCGTTATGTCGGTTCGGTCACGAATTCGCTCCGCATCATCGGCAGCACCAATTGGGCTGCCGGCGGAACCCGCATCAGCCGGAACAACAGCGGAAGCGCATTTTCGTTTACACGTTTGAATGGTGTCGTGCTCAGTCACCTGGCCATTTCGAACGCCCAGATCGGCGTTCGGCTGGTGAGCAGCACGAACATGGTCCTTGAGTGGCTGGACATCAAGGGCGGCGGCACGGGCGTCGAATTGATTGGCGGCGATCAGACGACCCTGCGCAACCTGATCATCCGCGAAGCGACGACCAACGCGCTGGCGAACCTGCAATCGACGGGGACCGTCTGGCAAAGCGGCGTCCTGTGGTCCAACGCCACGGCCATTACGCTGGGCATACCCATTCCCGAACTTGTTGGCGGTCCCGCCAATCAGGTCACGGTGTCCAATACGGTTGTCATGGCCAGTGGTCCGAACGCCACCGTGTATCGCATCGCATCCGGAACCCTGCGTGCCGACTACAATAACATCGTGGTCACGAATGGCGCGTTGGTGGCTCGCGTCAGCGGCGGTTTCTACACCCGCCTGTATGACAGTGTGGCGCACTGGCGGCAGGAAACCGGCGAAGACTTCTTCTCGCTGTCCCACGATCCGCTGTTTGCCGACGCGCCGAATGGCAATTTCTTCCTGCGGAGTGAGGCGGGGCGATATGACCCGGATATCAGCGCCTTTGTGCTTGATAGTGAAACATCGCCGCTGATCGATGCCGGCGCTCCGACGGCGGCGTTTAGCAACGAGCCGGCCGCCAATGGCGGGCGCATTAATATCGGTCGCCACGGCAACTCGATCTTCGCGAGCAAGACCCCCACGAATCCCGCGCTGACGATCATCTCGCTGAACGACGGGGGACGGGTGTCCGGAACAAGTATCGTTCATTGGGTGTCCCGAGGAGCGGCCACCAACCAACTCATGCGGATGGATCTCTCCGTCAATGGCGGATCCACCTATTTCACCATCGCAACGAATCTGTCCGGGGGCTCGAATTCCTTCGCGTGGAATACGATGTTGTTGACGAACACGACGCGGGCGGTGCTGTTGTTCATCAACACGTCGGTGACCAGCGTGATGGATCGCACCGACGGGTTGTTCTCCATCCGCAACGGCCCCATCACCTTCTTCGTGAATGACTCTGCGACCAATGGCGACATGTATGCCACGGGGCCAGGGTTGGCCACCAACACCGGGTTGTCCGCAGCGGCGCCCATGCCGCAACTGTCCGATGTGCTGAATACATGGGATGTGGAGCCGGGCGACACGATCTATATCGACACCGGCGTTTATACGAGCCTGACCGAGATCACGCTTACACAATTGGACGCGGGAAGCCCAACTGGTTCAACGGCGGTCACATTCGCCGGTTCAACCAACCGGTCGGCGGGCGGAACCGTGCTGGTCGGCGGCCCGACGAACACGCTGTTTCGCCTGTTTGACGTGTCGCATGTTAACCTGCGTGATCTGACCCTGCGCGGCGCAGCCCGGCCGCTCCTGCTTCGCCGGTCGGAACATGTGCGCCTAGACCGGATGGATATCGTCGGTGGCGAGACCGGCGTTGAACACGACGGGAGCCGCTTCATCGATTGGGTAAACAGCAGCGTGCGGGAGGCCAGCCGGCATGGCCTCCGTTTCTCGGGAGCGAGCAATGTGACGTGGAATGCCGGCGTGCTTTGGTCCAATGCCGTCGCCGTGATGTTCAGTTCCTCCACGAATTACATCGGCATCTCTGTCGCCCAGGCGAACCATGTCGCGCTGTCGAACACCTTAATGGCGGTGTTCGGTTCGAACGCCGTCGTTTACGACGCCCGTGCCGCGCACCGTCTGAATGCGGATCACAACGCGCTATACCGCGTCGGCGGTGCGGCACTGGCCACGACTGTCAACACGAATAGCCCTGTTCCGTTCCTCTACTCCAGCCTGGATCGATGGGCAGCCGTGGCCGGGAACGATAGCTTCAGCCTCACGCAGCTCGACCCGCTACTCGCGGATGCGGCGACGGGCGACTACCATCCACTCAGCAGCGCCGGACGGTACAATCCCGGTATAGGCACATTCACTAATGATGCCGTCAACTCGCCATTGCTCGACGCCGGTGCCCCGACGTCTGTATTTACTAATGAAACAGCGCCAAACGGAGGGCGAATTAATATCGGTCGCCACGGCAATACCAGCGAGGCCAGCCGAAGTCCGACCAATAGCCGCCTCCAGCTTGTGCTGTTCAGCGATGGCGGCGTCGCCAGCGGGTCCACCCAGCTTGTCACGTGGGTGGCGGCGGGAGCCGCCACCGGCCACACCGTGCGTCTGGAGGTGTCTGTGGACGGGGGGCTCTCGTGGACGAACGTGGCCACCAATCTGTCTGCCGCATCGGGTTCCCATGTGTGGAACACAACAAACCATCCATCAACCCCCGCTGCGTTGCTTCGGCTGACCAGCGAGCAGGAGCCCGCGGTGGTTTCCGTCGGCGCCGATTACTTCGCGATCCGAAACGCGCCCCTAGTCTTCTATGTGAACGACAGCTCACTTACCGGCGATGTGTACACGGCATCAGCCGGGCAGGTTACGAATCTCGGCGTGACGGGTCTCGCCCCTATAGACTCACTACAGAACCTTCTCGCGCGGTGGAATCTAGCGGCGGGTGATACGGTCTATGTGGACACCGGCGTGTATACAAATGACACAGATATTTATTTCGATCAGCAAGACTCCGGTGGTTTCAGCAACGCCTTGAAGGTCGTGATTCTGGGCAGCACAAATCGGGCGTCCGGTGGCACCCTGATCCAGCGCACGTCGGGTAACGGAATTCATGTGTCGGGTGCGGGCGGCTTGATTTTCCGGAATCTGCGTATCACCGGGGCTGCCACGGGTGTGAGGCTTTCGAACACAGAGGGTATGGAGTTCGAACGTATAGAGGTCAACTCCAACGCCGTCGCATTTAATGTGGATAGCAGCGCCAATGTTCTGCTCGATCGGTGCATTGCCCGTAACAGCAGCTCTCTTGCGGTCAGCTTGACCGGCGTGTCTGATGTACGCTGGTTGAATGGCGTGATATGGTCCGTTCCGGCGGGCATTCAGCTGTCCAGCGCGCAGCGCGTCACCGTATCGAATTCCGTTTTCGGTTTGTTCGTTACGAACGCCAACGCCTACACACTGACCGGCAATCCACTTCAATTCGCCAGCGATTACAACAATTTCCATCTCTTGAACGGAGCGCGAATCGCCTCTCAGTTGGCGACGCCGGTGACGCGTTATCGGTCTCTTACGGACTGGGTGCGTCTGGTTGGGCAGGATGCCAACAGCCTCTCCCACGACCCGCTGTTTGCGGATCCCGAGGCAGGGGATTTCCACCTGCAAAGTACGGCGGGACGCTATGTGGTTTCCAACGGGTTGTTCGTTATCGACGCGACGAATTCGCCGCTGCTGGATGCGGGTAATCCTGCCGACGCGTTCACTTCGGAGACAGCTCCCAACGGGCGTCGCCGCAACATCGGACTGCATGGCAATACGGCACAAGCCAGCCGCACGCCGACAAATGCCTCCCTGACGGCCGTCTCGGTGAATGATGGTGGCCGGGTGGAAGGATTGAAGGATCTTGTCTGGGTGGCGCGCGGTGCGGCGACGGGCCATACGGTGCGGCTTGAGTATTCAAGCGATGCCGGATCTACATGGGCAGTCATCGTTTCCAACTTGTCGGCAAGCGCCAATCGCTTTTCTTGGGACACGCGGTCCTTTGTGTCGTCCGTGCGCGGATTGTGGCGCATCACCAGCGAGCAGGAGCCCGCCGTGAGTGATGTTGTGGACAGGCTTTTTGCCCTTCGGAATACGGGGTTGGCATTCTATGTGAACGATGGTTCCTCGCTGGGCGATGTGTACACCACGGCGATTGGGAACGCCACGAATCTGGGCGTGCTCGCGTCTGCGCCCAACAATGCCGTTGCCAACATCATTAATCTCTGGGACATCGAACCGGGCGACACGATTTATGTCGACACGGGAAATTACCTGCTCACAAGCCCGATCGTGCTGGGGCCCGATCAGGCCTGGAATGATGTTACGAACCTGGCGGCTTTGGCGTCAGGGATCTCCACCAATCGCGTCCTGCTGCAGGGCAGCACGAATGAGGCGGCGGGCGGAAGCTTCCTGTCCATCTTCGGTGCGCTGGACTTGATTCAGGTCGCCGATGCGCCGGGTATTGCCATCCGTCATTTGACCCTGAACGGTGGCTCCGCCGGCATCCGGATCACCAGCTCCCCGTACACACAGGTGGAGTGGGTGCGGCGTCAGGGCGGTGTCCTTGGATTTGCTTTGTTTGCGTCCGACTCCTGCACCTTCAGGCACAACGTGGTGCGGCAAACATCGACGCGCGGTTTGGAGGTGTTGAATTCCCTTTCCACCGTTTGGCAGCATGGGATTGCTTGGTCGAACCCGGTTGCGTTCTATCAGGATGGCGGTGTTCTGGGATTGAGCTCGTTATTGGTTGAAAACAGTATCATGGGTGCGTTCGGCAGCAACGCCGTCGTCCATTTCAAAGTTTCCGGTTCATACGTTGCCGACTACAACAATCTCTATTTGGTCAATGGCGCGTTCGCGGCTGCGATACGCCGGGCTGGTAGTATCGTGACCACTCGTTTTGAAACCATTTCGTTCTGGTATAACGAAACCGGACAAGATCATCACTCTCTGAGTGTTGATCCGCAGTTCGCAAATATGGGGGCTGGCGACTATCACCTGAAAACGACAGCCCCGAGTGGACGGTACGATGCCATCAATGGTGTTTGGACGAATGACGTGACATTCTCGCGGTTGATTGACGCGGGACGACCGTCCTCGGCTCTGGGATCCGAACCTGCGCCGAATGGCCAGCGGGTCAACATTGGGTTGTATGGTGGAACCCCCGAGGCGAGCCGGACTCCGACGAATGGATGGTTGAGCGTCCTGTATCCCAATGACGCCAGCTCCATACGCGGAACGATTGAGCTGACCTGGCATGCCGGCGGATCTGCGACCGGCCATTTGTTGCAGATCGACTGGTCGCCAGTGGGGGATTTGCAGTGGACCAACATTGCCATGAACGTGCCGGCGTCGCAGGAGTCCTATACGTGGAACACCCTGGACTACGGCAAAGCTGCATGTGGCCAGTGGCGGGTGGTCAGCCTCAGCAACACGTCGATCTATGACAATTCGCGCGGGTGCGGCACGATGCGCGACAATAGTGGGTCGATTCCCTACTTCGTGAACGACGCATCCACGAATGGCGACGTGTATTGCACATCCCCCGGAAGCGTCATCAACAGCGGGTTGTTGCCGTCTGTTCCGATGCGCTCCATCCAGGATGTGATCAATGCCTACAAACTGGAGCCGGTCGACATCATTTATGTGGATACGGGCAATTACCCGCTGACGGATTCGATTCGGATTGGCGACCTTGATTCCGGCCAGGGAACCAACCGCATCACCATTCGCGGCAGCACCAATGTGGTGGCGGGTGGAACCGTCTTGAATCGCCAGGTGCCGGGATTCGCCGGCTCGAGCGCCCTGTTGTTGCAGAGCGCCTCGGGCCTGAACATCGAGCACATTACATTCCGCGAGGGAGAAAGCGGTGTTTCACTGCTGAACTCCGAGGACATCACCTTCCGCGATGTTCGCGCGATTAATAATGGGCGGCAAGGCTTCTCACTTTCCGCGTCCGAAGGAATTGAGTTGTTGCGCTCCGTTGTCGCGAAGAATGGAACGGTAACGAATGGTGCAGGCATCGTGCTGGCGGACAACTCGGCAATCGCGCTGATGAACAGCATCTTGTGGGACAACTTCGATGGCTTCAGTGTCGATTCATCAAGATTGGCCGCGACCAACTCGGCGCTGGGCGCGTCTTATCCGAATGGCCGAATTTACTCGTTTGAAATAGGCGCATCGCCCTCTGTCGTCCAAGCCGACTTCAACAACTACTACGTCCAGTCCGGCGCATTACTCGCGCAGCAAGCGCAACTCACTGGGGGTGACATCTATTTTCAATACGTGCAGGACTGGGTAGCGCAGACGTCGAATGATGTGCATACGCTTTCGCATAACCCGCTGTTTGTCGACAGCACGAATCTTGTATTTTACCTCATGAGCGGCAGTGGGCGACTGACGGAGTTGGGCGCGTTGACCAATGACACGATCTTCTCTCCGATGATTGATGCGGGCGATCCCGCGTCTGTGTGGACGAACGAGCCGGCGCCCAATGGTTCTCGGGTCAATATCGGTGCATACGGCGGTACCCCACAGGCCTCCCGCAGCCCGACGAATCCTTGGCTGCTGGTGATCTCGTACAATGATGGGGGCGTGGTCAAAGGCACGGTCAATCTTCGATGGACATCCGGCGGCTTCACCAACGGATCGCGCGTACGTGTCGAATATTCACGCAACGATGGTGCGGAGTGGTTTGTCTTGTCGAGCAACCTGCTCACCAGCGCCGCGGCTTATACCTGGGACGCCTCGTCCGAGTTGCCGACCTCGCGGGGGCGCTGGCGCGTGGTAAGTGAGGCCAACAACCTGCTGCTTGACGAAACAGACGAGAACTTCGCCGTTAAGAACAACACGCTCACCATTTTTGTCAACGACCTGAACTCCACGGGCGACGTCTATACGACATCACTGGGCAGCAATGACAATGACGGCTTGAGTGAGGCGGCCCCTCTGTTGCACCCCGAAGTTGCCTTCACGCGGTATCCCCTCGGTCCGGGCGATTTGATCTATGTCGATAGCGGTGATTATGTGATCACCAACAGTTTGCGTCTGGATCAGTTTAGCCGGGGCGAGTCAGGCTTGCCGATACGCGTGTATGGCAGCACGAACGCCGTCGCGCCCTCTGCGATCCAGGTCGCGGGGTCAGACGCGGGTCTGACCATTGTCGATACACGCGATATCGAGGTTTCGCACCTGCGCTTTATCGGGGGATCGAATGTGGTGCAGGTGATTCGTTCCGAGCGCACCACCCTTTCCGACTTGATGGTCTCACAAGGCGCCGTTGGATACGTGTACCAGAACTCACAACAGGCCGTCCTCCAGCGATCGGCAGCGTGGAGCAACTCGCAATGGGGTGTCTCCGCATCGGTTTCGGGTCTGGATGCGCGCAACCTCATTCTCTATGGAAATACACGTGGCGCGATTGATATCTCCCAGACGTCCCTTGGTCTTGTGAACTCGATTCTACACGCAGTCGCCCCCACGGGCGTCATCTACCAGATCAACCAGTCTTCGCTCGGCACCCTGGACTACAACCTCTTCTGGTTGGCGACCAATCAGCCGTTTGCCCGGAGTGTCGAGTTCAGTTTCGTGGTCAATTCGCTGAGCGAGTGGCAGAATTTCAGCAAGGTGGACTATCGCTCGGTTCGGGTGGAGCCCGGGTTCAGGGATGCCGCCGTGGGTGATTTTGGCCTGCTCAGCACACAGGGACGATTTGCGACGAACGGCCTTCTGGAGGTGGACACCACCAACTCGTGGGCCATCGATGCCGGTCGTCCTGCGGATGCCTTTGATCGCGAAACCGTCCCGAACGGTTTGCGCGTGAATGCAGGCATCCATGGCAACACAGAGCTGGCGAGTCTCAGTTCCACCAATAGTGCGGACCGCCGATTCCTTGCCGGATCGCTGAATGATGGGGGGTTGGCTTCAGGCTTGGTGCCGCTGTACTGGCTTTCCACGGCATTCTCGCCGACCAGCACCGTGCGCATCGAATACTCGATCAATGATCGCGTGACATGGAATGTGGCGACCTCCAGTTATCCCATCACCGAAGCCCCCTTCATGTGGGAGACCGCGTTGATCAGTTCCTCCCCACTGGCGTGGTGGCGGATTGTAAGCGAGGAAGACACGAATCTTACGGATGAAGCCGGGCCGTTTACCCTCCGCAACGGACCCATCACCTATTATGTCAACGACACAGGAACCGTGGGGGATATCTATACCGTAATGCCGGGCTCGCCCACGAATAACGCCTTGTCCCCCAACACCCCGCAAACCAGCATCCGCACCGTTCTCGACCGCTATGATCTGGAAGGCGGCGACATCATCTATGTCGATACAGGTGTTTACTCGCTTCCAGAAGTGATTTCGCTGACCGCGCTCGACTCAGGTGTCTCGACCGCCAGGGTCAGCATCATCGGCGCCGACCGTTACTATAGCGGCGGCTCCGTCCTGCAGCCGGATACGGGCAACACGGGTGCGGTGGCCATCGTCTTCTCCGGAGGGCGCCATTATCTGTTGGATAGTTTGGTTTTCACGGGTTTTGCCAACCCCGTTAGCTTCCTGCAACAAAGCCAGCAGAACATCATCAGTAATTCGCTGATGCGAGATGGGTCCGGAATCGGCATATCGTTCAACAACAGCGTGGACAACTACGTGCGGCGCACCGTGATCACACGCATGGGGGTGGCGGGCGTCGAAAGTGCGGTCTCGCTGCTCAACTTCATCGAGCACTCCGTCATCTGGTCGAACGCATCCAACGCTGTGATTGTGGGCAACGGCACGCTCTCGGTGTCCAACAGCATTCTGGGCGTTTCGAGCGCGGGTAGTGTCATCTCGCTGAAGACCAACGGCCTGGTGGTCGGCGATTATAATGGTTATTCCATGAATCCGGCCGCCACGTTTGCGTTCAGTGGCAGCGAGGTGTATGACCGCGTGCCGCAGTGGTCGCAGGATACGTTCCAGGATTTCAACAGCCTGCATGTGGAACCCTTCTTCGCGGATGCCTCGAACGACAATTATTTCCTGCAAAGCGCGGAAGGCCGCTTTGACCCGGTGAGTCAGACGTTTGTCACCACTGACACCAATACGTCGTGGTTGATCGACGCTGGGCCTCCACCGTGGGACTACGGGCAGGAACCGACGCCGAACGGCACAAGGATCAATATCGGACTGCAGGCCAATACGACGCAGGCGAGCAAGAGTCGCACGAATGCATATCTGAAGGCGATCACCGCAACAGGCGGTGGACGACTGGAGGGCCTCGTGCTGCTTACGTGGAACTTCAACAATCTTCCGGAAGAAGAATTGGTCGTCCTGGACTATTCGTATGACAACGGGGCCACATGGACAAACATTGGGACCAATGTCGCCTCGGCCCGCTCACATTTTTGGCAGAGCGATCAGAAGCATCCAGGCAATATCGAACGATTCCCGTCCAGCCCGATCGCGCGGTGGCGAATTTCGCTGGTCTCGGATACCAATGTATTCGATGTGACGGAGAACTACTTCTCCCTCCGAAACCAGTTGTTCGTATTCTATCTGAACGACACGAATACAGCTGGCGATGTATATACCTGCGGTCCCGGCGACGACAACAACCTCGGCATTTTCCCCTGCGAACCGAAGCTGACGTTGGAATCCCTGTTATCCACGCTGGACGTTGAAGGTGATGATATCATCTTGATCGACACCGGCATCTATCCGCTCGGCACCAGTACTGTTGTTCACCTGACCAATGCGGATCAGGGCCGCGAGGGCGTTCCGGTGGTCATCCGGGGCAGCACGAATGCCGCTGCGGGGGGCAGCACGTTTGACCGCCCCGTGTCCGGGTCGGCCTCCACACTGTTGGCGCTTGAAGGGCGCCATGTCTTGCTGGAGCATCTGCGGTTCAGCCGCGGCAACTTGTCCTCCGCTGGTTTTGCGACCTTGCGTGATCTTGTCGTGACGAATGGAAGCATGCTGTTGAGCGGACCTGAGATACTGGCCGAGCGCAACCAAATCATTCGGGGCACCCTGTCCATCAGTTCGGCGGATTCCACGGCGCGCGAATTTATCATCCGCGAGGGCACAGCCACGATCACGGGGACCAACATTACCTTTGCCAACAATCTGGTGTTCGGCACAAACACCCAGACTGCGCTGACGCTCGACGGCGACGGTGTGGTGGTGGAGCGGAGCACCTTCGCGACGGCCGGTTCTGCCATCCATAAGACGGGATCGGGCAGCGCCTTTATACGGAATAACATCATAAAGGCCTCCGGCGTCGATCGCTTTTGCTTGGATGCTCAGTCCGGAGCGATCGAGTCGGACTATAACAACTTCTGGGCGGTCAATGACGCCTGGGTGGGTGGATATCGGAACGGGAATTGGGAAAAGCTGCTTTACTGGCAGCGTGAGTCCGGCCAAGACCTGAACAGTATTGCCGCGAATCCCCGCTTCGCCAACGAGGCGGCCGGCGACTTCCGGTTGCAGTCCGTCGTCGGCCGGTGGACCGGCACCAACTGGGTGCAGGACGCCCAGCACTCGCCAAGCATTGATGCGGGAAGCCCGCTGTCGGCCTTCGAGCTGGAGCCCCTGCCAAACGGCGTCCGCGTCAACCAGGGTTATGACGGCAATACTGCACGGGCCAGCTTGAGCCAGACCAATCCGTGGCTGATTGCGGTGACGATGAATGATGGCGGCGTGCTGCGTGGCACCAACTACCTCGTCTGGCGCTACGGCAGCATGACGAATGGCGCGCTGGTTCGCCTGGAGTATTCTCCCAACAATGGCAGCTCCTGGAACACCATTGCCAGCGGCTTGCCGGTGGTGCAGTCCAATTATTATTGGGACAGCACCGCGTTCACCTCCAGCCTGCAGGCCCTCTGGCGTGTGGTGTTGGAGTCGAACACGAATGTCTCGGATGCGACCGACACGACCTTCCAGTTGCGCAACACCCCGCTGTTGTTCTATGTGAATGACACCAGCACCACGGGGGATGTGTTCACCACGGCGGTCGGCAACGATAGCAATAGTGGAACAACTCCCTCCGCACCAAAGCGGACGCTTCAGGCGCTGCTGGCGGCGTATGACACCGAAGGTGGTGACGTGGTGTACATGGATACCGGTGCGTATCCGATTTCTACGTTGAATCGCGTGAACTGGTCGCGTGGCGGCGACGCCGAGGCGGGGTTCGTCACGATTCGTGGCAGCACCAATCTCGTTGCGGGCGGGACCGTGCTGACTCGCAACGTGCCGTTCCCCGGCAGTCATGTGATTGAGGTGCCGGCGCCCTATGTGCGCCTGCGCGATTTGACGCTTCAGGGCGGTGATTATGGCATCTATTCGAGCTCCAATCGCTTCGTGGAGGTGGAGGGCATTTTTGCCCGTTCGAACGAAATGGGCGCCGTGTTCAATACAACTTTCAACGTGTTGATGCGGAACCTCCGCGTGTGGAACAACCGCTTGGGTGGCATCGAAATCGTTAACGGCCGCACGACAACGCTGGAGAACGCGACATTCGTGGCCAACTCCAATTACAGCTATCGTCTCTTCGGAACGGCCGCGGACGTGATCCAGAGCTCGATCTTCTACCAGAGCTATTCGAATACCGTTGCGTTTTCGGGCCCGGCCACGTCCTTCGATAATGCCTTTATCGATTACAACGTCTATTACTTCCCGGAGCCGACCTCGCACATCTTCGGGGCCTATAATGACCTGCTGCAGTGGCAGCTGGACAAGAAGAAGGATTACCGCAGCGCGATCACCAATCCGCTGTTGCACGACGTGTCCAGCGGCGACTTCCACCTGCGTAGCATCCACGGCCGGTACTCCGGCGGTATCTTCGTGAATGATGCGGAATCGTCATGGGCGATTGACCGCGGCAACCCGGCTTCCGCCTTCTCGAACGAACCGTCTTTCAACGGCGCGCGAATCAACATCGGCGCCTTTGGTGGAACGCCGTTCGCCAGCAAGAGCCCGACCAATCGGATTCTCGAAACGCGGACGCTGAACGATCCGATCACGATCGACGACAACTCGCCGACGAATATCTTCCCGTTGATCTGGGGCGCGATCAATGTGCCGACCGGGCTGATCGTGAATGTGCAGTTCTCCGGTGACGGTGGCGCCTCCTGGTTCAATCTCCAGACGAATCTCAGTGCCTACCACGAATTCGTGCTTTGGCAGGCGTCGCCGTTCTACAACACGAAGCAGGGCCTCTGGCGTGTCATCGGGCAGGACGGATCCATCGTCTACGCCGATACCAACAACGCGGTCCTTGACGTCTCGTTCGGAGACTTCCGGATCAGCAACATGTTTATCAGTTCCAACCGGATGAACACGTTCGTCTGGCGTGGATTCTGGAACGAGGAATATCAGGTGCAACAGACCGACAATGGGCTCCTCTGGAGCAATTCGGTGTCCGGCGTGGGACCGAATCGTATCGCCAACTTCATGTCGACGAATGGCGGCGACTTTACGTTCGAGGATGTGACCTCGACGAACGTGCGTTTCCGCTCTTATCGAGTGATCTGGGAGCAGTAATCAGGCGGGGGCGCGAGGGGCGATCCGGCGGATCCGCAGTCCCCGCCCTGCAAGCGAACTCGCACCGATGATCCGTGCCGGCCGGGATCAGGCTGACTTGCGAAGCACGGCGGCAATTTTTTCCTGCTCGGCTGCCGTCATATAGGGGGACATCGGCAGGCTCAGGCATTCGGACGCAATGCGCTCGGCGACGGGGAAGTCGCCCCTGGCATGGCCGAGATCGCTGAAGGCGCCTTGCAGGTGGAGGGGAACCCGGTAGTAGGAGACCGCCGGGATGCCTTCCTTCTTGAGCGCGTTCACCGCGGCGTCCGGATCCTTGATCAGGATCGTGTACTGGGCATACACCGACGTGTTGCCTTCCGAAATGGCGGGGGTGACGAGGCCCGGGATACCCTTGAGCAGTTCATTGTAGCGCCGGGCGATCTCGACACGCAGGCGGCACTCGTCGTCGAAGATCTTGAGCTTTTCAATGACCACTGCCGCTTGCAGCGTGTCCATGCGGCCGTTGATGCCCACGACCGGATGCTGGTGTTTGACCTTCTGGCCATGGACGCGGATCTGGCGCATCTTGTCGGCCAGCGCGTCGTCCGGCGTGAACATCGCGCCGCCGTCGCCATAGCAGCCCAGCGGCTTGCTGGGAAAAAAGGAGGTGCAGCCAATCAAGCTGAGCGCGCAGGAACGCTTCCCGTGATGGGTCGCGCCGAAACACTGGGCGGCGTCCTCGATGACGGGGATGCCGGCCCGGGCCGCGATCGCGTTGATGGCCGTCATGTTCGCGCATTGGCCATAGATACCGACCGGCATGATCGCCTTGGTCTTTGCGGTGATCGCTTTTTCCAGCTTCGCGGGATCCATGTTCATGGAGCCCGGTTCAATGTCGACAAACACCGTTTTCGCGCGCAGTAGCGCGATGACCTCGGCGGTTGAAATCCACGTGTACGGCACGGTGATGACCTCATCGCCCGGCGCGATGTCCAGCGCCATGAGGGCAATCAGGAGGGCGTCCGTGCCGCTGGCGACGGAAATGGCGTGCTTCACGCCGACATACGCGGCGAGTTGTTTCTCCATCTCGGCGATTTCGGGACCGAGAATGTACTGGCCGTGGTGCAACACCCGGTGGAGCGCGGTCTCCAGTCCGGCGCGGATGCGGGCCTGCTGGCGCTCGAGATCAATGAAGGGGATCTCCTTCGCCTTCGCGGGCAACCCGAGGTAGGCATCGGGTGAAAGCGCCGCAGCGCCCGCGGTTTGCACGCGAGCCGGCTGTCCGGTCACCAGCCTTGTATCAGGACCGAGGCGTTTGGCCGCCGCCAGCGATTGCGCGAGTTCCGCGTCTGGTTGCAGGGCGAGTTCGCTTTCCGCGGGGAGCGCCGCCAGCCCCTGGCATTCCGCAAGAATGGCCCGCAACCGCGACTCCACCTCGCCGCGAACGGCGCCCGCCGTTTGCATCGCGCGGGGCGCCAGTGTCGGCGTGACGCCGACGTATATCCACAGCGCATCGCCGCGCTGATGCGCGCGGGCGCGGATGTTTCCGTATGCGCTGTTCTCGATGGAGGGCGCCGTGCAGGCGTCCACTACAACGTCGCTGGCCAGAATCAAGTTCATAGGGGGAGTACCTTACTGACGGAATCCGGTCTGTCGATCTCGCATTAGCCCTGTTTGAAGTCGCGGTACGACTTTTCGCCCTTCGTCAGGGCAGGGGGGAGCGGTGTTTCTTCTCCAAGGTCGAGGCACTTCAGCGTGCCGTCCGCTTCGACGCGGTAGCGATGCCCCGATTCAGGGCAGCGCATGAACCCTTCGGCGTCGGGCGCCCCGAGGCGGTGCCCGTGGCGGCTCATCCAGCCGTGCTGGCGGGCGGGATTGCCCATGACCAGCGCGTAATCCGGAACATCCTTGGTCACCACCGATCCCGCCGCAACAAAGGCATAGCGGCCGACGGTCACGCCGCAGACAATGGTGGCGTTGGCGCCGACCGAGCAGCCCTTTTTCAGCAGAGTTCGCTCATACAGGCTGTGCCGGTTCACCTGCGAGCGTGGATTGGACACGTTGGTCAGCACGCAGGAGGGGCCGAGAAAAACGTCATCCTCCACCGTGATGCCGGAATAGACCGACACGTTGTTCTGGATCTTGACGTTGTTGCCGATCACCGCGCCGCCATCCACATTCACGTTTTGTCCGAGGATGCACCGCTCGCCGATCACCGCGCCCCGCATGACGTGGGCGAAGTGCCAGACTTTGGTGCCTTTGCCAATTTGCGCGCCCTCGTCGACGTAGGCCGAAGGGTGGACGGTATAGGCGGCCTGCGCATCCGCGCCAGCCACGCCGACGGGTGCGCCCCGGCCTTTCAACGAGGCTTGGCAGGCTTCAAGAATCTTGAGCACCCGCAACCCTTCGCGTCCGTCCGTGCGGGGCGGAGTGCGGGTGCGGATGCTGTCAAGGAACTGGCGGCATTCCATGTTGAGCGGTTCATCGGCGGGGAGGGGGACGATTTCCGCGTCCGCCTTGACCGCGGTCGGTATGCGGTTTTTCCATTCAACGCGATGCGGATAGAGCAGCAGCTTGTGCTCGGCGGTGTCGTCGAAGACCGCCATTTTTTCCGCGCCCACGATCACGAGCTTCTGTTCCTTCGACGGGTGCAGCCAGCTCACGAAAATGTGCGCGTGCACGCCGCTTGGGAAACGGAGTTGCGTCATGGTGACGTCGTGCACCTCCTGGTGCAGCCAGGCGCCGCCGGAACACGTGATCTGGGCGGGCATCTCGTTGAGCAGCGCGAGCAACACGGAGATGTCGTGCGGCGCGAAACTCCAGAGGATGTTTTCCTCCGTCCGGATTTTGCCGATGTTGAGACGGTTGGAGTAGATGTAGCGCACCTGGCCGAGCTGGCCGGTGGAGATCATTTCCTGCAGCCGGATGATGGCGGGGTGATAGTGCAGGATGTGTCCGACCATCAGGATGCGCCGGCGCTGTTCCGCGAGCTGCACCAGCGCCTCGCCGTGCTGCGTGGTCAGCGAAAGCGGTTTCTCGACGAAGGCATCCTTGCCCGCCTCCAGCGCGCGCCGCGCCAGCTCGTAGTGGGTGGCCGCCGGTGTGGCCAGCACAATGCCGCTGATCGCTGGATCGCGCAGGACGGCGTCGTAGTCCGCCGTGAACGTTACGCCCGGATACTGCTTGCGGATCTGCTCCTCGCGCGCCGCCTCCGTGTCGCAAATGGTGTTGAGTGCGCCGAGATTGAAGAAGTTGCGTACGAGGTTCTTGCCCCAATAGCCCATCCCCACGACCGCCACCCGCGGTTGTTCTTGCATAGCGCTGTAGTCCTTCCTGTGCCGTTCAGCCGGCGGCCGCGCGTTCGTCGTCCAGCCAGCGGCTCCGGTTTTGTTCCACCAATTCGTTGAGAATATACGACACGTCGCGTGTCACGCGCCAGCCGGGATAGTGCGACCGGAAACGCCGGGTGTTGCTGATCCACCAGATGTGGTCGCCGCTGCGGGGGGTGTCCAGATAGGTCCGGGCCAGCGGACGCCCCGCGAGCTTTTCGCAAAGCGCCGCCGCCTCCATCAGCGAGCAGTGGCTGTCCCGTCCGCCGCCGATGTTGTACACCTCCGCGCTCCGCGGCGCGCGGAAGAAGTGCATGAAGGCGTCCACGAGGTCCGCGCTGTGGATGTTGTCCCGGACCTGTTTGCCCTTGTAGCCGCACACGCGGTACGTCCGGCCCGTGACCGCGCACTTGATCAAATACGCGAGAAACCCGTGCTGCTCCGCGCCGGCGTGCCGGGCGCCCGAGACGCAGCCGCTCCGGAAAATGCCCGTGCGCATGCCGAAATAGCGCCCGTATTCCTGCACTAGGAGGTCGGCCGCCAGCTTGGAGGTGCCGAACAGCGAATGCTTGGAGTGGTCGATCGACATGGATTCATCAATGCCGTGCGCAAAAAAGGGATGATCGGGCGGCAGCTCCCACCGGGTTTCCTCCTCGCGCAGCGGAAGGCGGTTGGGGGTGTCGCCATAGACCTTGTTGGTCGAGGTGAAAATGAAGACTGCCTCGGGGCAGTGCCGGCGCGTCGCCTCCAACACGTGGAGGGTGCCGGTGGCATTGATGCTGAAATCCGTCAGCGGTTCCTGCGCGGCCCAGTCGTGGGACGGTTGGGCCGCCGTGTGGATGACCAGCGAAATGGCCCGCCCATAGCGGCCGAACAGGCGGTCCACGGCCACATGGTCGCGGATGTCCGTCGTGTCAGGGCGGAAGCGCCGGCAGGTGGCGCGCAACTGGTCGGCGACGGGCTGGGTGGAGGCCTCCGTGCCGAAAAAATAGCGGCGCATGTCATTGTCGATCCCGAGCACGTCCAACCCCAACGCATCGAGGGTGCGCACGCTCTCTGAACCGACGAGACCGGAGGCCCCGGTGACGATCGCAACGGACATGAGGGTTCCCGAATGGAAGGCGAAACCATACCGTTGCGCGCGGGCGCGCGAAAGCAGATTCCGCGGTCGAACATTCTTCAGGATTTCCCGCCGCTTCGCTGCTATGATGGCGCGACAACCCGTGAGCGCCCCAACCGCCATACCCGCGCGCCACCACCTGGGTCCCGCGATCTGGTGGGGTGGAAGCGCCTGCGTTCTCCTCGCCTTGATGACGCCGGTGCCCTGGCCGTTCGATGGGCGTTTGTTCCAGGCGGTGGAATCGGCCGCGCATCTCCCGCTGTTTTTCTGGATCGGCATGACGCTTCGCTCGGGCGTGCTGCCCCGCCTTCGCATGCCCCACCACCTGCCGCTTCGCATGCTGGCCGTGTTGCTGGCTGCGGGCGCCGTTGAGCTCTTACAGCGCTACACGGGTCGCGATCCGGATCTTCGGGACTTCATCGTGTCCGCGGCGGGCGGTTGTGCCGGAGTCTGGGCGGCGGAAGCCCTTTACAGCGCCTCCCGCTGGAAACCGTATGCCGCGATGGGGAGCGTGGTGCTGGTCGGGCTGCTGGCGGTCTGGCCGGTGTTCTGGGTGCTGGCGGACCGATTGCAGGCGACCGCGCGGTTTCCGGAACTGGCTTCGTTTGAGACCCGGTCGGAGCTGGGCCGCTGGTGGTTTCAAGGCGTGCGGATTTCGCGTGTGACGCAGCAGGCCACCGAGGGCCGGCACGCGCTGCGCGTAGCGGTGCGCTCGAAACGCGCCGTGTATCCCGGGTTGTTCATGACGGATGGCCGCCGCGACTGGTCGGACTGCCGCCGCTTGTGCCTCGACATCTACCTTGCGGGCGCGCGGGAACGCGATCTGTGGGTCCGGGTCGACGACCAGCGGGACAACCCGCCGTACACCGACCGGGCCCAACAGCAAATCCGCCTCTCCCCGGGGCTCAACCGGATCTGCCTTGACCTCGATCGCCTGCTGGTGACGACATCGGGTCGTCCGCTCGACGCCTCCACGATCTGGCGATGGGGACTCTTCCTCGACCAGGTGCACGGCGACGAAATCTTCTTTCTCGATAACGTGCGATTGGTGCGCTAAACAAGACGGCTATTCGTGATGGCCTCATCGCACCCATCTCTCCGCCAACTGCTCCTTGCCCGCATGCGCCTCCGCTGGCCGATCCTGCTCGCAGCGGCCACGCTGCTGGCGATGTTTTTTGTGCCGACGGGTGGTTCGGAGGGCGGACGGATCGTCGCCGTCAGCCGCGATTTCCTGCACTTTCCCCTGTTCGCGATCCTGGCCGCCATCCTGCTGAATTTCTGGCCGCGCCACCATACGGCGGTTGCCAAGGCCGGCGTCGTGGCCGGGGCGGCCGTCGTGCTCGCCCTGCTCATTGAGCTGATCCAGCCGCTCGCCGGCCGTTCCGCCGCGTGGCTCGATGTCGCCCTCGGCACCGCGGGCAGCTTCGCGGTCGCGGCCGTGTACCTCGGGCTGCGCTCGGCTTCGGGACGCGCGAAACGCTGGCTTTGCGCCACGGCCGGCCTCCTGTTCATCGCCTCCTGTGCGCCGCTCGCGATCGTGGCGGTGGATCGGCTGTTCGCCCTGCGCCAGTTCCCGCTGATCGATTCCTTTGAGCGCCCCGCCGAGGTCAGCCGCTGGATCGCCGAGGGCTGCCGCCTGAGCCAGACCCCGGACCACGCCACCCACGGCCGCTATGCGCTGAAACTCGAGGTGACCGGCGACGGCGGAGCCTATCCCGGCGCCTACCTCGCCGACGGCGTGCTCGATTGGCGCGGCTACAACCGCCTGTCGCTGGATGTTTTTTATGAGGGCGACGCGGCGCGCGTGCTCTGGATCCGGATGGACGACCGCCCGTTTCCCACCTATGCGGAGCGCGTACAGGTCCCCGTGGACCTGCAGCCGGGGGCGAACCAAATTTCGATCGACCTGGAAGCGTTCGCGCGCACCCCGGGCGGACGTCCGCTGGACCTGTCGCGCGTCCAGACCCTCTGGCTCTTCCTCGATCACCCGCGCCCCGGCGAGGTGCTGTACCTCGACCACTTCCGCGCATGGGGCCGCGCGCCCCGAATCCCGGTTTCAGGTTGACCCACCCACACCCATGTCCTAGCCTGCCGACGTTTGCGCAACGGCAATCATCACGCGTCACCCCGGCGCACCACCGAGTAACGAGGCATTGATGGCGAACACAGTTTTGATCGGCGCCCAGTGGGGCGACGAGGGCAAGGGCAAAATCATCGACGTGCTGGCCGAGGAGGCCGATTGGGTCGTGCGCTACCAGGGTGGCAACAATGCCGGCCATACGGTGGAAATCGGGTCCGAGCGCTACGTCCTCCACCTGATCCCCTCCGGCATCCTCCATCCGGGCAAACGCTGCATCATCGGCAACGGCGTCGTGGTGGACCCGCTGGCCCTGCTCAAGGAAATCGATGGCGTCGAGGCGCGCGGCATCGCCACGCAGGGGCGTCTGTTCGTCAGCGACCGCGCGCACCTGGTGTTCCCGTATCACCGGATGATCGACGATTGCCGCGAGCAAAAACCCTCCACCGGGGAGAAGATCGGGACGACCAAGCGCGGCATCGGCCCGACCTACGGCGACAAGGCCGCGCGGGTCGGCCTGCGCGCGGGCGACATGCTGGAGCCGAACTTCGCCGAGCTGGTCCGCAGCCGCGTCGTGACCAACAACAAGATCCTCGCCTCGTTCGGCGCCGCGCCGCTCGACGCGGAGGAGACGGTGGCGACTTATGTTGCGGCGGCGAAGCGCATGGCCCCGTACATCGCCGACACCATCCCCGTCGTGCACCAGGCCATTGCCCGCCGCGAGCCCATCCTGTTTGAAGGCGCCCAGGGCACCTTGCTCGACATCGACTACGGCACCTATCCGTTTGTGACCTCCTCCAACGCCACCTCCGGCGGCGCCTGCACCGGCGCGGGCCTTCCGCCGCACCGCGTGGACCGCGTGATCGGGGTTGTGAAGGCTTATTCCACGCGCGTGGGCGAGGGGCCCTTCCCGACGGAACTCAACGACGCGATGGGCGAGCATATCCGGAAGGTGGGCCACGAGTTCGGCGCCACGACCGGGCGGCCCCGCCGCTGCGGTTGGTTCGACCTCGTCGTCGCGCGCTACTCGGTCATGGTGAATGGCATCGACGACTGGGCGGTGACGAAGCTCGACGTGCTCGACGATGTGGCGGAAATCAAGGTGTGCGTCGCCTATGAATTCGAGGGACGCCGCTACGAAACCCTGCCGGCCAGCGTGCGCGTGCTCGAGAAGTGCAAGCCCGTCTACCAATCGTTCCCCGGCTGGATGTCCTCCACGAAGGAAGCCCGTTCCCTTGAGGAACTGCCGCGGGCATGCCGCGACTATTTGCAGGTGCTCGCGCGGCTGACCGGCACGCCGATCAGCATCCTGTCCAACGGACCCCGGCGCGAAAGCACCATGCGCCTCGACCAGGCGGGCGCCAGCATCACCGCATGAGCAACGTCCCGTCAGGTGTTCCCGCACATGTCGCCATCATCATGGATGGCAACGGGCGCTGGGCCAAGGCGCGGGGCCTGCCGCGCATACGCGGACACCATGTCGGGGCCGAGTCGGTGCGCGCCATCCTGCTGGCCTGCCGCAAGGCGGGCGTAAAATACCTGACGCTTTACGCGTTCAGCTCGGAAAACTGGGTGCGCCCGCGCCCGGAAGTGACCGGGTTGATGGGCCTGCTTCGCAAATTTCTCCGCGACCAGGCCGACGAATTGCACAAGCACCGGGTGCGCCTCCGCGTCATCGGCCACATCCAGGACCTCCCGTCCGCCGTCCGCCGCGACCTCGAAGCCGTCATCGAAGAGACCGCCCACTACACCGAGGGGCACTTGATCCTCGCGTTGAGCTATGGCGGCCGGCAGGAAATCACCGACGCGGTGAAGGCGATTGCCGAAAAAGTGCAGGCCGGTTCGCTGGCCCCGAAAAAAATCACGCCGGAAACCATCGCGCAGCACCTCTACCTGCCCGACGTGCCCGACCCGGATTTTATGATCCGCACGAGCGGCGAGATGCGCATCAGCAATTTTCTCCTCTGGCAGTTGTCCTACGCGGAGCTGTATGTCACGCCGGTCATGTGGCCGGATTTCCGGGAGCCGCAATTCCTTGAGGCCCTCGAGGTCTATCGCTCCCGCCACCGCCGCTTCGGGGACATCAAATAGGCCGTATGCTGCGACATCGCCTCCAGAGCGGCATTCTCATGGGCGGCGCGCTGCTGGCGGCCGTGTTCCTCTTCCCGCCGTGGGCCGTCCTGCCGGTGCTCTTGTTGATCGCCTTCCTCGCGTTTTGGGAATTCTACGCCCTGCTCGAGGCGCGCCAGATTCCCCGCTTCAACGTGGTGGGCACCATCGCCGGCCTGCTGCTGATCGCCTCCACGTGGCTCGCGTATCACTTCGATTGCCCGCACCGCGCGGAGGTCGAGGGCCTGGTCCTTTTTGCCGGCTTCGCTCTCATCCTGTTGCGCCAGTTGTTCCACGCCAAGGCCGAGCGCCCGTGGGACAGCCTCGCGGGCACGCTGCTGGGCGTCATGTACGTCGGGTTCCTGTTCAATTTCATCATCAAGCTGCTGACCGCGTGGGGCGATGACACCGGGCGCATGCTCCTGCTCTTCCTGGTCGTCGTCGTGAAATGCACCGACATCGGCGCCTATTCCGTCGGCTGCGCCATCGGCCGGCACAAATTGATCCCGCGTGTATCGCCGGCGAAGACGTGGGAGGGCGTGATCGGCGGCCTGCTGATCGGCACCGGCGCGGGCCTGCTCTTCTGGCAGTTCGCCGGCCCGCGTCTGGCGGAATTCGCGTGGTCCCCGCTGACCGTCGCGGCCGTCGGTGCGGTGCTCTCGGTGGCCGGCAT
>CALKUH010000039.1 GCA_937996795.1 uncultured Verrucomicrobiota bacterium | reverse complement strand
AGACCGCGGCTTTCAACGCCTCGGCCTTGTCCGTCCGTTCCCAGGTGAACTTGTCGAGGTCCTCGGTGCGGCCGAAGTGGCCATAGGCCGAGGTGCCTTCGTAGATCGGGCGGAGCAGGTCGAGTTGCTCGACGATCTGGGCCGGTTTGAGGCCGAACACCTTGCGGACGGCCTTCGAGATCAACGCCTCTTCCACCTTGCCGGTGCCAAAGGTTTCGACGAGCACGGAGACCGGCTCGGGATAGCCGATGGCATAGGCCAGCTGAACTTCGGCGCGACGGGCGAGCCCCGCGGCCACGATGTTCTTCGCGACATAGCGCGCCATGTAGGCCGCGCTGCGGTCCACCTTCGAGGGATCCTTGCCGGAGAAGGCGCCGCCGCCGTGGCGGCCCATGCCGCCGTAGGTGTCCACGATGATCTTGCGGCCGGTCAGCCCGCAGTCGCCCTGGGGACCGCCGACCACGAAGCGGCCGGTCGGATTGACATAGAATTCGGTGTTCTTCGTGATGAGGCTGGCGGGGATGACCTTTTTGATCAGTTTCTCGATGATGGCCTCGCGCAACTGCTTGTGGGAAACATCGGGGCTGTGCTGCGTCGAAATCACCACGTTGTCGACACGGACGGGGCGGTTGTTCTCGTACACCACGCTGACCTGCGACTTGCCGTCGGGACGGACAAACGCCAGCTCGCCGCTGCGGCGCATCTTTGCGAGGCCGCGCGTGAGCTTGTGCGCGAGCGTGATCGGCATCGGCATGAGCTCCTTCGTCTCATCGCACGCATAGCCAAACATCATGCCCTGGTCGCCGGCGCCCTGCTCCGCCGTCGCCTTGCCCTTGGCCTTCTTCGCGTCAACACCCTGCGCGATGTCAGGCGACTGCTTGTCGAGCGCCACGAGCACGGCGCAGATGTTGCCGTCGAAGCCGATGTCGGAGTGGTTGAACCCGATCTTGCAGACCTTCTCGCGGGCGATGCGCGCGTAGTCCACGACGGCGTTCGTCGTGATTTCGCCCGCCACGACAATCATGCCCGTCTTGGCGAGGGTCTCGCAGGCCACCCGGCTCTTCGGGTCCTGGGCGAGGATCGCGTCGAGGATGGCATCGGACACGCCATCGCACAATTTGTCCGGATGGCCTTCGGTGACCGACTCGGAGGTGAACACAAAATCGCGTACGGACATGGCAGGACTCCTTGGTTGAACAAGACGGGCGAAGGTAGCGGATTACCCCAAAAGTTCAAGTATTTCCGGGGCGACCCGCCCCACGAGCTGACGGCACTGCTCGGTGATCTCGTGGGCGGATTCCCGGGCCAGCACGACCTCGGCCAGCTCCTCGGCCTCCGAGTAGCGCAACTTCCGCACCACATCCTTCACCAGCGGCACGAGCGACGAGCTCACGCTCAACTCATCCACCCCCAGCCCGATCAACAGCGGCACCATCAGCGGATTGCCGGCCATCTCGCCGCAGATGCCCGTCCAGATGCCGTGCTGGTGGCCGACGTCGATCGTGTTCTTGATGAGGCGGATGATCGCCGGGTGCGTGGGCTGGTACAGATAGGCGATGCGCTCATTCACGCGGTCGACCGCGAGTGTGTACTGCACGAGGTCGTTCGTGCCGATGCTGAAGAAATCCACATGCGGCGCGAGCAGGTGGGCCGTAAGCGCGGCGGACGGGATTTCGATCATGATGCCGACATCGATCTCCTCGTCGAAGGGAATCCGTTTCCCGCGCAGCTCCTCCTTGCATTCGTCGAGCAGCAGGTTCGCCTTCAGCACCTCGTCGAGGTTGCTGATCATCGGGTACATGATCTTGACGTTGCCATGCACGCTCGCGCGCAGGATGGCCCGCAACTGGGTCTTGAAGATTTCGGGCTGCGCCAGGCAAAAACGGATGGCGCGCCACCCCATGAACGGATTCATCTCCTGCGGCATCTTCACGTGCGACAGGAATTTGTCGCCGCCGAGGTCGAGCGTGCGAATGACGGCGTGCGCGGGCGCGAGCCGGCGCGCGATCTGGTCATAGATCCCCGCCTGTTCGTCCTCCGAGGGCAGGTGTTTGTGCGAAAGATACAGGTACTCCGTGCGGAACAGCCCGACGCCCGACGCGCCGCTGGCGATTACGGAATCGACGTCGGTCGGCAGTTCAATGTTGGCGGACAACAGGAGATGGTAGCCGTCGAGCGTCTCGGCGGGCTCGTCGCGCAGCTGGTCCAGCGTCGTCTGGATCGTCCGGCGCGACGCCTCGACCTTGCCGTAGCGTTCCAGGTCCTCGCGCGTGGGATTGATGATCAGCACGCCCTTGTTGCCGTCGATCAGCACCGTATCCCCGCGCGACACGCGGACGCTGACATCGTGCAGGCCGACGATCGCCGGCACGTTTAGCGCGCGGGCCATGATCGCGGTGTGCGAGGTCGGGCTGCCCAGGTCGGTCGCGAAGGCGAGCACCTTTTCCTTGTTGAGCGTGGCCGCCTCGGACGGGGCGAGATCGTTCGCCACCAGGATGCAGGGCTGCTCCAGGCGCGCGAGCGAGCTGCTGCTGGCGCCGGACAGGTTGCGCAGGATGCGGCGGGTCACGTCGCGCACATCGGCGGCGCGTTCACGCAGGTAATCGTCCTCGACGCGCAGCAGCGCCTGTGCGTAGCGGTCCGCCACGATCCGCAGTACCGTTTCGACGTTCTGCTTGTAGACGGATAGGCCGCGGATCACTTCCTCCACCAGCGAGCGGTCATCCACCACGAGCAGGTGCGCGTCAAAGATGCTCGCGCTTTCCTGGCCGATGGCGACGCTGACCTGGCGCTGGATGTCGTGCAACTGGCGGCGCGTGGCGATGAGCGCCTCTTCAAACCGGGCGATTTCACGGGCGACCTCGTCCTCCCCGATGCTGCGTTCAACGACGCGGTCGTCGTCGGTGGTCATCAGGAAGACCGTGCCTGTCGCGACACCGGGCGAGACGCCGATGCCCTGCAACTCCACGCGTCGTCCGCTCTCGTGGGGCTCACCCATGGTTCAGTCCTCGTAAAACTTCTTCGCGATCAATTCACCGATTGCGTCCAGCGCCTCGGCGGCATCCGGGCCGGTCGCCGAGACCTTGAGCACCGAGCCCTGGTACCCTTCCAGCGTCAGCAGCCCCATGATGCTCTTGCCGGACGCGGTCATGCCCTCGCGATCGACGGTGATGTCGCTCTGGAAACGGCTTACGGTCTTCACAAACAGCGCGGCGGGCCGGGCGTGGATGCCGAACTTGTTCAGGATCTTGAATTCGCGGACGAGGGTCTGGCCCCCGGCCTGGCTGGAGGTGCGTTCACTCACGGGCGTGCTTTCCGTTGCGAGAGGGCGAGGATCAGTTTTTCGTCCAATTCCTTGGCCGCGTCGTGACCGAGGTGTTTCAATTTCTGGTTCAGGGCCGCGACCTCGACCACATGGGCCAGGTCGCGCCCCGCGGCGACCGGCAGCGTGATGACGGGAATATTGACACCCAGCACGTCGCGGGACTGCGGCGTAAGGCCCGAGCGGTCATTTTCCATTTCCGGCGTCTGGCGCTGCAGCCGCACGATCAGGTCGAGCCGCGTCTCGCGCCGCATCGACGCGACGCCGAACAGGCTGGGCACATGGATGATGCCGATGCCCCGGATCTCCATGTGGTAGCGCGTGATGTCCACGGCGGAGGCCACGACCGCCGGCTCGTTGGTCCGGCGCAGCACGGTGATGTCGTCCGCGACGAGGCTGTGCCCCCGCTCGATGAGGGTCAGCGCCGTTTCACTTTTCCCGATGCCCGGCTCGCCTTCGATCATCGCGCCGATGCCCATGATGTCCACGGTCGTGCCGTGCACGCGCACCGTCGGCGCCGTCAACGTCGCGATCAGCACCGTGGCGCTGTTGATGAACTGGCCGGTGATCATGTTCGACCGCAGCACCGGGATGCGGTATTTCGCCGACAGCTCCCGCATATGCTCCGTCGCATGGCGACCGCGCGTGATGACAATGGCGGGGATGCGCCGCTTGAACAGTTGCTCCAGCCGGCTGGCCTGGTCCTCCGCGGGCAGGCTTTTCAGGTAGGAATACTCCGCGAGTCCGAACACCTGCACGCGGCGGAGCGCGAAATACTGGAAGAAACCGGCGAGCGCAAGGCCCGGACGGTTCAGCGCCTCCTCGGTGATGGGCTGATCCATGAAATCCGCGCCCGTCTCCGCCACGAGTCCAAGGGACTCCTGGCCGGCTTCAAAAAGCTGTCTGACGGTGATGGGCATGGGGATTTCGGGGACGGATTGGGGATTACATACTGAAGCGGGGGCCGAGGTACAATTGGCGGCTCAACTCGTCATTGATCAGAAAATCGCTCGTGCCCTCGCGCAGGACCTTGCCTTCACAGATCAGGTAGGCGCGGTCCACCACGGCGAGCGTCTCGCGCACGTTGTGGTCCGTGATCAGGATACCGAGGCCGCGTTCCTTGAGTTCGATGATGATCTGCTGCACGTCATGCACCGCGAGCGGGTCCACGCCGCTGAAGGGTTCATCGAGCAGGATCAGCGACGGGTTCGTCACGAGCGCGCGGGTGATTTCAAGCCGGCGCCGTTCGCCGCCGCTGAGGGTGTAGGCTTTCTGCTTGGCGAGATAGCCGATCTTCAACTCCTCCAGCAGCGTGTGCAGGCGCTGGCGCCGTTCGCGGCGCGAAATCGGGAGCGTCTCGAGGATCGCCATGACGTTTTCCTCGACGGTCAGCCGGCGGAAAATCGACGGTTCCTGCGACAGGTAGCCCATGCCCATGCGCGCGCGCCGGTACATCGGCGCCTGCGTGACATCGGCGCCCTGGAAAAACACTCGCCCCTCGGTCGGCTTCACGAGGCCGACGGTCATGTAGAAGCTGGTCGTCTTGCCGGCGCCGTTGGGGCCGAGCAGGCCGACGATCTCTCCGCGGCGGACCTCGAGATTCACGCCGTTGACGACACGGCGGCCGTGGTACGCCTTGACCAGCTCCTCGGTCCGGATGAGGGACTTATCGTCCACGCGGGGCCTCCTGGTTCAAGCCGGGGCGTTTTTCGCCCGGTTCGGCTTGCAGCACGAGCCGCGCGCGCGGCTCCACCAGCATGCGGTTCTGGTTGCGCCAGAAAATGATCTTGTCGCCCGTCAGGATGTCCTGCCCGCGCGTGACCTGCGGCTTGCCCGTCAGCACGAAGATGCCCTGCGTCACCCCGTAGATGGCGACCTCGGAGCGGGCCTCCTTGTCCTCCTGGATGATGTGCACGCGGCCCTCGGCCTTGATCTCGGTGACGCGGTTGTCGTCGCCGAATTTCACCGTCATCTTGTCGGCGTAGAGGCGCATGTCGGGATCCACCACCACCACGTCGCGCTCGAACAGCGCGAACTGTTTCTGGTAGTCGAACGTCAGCTTCTCCGAGGTGATGACCGTGAGGTTGTCCTCCCCTTCCAACGCCGTCCCGGTCTGGGCGGATCCGGAAAGCGGCGCGAGGGCACAGAGGGCGGCGGCGCCCCAAATCGCCATGCGGTTGCGGAACGTCGTCATCTCTCGGTCTCCGAATTGATATTGCGCTTCACGTCCTTGAGCACCACTTTCGACTGCCCGAGGATCTCCAGGCGTTCCTTGCTGCTGGTCCAGCGGAAGCCCTCGCCGGTCACCACCATGTTGTCCCGGGCGATGCGCACCGGCGCGTCGGAGGTGGCGACGCCCGCCGCGCGGTCATACACGCAGTGCGGAGAGGTCACCCGCATCGCCATCTCCCGGTTGGTGCCGACCGTGCCCGCGGCATAGAAATCCATGCGCAGGTCCGTGATGTCCACGGTGCCGTCCGGCCGGATGCGGGCGCTTTCGCCGAACATCTGCGACGTCAGGTTGCCATCCTTGTCATATGAAGGCACGCGGAAGCCGGAGACGGTTTGCTCGTCCCCGGCGGTCTGCGCCCCCACCCACGCGGCGGCCAGCGCGACGGCCAGCGCCCCGACCCATATCCCGAGCCTCATCCTTCGCCCTCCGCAAATTCGTTCACAATCCCCGCCCACACCCCGCGGGCCTTCAGCACAAACTCAATCACCTCGCGCGCGGCGCCCTCGCCGCCCCGGCGCGCCGTCACCCACGCCGCGCGCTCGCGCACCTCGGGGACCGCATTGGCCACGGCCACCGGGAAGCCCGCGGCGCGGAACGCCGGCAGGTCGATAAGGTCATCCCCCACATAGCACACCTGCTCCGGTTTGACACGCAGGATGCCGCAGAGTTCACGCAGCGCCTCGCCTTTCCGCGCCGCGCCCTCGCGCAGCGCGTCCACCTGCAGGTCCGCCGCGCGCGCGCGCAGCGCCTCGCCGCCGCGCCCGCTCAACAGCGCGAGTTTCAAGCCTGCGCGCCGGGCCAGCGCGAAGCCGTGTCCGTCCTGCACGTCGAAGATCTTGAGTTCCCCGCCCGGGCCGTAGATCAGTTCGCCGCGCGTCAGCACGCCGTCCACATCAAAAACCAGCGCCTCCACGCGCGCGGCGCGCTCTTCAGGCGACAGCGGCATGGAGGCTCCTCAGCGTGCGCCATACGCCCCGCAGGTGGCGGAACGCGATCGCGTTGTCCTTGTCGGACTTGGCGCGAGCCGGGTTGACATGGGTTTCCATGAACACCGCGTCACATCCCGCCGCCACGGCCGCCCGGGCAAGCACCGGCACCATCGTGGAATCGCCGGAGGTATAGGTGCCGCCGCCGCCCGGCTTCTGCACGCTGTGCGTGGCGTCAAAGACCACCGGATAGCCGAGCGCCCGCATCTGCGGCAGCGCGCGCATGTCCACGACCAGATTCTGGTAGCCGAACGTCGAGCCGCGCTCCGTCAGCAGGATGTTGCGGTTCCCCGTGCTGGCGATTTTATCCACCACGTTGGCCATGTCGCCCGGGGCGAGGAACTGGCCCTTCTTCACATTCACGACGCGCCCGCTCTCGCCGCACGCAATCAGCAGGTCGGTCTGGCGGCAGAGAAAGGCGGGGACCTGGAGGACATCCACCACCTCGGACACCGGCGCCACCTGCTCCACCGCATGCACGTCCGTCAGCACCGGCAAGCCGGTCTTCTCTTTGATTTCCGCAAGGATCGTGAGCCCGTCCACGAGGCCGGGCCCGCGAAACGAGGTGATGGCGGACCGGTTCGCCTTGTCGAACGAGGCCTTGAAGATGAGCGGAATCCGCTCCTCCGCCGCCAGTGCGGCCAGCCGGCGCGCCAGGTCGAGGCACCCCGCCCGGCTCTCAATGATGCACGGCCCGGCGATGAGCGCCAGCGACGCCCCACCCCCGACCCTGACCCCGCCAATCTGTACCGTCCGCGTTTTCATACTCGCGCCCGAAACTAAACGCGAACGCCCCACACTTGCCAAGCTTGGAATACGTCCGGGTTTGGACAAACGCGGGTAGAGCGATTCGATGAGCGGCGTCTTGACCCCTCGCATGCGGTGGCCTACGCTTTCTCTTTCGAGACAACGGGAGTTTTTCAATGGCTGAAGTCGCGTTGGAAAGTGCGCCGCGCAAGGCGAAGGAACATTTTGAAAAGGGCATGGCCTCGTTTGAACGGGGCAACCTTGACTACGCGATGGACATGTTCCTGCTCGCGCTCGAAGTCTGTCCCGGCTTGTTCAAGGCGCGAAAATTCCTGCGCGCCGCGGCGGTCACCAAGGCCAAGCAGCAGAAATCCAATGCCTTCACCCGCGCGTTCGGCACCCTGAGCGGGTCGGGTGGCCTGCTCAAGGTGCAGTCGCTGCTGAAGAAAAAGCCCGAGGAAGCCCTGCGCGAGTCGGAGGACCTGCTCCGGAAGGACCCGCTCAACCCGACGTTCATCAACACCGCGACGCAGGCGGCCCTTGCGGCCGGCTATCCCGAGGTCGCGATCCTGAACCTCGAGATCGCGCGCGAACATGCGCCGAAGGACCCGAAGACCCTCGAGTGGCTCGCCGAGCTCTATACGCAGGTGGACCGCATGCACGACGCGCGCCTGGCCTACGAGGAACTCGTGCGCCTCAAGCCGGCCGACCCGGCCGCGCTCAAGAAACTCAAGGACGCCACCGCGCTGGACACGATGCAGCGCGGGCGCTGGAACGAGGCCACTTCCTACCGCGATGTGATGAAGGATTCGAAGCAGGCCACCCTGCTCGAACAGCAGTCGAAGGCCGTGAAGACCTCGCGCGATGTGGACAACCTGCTCGAGGAAACGCGCGCCAAGATGGAGCGCGAGCCGAACAACGTGAACTACAAACGCGCCTATGCCGAACTGCTCGCGAAGGCGGAGCGCTACGACGAGGCCCTCGCCGCGCTGGACCAGGCCCAGCAGACGACCGGCGGCGCCGACCCGCAGATCGATCGGCTGATCAGCGCGATCCGCCTCGACCAGATCGACAAGGAAATCGAGAAGTTCAAGGCGGCGGGCAACGAGGCGGCGGTGGCGGCGAAGCGCGCGGAACGCGACGCCTTCATCTTCAAGGACGCGGAAACCCGCGTGACGCGCTATCCGAACGACCTGCAGCTCAAGTATGAATTCGGCGTGCTCTTGTACGAACGCGGCATGCTCAACGAGGCGATCCAGCAGTTCCAGCGCTCGCAGCAGCACCCGCAGCGGCGCACGCGCTCGCTGTACTACCTCGCGCTGTGCTTCAAGCAGAAGCAGCAGTACGACATTGCCGTAGAACAGATGGAGAAGGCGTCGGCCGAGTTGCAGTTGATGGACGAGACGAAGAAGGACATCCTTTACGAACTCGGCACGATGTACGAAGCGCTGGGCAAACCGGAAAAGGCCGTAAGCCTCTTCAAGGAAATCTATTCGGTCGACATCGGCTATCGCGACGTGGAAGCGAAAATCGAAACCGCCTACCGAAAGAACTGACGCATGATACGCCTTCCGTTCCCGCGCCTGGCCGCGGTCATCCTGTTTCTCGCCTCCTCGATCCACGGCGTCGCCGGGGAGAAGCTGCGCACCCGCCCCGAGCCGCCCGCCCCGGACGAGTTCACGCTGATGAGCTACAACCTCTGGCGCTTCAGCTACGAGGATCGCGACAAGGACGGCCAGAAGGACAACTTCAAACCGGAGGAACAGATCGCGGCGGTCGTCGCGGTCATCACGAACGCGAGTCCCGACGTGCTGGCGATCCAGGAAATCGGCGACGCGGACTCCTTCGAGATCCTCTGCCAGCGGTTGAAGGCGGCGGGCCACGACTACCCGTACACGGAGTATTTCATCCTGCCGCATTCCACCGTGGGGCTGGGCGCCCTCTCGCGTTTCCCCATCATGGGCCGCTACAACATCACCAACGAATCCTACACCCTGGGCGGGGAGGAACTCCCTGTCCAGCGCGGGTTCCTCGTGGTGGACATCCAGGTGAACAAGCAGTACCGGTTCCGCCTGATCAACGCGCACCTGAAGTCAAAATTGTTCCACCCGCTGGGCCAGACGGAGATGCGCCGAAACGAGGCGCGCCTGCTCAACAAACACGTGCGCCGCATGATTGATCGCAACCGGAACATGAACATCGTGGTCGTCGGGGATATGAACGATCAGGTCAATTCCTCGCCGCTGCGCGAACTGATCGGACGCCCCGCGAATCTCTTCGACGTGCGCCCGCGCGACTATGTGGGCGACCTGTGGACGCACCTCTGGGACTACCAGGAGGAATACGCGCGCATCGACTACATCCTGCCGGCGGCATCCATGTGGCCGGAACTGGTGCGCGAAAAAAGCTATCTGCCGCGCGATCCGAATGCCGACATGGCGTCGGACCATCGCCCCGTGATCGCGGTGTTCAAGGCCGCCGACCAGACGGCGGAATGACTTCGATCCGATAAAAACGGGCCTGTGTGCCCGGCACCTTGTCCTTGAAGGTGGCGGGTTGCCCGTCACCCCTGACGAGCGAGGCACCCGGCAGCGGCTGCCACTTGGCCTTGCCGTCGCGGCGATCCGCGAAGAGCACCAGATACTGGGCGCCGGGCGTCGTGTTCCAACTCAGCACCGTCTCATTCGCGCCGCGGGCAACCATCAGCACCGTCTCGGCCACCGGCTTTTCCTCTTCGCGCACGCGAAGTGCCTGACATCCGGTCGCCATGAGGAGCCCCCCCGCGAGCAGGAGGGAAAGAGCGGGTCGCATCGCGGGCCGGTTGTTCAGGGCACCGGCTCCGATACAGGTTCCGTCGCAGGTTCCACGACGGGTTCCGCCGCCACCGGTTCGACATCGACCGGATCGACGGGCGCGGCCTCAAGTGTGACCACCGGAACCGGCGTGCCGTCGGCGGGCGCTGAAGGGCGATGGGGAATCAGTTTCGGGCGATCCGGCAGCGGACCGGGCTGATCATACCAGCTGGAGCGGCGGCGCGGCTCGGACTCGTCCTTGAGATCAAGGTTGTAGCGCTTGGAAAACCACTTCCAGTCGGCGGTGCGCCACTTCAACACGCGTCCGAATTCATTAACCAGCGCGCCGGTGGACAAATCGGTGACGCGATCCACGCGCGGCGACCACGAGGCGGCGTCCTGGAGGACCTTCGGCAACACATCGTCGTTTCCAATCAGCACCGTGCCATCCGGAACGCGCTGGAGGAAACTGGCTTCACGGAAATCCTTCATGGAGACGGCGACCCATTCCCTGCCGTTCCACGCGTGGAGGCGCGGCTCCGCGCTGTCGGGCTCGCCCTGGTAGGACACCAGCACGGCAGGCGAGCGCTGGAGGACATCCATCGCAACCTGCATGACGGAGTAGCGCGCAGGCGCCACGATGAGGGTAAACGCGTGGGCCGGCCACGCGCTGAGAAGCAACGCCCCCAGCAGCGAAACGCCCAGGATGCGGCGGCGAAGCGAATGGACCAAAGACATGTTCATCGAAGATTCCTTCTTGTTGGCAGCACGTTAGCACGGCAGGCGCGGAAATTTCAAGCGATGTGCGGGCGCGATGCGAAATGAGGATTTTTTGTCCCGCGCGCGTTGCACGCGCAGGGGAAAGCGGTATAGTACGCGTCCAATTCAGGAGGACGTTCCATGGCGACGATTACATTCAAAGGATCCCCCATCCACACCAGCGGCTCACTGCCCGCCCCGGGCGCCGCATGCCCGGACTTCACCCTCACCGCGGGGGACCTGTCCGATGCCACGCTCGCGACATTCGCGGGCAAGAAGAAGGTGCTGAACATCGTGCCCTCGCTCGACACCGGCATCTGCCAGATGTCCGCGCGCCGGTTCAACCAGGAGGCGGCCGCGCACAAGGACGCGGTCATCATCAACATTTCCGCGGACCTTCCGTTCGCGCAAAAGCGGTTCTGCGATTCCGAAAAACTGAGCCACATCGTCAACCTCTCCACGATGCGCTCGCCGAACTTCGGCAGAACCTTCGGCGTACAGATCGTGGATGGACCGCTCGCGGGGCTCATGAGCCGCGCGGTGCTGGTGCTCAGCGCCAACAACACGATCGTGCACGCGCAGCAGGTGCCGGAAATCGCGCAGGAGCCCGACTACGCCCAGGTGCTCGCCGCGCTGGCGAAGGCCTGAACAGCGGACTTAACTGCCCGTCCAATCGACTGTTGATCATAATCGGGCCAACGGGTATGCTCTGCATACACCGTGGCCCGATCACCCAACAGTGCCGAGCACATCGCCGTGTTAATCGCCGGCGCGTCGCATGAACATGCGATGGCGTGGGTGCAGGAGTTGCGACACGGCGGCTTTGACCTTCACACACGCGAGGTCGGCAGCGAGGGCGACCTCAAGCAGGTGCTCGCGGAAGAGCGCTGGGATGTCATCCTCGCACCGGTAACCGGCGGGCCCATCCATGTGGGGGTCGTGTCCTCCTGCACACGCGCGCTCGGCCTCACAATCCCCGTGATCGGGCTGGACGGCGCGTCGCCTCCGGCGGGCACGGAGCCGCGCAGCGTCGCGTCGCCGGACACCGCGTCCGCGACCGAGCCTCTTTCGCTGGTGGAACACCTTCGACGCAGCGCGGCCTGGCTGCGCTCGCCGGGCGGACGCCAGGACGAGGCGCGTTTCCGCCGGCTGGCGGACCAGGCGCCCGCGATGCTGTGGATGACCAACGCCGCGGGGGAAATGGTCTTTCTCAACCAGCGCTGGCTTGAATTTCGCGGACGTTCACTGGAACAGGAGGTCGGCGGCGGCTGGGAACTCGGCGTGCACGAGGACGATGTCGCGGCCTGTCGGCGCGCGCTCGCCCGCGCGCACCGGGACCAGGACGGCTTCACGCAGGAATTCCGCCTGCGCCGGTGGGACGACGACCACCGCTGGCTCTTGAGCACCGGCGCGCCACAATTCGACCGCGACGGCGCGTTCATGGGCCTGATCGGCTCCTGCGTGGACATCACGGACCGGCGACGCTGGGAGGAAGGCCTGCGCCAGCGCGATCGCCTGCTGCAAGCGGTCGCGCAAGCCACGCACCTGCTGCTGACAGGTGGCGAACTCGACCAGAGCATACCGGGCATGTTGCGCACGCTGGGCGAGGCGATGGACGTGGACCGCGCCTATATCTTCCGCAACAGGAGCCATCCGAAAAGCGGTGAACCGCTCACCGATCAACTGTTCGAGTGGTGCAGCGGCCGCACCGAACCGCAAATCGGAAACCCCGACCTGCAAGGCATGGCGTTCGACCCGATGTTCACGCGCCTGCTGCGCTCGCTGCAGGCCGGCAAACCCTACACCGGTGTTGTGAGCGATTTTCCGGATACGGAACGCGCCTTCCTGCAGGCCCAGCACATCCGCTCCATCCTGTGTGTGCCGATCCAGGTCGGGCAGAGCCTGTGGGGATTCCTTGGATTCGACGATTGTCACCGGGATCGTGTGTGGTCGGTGAACGAAGAGGCGCTGATCCACACCATGGCCGGCAGCCTCGGCGCGCTGTTTGGCCGCCGCGATTCCGAACGGCTGCTCGATGCGCGGGACCGCCTGCTCCGCGGCGTCGCCCAGGCCACGCACGAACTGCTGCATGCGCCGGACCTGGACCAGGCGCTGCGGCGCGCGCTGGAATTGCTCGGCGAGGCGGCCGCCGTCGATCGCGTCTATTTGTTTGAAAACACCTTCGATGGCCGCTCCGGCTTGCGCAGCCTCCAGGCGCGATTCCTGTGGACGCGGAATGTGGAGGAGCGAAAGGCCCCCACCCCGCGCAGCATTGCGTATGACGAACTGCTGCCCCGCTGGTACGACATCCTCGCGGCCGGCCAGCCCATCAGCGGCCTTATCCTGGACTTCCTGCACGAACCCGACCGCGAAACCCCGCCGGACCTGCGCAGCATCCTGCTCGTGCCCGTCATCAGCGGCGACCGCTTCTGGGGGGTGGCGGGGTTTGACGACACCGACCTGACGCGCGCGTGGAACGCGAGCGACGAGGACCTGCTCAAGACCGTCGCGGGCTCCATCGGCGCGGCCATCGCCCGGCGCGGAGCGGAGGAAACCCTTCGCGCCCGGGAGGAGCACTACCGGTCCCTGATCGAAAATGTGTCCGACGTCATCGCCATCGTCGACGGCCAGGGCATCCTGACCTATCTCAGCCCGGCCGTGGAACGCACGCTCGGCTACCAGCCGTCCGAACTCGCGGGCCGCAGCGCGGGCGCCCTGCTCCACCCGGAGGATGCCTTCAACCTGATGCAGGTCCGCAAGGTGATGCTGTCCCAACCCGCCGCCATCCGCATGGCCGAGTTCCGCCTCCGCCACCGCGACGGGAGCTGGCGCTACTTCGAGAGCGCCGCCAAGCAGCTCGAATCGCGCGGAGGCCAGCGCTTCTATGTCATCAACGCCCGCGACATCACGGAACGCAGGAAGACGGAGGACGCGCTGCGCCACAGCGAGGAATTGCTCCGCCACTCGCAGAAAATGGAAGCGGTCGGGCGTCTCGCCGGCGGCGTCGCGCACGATTTCAACAACCTGCTCACCGCGATCAGCGGCTACACCGACCTGCTGATGGAGGAATTGCCCGCCGGGCACGCCATGCGCCACGAGTTGGAGGAAATCTCCAAGGCGGCCGAGCGCGCGCACGGGCTGACCCGCCAGTTGCTGGCGTTCAGCCGCAAACAGGTGCTCGAACCGCGCCTGATGAATCTCAACACGATCGTGCTCGATCTGCAGAAGATGCTGCGGCGGCTGATCGGCGAGGACATCGAACTCGTCACGGAGCTCGATCCCGACCCCGGCCTCACGCGCGTGGACGCCGGGCAGATGGAGCAGATGATCATCAACCTCTCCGTCAATGCGCGCGACGCGATGCCCTGTGGCGGGCGCCTGATCCTGCGCACCACGCGGATCGACCTGATGCACCGCCTCACCCGGGAGCCCTATTCCGTCGAGCCCGGCGCCTACATCGTGCTCGAGGTCTGCGACAACGGCAAAGGCATGGACCCGTCCATCAAGGAGCGCATCTTCGAGCCTTTCTTCACCACCAAGGAGGTGGGCAAAGGCACGGGCCTCGGCCTCTCCATGGTGTACGGCATCGTCCAGCAAAGCGGCGGATCGATCCTCGTGGACTCCACG
Source organism: uncultured Verrucomicrobiota bacterium (assembly GCA_937996795.1). GTDB lineage: Bacteria > Verrucomicrobiota > Kiritimatiellia > CAIVKH01 > CAIVKH01 > JAMLJG01. The sequence continues at coordinate 115,260 of CALKUH010000039.1, read as the reverse complement.
CCCGGACAGGGCTCCACGTTCTCCATCTACCTGCCGCGCGTGGATGGGCAGGAGGCCGCCCCGCCTCGCGCCGAAGCGCACGCGCACGCGCGCGGCACGGAGTCGATCCTGCTGGTCGAGGACGAGGACATGGTCCGCCAGCTCGCCGCAAAGCTGCTCGCCCAGCAGGGCTATCGCGTCGTCGCGGCCGCCAACGGACGAGAGGCCCTGCGCATCGCCGAGGAACAGGGCGCGCGATTCGATCTGCTGCTGACCGACATCGTCATGCCCTTCATGGGCGGCACGAGCCTGGCCGAGCAGATGCGGAAACGGTTCCCCGGGATCCGCATCCTGTACATGTCCGGCTACGCGCAGGATGCCCTGATCGAGAGCAGCGACGTAAAGCCCGGCCTCAATTTCCTCCAGAAACCATTTAAACCCGCGGCCCTCTCCGCGCTCGTGCGGGAAGTCCTTGACGCGCGTTGACGGCTGGGCGATACCCTGCGCCCCTGTCCATGAACACCCGCCCGCTCCCTGAAGAAATCGCGCGACGCCGCACGTTCGCCATCATCTCGCACCCCGACGCGGGCAAGACGACGCTGACGGAGAAACTGCTGCTCTACGGCGGCGCCCTGCACCTCGCCGGCTCCGTGCGCGCACGCAAGAACCAGCGCGCGGCGACGTCGGACTGGATGGAGCTGGAACGCGAACGCGGCATCTCGATCACCTCCACCGTCCTCCAGTTCGAATACGACAGCCACTGCATCAACCTGCTCGACACGCCGGGCCACAAGGATTTCAGCGAGGACACCTACCGCGTGCTGACCGCCGTGGACAGCGTCATCATGGTCATCGACGCCGCAAAAGGCATCGAGGATCGCACGAAGAAGCTGTTTGAAATCTGCCGGCTGCGCCACATCCCGATTTTTACATTCATCAACAAGATGGACCGTCCCGCGCAGGAAGGCCTCGCCCTGCTCGATGAACTGGAAAAGGTGCTGGGCATCGGCGCGTTCCCCGTCACCTGGCCGCTCGGCAGCGGACAGGATTTCCGCGGCGTGTACGACCGCCTCGCGCACCAGCTTTTCCTCTTTGAACGCACCGTTGGCGGCGCCTATCGCGCGCCGTTCAAAGTCGGCGGACCGGATGACCCGGGCCTGCGCGAGACCGTGGACCCCGCGCTGTATGACGCGTGGCGGCAGGAAATCGAAATGCTCTCCGTCGCCGGTGAACAGTTCGACCGCGACGCCGTGATGGCGGGCCGCATCACGCCTGTCTTCTTCGGCAGCGCTATGACCAATTTCGGCGTGCAACTGCTGCTCGACTACTTCGTGAAATATGGCGCCCCGCCCGCGCCGCGCCGCTCGAACGGCCAGCTCATTCCGCCCGAGCAGCCCGATTTTTCCGCCTTCGTCTTCAAGGTGCAGGCCAACATGAACCCGAGACACCGCGACACGATCGCCTTCATCCGCATCTGCTCCGGAGTGTTCTCGAAGGACATGATGGTGATGGATCCCGAAACCGGGAAACCCATCCGCCTCGCCTATCCTCAGAAACTCTTCGGCACCGAGCGCGAGAGCATCGAATCCGCCTACCCCGGCGATATCGTCGGCCTGGTCGCCCATCGCTCCTTCCGCATCGGCGACACGCTCACCACGAAAGCGGACCTGCAATATCGCGAGATCCCGCGCTTCCCGCCCGAAGTCTTCGCGACGTTGAGCAACCCGAATCCCTCCAAGTCGAAACAGTTCAAGCAGGGGCTCGACCAGATGCTCGCGGAAGGCGTGATCCAGTTGTTCAAACCGCTGCACGGCGTGGGCACGTCCGTGCTGCTGGGCGCCGTCGGCCAGTTGCAGTTCGAGGTGCTTGTGTACCGGCTGCAAAATGAATACGGCGCCGACACGCGCCTCGAACCCGCGCCCTATACCCAGATCCGCTGGTTCGACCTCGGCGTGGACCGCGCCGCCCTGCGCGATGAATACCTCGGTTCCGGCGTCGCGCTGGCGGAAGACATCGAAGGCGAACTGGTCATTCTCTTCCCCGAAAAGTGGAGCATGGAATACTTCATCCAGAAGCATCCCAAACTCACGCTTCATCCCGTATCGCCCACGGCCAATCCCCTGCACCACGCAGCCACCCCGTAACACCGCCCGCCGCGCGGCATCCGCACCGCTGAAAAGACTTCGCACAATCGCGAAGGCCATCCCGCCGGTCCCCGCGATACGCGCGCCTGCCTAAATCGCAAGATATTGCAGAGCAAAAGATTGCGATAATGCTATTCAGGGGCAACCTCCGGTGCGTCAATCTGTCGCGATTGGAATGATTAATGCTCTGTTAGACGCATGTGAGCATGCGCCGCAGTGTTTTCCTTCTCCTGATTAGCGCGATCCTCGTTTTGGTGGTTCGACAGGGAGCGCAACGCAGGGCAGCAGGCGAGTCGGCGGTGCTCGTTTCACCGCCAGCAAGCGCCGACGCGATACAGCCGGTGACGGTTGATCAAGAGATCGAGACGTCGCACCCCATGTCGGTCACGACGGACACACCCATCGCGGATTTCGCCGCGTGGGTGGCGCGGTGGGAGGCCGCGCCCGAGGCGCGCCGCACCGACATGGTGCGCGAGGGCGTACAACGGGCCGCCGCGCGCCGAAATTCGTTCAAAGCGCTGATTCGCGCCGATCCCCAATCCGCCATCGCCGCGGCCATCCCCTACGCCACGCGCATCCGGCTGCCCCGCGATGTCCAGGCCCTGCTGGAGGAACCGGTGTCCGTCGAGGCGCGATTCGAATACGCCGTTGCGTGTGCGATGGACGACGCGCAGGAAGGCGGCGAGGAACGGTTCGTGGAGGCCGGCGCGCGGCGCTGGAATGTCGCGACGTTCGGCCGGCGCCTCGACATCGCCACCAAACAGCACCTCTCCGTCATCGGCGTGGCGATGGAGGAGTGGCTCGCGCTGGACGAGCATCCGGTGCGGCGTCTGGACGAGGCCGAGCGGATCGCTCGCGGGCTGTTGTCCGGCCCGCTCTGGGTCGAGAGCCTCGGCGAAATCCGCGCGTTCCCCGACACCAACGCGCTGGAGCGCTGGACCGCGAGCCTGCTGGAGGCGGAGGCGTCGCTTGATCCCAACGCGAGGGCCGGCGACGCCCCCGACGATGCCATCGGCGCCCTGTCCACCTACACGGAGGGCGACAAGCGCGTGCTGCTGATCACCTGCGATTTCACGAACCTCACCGGGTTCCCCGTCACATCGGCGACGCTGTCCAACGCGATGAACACGCTCACGTCCTATTTCTTCGAGGCGTCGTTCGGCAAAACGCGCCTGTCGGTCACGCAGGTGCCCGACCTCGTCCGGCTCCCCCAACCCGGCCAGGCCTACACCAACAATTTCAGCCTGCTGCTCAGCCACGCGCGGACCGGCGCGTCGGCGCTCGGCTACGACGCGTCCGCCTACGACTTCTACATCGTTCTCACCGACGAGGTGGGCAGCGGCACCAACAAATTCGACTTCAGCTACGCGGGCAAGGCCTGGGTCGGTTCGCCGGGTTGTCACCTCGTGGAGCCCTACTACACCCTGCGCACCGCGGGCCACGAACTCGGCCACAACTTTGGCCTGCGCCACGCGAATTACTGGCGGACCGACGCCGACACACCGATCGGGCGCGACACGGTCGCGGGCGGCTACGTCGCCGACACATCCAACGCGGAGTGGATCGAATACGGGCATCGCTTCTCGGTGATGAGCGCGCAGAGTTCGTCCGACATGAACGACCGGACCGCCCACTTCGCGCCGCGCGAAAAGCGACACCTCGATTGGATCACGGCGGCGCAGGTCGCCGTGGTCACCAACAGCCGCACGGTCCGCCTCCACCGCTTCGACCACCGGACCGCCACGCAAGGCCCGTTCGCCATCCACGTCAAAAGAACCTCGGGCGACTACACGACAAACGCGCGTGAGTACTGGCTCGGCTACCGCATGGCGTACACCGACAACGCGTGGCTGCGGCATGGCCTTCAAATCGACTGGTCGCGCGCGACCTACGGCAGCGACGGCGCAATCCAGCTCGACATGACCCCGTACTCGAACGACGACCCGACCGGCACGAGTTGGACGGATGACAACACGGACAAGTGGGACGGCGCCCTGCTCATCGGTCGCACCTACAGCGATTACGCCGCGGGCCTGCACATCACCCCCACCGCGCGCGGCGGCACGGCGCCGGAGGAGTGGATGGACGTCGTCGTGAACATCGGCGCCTTCCCGTCCAACCGCGCGCCGGCACTCGACCTCGACGCGGGCACCAACGCCGCCGGCGTCAATGCGGACATCGTCTTCACGGCCAACGCCACGGACGAAGATGGGGATGCGCTCGCCTACGAATGGGACTTCGGCCTGCCGAAAAGCATCCACACGCAATCGCTCAACCAGGCGCGCGTGACGAACCGGTGGAGCGCGGCGGGCGAATACGTCGTGCGCTGCGTCGCGAGCGACATGAAGGGCGGACGATCCAGCGCGTCCCTCATCGTGCGCGTCGGCTCCCCGTCCGGCGTGTACCGGATCGAAGGCCTCGTCCTCTCCAACGGCGTTCCGGTCGAAGGCGTCCGCATCCACACCAGCCACACGAACTGGACGCTGACCACGAGCGACGGGCGCTATGCCCTCGTCAACATGAAGAGCGGCACAAACACCGTCCGCGCGCACAAGCAGGCGCAGGCCCTGACGCCCGCATTCGACAACCCCGTCGTCCTGCCGTCTTCGGCGCAGGGCATCAACTTCGGCATCAACGCGCTGCCCGCCCTGCTCCTCACGCCCGATCACGCGGAGATGTCGGAAGGCGCGTCGCACGACTACGTGCTGCACCTCGGCGCGCGCCCGGCCTCCGCCGTGACGATCACGCTGGCGCTCGACGCCAACGCGTGGCGCGTCGAACCCGCGCACTTCACGCTCCAGCCGAACGACTGGGTCACCGGCCGAACCCTCCGCGTAACGGCGCTGGACGACTCCCTGCCCGGTCCCGCCGCGCGCACGGGCCTGCTCGTCCATACGGCCTCCAGCGGCGACGCCGGATATGACCAGGCCTCCATTTCGTTCATCGCGACGGCGCTGGAGGACGACACCTTTGCCGCGCCGGCCTTATCGTGGGTACATCCGGCCACCGACACCTCGACGGTGGAACAAACAACGCTCACCTTCGAGTGGGCAACGATGAATCCCGCCAGCATCACGCAACTGACCCTTGTGGTGGATGGGCTGTTCGCGCACGCGCTTTCGCCGTCGGACCATTCGTTCGAATGGCTTGCCGGCGAGATCGGAACACACATGCTTTCCCTGCGCGCCGTGGACGTCCTCGGCGGGATTGTCACCTCGCCGCCCCTGCAGGTGCTCGTGCTCGCGGATCGCGACGGAGACCGGATTCCGGACGCGGACGATCCCGACAACGACAACGACGGCTTGCCTGACGACTTCGAAGTGCAACATTTTCTGGACCCGCTCGCCGCAGAGGCGGGCGCGGACGCGGACGGCGACCGATTCTCGAACTTCTGCGAGTATGTCGCCGGCACTGATCCGACCAACGCCGCGTCGTTCTTCCAAAGCCAGCTCGTGTGGACTGAAAGCGGCCCCGCCATCTCCGTGCAGTCCATGACCGGCCGCCTCTACACCCTTTGCCACACCACCGACCTGGCGACGCCGGACTGGAGCGCAACCGAAGAAACGATGGATCTGCCCGGCACGGGTGGCACGCTCCTGCTCCCGGCCGCAAACATCTCCGGCGCCTCCTCCTTCCGTGTCCACATCCGCATGGCGGAATGATGCACCGCTCTTCGTGGCTGACCTCGGCACACGACTTGTTGTAAGGTCTTAGTCCGACCTGCGATACCTCCTCGTATGCCTGAAGAACTATTCGATCTTGTTGACCGCACCGGACGCATCATTGGACAAGCTCCGCGCTCCGCCTGCCACGGCAATCCGGCCTTGATCCATCAGGCGGTCCATGTCGCGGTGTTCGACCGTTTGGGGCGATTGTTTCTCCAAAAACGCTCGGAACAGAAGGATGTCCAGCCCGGCAAATGGGACATCTCGGTGGGTGGCCACCTGCAGCCCGGCGAGTCGCCCATCCAGGGTGCGCACCGCGAACTGCAGGAGGAGTTGGGCGTTCGCGCGAACCGCCTGGAACCCGCGTACACGTACATCTGGGAGTCGCCCGTCGAAACCGAATTGATCCGCACCTATGTGACGCTCCACGAGGGACCGTTCGCCTTGCAGGCGGAGGAGATTTCCGACGGCCGGTTCTGGGAGCTGGATGAAATCGAGCGCGCGATGCCCACTGGTTTCGCCACCCCGCAATTCAACAGCGAATTCCCCCGCCTGCGCGCATGGTGGGACCGCAAGCGCGCCTCGATGACCTCCTTCACCCGGTAATGCGCATGAATGTTTCGGAATCCAACGGGCTGCGTATCGCCGTGATCGGCGGCGGTGTGGCGGGCTTGACCACCGCGCTGCTGCTGCAGCGGCGCCATCGCGTCACCCTGTTCGAGAAAAACGACTACATGGGCGGCCACACGAATACGATCGCCCTGCCGGAGGGACCGGACGCGGGCACGCCCGTCGACACGGGGTTCATCGTGCTCAACAACAAGACGTATCCGCTGTTCAACAAACTGCTGCGGCACCTCGACGTGGCCGTGCGGGACAGCGACATGTCGTTCGGATATTGGGACGAAACCACCGGCCTCCAATATGCCGGCACCGGGCTGGCCGGCCTTTTCGCCCAGCCCGCCAACCTGTTTCGCCCGTCGCACTGGCGCTTCCTCCGCGAGATCATGAAGTTCTGCGAAACCGCGCGCGCGGATCTCGCCGCCTCTCGACTGGGCCGCATGACCGTCGGCGCATACCTCGACCAGCGCGGTTTCTCGCAAACCGTCCGCCACGCCTACATCTACCCGATGGCCGGCGCGATCTGGTCTTCTTCGCAACACGGCATTGAGGACTTTCCGGCCGAAATGCTCGTGCGGTTCTGGGAGAACCATGGATTGCTCTCCCTCGAGGACCGTCCGCAATGGATGACCGTCGCGGGTGGCAGCAGCGCCTATGTGCGACGCGCCATGTCCCGCATGGAGGGCGCCGTCCACATCCAGGCGCCGGTGCGCGCCGTCGCACGCCGTTCCGACCACGTGCAGGTCCAGGTGGAGGGCGGCGCGCCAGAGCGGTTCGACGTGGCCGTGCTTGCCGCCCACGCGGACGAGAGTCTCCGCATGCTGGCCGATCCGAGCGACGCGGAACGCGAGTTGCTGGGGGCGTGGCGCTACCAGCCGAACCGCACGCTGCTCCACACGGACGAGAGCCTCATGCCGCCCTCGCGCCGCGCGTGGGCCTCGTGGAATTACCTGCGCAGCCGCTCGACCGGTTCCGCGACGCCGATTGCGGTCACCTACCACATGAACCGGCTGCAAGGGCTGAACACCGAACGCCAGTATTTCGTGACCCTGAACAGCCCGCGCGACCCGCGACCCGGCTCCCTCATTCGCGAACTCAACTACACCCATCCGCTCTACACGTTCGCCTCCCTGGCATCGCAGGCCCGCCTGCCCGAACTGAACGGGGTGAACCGGACCTATTTTTGTGGCAGCTACTTTGGCTACGGGTTCCACGAAGATGCCGTGCGCTCGGGCGTGGCCGTCGCCAGGGCATTCGGGATCGAGCTGTGAACTCCTGCCTCTATCAGGGCCGCGTGTCGCACGCCCGGCTGGAGCCCACCCCCCACACCTTTTCCTATCCGGTCTATTTTCTCGGAATCGATCTCGACGAACTGCCATCCCTGCCCGAACGGGTCCGCGCCTTTGGCTATAACCAACGCCGCCTCTTCGCCATCCACGACCGCGATTATCTCGACGACGCGGCCGGATCCATCCGCGAGAAGCTGCATCGCTTCCTGAAATCCCTCGCGCGGGGCGATGAGGTCACACGCATCTTCATGGTCACCGCCGCGCGCTTCATGAACTACGTCTTCAATCCCGTCACGTTTTATTACGGGTACGGCGCCGACGGGCTCCTCCGGTGTGCGGTCGCCGAGGTGAACAACACGTTTCGCGAGCGCCACCTGTACCTGTTGGACAACCCCGCGTTCGAGAATGAAACTGCGCACTTCCACAAGCCCAAGGCGTTCCACGTCTCCCCGTTTAACGACCTGAAGGGTGAATATTCGTTTTCCTTTTCACCGCCCCTTCCGGCGCTCGATGTGCACGTCGACCTGATCCGCGACGGACGCGTTGTATTTAAATCGCAACTTGCCGGTAAGGCGTTGCCACTGGATACGAAGCATCTCGCGGGCACGCTGGCGCGGTATCCGCTCGCGGCGGCCCTGACAATGCCACGGATCATGACACAAGCGGCCCAACTATATTTTCGGAAAAAACTGCCGGTCTTCACCAAGCCCGCCCCGCTCAGCGAGGCGACGATCCGTGTCGCGCCTCCAGCCGCATGGGAACGGGTTTGCGCGCGTCTCACGCTGGATGTGCTGGGGCGGATGGAGCGCGGCACGCTGGACCTCACGCTTCCGGATGGATCGCGCCGGCGTCTGGGCGGAGCGGCGCCGGGACCCGCCGCGGAGGTGCGCATCCGGGACAATGCCTTCTTCGCCCGAACCGCGCGCGATGGCGAGATCGGACTCGGCGACGGTTACATGCTCGGCGAGTGGGACACCCCCGACATCACGTCGTTCATTTCCTTGCTGATCGAAAACCGTCACCGACTCGATGACGGGGATGTGCGCATGGCGCGTGTCGGTCGTGCGCTGAATCGGGCGCTCCACCTCGCCCGCCCCAACACGCGCGCCGGAAGTCGCCGCAACATTTCCGCGCACTACGACCTCAGCAACGACTTCTTCAAGTTGTGGCTGGATCCGACCCTGATGTACTCCGCCGCCGTCTACGCGCACGCGGGTCAGTCGTTGCAGGACGCGCAGGTGAACAAGATCCGCCGGCTTATCCAGGCGGCCCGGATCGGGCCCGAGCATCACGTGCTCGAAATCGGATCCGGCTGGGGTGGATTCGCGCTGGAGGCCGCGCGCACAACCGGCTGTCGCGTCACTTCCATCACGGTATCGCAGCGCCAGTTGGAGGAAGCGCAGGCGCGCGCCGCGGCCGCCGGCCTCGCTGATCGCGTGACCTTCGAGCTGCGCGACTACCGGAACGTGGAGGGGCGTTTTGACCGGATCGTTTCCATCGAGATGCTGGAAGCGGTTGGCTGCTCGTTTCTCGGCACCTATTTTTCGGCCTTGGATCGCGCGTTAAAACCCGACGGACTCGCAGCGATCCAGGTCATCACGATTCCCGACCAGCGCTACGCGGCCTACAGCCGGAGCGTGGACTGGATCCAGAAGCACATTTTCCCCGGCGGCCACCTGCCCTCCTTGGGCGCCCTGTGCGCGGCGATGACCGCGCACTCCTCGCTCCATGTGGAATCGGTGGAGAACATCGGCCCGCACTACGCCCCCACCCTGCGCGCCTGGCGCGACGCCTTCGAAGCCAACCTGCCCGACATCCGCGCGCTCGGCTACGACGAGGTCTTCATCCGCAAATGGCGCTACTACCTCGCCTACTGCGAAGCCGCCTTCGCCACCCGCGCCCTGGACAATCTCCACCTCGTCCTCACCCGCACCGGCAACCCGTCCCTGCGCCTCGCCTACTGACCCTCAGTCCCGAGCCGCCGCCGTCCCGCATTCCCCCCGCCACACCGTCACACCTTGACCGACTCGATGTTCAAGAATGCATTTATGCGCATATGCGCATAAGTGCATCAATTCGGCGAGGGTGCGAGACGCCGAGGGGGGGCGTGTGAGGGCGTTACGGCATCAGGGCGATCCAACCGGCGAGGATCGCGAGGGAGGCGAGGGTGACGGGGATGCCGGCGCGGGCGTGTTCGCGGAAGGTGATCGAGATGCCGGCCTGCTTCGCCTGCTCAATCACGATGAGGTTGGCGATGCTGCCGATGGTGATCAGGTTGCCGGCGAAGGTACTGGCGAGCGCGAGGACGTACCACGGCCCGGGGTCGCCGACGGGCAGGAATTTGATCAACAGCATCACCGCGGGCACGTTGCTGACCACGTTGCTCAGCACGACGGCGACGCCGGCGAGCGCAAACGGTTCATCAAGCCGGAACCCAGCGGCGCGGGTCTGCTCCACCAACCACGCCGGCCAGCCGCTGTCCTCGAATCCGCGCACCACCACGAACAACCCGCAGAACAGCGCGATCAAATGCCAGTCCACCAATCCCATCAGCGAGCGCGTGGCCATCTTCCGGCTGCACAACAACACGCCCGCCGCGACGAGCGCGGAAAGTTCGCGCGGTACGGGCGTGAAGAAAGCGGCCACCAACAGGACGGTGACGGCCAGTCCCTTCCGGCTTTGCGCGGAGTCGTAGTCCGGCCACTCGCCGTGCTCCGCCGGGGCCGTATCCGCCCGCTGCCAGCGGCCCCGGTACAGCGCGCAGAGGATGCCATAGGCCGCAGCGAGCGAAAGCGCGCTGGGCGCCACGCACCACAGGAAAAACGATCCGAAGTCCAACCGGCCGACCTGCCCCAGCAACATGTTCTGTGGGTTGCCGATGATCGTCGCCGCGGACCCGATGTTGCTGGAAATGGCGAGGCCCAGCAGGTACGGCAGGGGATTCATGCGGCGCCGGCCCAGCGCCCACGCGAGCACCGGCGTGAAGGCCAGGCAGACGATGTCGTTTGCCAGCACCGCCGAAAGCAATGCGCTGACCAGCATGCTCATCCAGAGGAAGCGGCGCGGACGGTCCATCGCCTTCGTGAGCGCGAGCGCGACATGGGTGTAGAATCCGCCCAGCCGGAATTGCGACGACAACACCATCAACCCGAAGAGCAGCAGGATCGTGGGCACGTCCACCGCGGCAGCCGCGTGGCTCGTATCCAGCACGCCAAACGCGATCATCGCGACCGCGCCGAGCAGCGCGATGCCCGTGCGGTCAATGACCAGGCCCGGCACCCCGCCCAAGGCGACGCCCAGATACGTCAGCAGGAAGATAACCAGCGCAGGTGTAAGGAAGTCCGGCACAAGGCGGAAGTATCGGTGCGGGTCATGCGATGTAAATACGGAATCTGGACATGAATGCACTGATCATTGGCGCAACGGGCGGCATCGGCGGCGAGTTGACCCGCCGGCTCTCCGCGGCCGGTCACTCGCTTTTCGTTTCCGCCCGCAACGCCGCTCGACTGGCCGGATTCGCGGACTCCCTCGGCCTGCCCCACTCCGCCGGGGATGTAACGGCCAGCGCCGAGGTGGATCGCGTGTTTGCGGAAGCGCTGTCCCGACTCGGACGGATCGATGCCGTCGCGCTTTGCGTAGGCAGCATCCTGCTGAAACCCGCGCACCAAACGACGGATGCCGAGTGGCAGGACACCCTCCAGTTAAATCTATCCGCGGCGTTTTTCGTCACCCGTGCCGCCGCGCGGGCCATGAACGCAACCGGTGGTTCGGTCGCTCTCGTCTCCACGTGCGCCGCGCGCGTCGGGCTTCCCAATCATGAGGCGATCGCGGCAGCCAAGGCCGGCGTCGAGGGCCTCGTGCGTTCGGCCGCCGCCACCTACGCGCCGCGCAACATCCGCTTCAACGCGGTCGCGCCGGGCCTCGTGGACACCCCGCTCTCGGCGCGCATCACGAGCAATGAACTGGCGCTCAAGGCCTCGCGTGCGATGCATCCGCTGGGCCGCATCGGCACACCCGGCCACGTCGCCTCGGCGCTCGCCTGGCTGCTGGACCCGGCCCAGGACTGGGTGACGGGACAGGTCATCGGTGTGGACGGCGGACTGGCCACCGTCCGCGGGAGGTAACCATGCATCGCATCACGATCCAATCCTCGCTCCCCTTCGCGGCTGAAACGGTTTTTGCCTGGCATGAACAGCCGGAGGCCATCGCCGCGCTGCTTCCCGCCTTCCCGCCCGCCCGCGTCCTGCAGCATGAGGGCATTCGCGACGGCGCGCTGGCTGTGATCGAACTCAACCTGGGTCTCCGCCGCGTGCGCTGGGAGGCCCTGCATGAGGCCTACCTGCCGGGGCGTCAATTCCGCGACATCCAGTTGCGCGGGCCGTTCAAGATGTGGATTCATACCCACCGGTTCACGCCGCTGACCGAGTCGGCCTGCCGCATGGAAGATTCCATCCAATTTGAACTGCACGGTGGCCGCGTGGTGAACGCGCTGCTCGGACCGTGTGTTCGCCTCGCGCTTTGGCTCACGTTTCTCAAACGCCATCGCACCGTGCACGAGGTGCTGATCCAACGCGCCTCACGCCGGGTGTACGCGACATGAGCAGCGGCGGCACGATCGTCTGGATGCGGCGCGACCTGCGGCTTCGCGACAACGACGCGCTGCTCGCCGCGCTTGAGCGCGAGGGCCCGGTGTATCCCTGCTTCATCTGGGCGCCTGATGAGGAGGCGCCATGGGCCCCTGGCGCGGCCTCGCGCTGGTGGCTGCACCACAGCCTCACCGCATTGCAGCGTGATGTGCGGGCGCACGGTCGTGAGTTGATCCTCCGCCACGGCCCGTCCCTCCCTGCCCTGCGCGCGCTCGTGAAGGAAACGGGCGCGACGGCGGTGTTCTGGAACCGCCTGTATGAACCGGCGGTGATCGCACGCGACAAGACCATCAAGGCGGCCCTCCGCGAAGACGGCGTGGAAGCGCGATCGTTTAATGCCGCGCTCCTGCATGAACCGTGGACCGTTCAAACGCAGCAGGGCCGTCCCTATCAGGTGTTCACGCCATTTTATCGCGCGTGCCAGACGGTTGGCGATCCATCGACGCCCCGCCGGACTCCAACAAAATGGCCCTCCGCACGCCGCCTCCCCTCCGTGGAGTTGAAGGATCTGAACCTGTTGCCCCACATCCCGTGGTACACCGGCATGGCGGCCGAGTGGACGCCCGGCGAAGCAGGTGCGCAGGAGCGACTGGAGGAATTCGCAGCGCGCGCCGCGGCCTACAAGGGGGACCGCGACCGCCCGGATCACGAGGGCACGTCACGCCTCTCCCCTCACCTGCATTTCGGCGAGATCAGCCCGCGCGACATCTGGTGGGCCGTCCGCAACGCGCATCGCGGAGGCGCCGCTAAACCCTATTTGCGCCAGCTCATCTGGCGCGAATTCGCGCACCATTTGCTCTACCACTTCCCCCACACCACCGAGGCCCCGCTACGCCCCGAGTTTGAATCGTTCCCATGGGCGGATCGCCCGGTGGAACTGGCCGCATGGCAGCGGGGACGCACCGGCTACCCCATCGTCGACGCCGGTATGCGGGAGCTGTGGCACACGGGCTGGATGCACAACCGCGTGCGCATGATCGTCGCGTCTTTCCTTGTAAAAGACCTGCTCATCCCCTGGCAGGCGGGCGCGGCCTGGTTCTGGGACACGCTCGTGGACGCGAACCTTGCCAACAATACGCTCGGCTGGCAGTGGACGGCGGGCTGCGGGGCCGACGCCGCGCCGTATTTCCGCATTTTCAACCCGATGCTACAGGGCGAGAAGTTCGACCCTGACGCCGCCTACGTGAAACGCTGGGTGCCCGAGTTGGGCGCCGTCGACGCGCGCTGGGCGCACCGCGTGTTCGAAGCCCCGCCAACGGCGCTCGCCGCGGCCGGGGTGCGGCCCGGTGACACCTATCCGCGCCCCCTCGTAGACCACGCCCAGGCACGGGACGCCGCCCTCTCGGCATATGATCACATCAAACGCTTGCCCCCGCCCCAATCAAAAGCCTAGCCATACCCTAATCATTTCCTAATCTTCCCCAACGAACGTCAACGCCGTGTGGGGGAAAGGAACTCGTATGGCCAAGAAACGCATTCTGTTGATTGAGGACGAGGAAGACATCCAGGAACTCGTTTCGTTCCACCTCGGCAAGGAAGGCTACGCCGTCACCGCCATCGGGTCGGGCGAGAACGCCGTCGATGCGGCCGTCAAGGCGACGCCGGACCTGATCCTGCTCGACCTCATGTTGCCGGGCATTGACGGGCTGCAGGTGTGCCGCAATTTGCGGAACGATCCTCGCACGCAGCAGATTCCGATCGTCATGGTGACCGCGAAGGGCGAGGAGACCGACATCGTGACCGGCCTCGAGGTGGGCGCGGACGATTACATCATCAAGCCTTTCAGCCCGAAGGTGCTCGTTGCGCGCATCCGCAACATCTCGCGGCGCAAGGCGCGCGATTCGGCGGACGATGCGTCGCCGATCACCGCGCACGACCTGGTGATTCATCCCGGTCGCCACGAGGTGATGCTCAAGGGCAAACGGGTGGACCTCACCTACACCGAATTCCGCGTGCTGCAATTCCTCTCGCGCCGCCCGGGCTGGGTCTATACGCGCCAGCAGATCGTGGATGCCGTGCGCGGCGAGGACTACGCCGTCACCGACCGCTCGGTCGATGTGCAAATCGTGGGCTTGCGGCGCAAACTCGGCGCGGCGGGCGACTACATCGAAACCGTGCGCGGCGTGGGCTACCGGTTCAAGGAATAGCTTTTCGACTTCTAGCGGCATCCTCACTAACCGCTAACACCCCTCGCCGACGGTGCGCGCGTCCGAAACAACCCGCGACCACAAGGGCATGGGGAGGACGGACGCAAGACCACAAGGAATACCCAGGAGGCAGAATGAAGAAAGCAGTCATGCTGGCCGTCATGGCCGGCACAATCACGGGCTTGGTGTCGGCGACCGCCCAGGAAACCAAGGCTCCGTCGTCGTGGGCGGACAAACTCAAACTCGGGGGCGATCTCCGCTTCCGCCATGAGTACATCGACAAGGAAGGCTCCGAGGAGCGCAACCGTCAGCGCGTTCGCGCCCGCGTGAACATGACCGGCACACCGAGCGAGGAAGTGACACTCGGCTTCGGGCTTTCCAGCAGCGAGGAAGGCGATCCGGTCTCCAGCAACCAGTCGCTCGATGGCGGCTTCAGCCGCAAGGATGTGTTCATTGACCTGGCCTACATCGACTGGCATCCGTCCACGCTGGAAGGCGTGAGCTTCATCGGCGGCAAAATGTACATGCCCTTTGCGACGGTCGGCGATCTCGTGTGGGACGGCGATCTGAACCCGGAAGGCATGGCGCTCAAGACCTCCTTCGGCGGCGACGGGCTCGACCTGTTCGTCAATGCCGGCGGCTTCTGGCTGGATGAGCGTTCCTCGACGACGGATGACGCGATGCTTTACGGCGCACAGCTCGGCGCCAAGATGAAGCAGGACGACTTCAGCGTCATGGGCGCGGTCGCGTACTACACCTACGAGAATGTCGAGGGCTTCGGCACGCTCGTGGACGCCGAGGACGGCTTCGGCAACAGCACGACCGGCGGCGAGGAAGATCCGGCCACCGGCGAAGTCTCGCCCCTGCTCTACGCCAGCGGCTATGAGATCCTCGACGTCATCACGGAAGTCGGCTTCAACGCGGGCCTGCCCGTGTCGCTGTTCGGCAACCTCGCGGTCAACAACGACGCGGACGACAACGACACCGGCTACCAGTTCGGCGTCAAGCTGGGCAAGACCAAGGATCCCGGCTCCTTTGACTTCGGCTACAGCTACCGCGAACTCGAAGCGGATGCGGTGCTCGGCGCCTTCTCCGACTCCGACTTCATCGGCGGCGGCACGGACGGCAAGGGCCACAAGCTGAACATCGGCTACCAGATCAACAAGATCCTGAAAGCCAGCGTGACCTATTTCATGAGCGAAATCGGCCTCGAAGGCGACGCGACGGATTACGATCGCGTCCAGATCGACGTGGCCGGCAAGTTCTAAGGCACAACGGTTCAGCCCGGGCGGCCCGAGGGGGCCGTCCGGGCCACCAACCGCGCAACGGATCAAGGAGGCGTTCCATGATCGTTCGCAAAGAGGAGGCGTGGGTATTCGACACCGATGAGCGCACGGCGATACGCCGGTTTGTGGAGCGGGCGGAAGTGATCAGCCTGGCCACGCTGGCGCAATACGTCGGATGCGAAGCGGAACAGATTGAGCGGCTGCTCGGCGCGGATGTCGCGCAGGCGCGTGTGGAGTGGATCAGGCCCATCGCCCCCGCCCCGCAGTCTGATGCCGTCTTCTGCCGGTGGCGCAACCCGGTCGACAGCCAGTACGTGTGGGAGCAGACGTGTTTTGAGGGAAAGCGGAAGGCCGGGCGTTCCGGTCGCCGCGCAGACAACGACATCAACGAGGAGAACCTGCAGTGAACCGTATTTCGATTCGATCCAACATCGCCGCCCTGGTGGCGTCGATTCTCGCCGCGGGCAGCGCGCTCGCGGGCCCGGCCAAGGTGGATGAAGCCATCCCGGCCTACAGCAAGGTGGAAGGCGTGTCCGGCAACGTCAACAGCATCGGCTCCGACACGCTGAACAACCTGATGGCGCTCTGGACGGAAGGCTTCCGCGCCATCTATCCGAACGTCAACATCCAGGTGGAAGGCAAAGGGTCCTCGACCGCGCCGCCCGCGCTGATCGAAGGCACCGCGCAGCTCGGCCCGATGAGCCGCCCGATGAAGTCGTCGGAAATCGACGCGTTTGAAGCCAAGTACGGCTACAAGCCGACGGAAATCCGCGTGGCCGTGGACGCGCTCGCCGTGTTCGCGCACAAGGACAATCCCATCAAGGGCCTGACGATGCAGCAGATCGACAGCATCTTCTCCAGCACCCGCAAGATGGGCGGCGCCGACATCACGACCTGGGGCCAGCTCGGCCTGACCGGCGACTGGGCGAACCGCCCGATCTCGCTGTACGGTCGCAACAGCGCCTCCGGCACCTACGGGTTCTTCAAGGAACACGCGCTCGCCAAAGGCGACTTCCGCGCCACGGTCAAGGAACAGCCGGGCTCCTCCTCCGTCGTCCTCGGTATCGCAGGCGACCTGTACGCGCTCGGCTATTCGGGCATCGGCTACGCCAGCGCCGGCGTCCGCGCGCTTCCGGTCGGTGAGACGGAAGACGCCCTGTTCGAAGCGAGCCCCGAGAATGCGATCAGCGGAGACTATCCGCTGGCGCGCTTCCTGGTGGTCTACGTCAACAAGAAGCCCGGCGAGCCGATGGATCTCCTGACCAAGGAGTTCCTCAAGTTCGTGCTGACCAAGGCTGGCCAGGAAGTCGTGGTCAAGGACGGCTACTTCCCGATTCCCGCCGACGTTGTCGCGGAGGAGTTGGGCAAGCTCGAATAAGGTAAAGGTTTGACAGAAACGGGAGGCAGGCGGAATCCTGCCTCCCGTTTCATTCCTCCCAGTCCCATGCCGACCGACACACCACGTCGCTACGAAATTTCCCCGTTCACCCGCTGGGTGGATCGGGCGATGCAGCAGTTTATCAAGATCGGCGGCATCAGCATCGTCACCGCGGTCTTCGCGATTTTCATTTTTATCTTCTGGCAGATCCTGCCGCTGTTTTCCCGGGCACACGTCAGCCCCTCGGGTTCATGGGCGGTTCCGCCCGGCGATTACATCACGCTCGGCGCGGATGAATGGTCCGCCATGCCCTTCCTGCTCGACCGGGAAGGTGGCGTCACGTTTTTCCGCCTTGATGAGCAGGCCACGCCGGACCGGCAGGTGATTCCGATTCCGGTTGGCGAGACCCCGACGGCGTTCGCCTATCACGCGAAGCGGCAGGAAATCGTCGTGGGCACTTCGTCCGGCAGGGTCCTCGTGGCGGAACTGGGCTATGAAGCGAAATTTGAATCGGGACAGCGCCGCGTAAACGCCTCGCTGCGAACACTCCCGGCGGTCCAAGTGGGCCTGACCGGTCATGCCGTCCAGCTCGCGGATCTCGACGGGTCGGGCGCGCAGCGCCTTGCGGCGGTCGTCCAGCGCGTGGATGGAACCAACCGCCTGTTCGCGGCGGTGATGACGCAGCGCCGCTCCCTGGTCGGCGGTGGCGCGTGGCGTGTGGAGAAACCGTTCGACTTGAGTGGGGAACTTGAAGGGGAGCCCGTTCGCCTGCTGGTGAACCAGCGCGCCGACAGCCTGGTCGTCGTCACGCGGGACGGCACGATCAATTACTTCCTGCGCGAAGGAGACTCGCTCACCCTGCGCCAGCGCTGGCAGCCGTTCCCCGACACCCCGGGCGCGGGGCTCGCCGTCGTCGATTTTCTCTTCGGCGACGACTCGCTGGTCGTCATCAATGAAAAAGGCGAGAATCGAATCTACAGCCTCTACGAACAGGACGGACAGGGTCGCCTCTTCGGCCGCACCAAGGAGTTCCCCTCCCTCGCCACCCTGCCGGCGGCCTACAGCAAGAGCCTTCGCAACAAAGCCTTTCTGATCGCCGGCGAAAAATCCGCCTCGCTGCGCTACGCGACAACGGAAACGGTCCGATGGGACGGCGACCTGCCCTTCGGCGTGAAACTAGCGTTCATCGGGCTGAAATACGACGGCCTCTGGTTCCTCGACCGCGAGCACAATCTCCACCGCCTGGCGCTGGACGACCCGCACCCGGAATCCAGCTTCAAGGCATTCTTCGGCAAAATCTGGTACGAGGGTTCTCCCGCGCCGAAGTATGAATGGCAGAGCACCGGCGCCTCGGACGATTTCGAGCCGAAACTCTCCATGGTCCCCCTGCTGATCGGCACGCTGAAGGGCACGCTCTACGCGATGCTCTTCTCCGTGCCGCTGGCGTTGCTTGCCGCGCTCTACACGTCGCAATTCGCGCATCCCGACTTCAAGCGCTTCATCAAACCGACGATGGAAATCATGGCGTCGCTGCCGTCCGTCATCCTCGGTTTCCTCGCCGCGCTCTGGCTCGCGCCGCTCGTGGAACAGCGCGTGCCGTCGTTCTTCCTCATGCTGTTCCTCCTGCCGGCCACGGCCCTGCTCTTCGGCGCCGTCTGGAACCGGATGCCGTATCATGTCCGGCGACGCATCCGGCAGGGTCACGAATTCATCGCCATCGTTCCGCTGCTCGCCCTCGCCGCCTGGGCGGCCTGGGTCCTGGGCCCCGTGCTGGAACAAACCGTGTTCATCGCGAAGGACCTCAGCACCGGGCAGCCGGTGCCCGACTTCCGCCTCTGGTGGGTGCAAACCACCGGCCTGCCCTTCGAGCAACGCAACTCGCTCGTGGTCGGATTCATGATGGGCTTCGCCGTCATCCCGATCATCTTCACCATCACGGAGGACGCGCTCTCCAACGTCCCGCCCGCGTTCCGCTCGGCCTCCCTCGCCCTCGGCGCGAGCCGCTGGCAGACGGCGATGCGCGTCATCCTGCCCACCGCGTCCGCCGGCATTTTCTCCGCCATCATGATCGGCTTCGGCCGCGCCGTCGGCGAGACGATGATCGTGCTGATGGCCACCGGCAATACGCCGATCATGGACTTCAACATCTTCTCCGGCATGCGCACCCTCTCCGCCAACATCGCCGTGGAACTGCCCGAGGCGCCCCACCACGGCACGCTCTACCGCGCGCTCTTCCTCGGCGCCCTGCTGCTGTTCCTGATGACGTTTTTCGTGAATACCCTCGCCGAACTGCTGCGGCACCATTTGCGTGAGAAATACAAGGCTGTCTGATGCCATGAACCTGCCCCACCACAAATTCGGCGACACGCGACCGGCCGGAGAGACCGGGGTCTGGCTCACCTCGATGGGCCTCGCCATCGGCCTCTTTATGGTGCTGGCCCTGCTGGCGCTGATCGTCGCGAACGGACTGAGTGTCTTCTGGCCGAAGCCGGTCCTCGAACTTCATCTGAAACCGGGCAGCGCCTCCGTCCTGCGCGACCAGACGGTCATCGGCGGCATCGTCACGCGGACCCGCGACCGCATGGTGCCCCTGGCCGAGGGCAAGGCCGTCGAGCGCGAATGGCATTTGCAGGTCGGCAACAAGGATGTGTATGGCCAGGGCTTTCGCTATGTCGCGATCAACGACGCGCTGAAAACGGAGTACCCCGCCGACGCGATGGTCGTCGAACGCATGGAGTACGGCCACGCCGTCGGCCGCCCGCTGTCGCTGGCGCTTCCGGACGGACGCACGGTGGCCGCCGGTGACGCCGGGTTCTCCCCGGCCCTGCATGACGCCCTGCGCGGCGTGCGCGCGCTGCGCGGCGAATTGCGTCAGGTGGAGAAAAAGGCCATCGGACGGATCAACCATGCAATGACCCAGTTGCGCCTGAACCCCGATAAACTCGCCAGTCCCGACGGCCGGGCGGAGCAGGCGGAACTCCAGAAACGATACGACGTCCTCGCAGCCGACGCGCTCCGCATCCGCGGGGAACTCGAAAAGGGCAGCCTCTCGATCGCCCTCTTCACCGGCGAGCAACGCGCGATCCCGCTGGGCCAGATCGTGCACTTCCACTTCCCCAACCGCATGACCACCCCGGAAAAAGTCGGCTTTTTCCTCCACGGACTCAAGGGATTCGTCGCCGATGATCCGCGCGAGGCCAACACCGAGGGCGGCATCTTCCCCGCCATCTTCGGCACCTTCGTGATGACCCTCCTGATGAGCATCGCCGTCATGCCCTTCGGCATCCTCGCCGCGATCTACCTGCGGGAATACGCCAAGCAGGGCTGGTTCACCCGGTCCGTCCGCATCTCCGTCAACAACCTCGCCGGCGTGCCCTCCATCGTCTTCGGCGTTTTCGGACTCGGCTTCTTCGTCTACTTCACCGGCGGCACCATTGATCAACTCTTCTTCTCAAAGTCGCTTCCCACGCCGACCTTCGGCACCGGCGGCATCATCTGGGCCGCCCTCACGCTCGCGCTGATGACCGTGCCCGTCGTCATCGTCTCGACCGAGGAGGCGCTCGCCGCCGTGCCGCGTGGCACACGCGAAGGCTCCCTTGCCCTCGGCGCGTCAAAGTGGCAGACCATCTACCGCGTCGTCCTGCCCGCCGCCGCGCCGGGCATCATGACCGGCCTCGTCCTCGCCATGGCGCGCGGCGCGGGTGAAGTCGCCCCGCTCATGCTCGTGGGCGTCGTAAAACTCGCGCCCTCCCTGCCGATCGACGACCTCTTCCCCTTCATCCACCTCGACCGAAAATTCATGCACCTCGGCTTCCACATCTACGACCTCGGCTTCCAGTCGCCGGACTCCGACGCCGCGCGGCCCATGGTTTTCGCCACCACCCTGTTCCTCATCGCCCTCGTCGTCCTGTTGAATCTCGGCGCCATCGTCATCCGCGAACGCCTGCGCCGTAAATACGCCACCGGAGCCTTTTAGCCAGGAGCCCCGCCATGACCTCCACCCTCGAAGCCCCGCCCGCCGAAGACATCGTGATCGATGTCCGCGACATCAGCTTCTTCTACGGCGCCAACAAGGCCCTTCACCACCTCCACATGCGCATCCCGCGCCGGCAGTGCACCGCCTTCATCGGGCCCTCGGGTTGCGGCAAGTCCACCTTCCTGCGCTGCATCAATCGCATGAACGACCTGATCGACGGCGCGCGTATGGAGGGCTCGCTCCTGCTCGACGGCATGGAACTGAACTCGCCGCACGTCGACGTCATCGCGCTGCGCCGCCGCGTCGGCATGGTCTTCCAGAAATCCAACCCGTTCCCGAAATCGATCTACGAGAACGTGATCTACGGGCTGCGCATCGCCGGCGTGAACAACCGCTCCGTGCTCGACGAAACCGTCGAGCGCTGCCTGCGCAAGGCTGCCCTGTGGGAGGAGGTCAAGGACCGCCTCCACAGCTCCGCGCTCCAGCTCTCCGGCGGCCAGATGCAGCGCCTCTGCATCGCGCGCAGCATCGCCGTGAATCCCGAAGTGATCCTGATGGACGAACCGTGCTCCGCGCTCGACCCGCGCGCCACCTCGCGCGTCGAGGACTTGATCGCCGAGTTGCGCCAGGAATTCACCATCGTCATCGTCACCCACAACATGCAGCAGGCCGCGCGCGTGTCGGACTGGACGGCCTTTTTCTACGAAGGAAAGCTGATCGAGTTCGGCGCCACCCAGCAACTCTTTACCAAGCCCGCCAGCCAGCAAACCCAGGATTACATCACCGGACGTTTCGGATAAACATTCGTACACGTCCTCGTCCTCCTCCTCGTCCTCACGGTATTCTTCGAGGACGACGACGGAAACGACGACGATTTAGGAGACAGACCATGGCCGTACACTTCATGCGCGAACTCGACAACCTGAAGAAGCTAAGCCTCACCCTCGCGGCCATGGTGGAGGACAACCTCCGGCTCGGCGTTAAAGCGGTGCTGGAGCGCGACGAACCGCTGGCGCGGAAAGTCATCGAGGGCGACCTCGATATCGATCGCCAGGAAGTCGCTGTCGAGGAGGAATGCCTCAAGATCCTCGCCCTTTACCAGCCCGTCGCGCACGACCTGCGCTTCATCGTGGCGATGCTCAAGATCAACCATGACCTCGAACGCATCGGGGACCTTGCCGTCAACATCGGCGAACGCGCCATCACCCTCGCCCAGCGCCCGCCGCTCGCGCGCGACTTCCAGGTCCAGCAGCTCGCCGACACGGCGTTGTCGATGGTGAGCCGCAGCCTCGACGCGCTGATCAACCTGGATGCCAAACTCGCGCGCGAAATCTGGCTCGCAGACGACGAAGCCGACAAGCGAAACCGCGACCTGCTCAACGCCGTCGAGGAGGAAATCCAGCGCGACGCCTCGCAACTGCAGAGCCTGCTCGCCCTGACCTCCGTCTCACGCACTCTCGAGCGCATCGCCGACCACGCGACGAACATCGCCAAGGACGTGATCTACATGATCGAAGGCGACATCGTCCGCCACCGCTCCCGCTTCCTGCGCGCCCAGCAGGGGAAGACGTAATCCGTGTCCGGTGACCAGTAAACGGTGGTCGGCAACACGGATCACCGGTCAGGGCACCAGCACAATCTTCCCCCGGGTGTGGCCGGTGACGATGCGGCGTTGAGCCTCGGCGGCCTCGCGGAGCGGCAGCACCGCGGACACATGCGTCTTGAGCACGCCGCGTTCCGCCAGCGCTCGAATTCGCTCCAAATGCCGCCCATTGGGCTGCGCAAACCAGTAACGTGTCTGGATGCCCAGCGCCCGCAACTCGGCCTCGCGCGTGTAGGCCAGCAGGGAAACCAGGATGCCGCCCGCTTTTACCGCGCGCGCGCTGCGCTCCTGGACCTCGCCCCCGACGGCGTCCAGTGCGAGATCCACGCCTTCCGGGTATCGGCGACGCACCTCTGAAACAAAATCCGACGCGGTGTAGTCGATCACCTCATGCGCGCCGAGCCCGCGCACATATTCCTGATTCGCGGCGCCCGCAGTGGCGATCACGCGCGCCCCCTTCCAGCGCGCGAGTTGAACGGCGAAGCCGCCCACGCCGCCCGCGCCTGCCTGGATCAGCACGGTCTGTCCGCGCCGCAGCTCGCCCACATCGAAGAGGGATTGCCACGCCGTCACGGCGGCGAGCGGGATGGACGCCGCCTCCTCATAGGAGAGGTTCGCGGGCTTCATCACCGTGTGTTTTTCCGTGTGCGTCACCAGCTCCGCGTAACACCCGTCTTTCACCACCGGCTTCCGCGCGTAGGCGAACACGGCGTCCCCCACCTTGAAGCGGCGGCAGCCGGGCCCGAGCGCCACGACATCGCCCGCCACATCGAATCCGGGAATCACGGGAAACTGGTGCGGCACCCGCGCGCGCAACAGGCCGTCCCGCACCTTGCGGTCCACCGGATTCACTCCCGCGGCGCGCACGCGGATCAGCACCTCGCCCTTCCCGGGAACCGGATCCGGCAGGTCCCGGTAGGTCAGCTCCTCCACGGGCCCGAATTGATCAATCGCGATCGCCTTCATGTGGGATGCCTTCTCCTTTTGACAGCCTGCCGCGTGCCAACGTACGGTGATGCCATGTCCGCCGCAAGCGCCCAGTCCCTGCCGCCCGACTACCACACCCACAACCACCTCTGCAAACACGCCGCCGGCGTGCCGCTCGACTACGCGCGTTCGGCGGAATCCGCGCGCGTCCCGCACATCGCCGCCACCGATCACTGCCCCACCGACGACCGCTACGGGCAGGAACACCGGATGGAGCTCGCCCAGTTTCCCGACTACCTCGCCCTCGTCGCCGACGCGCAACGCGACGCCGCGCTGCCGGTCCTGCTCGGCGTCGAGGCCGACTACTACCGCGGCTGCGAGCGCTTCCTCGCCCCGCACCTCGAGCGCCACCCGTTCGACGTCGTTCTCGGCTCCGTCCACTTCATCAATTACTTCGGCGCACCCTCCGAGCCCCGGTCTCTCTCCGAGGCGCGCGACCCGGCGCTGATCTGGGGCCTCTACTTCGAGCGCATCGCCGAACTCGCCGACACCCGCCTCTACGACATCGTCGCCCACCTCGACCTGCCCAAGCGGTTTGGTCATCCGCTGCCCGAGACGCAGTTGCGCGAGCTCGCCCTGCCCGCGCTCGATCGGATCGCCGCCGCGGGCATGGCCATTGAAATCAACACCTCCGGCCTCCACCACGCGCCGCGCGAATGCTATCCCGGCCCCGCCATGCTGCGCTGGGCCTGCTCGTGCGGCGTGGGGTTGGTCTTCGGCTCCGACGCGCACAGACCCGAGCGCGTCGGCGACGGCTTCGACGTCGCACTGCACATGGCCCGCGAAGCCGGCTACACCACCTCCCGCCATTACGCCCGCCGCCGCTTCACCGAGGTCCCCCTGCCCGACTGCGGGAGCAGGAAGTGACCGGTGACCGGTAATCAGTGACCGGTCACTGAACACTGGTCACTGGTTACCGCTCGCCCCCCCATCCACCGCTTTCCCGCAGTGCGGGCATTTGGGCGCCGGCTTGCCGCGCCGGTTCAGCTCCTCGACGAAGGCCGCGCCGAGCACGCCGGTGGGCAGCGCGATCATCAGGATGCCCAGCACGGCGGTGCAGACGCCGATCACCTTCCCAACGGGCGTAACGGGCGCGATGTCGCCGTAGCCGACGGTGGTGATCGTGACGAACGCCCACCACATCGCGTGCGGGATGTCGGGGAATTTGTCCGGCTGCGCGTCGTGCTCCGCATAGTAGGCGAGGCTGGCGAACAGGACGCCGAGGATCGCGACGAGCGAAAGCGTGACGATGAGTTCCTCGCGCTTGGCGCGCATAACACGCACGAGCACCACGGCCGCCTCCGTGTAGCGCCCGATTTTCGCGAGGCGGGCCAGCCGGAAAAGACGGAGGGCGCGCATCACGCGGAGATCCGTGTTGAGGAAAATGAGATACGTCGGGAGAATCGCCGCGAGGTCGATCAGCGCCATGGGCGAGACGATGTAGCGCAGGCGGCCCCACACGGGATGCGCGTAGCGGGGATCGGCGGTACAGGCCCAGAGGCGCGCGAGATATTCCGCGGTGAAGACCGCCACCGAGAACCATTCGAACCATTGGAACAGGCGCGCATGACGCGTCGCAAGCGCCTCCACCGACTCCAGGATCACCGCCAGCACGTTGAAGACAATCAGCGCGAGCAGGAACACCTGAAGGCCGCGCCCGCGCCCCGTGGTGTCGAGTGATGGTTCCAGCGTTTGCCAGGTCGCGTTGCGCGCGCTCACAGCCACTTCCTCCGCCGCATGAAGATCAACAGCCCCACGGCGATCACGCCGCACAGGATCCAGAAATACAGGTATCCATTCTTCCAGCCAAATTCCGGCACCCCCTGCAGGTTCACGCCATACACGCCGCAAATGAAGCTGAGCGGCAGGAAGATCACGCTGATCACCGTGAGACGGTTGACCACCTTGTTCGTGCGGTGGCTCACCATGCCCATGTAGAGGTTGAGCGTCTCGTTGAGCACCTCGCGCTCGGTCGTGAGGTCGGCACTGAGACGTTCGAGCGTGCCGGCCATGTTCTCCAGGAACGGCTGCGTGGTCTCGCTGACAAACAGCGAGCGACGGGAGGCGAGCTCGTGCATCAATTCACGCGAGGCCATGATGACCTTGCGCAAGCCGAGGATGTCCTGCGTCAGCGTGGACACCTCGCGAAAGATCGTGTCGTCGATTTCGCCGAACAGCTTGAGCTGGACCTGCTCGACCGCGGTGGAAAAGTCGTGCAGCGCACGCCGGTAGGATTCCGTCAGGTGGTCCGCAATCTCGTACAGCAGGAATCCCGGGCTTCGCGCGAATTTCAGGAAATCCTCGCGGTACACGCGTTTCATCTGCGAGATCAGCTCCGCGTCCCGCCGGCGAAAGGTGACCAGGAACCGCTCGCCCAGCACCACATCCACGTGTGCGGTCTGCAGCCGGCCCTCGCGAAGCCGCGCCTCCGTCACCGCGAAGTGCAGGCAGTCCTCATACACATCATACCGGCCCTCGCGATCGGGGCCCAGCACCTCGCCGCGGGCGATTTCATTCACCCCGAGCATGACCAGACACTCCGCGCACCGCTTGCACTGCTGCTCCCGCTCCGCACATGCCCCGCAATTGATGTCCACCCAGCAGAACAGGCCTTGTGCCAGCGCCCCCGGCAAATCGTCCAACCGAATGGCGCGCTCCACCTTGCGATCGAAATCGAATTGAATGACGTTAATCATCAGCTCTCCCGGCGTGGCGCATTAACTTCCCCACGCCCGCCAGCGTCAAGCGAACACTCACCCCGCACCCTGTCGGTCGCCACCAAACAATACATTTACGTATTTATCACTTATTGCGTAAACATAATTGTACTATATTTTTGGCCAAGGACAGCGATACGACGAAAGACGAGCGAAGCAACCAGTTTATGTGCAAAGCATTACGAAAGGTCGAATCGACATCACAAGCATTGGCATGCTTGATGCAAGCATAGGAGCGTTATGATCGCCAATCCAACAGCTTTTCTGACACCCGAGAGCGGGGTCATCGGATTCACGCAGTATGCGCAGGATGGATTCTTCGACGAGCTGATCGGCGAGGACGGGGCGCCGCGCGCGGCGGCGCGTCCGCTGGTCGAGCGTCTGGAGCGGCTGACCTACGGCGAACTGCTCGGTCGGCAGCGCGCGGCGGAGCGGGCGCTGCTGCATCTCGGCATCACGTTTCAGGTCTACTCCGATGCGCAGGGGACCGAGAAAATTTTCCCGTTCGACATCATCCCGCGCATCATCGACGCCGCGGAGTGGCGGCAGGTGGAGAAAGGCCTCAAACAGCGCATCCACGCGCTGAACCTCTTTATCGACGACATCTACCACGAGCAGCGCATCCTGAAGGAGGGCGTGATCCCGCATGAACTGATCCTCGGCGCGAAATCGTTCCGCGCGGCGTGCGTCGGCCTGAACCCGCCGCACGGCATCTGGTGCCACATCACCGGCACGGATCTCGTGCGCGACCGCGACGGGACGCTCTACGTGCTGGAGGACAACCTGCGCTGCCCGTCGGGCGTCTCCTATGTGATCGAGAACCGGCGCATCATGAAGAGCACGTTCCCCTCGCTCTTCCAGAACACACCGATCCGCTCCGTCGGCGACTATCCCGGCCGACTGCTCGACACCCTGCTGCATCTCGCGCCGCCGGGCATCAAGAACCCGCAGGCGGTCATCCTGACTCCGGGCATGTATAACTCGGCCTACTTCGAACACTCCTTCCTCGCGCAGCAGATGGGCGTCGAACTCGTCGAGGGGCGCGACCTGGTCGTATTCGACGGCCACGTGCACATGCGCACCACCGGCGGATTCGAGCGGGTCGATGTGATTTACCGGCGGGTGGACGACGACTTCCTGGACCCCGACGTCTTCCGTCCGGACTCCATGCTCGGCGTGCCCGGTCTGATGCAGGTCTACCGCGAAGGCCGCGTGGCGCTGGCAAACGCGCCCGGCAACGGCATCGCGGACGACAAGGCGGTCTACGCCTACGTGCCGGACATGATCCGTTTCTACCTCGGCGAGGACACGATCCTTCCGAACGTGCCGACCCACCTCTGCTCGCGCGAAAAGGACCTCGCCCACGTGCTGGCGCACCTCGGCGAAATGGTCGTCAAACCCGTGAATGAAAGCGGCGGCTACGGGATGCTCGTCGGCCCGGCCGCCTCCGCGGCGGAGTGCGCGGCGTTCGCGGAAAAGATCAAGGCGAACCCGCGCAACTTCATCGCCCAGCCCACGCTCGGCCTCTCCCGCGCGCCGGTCATCGTCGAAGGCCAACTCGAGGGCCGCCATGTGGACCTGCGCCCCTACATTCTCTACGGCAAGGATATCTTCGTGCTGCCCGGCGGCCTCACGCGCGTCGCGCTGCGCAAGGGATCGCTGGTCGTCAACTCCTCGCAGGGCGGCGGCAGCAAGGACACATGGGTGCTGGCGGATGCGCCGCATCCGGGAGCGGCGACGGTATGCTGAGCCGCGTCGCCGAGTCGATCTACTGGATGTGCCGCTATATCGAGCGCGCGGACAGCGTCGCACGCCTGATCAACGTCAACCTGAACTTCATCCTCGACGCCCCCAGCGGACAGACCGAGCAGTGGGAACCGCTGGTCAACATCACGGCGGACGATGCGTGGTTCAAAAAGAAATACGGCCGCGCCACGCGCCACGCGGTGACGACCTTCCTCACCTGCGACCGGGACTATCCGAACTCCATCGTTTCCTGCCTGCGCGCCGCGCGCGAAAACGCCCGCTCCGTCCGCGAAGTCATCTCCATGGAGATGTGGGAATTCCTCAACCGCTTCTACCTCGAGGTGAACCAGGCCGTCGCCGCGGGCACGGATGAATTGTATTCATCCATGGACTTCCTCGCGACCATGCGCCACTACGGCACGCTGCTCGCCGGCTGTCTCGACAACACGATGAGCCGCGAGGAACCGTGGTATTTCGGACGCCTCGGACAGCTGGTGGAGCGCGCGGACAAGACGTCGCGTTCGCTCGATGTGAAGTACTTCCACCTCCTCCCCTCCGTGCAGGATGTCGGCAGCACACTGGACGAGAACCAATGGGCCGCCCTGCTCCGCTCGGCGAGCAGTTTCCAGATGTACCGCCAGAAATACGGCCGGATCGCGCCGGACAAGGTGGTGGAGTTTTTGCTCCTCGACCGCAACTTCCCCCGTGCGATCCTGCACTGCATCACCCGCGCGGAGGAATACCTGCACGCCATCTCCGGCACCCCGATGGGCAGCTTCAGCAACGCGGCGGAACAACACATCGGCCAGTTGCGCGC
Organism: uncultured Verrucomicrobiota bacterium; assembly: GCA_937996795.1. Lineage (GTDB taxonomy): Bacteria > Verrucomicrobiota > Kiritimatiellia > CAIVKH01 > CAIVKH01 > JAMLJG01. The sequence goes on along the minus strand of CALKUH010000039.1, from coordinate 86,259 downwards.
TGAACTCGCCTACGCCGGCACGACGGAAATCCTGCGGACGGGTCTCCATGAATACCTGGACCAGTTCCAGACCAAGCTGAACCGCGTGGGTTCCAGCATCCACGACGTCTACTTCGCCCTGCAACCCACCACTTCGCGGTAAGCATCGAATCACCGAGTCCAGACGCAATCCCCGCGGATTGACAAATGTAGTCACATTTGTGACCCTATTTTAGGTGCAAATGTGAAACGAATCGGCATACGAACACTGAAGGCGGAAGCCTCTGGGATTGTGCGCAACGTCGCCGAATCAAAGGTTTCATACGTCATCACCAACCACGGACGGGCGATGGGCGTGTTGTCGCCCATTCGTGATTCAATAGACGAGCCCCGTCCGACGGAAGAGGAGGCGTGGCGAAATGTATTTGAGCTCGCACGGCGAGTGGATAAGCGCGCCGTTCACCGCAAGTCCGCTGTTCGCGAACTGTCCGCCATGCGGCGCTGAGATCGGTAATGGTTCTTACGTTGGATGCCAGCGTATGGGTGGCAGCGGCCAAAAGCCGTGAACCCGGCTACCAATCATCCAACCGCCTCCTGGAGGCAATCCGCAACTCGTTTACACCGATGGTGGAACCCGCTTTGCTGCTCATCGAAGTGGCAGCGGCGCTGTCGCGTACTGGCACCGATCCGGATCTCGCCACAGAATATGCGCAGGGCATCGCAGCTCTGCCTCGACTTACACTTGTGGTCGTGGATTCGCATCTCGCCAGCCAAGCCGCCCGCTGCGCGGCGCATCATCGCTTGCGAGGCGCTGATGCCGTCTACATGGAAGCCGCCTCACAACACGGGGCGACACTCGTCACATTGGATCGAGAGCAACTGCATCGCGCACCGCGCCATATTCGTGCCGCCACACCGGCAGATGTCGCAGCGATGCTTGCGTAGTGGTCGGCCTACGGCGCGATCATCAATTCCTCGCGGGCGCGGGCCAGCGCGGCGGAGGGAGACGCGGTCGTAATCTCGGCGTTGAGGCGATCCAGCGCGCTGTCGTTCTTGGCGGGATCGTGATGGATCATGCGCACCTGGCGGATGCCCGCGAGTCGCGCCAGGTCCAGCGCCTCCGTCCATACCGAGTGACCCCACCCGCGATGGGCCTCGTATTCCGACGCCTCATACTGCGCATCCATGAGCAGCAGGGCAGCGGGCGCGGGCTTGGTGCAAAGCTCTATGAGCTGCTTCTGCTCCTCCAGAGAGGAGGCCGCCCACTCGACGTCCGTCGCGAGCACAAGCGAGGCGCCGGTAGCGGGTTCGTCCACCCGGTAGGCGGTGCACCCGCCGGGATGATGCAGCATGCACCAGCGAATCTCGAGCCCGCCCCATCGGTACGGCGCGCCGCCGAGCGAGTCAAAGTGGATGTTCGCGCGCAGGTCGGACATCTGGAGCGGCCAGAACGGCTTGTCCATGATGCGCGTCATCGTTGCGCCCACGTCGAATTCATCATGGGACGGCGCGGCGATGCGCACGGTCCACTGCGGATCATAAATCAGGCCGAGCGACGGCAAGCCCACCACGTGGTCGAGGTGATAGTGCGTCATCAACAGCAACACCTCGCGCGTCGCGTTGTCGCGCGCGAGCCGGGCGCCGAGATCACGGACACCCGTGCCGGCATCGATCAACAGCCGCTCACCCGCCGCGCCCTCGATGAGCATGGAGGTGGTCTCGCCGCCATATTTCATGAAGTCGGGCTGGGCCACTGGATAGGAACCGCGCACGCCGCCGAGGATGAGTTTCATAAAGGGAAACCGGGTGTCAGCTTCAATGTTCGATGTTCGATATTCAAAAAGATTTTACAGACGTTGTAACCTGCAAAAAAAGTTTTTACAGACGTTGCAACTTTTCCGCTCCTCCCTGAAACCCGACACCTGACACCCGGAACCTATTTCTCCGTCAAACTCCATACCCCGTCCCAGTCCGCGCCGTTCAGCGCGCGCAACTTGCCGGCATAGGCGCGGGAGGGGGGATCGTCGGGGAGTTTTTCAAACAGCGCCAGCGCGTCGGCCCACCGTTTCTCCGCGACGGCGCGGAGGCCCGCCTCGTAGTCCGGCAGCCACGCGGGCAGGTCCTCGCGGCGCAACGCCATCGGCTCGAACACGCGAACGGGTTTCTTGCGTCCGACGACCTGCAAGGCGCCGAGCTCGCGGCCGAACACGACGTGGCTCGCGGCGGCCCATGTGCTTTCCGACGCCAGGATGAAGGTGCCAAAGGCCTTGTTCGCGCCTTCGAGGCGCGACGCGAGGTTTGCGGCGTCACCCAGCATGGTGTAATTGAAACGCTCCTGCGAACCCATGTTGCCGATGACGACGTCGCCGGTGTTGAGGCCGATGCGCATGCGGACGGGCATGCCGGCGGCTTTGGCGGAAAGCTCCGCCTGGCGCTCGCGCAACACCTGCTGGCAGCGCAGCGCGGCGCGGATCGCGCGCACGGCGTGGTCGGGTTGCGGCAGCGGCGCGTTCCAGAACACGACAATCGCGTCGCCGATGTATTTGTCGATGTAGCCGCCCTCCTCCATGAGCACGCGCCCCATGTCGGTGAGGTATACGTTGAGCAATTCAATGAGCTGCGGCGGATCGAGTTTTTCGGAGAAGGACGAGAACTTCTCGAGGTCCGAGAAAAACATCGTGAGCTCTTTGCGCTCGCCGCCCAGCGCGAGTTTCGACGGGTCGGCGATAATCTGGTCGATCACCGTCTCGCCGAGGTACTGCTTGAAGGCGGACTTGATGAATCGTTTCTGGCGGCCCTCCGTCGCGTAGTTCACGATCACGCCGCCGACCAGCGCGAGCGCGGCGCCCGTCTCGCCGGCCCAGATCGGCCACCACCACCCCTCCGCGTAGGCGAGGAAGCCGATGACCCACGGGATGGGCAGGACAACGACAAACGCGGCGACACTGTGCCAGGCCTTGCGGCCCAGCAGGGTGCCCGCAGCCCCGGCGAGGGCCAGCAGCAGGGTCACAACCACCACCGGGCCCGCGGGCACATCGGCCATCGCGTCGCGCTCGAGCAGGTTGTCGAGCAGCGTGGCGTGGATTTCGACCCCGGGATAATTCGCGTCCATCGGCGTCGGCCGCAGGTCCTTCAAGCCCGGCGCGCTGAATCCGAAGAACACATAGCTGTCGCGGAATATTTCAGGGTCGAGCACCGGCGTCTCGCCATTTTGCAGGCGCAGTTCCGACTGGATCACCGCGGCGGCGGAAACAGCCTGGTGCGTGCCCGAGGGTCCGCGATAGCGGAGCAACAGGCGCGCCCGGTCGTTGATCGGGATGCGCGCGTCGCCCAATCGGAGCACACCCTCTTCAATGCGCACCGGTTGGTCGGGATGCGCGGCGAGGTACGCGGCAAATCCCAGGGCCGGCAGCGCGACGCCGTCGAACACCTTGAACAGGCCTGCGCGCCGGAACACGCCGCCCGGGTCGGGCTGGTCGCTGACATTTCCGAAACCGTCGGATGCCCCCGCGATTTCCGGGATCGGAAAGGTCGCACCCGGCATGACGAGGTCGGACGCGCGCGCTTCATTCAGCCACGCTGCAAGGCCGTCGATTCGTGCCGCGGGACGGGCCAAGGCGTCGGGCCAGGCGATCGCTTGCGTGGTTTCGCGCCCGGTGAAGACGGCGGCGATGAAGGGGTCCGCACGCCGGATCGCGGCGGCGAATGTTTCATCATCTTCCACGCCGAATTGCGACGGCTCGGTGTAAAGCACATCGAACGCGAGCGCCTTGGGCTTTCCGCGCATCACGAAGTCCACGATCGCGGAATACACCGTACGAGGCCACGGCCAGGGCCATCCGTTTTCCGCCGCGCCCCAGTCGAGACTCGCCTGGTCGAGCAGGATGATCTTGATGCGGTCGGTGGACGGACTCGGCTTCTTCAGCGCGCGCGCGCGCATCGTCCAGGCGTCGTATTCGGCCTCGTCGATCACCCAACCCATCCGCCAGCACACGAGGGCCGCGAGTGCGGACAGGACGCCCAGCACCGCGATCTGGATGAGTTTTTTTCCCATGGCTGTCGCGCGCACTGCCGCAACGCGGTCAGATGCCGGCGAGCGCCTTCTGGAAACGCTTCGTGCGGGCCGACGGAATGGACACGGGCGGCACACCGGCCAGCATCTCGTTGAGTTCCTTCACCCGGTCCGCGGGCGGCGGGTGCGTCTTCGCAAAATCCATCCCCCCGGGTTTCAGCTGCCGGCCCATTTCCTCCAGCATGCGGACCAGCCCGCGGGGATCGTAGCCGACCTGCCGCATGATGCGGATGGCCACTTCGTCCGCCTGGCGCTCCTGCTTCCGCGCATAGCCGCTGTTCATGATCGTGCCGGTGATATCCAGGATGCTGCCTTCAAAGGCCTCGGTCACCTGCGCGAGCGTATCGCCGGCGAGGTTCTTCGCGCTCTCCACCGCGAGGACCGTCAACGCGCTGGTCAGGCGGCTGCCTTTGATGGCGCGCAGCGCGTGCTGCAACTCCACGTGCCCGACCTCGTGCGCGAGCACCGCCGCGAGGTCGTCCTCGTTCCTGCACAGGCGCAGCATGCCGCGCGAAATGAAGATGAAGCCGCCGGGCGTCGCGAACGCGTTGATCTCGTCGGTGTCGAGGATCAGCACATGCCAGCCGCCGAACGTCTCGGGGCGGGCCGAGGCCTGCGCCAGCGTCTGGCCCAGCAGGTTGATGTACTCCGTCGCGCGCGGGTTGTCATAGACCTTGTACTTCGTGACGATGGTCGCCCCCACCGCGCGGCCGATGTAGTACTCCTGTTCCGGCGTGATGTCGGCGAACGTCTTTTCCGCGGCCTCGCCCACCTTGCGGATGGACTGGCCCTGCTGCGGCGTGATCACGCCCGCGGTTTCGCCAATCGTCGCGCCGACGTTGGCCACGGTGGCGCAACCGGCGGACAACATCAGGCCGGCACCGAGCGCGAACACAGCGGGGAGCATGAATGGGCGGAACTTCATTTCGATCCCTCCGGCACGACCTGGCCTTCTTTCAGGAACGCGAGCATCTCGGCCGGCGTCACCTTGATTTTTTCCATGCGGTCAATCCACGTGAAATCGACATCGGCGTTCTTCTTCTTGAAGTCCGCCTCGACCTCGGAGCTGAACCCCTTGCCGGCCAGCGCCAGTTCCTGGCCGCTTGCCGCGGTGGATACATCTTCCGCGCCGGCCTGCATGGCGATTTTCTTCGTCGTGAGGGCGCTCTGGTGAATCCAGCCCTGCGCGCCGTTCGGCCCCGTCACCCGGCGCCACTCGCCGCGCTCCTCCGCAATCGTCACGCGGGCGCCGTACTCCAGCGTGCCCGCGACGCGCCCCAGGAAGGACGGGTCGGCGCGCAACTGCGCGGTCCGGATCTGCACGCTCATCGACGTTTCGCGCGCGTCCGCGTGGGGCATCGCCCACAACCCGAACGCAAGCACCGCAAGGCACAACATTCTTTTCATCGGTGACTCCTCACTCAACATCCGACGCACAATAAGACGACATCCGGCGCGATTTATTCAAGCGCATCCGCAGGCGCGCCGGCCACCGGGGTCCGGCGGATCTCCTCCACCAGCGCCGCGACGGCCGCCCCCCAGGCCGGTTCCGTATCGCCCACCGGCAACGCCAGGGCCTGCTCCACTGCGCGCAACGCTTCGACCGGTCGGCCCTGCCCCTGCCAGCTCCGCGCGGCGCGATAAAACCGGTAACCTGCCGCATCCGTGTTGCCGTCGGCCGCATACGCCGCCCCGGCGCGGCTGAACGCTTCCGCCATGTCGGCGTAGCGGCGCGCGCGGCGCATGAACTCCGCCTCTTTGTCGTATTCGAGCCCGGCCCCGCCGGCATTGTTCTCCAGCAGCGCGAGCCGGCCCGCCAGCGACGCCACGCCGGCGCGCAACGCGGGATCGTCCGACAGCAGACGCCGCGCGCGGGAAAGCGCCTTCGCGGCTTCCCCCAGATCGCCCGCATCCGCGCTCAACTGCCCGTACAATAGCCAGCCCTGGCACTGGATGTCCCCGGAGGTGTTGAGCTCGACCACGCGCTGGATTTCGAGCCGCGCTCGCTCCGTATCCCCCACCGCGCGCAGCGCGCGGGCGCGCAACAGCACGACGGGCCCGCGATCCTTGCGGAGACGGGCGAAGGTGGATTCCGCCTCGGTCAGGTATGGCAGCGCGTTCGTGGCGTTGCCCGCCAGCACGAGCGAGGCCGCGAGGTTGTAGGCCTGTTTGCCGACCTCCAGCGACTCGTCCATCGCGCGCGCGCGCTGCAGCGCCAGCCCGTAAAACCGCGCCGCCCGTTCGTAGCTGCCCAGCGCAAAGGCGCTGCCGGCGGATGAAATGTACTGCGCCAGTTGCGCGTCCGGCATCGGCGCCTCGCTCACCTTCGGCGACGCGCACCCGGCCAAAAGGAGCACGGAAAGGACGGAACACGGAAGACGGAAGAGGAACGCGCGGCGCGCCCATCCGTACCGATACCCGACACCCGACACCCGTCCCTCCCTCATGGCCCACCTGCCTGGATCGCCGGGATCATCTCGGGCAATTCGACGTTTGGCACATGTTTCCGGATCAACCAGTGGCGCTGCACGCCCTCAATCAACCGCTCCGCCTCGCGCAGCGTTTCCTGCGACTGCACCACCGTGCCGGGCAGCGCGTCCACTTCGCGGCCGACGGTCTCCGCCATTGGCGGGAGGCGCGACGACGTCGCCTTCACATCCGCGAGGATCGCCTTCGCCTCGGCCAGCGCGTCGTTCACCTGCTTCAGAATGCGTTCGATTTCCTGCGCGGCCGCCGGGTCGCGCAGCAATTGCCCCGCGCTGCCCTCGCCCGCGGCGAGGCCGCGCGAGATTTCCTCAAGGTTCGCCAGCAGCTTCATCAGCGGGCCTTCCGCGCTGCGCAAATCGGCGGCCAGCTTGGTGTACTCCTGCAGCAGCGGCAGCGTCGCGTCCTCGATCTGCTTCAGGATGTTCTGCGCGATTTCGGTGATTTCGGTGTCCTTCTCCGCGCGCATCACGGCATCCTCGTCCAGCGGCGCGCCGCGGCCCTGCGTGACCTCCACAAAGGCGTCGCCCGCCACGGCGAATTTCTTCTTCACCACCGCGCGCGAATCTTCGCGCACGATGCGGATGAAGTCGCCCTTGATCGTCAGCACCGTGCTCATGGCGCCGTCGTCCTTCACGCGGATGCGGCCGACGCGCCCGACCGGCGTGCCGAGGATCTGCACCTCGGCGCCTTTCTGGAGGCCCAGCGAGCCCTCCTCCGGGAAATCGAGCGCAATCTCGTGGACCGGCTCGAACCAGTCCTGCGCGCGGCCCGCGAGGATGATGCCGGCGACCAGCGCCGCCACCACCAGCAGCACGAACGCGCCGACGATCTCGTTCACATAGCGGAATTTGAAAGGCTTGCTCATCGTTCATCCAACGGCCGCAACACGCCGTCCTCCATCGCACATTTCCGCGTGGGCCGCAACGCGGAATCGTCCAGCGCCTCGCGCGCGTCCGCGATCCACAGCACCGCCGTACCCGCCTGTTCGCGCCGCCGGTTCACCGCCCGCACGAGCGGTTCGAGCAACCCGGCATCGACATCGCGGCCCGGTCGTTCAAGCAGCAAGAGCGCCGGCGCACCCATCAGTGCCCGCACCCATTGGGCGCGGCACAGCGTCTCGCGATCCACGAAGGCCGGGCGGCCCGCCGGGAGCCCATCCAGTCCGAGTTCCTGCGCCAGCGCGCGTGCCTCCGCCAACGCCGCATCCGGCGCACGTCGCGCATGGTAGCGCCGGCCCAGCGTGATGTTCTCGTCCACATCGAGGTTGCTGAGCCAGCCCGCCCGCTCAAAAACCCGCCCGATGCGGCTGCGCGCGGCGGCGACTTCATCCGCCGAACACGACGACCACACGCGCCCCTCGAACAGCACCGCCCCGGCTTGCGGCTCCAGCAAGCCCGACGCCGCATCGGCCAGCATCGTGACCGGTTCCTGCGCAGGCACGCGGACGAGGCACAACTCCCCCGGCGCAAGGCGCAGCGATACGCCTCGCAGGCCGCCGTCGTATGGCGGCTGCGAATCCACAAACACCTCGCGCATGTCGAGCACGATGCTCATAGGTACGTCACCAGTGAAACGAGGGCCGAGGTGATGAACAGGGCCGCCGTCGAGCGCACCACCGCGCGGGTCGCGGCCTGCGGCACCTCGGTGACCGCCGGGCCGACGCCCAGTCCCTCGACACAGCAGATCGTGCCCATCAGCAGGCCGGGCACAAACGACTTCACCAGCAGGTTCATCACGTCCGCCGGGGTCACCGCGCCGAACACGCTTTTCAGGAACAGATCCGGATTGCCCGTATTCGCGCCCACGAGGAGGCCCATCAGGTACCCGCTGATGAACGAGACCGCGATGAAGACGACCGTCAGGCAGAAGATCGAAACCGCCGCGCCCAGCGCGCGCGGCAGCACGAGATACAGGAACGGGTCGAGCCCCTGCGCGTCGAGCACATCCACCTCGCCGTTGACCTTCATGTTGGCCAGCTCCGTCGTCATCGCCGTGCCGCTGCGCCCGATCACCACGAAATTCGTCAGCAGCGGGCCGAGTTCGCGGATGATCGTCATGACCAGGATCGGCCCCAGCAGGCCGCTCTGCCCCACCTTCGCCAGCGCCACCTGCGCCTGCACCACCACCGCCACGCCGACCAGCAGCGCGATCATCGAGATGAAGCGCGTCGCCTCATAGCCGGTGAACAGGATCTGCCGCGCCAGCACATTGCGCACCGGCGGCGGCCAATAGCGCGGACGCACCGCCGCCGCCAGCACCGTCCACGCCACCGCCAGCAACCGTGACAACCCGCGCATGCGCGTCACCGCCCAAGCGCCCGTCTGAGACAAACCCTTCATCGCGCCGCAGTATGCGCACTCCCCGCCGCCGGATCAATCGCGATGCCCATCCCGCCACGCACTTCATCACGGCGGACCCCGTGGCAAAGGAATGAGTAGCGCGTCAAGCGTATGGCGGGCAAAGAATGACAGGCATCAAAAGAGGCTCGCGCGGCCCGTGGGCGAGGTCGCCGGTTTTGGCGCGGGAAGCAAGCGGGGGCGGAGGTCGTGGTCGAGCAGGTGAAGCACCGCGTCGGACTGGATGCGATTCAACGTCACCTCCACGAGTGTCGTGGTGTTGGGAAACAGGAATGCCGGCGCGCCATTGGGCGTGGCGCTCGTTCCGTCAAACACGACCGCATAACCGGTGTGGTACTGGATTTGGGGGTACGGAGGCTGCGCCGTGATGTCGAAGCAAAGCCGTGCCCGGGCGGCGCGTAACTTCGCCAGGTACGCCTTCAGGCGCGTGACGTTGAGCATGAGAACCCGGCAGGACGAATCGACGGAATGCCGCGTGAAGTCGGCCTTGAACGCGCGATCAAATTCCGCGGTCAGCGCCTTGTCGACCGTCTCGTCTTCAAGGCGAACATGGAAGTCGAGATAGTAGTCGCCAATCACGAAACCCGCGTCGTCAATGACCCGGAAGAAGAACTGCTGGTAGTCATCCCCCTCGTGCTTCGCCCGCATGGCGGCATCGAACCGCGACGCCATGCCCACATAGTCGGCCAAGGTCCGAACCTTTAACGCATCGATCGCCAGCGCCCCGACGCTGTGGACACCCTTGGAGAACTCATCCCCGACATCAACGATGGACCCGTGATTATACGCGTCAAAAATTGCGAACGGAATCCGCTCGAACTTTCGCTCCGGCGTCCAGCCCACGGAGACCCGCGCCTTCGCGAAGTTGATCCAGCACATGCGCGTGTTCAGCGAGGTCCCGCAAATGCGCACCGTCCCGTCCGTGCCGGGTTTATTCCGCGCGGGAAGCAACTTCGCCTGAATGCCCCCATACCCCTTGCCGCTTGCGAATATGAACGGATAGCAGACATGTGTCGCTCCGAGGCCGGGATTAAAGAATCCGTCCCCATGCAAATCGTCGTTCGACAGCGCCCATTGGAACGGACTCGCGGGCTCAAGACCCTGCAACACGATGCGCCCGGACTCGTGGACATCCTCCTTCTGGCGATTCGGGTTAAACGTCATTTTGAATTTCGACAGGAACGACTGGCCGAGGCGCGCGAGGTCCGAGCCAAAATTCGCCGGCGCAAACATCAGCAGATGATGGCAGGGCGAAACAGGCTTCGCGACGCCGGCCTCGACCTGGCGTCGGTAGTGCATGCGCAGCCACGCCCGCGCGACGAGCGCGCCGGTGCTATGACACGCAATGTCAACCCGCTCCGTCCCGAATTGCGACGCATAGTCCTGGTCCAGTTTGTCGGCGAAATCCTCGAAGGTCGATTCGTCGTCGATGCTGTCGTAGCTCAGCATCGATACGTCCTGCTTCGCGTAGCATCCGCTGTCCACGAAAAAGTCCCGCAACCCCTCAAAGCTTGTCGCGCCATCCGAGTACCCGTGAATAATGATCAGCTTGTTCGCCATTTTCCGCCCTCCCCGTCCTGTGTTGGTTGACCTTCCTACGCGTCCGACTTCGGCTGCACATGCTTCCCGTACTTCGACAACTCGTCGAGAATCGTGTCGCCCCACCGGCCCGTCTCCGCCAGCGTCGTTGCATGCAGTTTCGCGGCGTATTCGCGGATCATGGCGAATCCCTCCGCCACGAAATCAGGAGACCCGGCCTTCAGCGCGCGATGCCGTTGCCACGCGACGCGGCGCTCGGTGATGAGCCGCTCCAGCTCCAGCTGTGTCGAGACGAACCGAACATGCCCGGCGGTTCCCGCAAACAACGCATTCGCCGCAAGAAAACAGCCCGCCCCGACAAGCAACGCATAGCCGTTTTTCTCGCCCGCCCATCCGGCGCCCAGCCCTGTGCCGTCCATCAACGGCGCCAGCACGCCCAGAGAACCGAGTCCCCAGGCCCCCGTCCGGCACACGCCGGAAATCCACGCGCGCGTACGCCGCCTGCGGAAGTAATACTCGACCTCCGCCTCGGCCAGACGATCCACCGCGGCGAACAACGCGCCAATCGACGTCACGGCATCAGCCGCCTCCCAGCGAAGCACCTCAATCGTCGCGCGGAACTCCCGCATGCGCTGCGGAGTTTCCGGAAACAAGCGCGACCACGGCTTCCGCCCCATCCAGGCCACCAGCGCGGAAGCGATGAGAAACCCGGCGATGATCGCCGGCGCGAGACCGTGTCCGAGCGCCGCGACGGAATCCGGAAGCAACCAAGCCACGATCACCGTCGGCGTGAACACCATCAGCCCGAGCATATGGCGCACCGCCTCCACCGTCCGATCCGCCATCAGGTTCGGATGCCCATGCCAATCCCACCCACGCAGCGCCAGCAGACAGGCGACATACCCCGCCGCCAGCAACACGACGATGAAGATCGCGAGAACAATCGACCCCACCGCATGCGCTCGCCCAACCCTTTTACCCGCCGCCTCCGTCATATGAACCTCGCTCCCCACGATAAAAAATCACCCCCGCACAAACAACGCCCGCCACGCAAAAACCATGCGCCATCAAAAACTTCCCTCACGCCGCAGTCCCGAACTCCTGTTCGTCCTCTATGATCACCCACTAACAACTCAACTCACGGAGTGGGAAACCGACCATTAACGGCCTCCAAAGATTGGACGCCGGGAAACGGCCCCGCAGCATGCATCTGTTCGTTAGACAACTTTCGTCGGAGGATTAATGTGCTCCAAATCAAGCGAGAAGTCAGGAACACCACTTTTTAGGGCCGCGAGGGAATAGCGCTCAATGGCCCCTCGCCTCGCCACCAGTAGGTCGCCCTTGGCATCCCACGTTGCCCAATCAACCTCCGGATTGAGCAGATTGGATCCTTCGAGGCGGAACTCAAAGGTGTCCCCATGCACCAAATAACCTCTGTAAAACATTCTCAGCATCGGGTGTCTGGATGTGGGTTGCCACGACCATCCGGGGTCGTCCACGCAGAGCGTGGAATATGAACAATATTTCAGGAAAATCTCCCGCTCTTTTCCGAAATCAGCTTCTCGTCTCCATCCATCGCGTTCCAGCCGATTAGAGAGAATTGGGAAAGTCTCTCCACCCGAGTCCATTCGCTCAATCGAGAATGGAATCTCACCAGACTTTGTGAACTCACTTAGCGAACGATCATAGTGCCAAACGTCGTTCGATCGAAGGGTTTTCGCATCGGAGAAAAATCCGCCTCCAGCCCAAGCGCCCATATTGGGCACATCAGCGACCGTCCGCAGCCACGGAGGTTTACAGATGCCATTCCACGTCTCCCCTCCTGCGCCCATTGCGAGGTATACCATCCAACACCCATCCCACGAAAGGTCGCACCTCTCAGCGTAGATCCGGCCGTTGAACCATGAACCAAACTCCAATGCGTCGGAATCCGTATCCCACGAAAGTATGTGTACACGCTTGCTCGGCTTCCGCCTGATCACCACGGCCCTCGATGATCGGTGAGCTCGGAGGATATGCAGCCGAGCCTTGGATCTCGGCGTGGTCCATGCGGCTGGGAGATTTTGGATCGTGCTACTGGAAGTCATTATCAAACGGCGCTCCTGTGCCAACGTCTTTCCGGCCGCTACACAACCGGGCAGGTCGAGCACATACGCACCCCACGAGTTCGAACCGCGCCAAAAATGATGGTGTAGGTTCGGCGCATGGCCTCAAGTTTGTCGAAATCGTCCCGTCATCGTCAAGCAACAGCGATCCGCTTTGCGCAACTTTTTGGCCTTTCGCGGTTTCCCGTCCCGCGCGCGGAGCGCTTTTCGTTTGGTTCGCGTGTTTCGTGGTTCCCCATCCGGATCAAGGACGGGGACGAGGCTGGATGTTCCTCGCGGGTCAGAATCGTAATTCGGCGCTGACTACGAGTAGGCGGCCGGGTTCGTTTACGCCGGAGCCGTGGATGCGGTAGTCCTCGTCGGCGAGGTTTTCTAGCGCGAGGGTGACGGCCAGCGCGTCGGTCGCCTGCACGCCTCCGCGCAGCGTGCCGACGACATAACCCGGGGTGCCGCCGGGCGGGATGCGCTGCGTGTCGCGCGCGTCGTCGGCGGAGAGCCGGTCCGCCTTGTCGGCGGCATCGACCACGCCTTCCACCCAGTATGCCTTGCCCGCCGGCTGCCAGCGCAAGGCGAGGCGGCCGGTCAGCGGCATCACGCGGCTGAGGTCGTCCTCCACGCGGATGGGCTCGGAGGTGGGATAGGTCTCGGCCTTGCCCTCCATCCATGTCCCCATCGCGCGCACCTGCCAGTCGGCGGACAGGTTCACGCGCGCGGTGAGTTCCACGCCCTGCACGTGGCCCTCGCCCGCGTTGCGCTTCGTGACCTCCAACAAGTCGTCCACCGTTGCGCCCGTCGGCGCGCGCACGATCAGGTCGTCGATCCATGTGTGGTAATACGCGACGCCCGCGCTCCAGTCGTCCGCCGTGCGACGCCAGCCGATTTCCGCCGTCACGAATGTTTCCGGATCCAAGTTGTCCACCGGCGTTTCGATTTCATTGCTGCGCGCGCTGTCGAGCCGCGTCAGGTCGGACAGGTTCGGCGCGCGGAAGCCCTGCGACACGCCCGCATACACCGCCTGCTGGCGCCCGGCGTCCAGCGGCAGCAGCGCGCGCAACGAGCCGACCACGGCATCCCAGTCGCCCGACATGCCCTCGAGCCGGTCCTCCACCTTGTCCGCATCAAGCTCGGCATGGGTGTAGCGCAGGCCCGGCGTGATCTCTACGCCACCGGCCGTCTCAACGGTGTTCTGCACGAACACGCCCAAAAGGTCATAGGTAGCGTCGTCCGCGACCGGTCCCTGCACCGCGCGCTTCGGCGCCGCGCCGGGGTCGATGCGCGTGCTGTAGGAATCGACGATGTCGTGGTAGTAGTCCGCGCCGTAGACCCATCGCCCGACGGAGCTATCGCTTTCCAGCGTAAGCGCCGCGCCCCACGTTTCCACGTCAAACCCCTGCACGTCCTGCCGTCCATTCGCGCGCACACGGTCCAGATCCTCGCCCTGCTTGTGCCGCGAAAGCGTCAGCGCATAGGTATCCACCGCGCCGCCGCGCTCCTCGTGCGCGAGACGCAACCATGTGAGCGTGCGGTCCTGGTCGAAGCGATGCACGAGGTCGTCGCCTTTCGCGAGGCCTTCCCACGCGATGCCATAAATCGTGCGGTGCGTGCGCCACGCATCGTCCTGGTCCACCTGCTGATGGCCGAGCGTCAGGGTTGCACCGCTGCCCCACAGGTATTCCGCGCCCGCGTCCCACGCAGTTTCGTCGTAGCCGGTGAACGGTTGCTCGCCGACATCTTTCCCGCCTTCGACGTCGTCAAATGTCTTCCACGTATAGCCCGCGCGCAGGCCGAAGGACTCGCTTAGCCGCGCGGCGGACTCGATCCGCGCCTGGTGCGACTGGTCCGCCGTCGCGCCGCGATAGCGCAGCACGTTTTCAACAGACGGCTCCCCCGTCCACTCCGGCACGCCGGGCGACAAGGCATTCACCGCCCCGCCGATCGCGTCGCTGCCGTAGAGCACCGACGCAGGGCCGAGCACGACTTCATAGCGCTCAATGGAAAACGGATCGACGGTATTCCAGTACTGGTTCGGTCCGTCGCGGAACACGCTGTTGTTCAGCCGGATGCCGTCCACCAGCATCAATGTGCGGAAGCCGGTGAACCCGCGCAGGAACGGCGACCCCTGCCCGTAGGAGGTCTTCTGCACCATCACCGATGGCAATCCCTTCAGCGCATCCGGCGTGGTGCGCGGCGCGTCGTCCGCCAGCGACTCAGCGCTCACGGTGAACGCCTGCTGAGGGACGGACTGCGCGTCACTAACGGCGCGCATCGGCGTCACCACCACATCCGGCAGCCGGTCGGTCTCCGCTTGCGCGGCACTCATCGCCATCAAACTCATCACCACGACCGCCATCCGTCGCTTCATGCATTTCTCCTTCTTCTCATCTGGGTTCAAACCGCACCGTAAACCGCATCTCGCGTCCCACGACTTGTGCGGGTGGCGCCTCGGCGCGCCGCGCCGCCCGCTCCAGCGCCCGCCGCACCACGCGCCGCATCGCGTCCGTCTCCTCCGCGGGTTCGAGCGGCAGGACCGTTTTCTCCAGCGCATGCACCCGCACGTCGATGTTGGTCGGATCGCGCCAACCGGTGGGCCAGCGCAACCCGCGCGCGATGTCGCGGCGGATCTGCATCCAATAAGCCTCCGCCTCCGGCGCATCGGGCGCGGACTCCGCCTCCAGTGGTTCTTCCGACGACGGCGTGGGCGGCGCGACCTGTTCGGGTGGAGGCAGCGGGGCTTCGCCCATCGGCACATCCGGCGGGCGCCAATCGGCCATCGGCGCGGTCCACGACGCGACGGGTTCCGCCACGCGCGCGTCCAGGTGCAGCGCCGGCGCCTCCGTCCATTCAATGCGCACGGGCGGCGAGCGCACCGGCGGCGAGGCGGAAGGGCCGTGCAGGATCGCCGCCACGAGCGCGCCGTGGAGCGCGAGCGAGCACGCCAGCGCCCGCCCTACGCGTAGGCACGCATGGACCAGACCGTGTTTGCGCATTTCCGGGTTGAACGCCCGCCCGTTGGAAAGCGTTCACTCGCCGCGCAAAAAATAGTTACGCGCCCGCGTTGAGCCCGCGCACACCGTTCACCTATTCTCCTGCCGCATGTCGTCCGACGAAGCACATCTTGAGGAGTGGGCGTGGCTCGCGCGCGCCGCCGACGGGGACGACGCCTCGTTTCACCTGCTGGTGGAACGCTATCAGGGCCGCCTGTTGAACTATTTCCTGCGCGCCGGCGCTAAAGAACATGCGGAGGATCTCGTGCAGGAAACATTCATTCGCCTCTACCGGCACCGGAGTCGCGCCAAACCCCTGGCGCGCTTCACCACGTACGCGCACACGCTCGCCCACCACGTCTGGATCGACCACCTGCGCAAACACGGGCGCGCGCTCCGCACGCAGGAGGCGGTCCGCGCACACACCGACACCGAAGACCAGCGTTCGTCGCGCACCGCACCGGCGCGGCTCGATGCGGAGCGTCTGCTCGATGCGCTCTCGCCCGACCTGCGCGACACGGTCGTCCTCGTCGTGTACCAGGGCCTCACGCACCCCGAGGCGGCGGAGGCGCTGGGCATCCCGGAGGGCACGGTGAAGTCGCGGATTTTCCACGCCATGCAACGCATGCGCGCGCTGCTTGATGAACAACCCCACGCGAGGCCCCATGAACCCCACGGATGAACGGATTCCGGATCGCCCCGAATCGGACCCGCGCTTCGGCCCCGTCCTTGAAACGCTGCGCGCGTGGCCCGATGCGCCCGCACCGGCGCTCGCGGGAGTCATCGCCGCCCGCATCGCGAGGGAACGCCTGCGCCGCCGGCACGCGGCGCTGGCCCTCGCCGCCGGCGCCATGGCGTTGCTCGGCACAGGCGCATGGCTGCTGCTCCGCGCACCGCAGGAGGCAGAGGTCGCGTCCGCGTCTTCGGAACTGGAGGCGGTCGTGCCCGCGCCGGAACCGACGATCATCCCCGTGGAAACAGCAGCCGCACCAACGCCGGAAGCGCCGGATGAACTCGCCCGCGCGCGCGAATGGTTGTTGCGTCACCAGGACGACGCGGGCGGATGGACGATGGGCCGCAGTGGCGCGTCGGCGAACTACACCGTCGGCACGAGCGCACTGGCCATGCTCGCGCTCGCGAATGGGGAGCGCTCCGCGGAGTTGCAGGAAGCGCTGGATCGCGCCGCCCGTTTCCTCGCGCGCACCCAGCAGCCGTCCGGTGTGTTCGGGCCCGACATCACCGGCTCGCTCTACAACCATGCCCTCGCATGCCTCGCCCTGCTGCGCGCGCGGCCCGGGGGCGACGCGGAGTGCGAGCGCGCGCTGCGGCGCGGGCTCGACCTGCTCGCGAACGCGCAGCGGCCCGAGGGCGGATGGACCTACCTGCGCTCTCGCGGCGCGCCGAACACAAGCCTGACCGTGTGGGCGCTGCTCGTGCTGATGCGCGCGGAGGAGGCCGGCTACCACGACTACCGCCCCGCGCTCGACAGCGGACTCGCGTGGCTGCAGGACGTCATTGATGAAAAGGGCCGCGCGGGCTACCGGCGTCCCGGCGATCACCCGCACGGCTCCGAAACCCTCACCGCTGCCGCCGCACTCTGTTTCCTCGATCACCCCGACGCGCTCGACCCGCGCCTGCGCCTAATGATCGAGAACATCCGCACGGACCTGCATGCCGCGGCGGGCCCGCTCGATCTGTACCGCACCTTCTTCCAAACCGCCGCCCTGCGCGCGGAGCCCGAGCCGGACGCGGAACTCGCGCGCGTTGCGACCCGGCTGCGCGCCGTCCAGGATCAACACGGCGACGACGCCGGAAGCTGGCCCCCGCTCGACCGCTGGTCCTCCGCCGGCGGCCGCGTCTACAGCACCGCCCTCGCCCTCCTCGCCCTCAACGGCGGTTAAGGGCCGAACGCGCCGGGTTCACGGCTTCATGGTGAGGTTGAGCTGCGCAAACATGCTGGCCTTGTCCCAGTAGCCGCGCTGGGTTTGGATCCTGCCGTTCTCGACCCGGAAGAGTTCGCAACCACGCAAGGTGAACGGCGCATGGGTGGGCGGCTGGCCGGCGAATTCGCCCCGCATGGTGCCTGTAAACTGCCATTCGACGGCGACCCAGGGTCCATCCTGCACGATGTTCTCGATTTCAACGTGAATGTCCGGAAACGCGCGGAACACATTAACGTACGTGGCCCGCATGGCCTCCCGCCCCTGGACCGGTTTGCCGTACGGCATCTGCACGTTCGTCACCTGCTCATCGTAAAGCGCCGCGGCGGCATCCGGATCGTGCCGGTTGTACGCGGCCGCCCACATCATCGCAACCTCCCGGGGGGATGAACCTGACATGACGTCCGTACCTCCTGTTGTGGAATGAAGCTCCGCGTCACCGGGCAGGGGCAGGACCACCGGTTTCCGCCCCGGCGCCTCCAGTGACACGGAGGTCACCTCACCTTTTACCACGGCCAGCGCAAAGCAGTAGTACGCCATGACGGCGGTTCCGATTTCTGTTTCCGTCCGCTCAATCTGGAGGACGAGCCGTCGATCAACAACGTGCGGGTTACGAAGGTTGACGCGCACCGAGCCGGATCCCTCCGTGTGCCGGAGCAACACCAGCGACTCGCGGTCGAAGTCCGGGGCGGCCCGCTTGAGCGCGTCGTCGAAATCCGCCCTGTTGTTCCACGCCATGCCCTGCTCCACGGCGCCCGCCCGCATGAAGGCCTCCAGCGCGGATGGCGTCGCGATCACCATCGAATCAAAATTGCTGTAGCCGTGCTCCTCGGCTGGAATCGGAATCATCCGGAACGGCGCCGGCTCATCGGCGCAAACGCCTGCAGCCAGCATCGTCCCGGCAACCATGCAAAAAAGCAGCCTCGCGCCTGTGTTCATCTTCCGTCCTCCCGGCAGCTATGGGCACCTTTATGGCTGCACGAACCGAAATCGATAAATTGCGCGCTCATCATTCGGCGGATCTATCGTGACATTGCTGACCGCGGCGCCTGCCGCCCAATTCGTGACCGCGATCCACTCATTGGAAACCAGTGATTCCAGGATCGCGTTTTCGGGATAGGCGTCGGCGATAAACAGCTGCGTCGTGCCATCCCGATATTCAAGAGACGCGATGCGGGGAACGACGGGGCCGAGCGTTGCGAAGCGCTGATACCCGGCCCCCGAGGGCCTGCCGTTCAGGTTGGTTTCATGAATGCCGCCTCCGATGATCCACGACATGGGACGGTCGGCCAGGGGATGCAGGTTGGTGTAGGGCGTCGTGTACCGGTACTGACTCACATAGGAAAAGGTGACCGGGTTTGTGTTGATGATGACCGACGTCCCGGTTGGCGCGTAGATCAGCACGCTTCCATCATAGGGGCTCAACACCCAGCCGTCAGGCACCGAGGCCGTGACGACGCCACTCGCCCGGATCTCCACCCGCGACACCCCTGAGTTTGTCGACAGGTGCCACAGAATCGGATACCCGGGGTTCCGGGTCAGCGAGACACTGTACGCATTGGAGACCGCCACATTGCTTACGGTCAACTGCGCCTCCTGATACACTAAGGAGGTCTGCGCCGACGCAACTTCCGTCAGCACCAGCGCCACTGTGAACACCCATTTCACGACGCAAGAATAAACCATTAGTTCAATACGTTTCCAGCACGTGTCGAACTTACCAGAGGCCATCCCCAAACCCTGCCGCGGGGACGGCTGCAAGGGTTTGGGATAGCCTCAAATACATGTTGTAGCCGCGACCGCTGGTCGCGGTCCTGGCCGGGGAGGCCGCGATCAACGATCTCGGCGATGGGGAGGAAGCCCGGCCCCGCGCGTTCGCGCGTGCGTTTCGCGGCGCGGCGTGGAATGCTTTGCGGGATGCGAGTCTTGTTGTTGCTAGCGCCGATGACCCAGTTGAACGCGCCCTACCCGGCGACCGCGTTCCTCACCGGCTTCCTCCGCTCGCGCGGCGTGGACTGCGCGCAGGCGGACCTCGCCATCGCGCTGGTCTCGCGTCTCTTCTCGCGCGAAGGCGTGGCGCGGATGCTCGCGGAGTTGCCGGCGGAGGGTCACCCCGCCGTTGAACACGTGTCGGCGCACGCGGAGCGTTTCCGCTCGACGATCGAACCGGTGATCCGGTTCCTGCAGGGCCGCGACCCCACGCTGGCGCTGCGGATCGCCTCGCGCGACTTCCTGCCGGAGGGGCCCCGCTTCGACGCCCTGCGGAATTCGGGCGCGGACGAGGAGGAACTGTTGCACTGGAGCTTCGGCTCGCTCGGCGTGCAGGACAAGGCCAAGTACCTCGCCACGCTCTACCTCGAGGACCTCGCGGACGCGGTGCGCGAAGGCATTGATCCCCATTTCGAGTTGTCCCGCTACGCCGAGAAAATCGCGCTGAGCGCGCCGTCGTTCGACCCGCTCGACGCCGCCTTGCGCGCGCCTCCCACGCTGGTGGACAGGATGCTCGACGAGTGCGTCGCCGAGGCGCTCGCGTCCGCGCAACCCGACCTGGTCGGCATCACCGCGCCGTTTCCCGGAAACGTGTACGGCGCGTTCCGCATCGCGCAATCCATCCGGCGCCACCGCCCCGGCACGCGCATCGCGTTCGGCGGCGGCTATGCCAACACCGAGTTGCGCGACCTGGAGGAACCGAGGGTCTTCGACTATTTCGATTTCGTCACGCTGGATGCCGGTGAACCGGCCATGCTCGCGCTGCTCGAACACCTGGAAGGACGGCGCCCCGCCGCCGCGCTCTGCAAGACGTTCGTCCGCGAGAACGGCCGCGTCGTCTTCCACAACAACGCCGCCCTCCCCGCCCTGCCCCACAGCGCCACGGGCACGCCGACCTATGACGGGCTCGCGATGGAACGCTACTTGTCGGTCTTCGACATCCTGAACCCCATGCACCGCATCTGGTCCGACGGGCGCTGGAACAAACTGATGGCGGCGCACGGCTGCTACTGGAGCAAATGTTCCTTCTGCGACACGCGCCTCGAATACATCGAGCGCTACAGCGCCGCGCCGGTGGACCTGCTGGTTGATCGCATGGAGGCGATGATCGCCGAAACGGGACAGACCGGTTTCCACCTCGTCGATGAAGCCGCGCCGCCCGCGGTCCTGAAGAAAATGGCGGAGCGATTGCTCGCGCGCGGCGTGACGGCGACGTGGTGGGGCAACATCCGGTTCGACACCTTCTTTACGGCGCACGTCTGCCGGCTGCTGGCCGACGCTGGCTGCGTGGCGGTCACCGGCGGCCTTGAGGTGGCGGAGGACCGCCTGCTCGCGCTGATGCAGAAAGGCGTCAGCGTCGCACAGGTCGCGCGTGTCACCCGGAACTTCACCGAGGCGGGCATCATGGTCCACGCGTACCTGATGTATGGATTCCCCACGCAAACGGTCCAGGAAACCGTCAACGCGCTCGAACTCGTGCGGCAGTTGTTCGAAGCCGGCTGCCTGCAATCCGCCTACTGGCACCGCTTCGCGCTCACCGTGCACAGCCCCGCCTACGAACAGCGCGAGGCGCTGGGGCTAAAAATCCATCCGCTGCCCTGGGGCGGTTTCGCAAAAAATGAAGTGCCCTTCGATGACCCGACCGGCGTGGACCACGACGCCCTCGGCGCCGGCCTGCGCAAAGCCCTCTACAACTTCATGCACGGCATTGGCGTCGACGACCCCGACGTGCGCCGCTGGTTCGACATCCGCGTCCCCCGCGCCACGATCCCCGCGCGGTTCATCGCGCAAGCCCTGGCCGACGGCTGACCGCCTCGCATTTTTCACTCGCTCGCGTGGTGCGTCCGGACGACAATCCCGCGATGCGCATCAGAGATTCCACGTCTGCGCGACAGCACGTCCTGTGCTGCATCGTTGCTCTCGGCGCATCGTGCGTTGCGCCAAGGCCGGTCCACGCCGAGCTGAATTTCCCGCGGGTGGTGCTCGATGCGTCGTATGTCGCGTATGAACGCGATGTGGGCGACATCGACGGCGACGGGTTGAACGATGTCGTCGCGACGAGCGACGGCGGGTCGGACATCGAATGGTTCCGCGCGCCGGACTGGACGCGCGCGACGCTGGTCACGCTGACGGGCACCTACCGCTACACCCGCGCCGATGACTTCAAGGTGGCGGATGTGGACGGCGACGGCGACGCCGACCTCGTCGTCCGGCTCGGGTCCGGCCCGACGGATGACGGCGAGGGCCGCGCGGCGTGGATCGAGAACCTGGGCGGCGGCACCGGCTGGGTCACGCGCATCATCGGCGTCAGCCCGACCTACGGCAAGGACATCGCCGTCGGCGACCTCGACCGCGACGGCCGCCTCGACCTCGTGTACCGCGAGGATGCGCTGACGCAGATCTGGTTCAACGAGACGAACGGATGGACCGGGGTCGCGCTCGCCCACGCGGACCACGAGGGCATGGAACTCGGCGATCTCGACATGGATGGCGACCTCGACGTGGTGCTGAACGGATTCTGGTTCGCGACGCCGAACACCCCCGCCGCCTGCCGGATCGCGGGGAACTACACGCAGGCCACGATCGACAGCCAGTGGTTCTCGCAAGGCGGCGACTGGACGGCGAACTCCTGCAAGGTTGCGGTCGGCGACCTCGACGGCGACGCCACCAACGACGTGGTGTTCTCGCAGTCCGAACGCGCAGGCTACGCGGTCACCTGGTACAAACGGAACGGCGCGGCGTGGACACCGCACGCCATTGCGAACATCGACTACGCGCACTCGCTGCAGGCCTACGATGCGGACCTCGACGGCGACCTCGACATCCTGACCGGCGGCATGACGCAGTCCGCCCAGAAGGGCCTGCGCCTTTACCTCAACGACGGCACGGGCACGAACTGGACGCTGTTCCCGATCCAGTCCGACGGCAGCTACAGCGCGGAACTCGGCGACATCGACAACGATGGCGACCTCGACATCGTCGGCATCGTGAACTGGAACAGCGCGCCCAGCTACATCCACCGCAGCAACGCGGGCGGGCCGCCGGGTCTCGAATTCTGGAAGTACATCCGCGCCTCCGACAGCCACGTCCGCACCTTCGGACTCGCGTTCGCCGACGTGGACGGCGACGGCGACACGGACATCGCGAGCGGTCCGTATGTATATCGCAATCCCGGGGGGGCGCTGACCGGAACGTGGGCGCGGACCACCGTGGCGGCGGGCCGGCATGTTTTTATGGCGACGGATGTGGACGGCGACGACCGCGCGGACCTGCTCGCGTTGCAGGAGAACATTGGCCAGAACCGTATTGATCTCTTCTGGCACGAGGCGACCGACGCGGACGCGACCGCGTGGATGGAGGTGGTGCGTTTCGGCGATGTGCCGCGCAGCGACCACGCCGAGGGGTTTCAGGGCAGCCGCCTCGCGCAGATCGAGAACGGCGGCCGCCCCGAAATCGCACTTTCGTCCTTCCAAGGCCCGTACTACTTCATCATCCCCGCCGCGCCCGCCACCGGAACGTGGCCACGCGTGTTCATCGCCGCCAACGATTCCGACGAAGGCATCGGCATCGCGGACCTCGACGCCGATGGGGACCTCGACATCGCGTTCGCGAGCGGCAACAGCAAGAACGTACTGTGGGCGCGGAATCCCGGCGACGGCACGCCGAACTGGCCCGTGTTTGCGCTCGGCACGTTTCCCGAGGCGGACTGGATCGACCGCGTCGAGGCCGTGGACCTTAACGGCGACGGGCGGCCGGACCTCGTCGCCACCGAGGAGAATCAGAGCGGCGCACCCGATGCCCTCGCCGTATGGTGGGAGCAGCCCGCGACGGCGCCCACGAACTCGGGCTGGACCCGCCGCACGATCACCACGCGCTATACGCTCAACAGCCTGGACGCGGGCGACGTGGACAAGGACGGCGACACCGATCTCGTGCTGGCCGAGCATCGAGGCACGAAGGCGATCAGCGTATTCGCGAACGACGGCGCAGGCACATTCACCGAGTTTCCCGTCGGGGTCGGCGAGGAGAACCATCTCGGCGGCCGGCTGGTGGACCTCGATGGCGACGGCGACCGCGACCTCGCGGGCATCGCCTACGATGACTTCACGCGCCTGCACGTCTGGCGCAACGACAGTCCCGGCGGCACGCCCACCGCCGCCAGGCCGACGATCTCGCCCAACGGCGGCGTGTTCGATGAACCCGTGACGGTCACGCTCTCGTGCAGTACCACCGGTGTCACGATCCGCTATACGACGAATGGCACCGAGCCGGTTGAACAGTCGGACGCCTACACCGCACCCCTCACATTCACCGCGACCGCCACCCTTCGCGCCCGCGCCTTCCGTGCCGACCTCGACCCCAGCCCCATCGCCTCCGCGACGTTCACCGGCCCGCAGGTGCGGACGCCGGTGATCAGCCCGCCGGGCGGCACGTTTTCCGACACACAGGCGGTAACCATCGCCTGTGCGACGACCGGGATCGTTGTGCGGTATACGACAGATGGGACGAATCCGACCGAATCGTCCAATGCCTATTCCGTTCCGCTGCTGCTCACCAACACCACGCTTCTCCGCGTCCGCGCGTTTCGCACGGGTTTGGCTCCCAGCGCGGAGGCTTCCGCCACGTTCACGCTGTTCACCCTGGGCGCGGTGGCGCACTGGCGATTCGACGAGCGGTTTGGCGGGACGGCCTACGACGACTCGGGCAGCGCGCACCACGCGAGTGTGGTCGGCGCGACCCGCGTCGAGGGGACGAAGGACCGCGCGCTGTCGCTCGACGGGGTGGATGACCGGATCGAAGCGGGTACGTGGGAGGTGCCCGGCACGTCGCTTGCCATTTGCGCGTGGGTGCGCATCCGTTCGCCCTACGACGTTAATCGCGATGCGCGCATCGTGTCCAAGGCCACCGGCAGCGCGGAGCAGGACCACATCTGGATGCTCTCGCTGACCACTGCGGGCGCGGACATCCGCCCCCGCTTCCGGCTGAAAACCGACGGAACAACCACCACGTTGATTCCTTCGTCAGGTTCGCTCGCGCAAGACACGTGGGTGCATCTGGCCGCCGCGTACAACGGCGCGGCGATGCAACTCTTCGTGAACGGAACGCAGGTCGCGACGCAGGCGAAATCCGGCGAAATCACCACCAGTGCCGCCCCGATTTTCCTCGGCGCCAATCCGCCCTCGGGCGCCTCCGCGCTCGCCGGCGAGATGGATGATGTCCGCCTCTACAACGTCGCCTTGTCGGGAATGCAGATCCTCGCCGCGGCGCAAGAGCTGCCAGCCGCACATCCTCCCACCCTGCTGCTCGAGACAAACGGCGTCCTTCGCGCATCCGGACGCCCGGGTCACTACACCATCCTCCAAGCGTCCACCAACTTGCTGGCGGGCGACTGGGTCGATACGGCCACACAGGCGGTTACCGCAGGCGAGATCCTCGCTCAACCGATGACCGGCGCCGCACCCGCGGCCGCGTACCGCGCGCGGATCGACTGAGCCCGCGGCGCCAAACGCTTCGCGCGTGCGTTCCGGAAACGAACGTGAAATGCTTGGGACATGAACACGCCGGAGGCTGGAATACGGCTCAATAAATTCATCAGCGACACCGGCGTCTGCTCGCGCCGCGAGGCGGATCGGCTGATTGAATCGGGAGCCGTGCGCGTGGACGGCAAGCCGGCTACGCTGGGCACGCGCGTGGCGCCGGGCATGCAGGTGGTGGTGAACGGGAAACCGCTGCGCGCACGGCCACGCACGCTCTATCTCGCCTACCACAAGCCCGTCGGCATCACCTCGACCACCGACCGCTCGGTGCGGGGCAACATCGTTGACGCGGTGAACCACCCCGCGCGCATCTTCCCGGTCGGCCGGCTCGACAAGGATTCCGAGGGGCTGATCCTGCTGACAAACGACGGCGACATCGTGAACAAGATCCTCCGCGCGGGGAACGCGCATGAGAAGGAATACGAAGTGTGGGTGGACCGTCCGTTCGGCGACGAGTTCCTGCAGGCGATGGCGCGCGGTGTCCCGATCCTCGGCACGGTGACGAAGCCCTGCAAGACGTGGCGGCTGGGGGCGCGCTCGTTCGGCATCATCCTGACGCAGGGCTTGAACCGGCAGATCCGGCGGATGACCGAACATCTCGGCTGGAACGTCACGCGCCTCCGCCGCATCCGCATCATGCACCTGCGCCTCGGCACACTGAAACCCGGCCAGTGGCGCGAAGTGCGCGGCCCTGAACTCGACCGCCTCAACCAGCTCGTCGCGGATTCGGTGAAAACAGAAGAGGCGTCGGCATCCGCCGCGCCCGGACGGCCCCGGCTTCCCGTTTGATGTCGGTGATCGCCTCTTGTACCATCCTCCGATGCAGCGCAGACGCACCCTCATCGCCGCATTCAGCGCGGCTGCCGTTCTGGCCCTCCCGGGCCTGTCCGGCTGTGTCGCCGCGGAACCCAAACCGGCGGGTGCGCCCCCCGCGCTGCCCGCCCGTTCCGACGCGAAGCTGATCGGCTACTGGCACAACTGGGTGGGCAGCGCCACACCCTACATCCCGTTGCGCGAAGTACCGGCCGCATACACGCAGGTCAACGTGGCCTTCGCGCTGCCCGTGCCGCGCGGCGGCGGCGCGATGTCGTTTGCGCCGAACAAACAGTCGCCGGAAGAGTTCCGCGGCGATATCGCCCGCCTGCGCGCGCGCGGCACGCGCGTCCTGATCTCCGTCGGCGGGGGGCGTCATCCGATCGTGCTGCGCAACCGGGCGGACGCGCAGCGCTTCGCGCAGAGCATCTCGTCGATCGTCGATCGCTACGGGTTCGACGGGCTCGACATCAACCTCGAAAAGGAATCGCTGCTGCTGGACCCGGGCGATGTGGATTTCCGGCGGCCGACCACGCCGCGCGTCGTGTGGTTCATCGAAGCCGTGCGCATGTTGACCCAACGCCACGGCCCGCGATTCGTGCTGAGCGTATCGCCGGAAACGCAGTTTACCGTGGCGGGTCACAAGCGGTATGGCGGGGAATTCGGGGGCTATCTGCCCGTGCTGCACGCCTTCCGGGACCGGTTGAGCGTGGTCAGCATGCAGTACTACAATTCCGGCACGAAACTCGTGTACACCGCGCGCCGGAACGCGCCGGAGTTGATCGTGAAACAAGGCACGCCCGACTTTGTCGTCGGCCTCGCGGAAATGCTGATCATGGGCTTCCCCGTGGCGCAGGATCCGCGCCTCTATTTCCCTGGATTCCCCGCCGAAAAAATTGTCATCGGCCTGCCCGCCAAACCCGGCGCGGCGCCGAGCGGCGGCTATCTCGATCCCGCGGCGCTGCGGGCTGCATGGTCGTATCTGGCCACCGGGCGGCCCACCTATCGCACGACCTACCGGCTCCGGCAGCCGGGCGGACATCCTTCGCTCGGCGGGCTGATGACCTGGTCGATCAACTGGGATTCCACGCGCGACAGCGGCACGCGTCCCTATTCGTTCGCGGCCACGGCGCGCGGACTCTGGTCGGACGCGACGCCCTGACCTGCCACGCGTGTCCCGCCGAGCCAGCCCAGGCGGTCGAGTTCGCGTTCAAGATACCCCGCGAGGGTACGGTGGCCCTCGGCGCGCGGATGCATGAAATGCACGGCCCATTCCTTCGGGTAGCGGTTTGAAGGGATCTGTTCACGGAGGTTGAAGTACGGAATTCCAAGGCGACGGAAAATTCCAACGGCGGTGGGATGCATGGACCCGAAGGCAAGGACGCGAAAACCCTCCTGCTCACCCAGCGCCTTCAACTCGCCCATCGCGCGTTCGACGCCGGTGATGTCGCTGCCCTCCACCAGCTCCTCGGCGACCCTCGTCCTGTCAAACTCACGCTGGTCCCGAAAATGCGCGCCCGCCACCAGATTCAGAAACAGCTCGCGCTTGAACAGCAGCAGATGCAGGAACGACACGTCGCGCCGACGGAAGTTTTCCTTCTCAAGCAGGAACATGGGCAGCGAAAAGTCGTTGTCGCACCAACCCACGACGACAATATCCGGGCGATACGGCAATCCTTTCAGGCGCAGCGCCTCCAGCTCCAACTGGGTGTTGTAGCCCGGCACCGCGAGGTTCAGCACTTCGTAGCGCCGCCCGGAGGCGCGTTGGGCGAGGTTGCTTCGGAGCACGGACAGGTAGTCCTCATTCTGCTCAACGCCCCACCCGAACATGCCGGAATCGCCGATGCCCACGATCCGGACCACGCCGTCCGGCTTGGGAATGTCGTATTCGCGATCATCGCGCATGCCATCGCGGTTCGTCCGCACCAGGCGATGGCCGAACTTCAGGTCAAGGTCCGGCTGCAGCTCGTAGACGAGACGGGAATGGTCGCTGGGCACGATAATGTGCGAAAGTGGATGCGTACTCTGGATCGGAAGTTTTTTCCCCTGCGCCCGCAGGTGCTTCAGCCGATCCAGTGAATTCGCCTCCTGATTGCGGATCAGCATCGTCCGCACCAGCAGTTCGCCGAGCGCGAACGAGAGCGCCAGGCTCACCAGCAGCATCGCCCCCTTGCCGAGCAACCGGCCCCAGTCGCGGGCGGGACTTCGCCAGCCGACGCGCACCACCCACGCCAGAAACAGAAAGCCGAGCCCCGCCGCCGCATGCGCGTAGGGATCCTCCGCATACACCACGCGGGCCCACGGGATGCCATACGCCACCAGCAACGCAACCAATCCAAAACTCGCCGCGGCGCCCGCCCAGCACCCCGCCAGGGCCACCCAGCCCAGCCATCCGCCCTGGAAGCCCCACGCCAGCGGCCTGAACAACGGCCATACCGCACGATCCATATCACCCCTTGATTTCTAATATAAACTATGAAAGCATCGTAAGTATTCTTTGAATAACTATGAAATCAATGCCAAAAAAGCATCCCGGCGGCAGACCCCGGAAATTCCAGGAGCCAAGCCATCCCATTACGGTAACGCTGCCGAACCGGACGCTGGAGCTGCTGGCCTCCATCGACCATGACCGCGCGAAGGCCATCGCGCGGGCCACCGACATGGCGTTGCCGGCGCATGTCCCGCCACAGCGCCTCGTGGAAATTATCGAAGTCGCCGAACGCGTGGGCCTGCTGGTGACGCCCCCCAGCCGCTACTTGAAGAAAATACGCCTGCTGAACATGGTTGAAGTGGCGCCGTCGCGATTCCTGCTGACCCTTCCGTCGGGCACCGCCCTGGCCGAATTGGAGGTCGCCGTCAGCGACATGCTGGACGAAATCCCGCGCGACGAAGCACGCGAGCGCGCGATCCTGAAGGAACTGCTCAACCACATGCAGCGGCTCCGGCGCGCGGATCAGGTCACGAAGGCCGAAATCCTCGTCGTGGCCCTGTAGCCCGCGTCAAACGCGTTCGAGCGCCGCGACGCTCTCGACGTGCGCCGTGTGCGGGAACAAATCCACCGGCTGCACGGGCCCCAGCCGATAAGCGCCCTCCATGCAAAGCCCCTGCGCGTCGCGCGCGAGGCTCGCCGGATTGCAGCTCACATAGACGATCCGTTGCGGGCGCAATGCGCGCAATTCCGTCACCAAATCCGGATGCAGGCCCGCGCGCGGCGGATCGACCACGACGATGTCCGGGCGCAACGCGTCGGGCAGTTCGCGCACGGCGCGGGCGTAATGCTTGAGGTCCAGCGCCAGAAAGCGCGCGTTCGTCACCCCGTTGTCCCGCGCATTCGCCTCCGCATCGCGCAGCGAGGAGGGTTCCAGTTCGCAGCCGACGACGGACCGGCAGCGCCCGGCCATCCACAAGGAAATCGTGCCGGTGCCGCAATACAGGTCGTGCACCACCTGGTCGGGCCTGGGATCCGCCGCGCGGAGCGTCTCCTCATACAAGCGCTCGGCCTGCGCGGTATGCGTCTGGAAAAACGAGACGGGCGAGATGGCGAACCGGAACGCGCCGAGTTTTTCCGTGATCACGCCAGGCCCGCGCACCACGATGTCCTGCTCCCCCCGCGCGACGGTGTTCTTCCGCGAGGTCACGCCGTTCACAAACGTCGTCAGCCGGTCGCCGAAGTGGCCCGCGAGCGCGGCGTCCAACTCCGCCATCAGCGCCGGGTCATGCGCGGAGGTGACGAGGTAGACCATGAACTCGCCCGTCGCGAAGGCCTTTCGCACGACGAGGTTCCGCAGGAACCCTTCGTGCGTGTGCGTGTTGTAGATGCTCAGCCGGCGCTCGCGGGCAAACCGCTTCACGAGATCCAGCGCCTCGTTCATCTCGGACGGCCCCAGCAGGCAGGCGTCGAGATCCACCACCTTGTCGAAACGGCCCGGCGCGTGGAACCCGAGCGCGAAGTCCACCGGCTTCGCCAGCGCCGCCTGATCAAGCGCCATCTCCTCGGGCAACCGGTATCGGCGGTCGCCGAATGAAAACTCCAGTTTGTTCCGATAGCCGTATTCGCGCGCCGCCGGAATCGGGTCCGCCACCGCATGCCCGGCAAAGCCGCCGATATGCGCGAGCGCATCGGCCACCACCTTGCGCTTGAGCTGCAACTGTTCGGCATAGCGCACGTGCTGCCATTTGCAGCCACCGCAATGGCCAAAGTGCGGGCATGGCGGCTCCACGCGAGCCGGCGACGCCGACACCACGCGAACAAGTTTCGCCTCCAGGTAGTTGCGCTTGATTTTCGTGACCGACGCCTCGACGCGATCGCCCACCGCCACCGGCCCAGCGACAAACACGGCCAGACCCTCCGGCAACTTCCCGAAACACGCCTGGCCATCCCCGGCATCGGTCAATTCGAGCTCGATCCGCTGTCCCTTGGTGTACATCGCCGCACTTGTAGCCCGCCGCGCCACGCGCGTCCACCCCCGTCATTTCCGCAAGATCAACTGCCGGGCGATTGCAATTGCGCGAAAACTGAACGCCGTGCCGCGCGGCGGGTATTTGTTGCAGCGCGCTATCCCACAACCAGTTATCCCCGCCCCACACCGGGACCATCCTCCAAATCATCGGACTGGCACTCATCATGCTTCATTGTTCCCTACGCTTGGGGAGGTCTATGCGGCACATTGTCTGCCTTGCATGCGCGGTTTTCTTGTTATGCGCCGGCACACCGCTGCGCGCGGGGGATTGGAATCTCGACGGATTGGGCGACATCTGGGCGACCTACTATGAGTCGACCAATCTCGCCTCCATGGTGGACACCGATGGCGATGGCGTGCCGAATTGGGCGGAGAGCATCGCCGGCACCGACCCGCGTGACCCGAATTCGGTCCACGCCGTTTCACAGTCGGTGCTCTCCAATCGCCTGACGTTCACCTGGTATGGCCTGCGCGGGAAACGCTATGACCTGATGGCCCGCTCGAACCTGATGGACCTCGCGTGGAGCCCGCTCGCCTCGTGGAGCGGCACGAACGCGCCGATGGCCTTCCAGCCTCCCGCGTCCGGCGACGCCTCGACGTTCTGGAGCATCCGCGTGGTCGATGTCGACAGCGACGGCGACGGCCTCTCCGACTGGGAGGAGCTGATGATCGGCCTGCAGCCGGACACGAACCGGAGCCATCGCACCTCCATGACCGACTCGAACAAGGTGCGCAACGCGCTGCGCGGCACCAACTGGGTCACCGTCGCGGCGATTGATTCCGCGATGCAGGAGGACTGGCCGGACCCCGGCGTGTTCGCGATCCGCCGCACGGGCCGCATCGACCGCATCACGGTGCCGTTCACCCTCTCGGGATCCGCCACACCGGGCAGCGACTACACGCTCAGCGCGACGAGCAGCATCACGCTGGAGCCGGGTGTGCGCGAGGCGTGGGTCTATGTGCACCCGCGCGCGGATGCGCTCAACGAAAGCACCGAAACCATCGCGCTCACGCTGGGGACCTCCGCGTGGTATCGCCTGGGCACCCCCTCGGCGGCCACGGTCACGCTCGCCAACGCCGCCGCGACGAACAAGGCCTCGCCCAAGGGCGCGGCGCGTTTCCTCTCGCAGGCCACGTTCGGCGTCAAAACACAGGAGATCGCGCAAGTCACGAACCTCGGCTACTACGCGTGGATCACCAACCAGTTCGCCATCGCCCCCTCGCACCACAGCACCTACATGCAGACCGTCGAGGCCGCGTACACGAACATCTGGAGTTCCCACAAGGACCTCGTCTGGTGGCATCGCAGCGTGAACGCGCCGGACCAGTTGCGCCAGCGCATGGCCTGGGCGCTCAGCCAGATTTTTGTCGTGTCGGATGCGAGCGACCGGCTCGCCGGCGAATGGCGCTGCATGACGGCGTACTACGACCTGCTGCTCGGCAAGGCCTTCGGGAATTTCGGCGACCTGCTGCTCTCCGTCGCGCTGCACCCCGCGATGGGCATCTACCTCAGCCACATGGGCAACGAGAAAGCCGATCCCGCGACGGGCCGCTTCCCCGACGAAAATTTCGCGCGCGAGGTCATGCAATTGTTCTCCATCGGCCTGTGGGAACTGAACCCCGACGGCACGCGCGTCCTCACGACCAACGGGCAGCCGATCGCCACCTACAACAACGCCGACATCACCGAGCTGGCCCGCGCCTTCACCGGCCTGAGCTGGCCGCAGGGCAACACGAATTACTGGTGGGAATTCTACTGGCCCACGAACCACGACCTCACCGGTCCGATGCGCATCTGGACCGAATACCACGACACGAACAGCAAGGCGCTGCTGCGCGGCACGATCATCCCCGCCGGGCAGCCGCCCATGCGCGACGTGCATCTCGCGGTCAGCAACCTCTTCCTGCATCCCAACGTGCCGCCGTTCATCGGGCGCCAGCTCATCCAGCGGTTCACCACATCGAACCCCAGCACCGCCTACGTCGCGCGCGTCAGCGCCGCGTTCACGAACAACGGATCGGGCGTCCGCGGCGACCTGAAAGCCGTGCTGCTCGCCATCCTGCTCGACCCCGAGGCGCGCGATCCCGCCCATCTCGCCAACCCCGCCTGGGGCAAATTGCGCGAGCCCTACCTCCGCCCCGTCCACCTCGCGCGCTCCTTCAACGCCGCCTCCTCCAATGCGTTCCTCGAAATGTGGTGGATCGACGACATCTACGCGATGCGCCCCTCCGGCTCGCCCAGTGTGTTCAATTTCTACGCGCCCTCGTTCCGACCCAACGGCCCGCTGAAGGATGCCGGCCTCGTCGCGCCCGAATTCCAGATCGTCACCGACGTGACGGCCATCATGGCGCTCAACCACATCTATGTGTCGCTCCAGCAAAACGGCCTGAACCGCTGGCCCTACGATCCGCCCACGAACGTCCGCCTCGACCTCGCCCCGCTGCGCGCGCTGTCGAACAATCCCGACGCGCTGATCGCGCACCTCGACACGCTGCTCACCTACGGCAATCTCTCGCCGCCGCATCACCAGGTCATTCGCGAGGCGATCGAACGCATCCCCGCCGCGGAAACGAACCAGCGCGTGAACATGGCGGTGTATCTCATCAGCACATCCCCCGAATTCGCGGTGCTCAAATGAACGGGAAACCCTCCATGAACCAACGCCCGCCGCTCACACGCCGCCAGTTCCTCGGCCAGGCCAGTTGCGCCGCCATCGGCTCCACCGCCCTCTTCAACACCCTGCTCAACCTGCGCATGGCCGGCACCGCGGCGGGTCAGTCCATCGGCGGCGGCAGCGACTACAAGGCGCTCGTCTGCGTCTTCCTCGCGGGCGGCAACGATTCGTTCAACATGCTCGTGCCCAGCGGCGCCGCGGAATACGCCGAATACCAGGCCATCCGGCGCGACCTGGCCCTGCCCCAGAACGCGCTGCTGCCGATCAACCCGCTCAACAGCGTCGGACGCCAGCTCGCGGTCCATCCCAACATGCCGGCCGTGCAGCAGCTGTTTGAAAACAACCAGCTCGCATTTGTCGCGAACGTCGGCACGCTGGTCGAACGCATCAACAAGACACAGTACGAGAACGAGAGCGTGCCGGTCCCGCTCGGCCTCTATTCGCATTCGGACCAGATCCAGCAATGGCAGACCTCGGTGCCGGATCGCGTCGTCGGGCTCGGCTGGGGCGGGCGCGCCGCCGACCTGCTCGCGAGCCTGAACGAAAACTCGCGTGTCTCGATGAACATCTCGCTGAGCGGGAGCAACGTGTGGCAGGCGGGCAACAGCGTCGTGGAATACAGCATCACGCCGTACGGCAGCATCGGCCTCGACGGCGTCGAGGGCGACTGGAACCAGAACCATGTGCGCGGCGCCGCCATCGACAGCCAGCTCGACCTCGAATACCGGAACCTCTTCGAGCAGACCTTCGTCCAGAAAACGAAGGGCGGCATCCACACGCACCACGAATTCACCGCCGCGCTGAACCAGGCGCCGACGCTCACCACCGCGTTCCCCGCCGACTCATGGCTCGGCGAACAGCTCCGCATGGTCGCGCGCGTGATCTCCGCGCATTCGTTCCTCGGCGTCCGGCGCCAGACCTTCTTCGTCATGTACGGCGGATGGGACCACCACGACGAGGTCATCAACAACCAGCAGGCCATGCTCGGCGAGGTCAGCGCCTGCCTCGGCGCCTTCAACGCGGCGCTCACGGAGCTGAACCTGCAGAACAACGTAACCCTGTTCACCGCGTCCGACTTCGGCCGCACCCTCACCTCCAACGGCGCCGGTTCCGACCACGCCTGGGGCGGCAACCAGATCGTCATGGGCGGCGCGCTGAACGGGCGGCGCATCTTCGGCCAGTATCCCAGCCTCTACGAGGACAACCCGCTCGATACCGGACGCGGACGGCTGATCCCCACCACCTCCGTCGATGAATATTTCGCCGATCTCGCCTTGTGGCTCGGCGTGGACAAAGCCAATCTTCCGCTCGTGCTCCCGAACATCGAACGCTTCTACAACCTGCAATCCGCCGGCTCCCCGCTCGGCCTCTTCGGCACGTGAACCGCCTCTTCCTCTCTCTCGTCCTTCTCCTCCTCGTCGTCGTCCTCGTCCTCCTCCTCGCGCGCACCCGCGACACCTCACCCGCTACTCGCTCCCCGCTCCCCGTCCCTTCCTCCCCCGCTCCCCGCTCCTCGCTACCCGTTCCTCCCTCCCACGACCCCGCGCTGGACCGCCTGCATCAACCGGACGTCACTCCCGAAGCGGAGTTGCTGCTCGTGCACGGCCTGCTCGAACGCTACCGGATGTTCGTGAAAGACCACGCGGCCGCCCCCGCGGGATCTAACGCGGAACTCGTGCGCCGCCTGCAAGGCCGCAATCGCGCGAACCTCGCCTTCATCCCCGCGACCCATCCGGCGCTGAACGAATCGGGCGAGTTGATCGACCGATGGGGCACGCCGTACGTGTTCCACGCGCTCTCCAGCACCCGCACGGAGATCCGCTCCGCCGGCCCGGATCGCCGCCTGTGGACCGACGACGACCTGCTGCACACGCCGCCCTCCACGCACCCGCTGCCCATCGAAAGGCCCCGATGAACGTCCTGCGACTGCTCTGCGTACTCGTCGCCTTCAGCGCCGCCTTCGCGGCGGAGGCCCAGCGCCCGGCCTATGTGGACCTCCGCCCGCATCAAACCCCCGTCAAGGCGCAGGGCGCGCGCGGCAACTGTTTCATCCACGGCACCGTCGCCGCGATGGAAGCCGCGTACAAACGCCAGGGCCACGGCGATCTCGATCTCGCCGAACACTTTTCCGACTACGTCGCCCGTCTTCTGTTTATCGAAACCTGCCAGTTCGACGGCCGCTTCCGCACCCGCTTCATGCGCATCCCCGACCCCTGGGAGCGCGAAAGCGGCATCCCGATGTTCGAGCACCAGGGCGGCACTGTGGACTCGCTCGTCGCCTCCTCGCCCGCCGCTGTGCTCGGCCTGCCGGAGGAGCGGTTCATGCCGCTCACCGATTACCTGTTCGACACCGGCGGACGCCCGGACACCGATCCCTACTGGCAGCGCCAGTACAACGTCTCGACCCATCTGCTCGACGAGCGCCGCCTGCCGCGCAGCGCCCTCCGCGCGCCCGCCTATTACCGCGTCAAACGCGTCGAATGGCTGCCGCGCGCCGATGCCACGCGCCCGGAAGCAATCGAGGCCATCCTCGCCTCCGGCCGCGAGGTCATCTGGGATTTCCGCATGGCCGGCAACTGGGACGGGCGCATCTGGAAATACACCGGCCCCGCGGGCGACGTCACCACCCACCGCATGCTCATCGTCGGCTACGACCGGCGCGACCCGCGCAACAAAACCTTCATCGCCAAAAACAGCTGGGGACACCCGATCCCCAACCCGCCCGGCGACGACTTCACCTACATCGAATACGACTACCTGAAGTACGGCGAATGGGCTTCGTGGATTGACGAGGTCGAGCGCCCGTACCGGATGCCGGAGCTCGCCTTCATCGGGCGCTGGGACGTCGCCTTCGGCCCGCACCGCGGCACGCTCGACGTGTACCACGTGCCCGGCCTCATGCAGCCGCTCTTCGACCACCATCTGTACGCCGACGAGCGCGGCCAGCGCGTGCAGGACCGCCGGCTCGGGACGTTCTATCTCAACGGCGACCCGGACCAGCCCTACCGCGTCAACGGCGCACTGCGCGGCGAGCAACTCGAAGCGTGGATCGACTTCGACCAGCGCGCGCCGCGTTGGGACATCCTCAAGGGATGGAAACTCGTCATGACCCTCGATCGCGCGGGCGAGCGGATGAACGGTCGCGCCACGCCGCCCGCGGGCCGCGCGCACGACGCCGCCGCCACGCGCGTGCCCATCCGCACGGAAGCCCCCGCGCCCGCGGCGTCGAACACCAAGGAAGAGCCCCTTGCGGCCGAAGCCGCGATCCACGCCAAATGGCAGGCCACCGGCGGCCTCGACTTCCTCGGCGCGCCCGTGACCGGCGTCGAAACCTGCCCCGACGGGCTCGGCCGCTACACCCACTACGAACGCGGCTCGATCTACTGGTCGCCCCGCACGCCGCCGTCCGCCATCTACGGAGCCATCCGCGACCGCTGGGCCGCGCTCGGCTGGGAGACCGGGCCGCTCGGCTACCCCACCAGCGACGAGCTGGACAGCGGCGACGGCGGACGCCACAACACCTTCGAACGCGGCCGCATCCGCTGGCACCCCCACAAAGGCGCATGGGAGGAGCTGTCGCCGGAGAAGACGGACACCCCCGATTTTACAACGTCTGTAAAATGAATATCGGCGCCCCTGCAACGTCTGTAATTTACAGACCCTGCAAAAACGATAAGGTTAATCCCATGAACTTCCTCAAACGGTGTTTGGCGGGCGCACTCATCGCTACGGCCGGACTGCTGGCCTCCGGCTGCGATCTCGACAGCGACAACGATCGCGACCATGTGCCGCCCGATGGATTCGGCGCGCTGCTCGTGGACAACAACACCAGCCGGGACCTGCGGGTCTATGTGGATGGCGACGAGCGGGGCCAGGTGGGCGATTACAGCGACCGGCCATTCGACCTTGAACCCGGCGTGTACCGCATCGTGCTCGACCAGCGCGACAGTGACGCGAGCTGGCGCGATGAGGTGGACATCATCGAGGGCCGCCTGACCGTGCTCGACGTCGCGGATGATTTCGGCGACGAACTCGACGTGCGCGTTTTCTTCGACTAGCGCCGCGAAAGACCGATTCATGCAGGCGGATCACTACGCCACTCTGGGGCTGCATCGCACCTGCACCGGCGACGAAATCCGCAAGGCCTACCGGCTGTTGTCCAAGACGCATCACCCCGACGTCAACGCGTCGGCGCCGGAGGCGATGGCGCGCACGCAGGCGATCAACGCGGCGTATCACGTGCTGGGCAACGACGCGCGGCGGAGCGCGTATGACCGCGAGTTGGAGCGCGAACGCGGCGCGCCCAAAAAACGACGGGAGGCGCGGCGCGTCTCCGCCCTGAAGCAGGATGCGCAGGTCACGATCCGCGAGTTGATTGCGGGCACGAATCTGCGCGTGCGCGTCCACGATCCCGCCCGCGCCGCGGCCGAGGAGTACACGCTGGTGGTCCCGCCCGACACCGCGCCGGGTACGCGCTTTCGCATCCAGCGGGACGGCGACGGCGGCACGCTGGTGGTGCGGGTGAAGGTGAAGCCGGACCGGCAGTTCAAGGCCAGGGGGTCCGACCTGCGCTGTGACCTGCGCATCAACGCGCGCCGCGCCGCGTCCGGCGGCGCGGAACACCTGCGCGGTCCGCTTGGCCAGCCCCTCTCCATCCGAATCCCCCCGCGCGTCGAACGCGACACGCTCCTCCGGATTCCCGGCGCCGGCCTCCCCACCGCCCGAGGCGCCCGCGGCGACCTGGTCGTCCGCATCCGCTACCGCCCCGACATCCGCATCACCTCCGCGCGCTAACCGCGCCCCACACCGCCCACCCGCCCACAGGCACAAGCAGCCGATGTCGCATTCGTGCATTGACACTTATGCGCATATGCGCATAAGTGAATGTATGAAATCCAATCGTTTTCTGTCCGAGGAAGAGGCGGCGGCGCGGGCGCGGGTATTGAAGGCGCTCGCGCACCCGTTGCGGCTCCAGGTCGTGTATGCCTTGCAGCAAGGCGAAGCCTGCATGAGCGAGTTGGAACCGTTTCTGCGACGTAACCAGTCCAACCTCTCGCGACACGTCAGCCAGTTGAAACAGGCCGGGATCGTGGCGGAGCGACGTGCGGGCCCCCGCGTGATGCTGCGACTCGCGACTCCCTGTATTTTGAAGGCTTTTGATTGCGCCATGGAAGTCGTCCAGTCGGATCACAAACGGCGCGCACGCGCCGTCACCGATCCTTCCAGATGAACCGGGAGCTGAAAACCGCGCTGCTCCTGCTCGCCGGATTTCTGGCCGCCTACTTTCTGCCCATTGAGTCGCCGCGCATTCAAGGGGCCCTGTTCGAGGCGTTCCGCCTCCTCCACTGGTACGCCCGCGAACATGTTCTGCTTTGCCTCGTCCCCGCCTTCTTCATCGCCGGCGCAATCGGCGTCTTCGTCAGCCAGAACGCGGTGTTGAAGTACTTCGGCCCCAAGGCCAATAAACTCCTCTCCTATGGCGTCGCCTCGGTATCCGGCACCATCCTCGCCGTCTGTTCCTGCACAGTGCTTCCCCTCTTCGCCGGCATCTACATGCGCGGCGCGGGACTCGGCCCGGCGGTCGCTTTCCTCTATTCGGGACCCGCCATCAACGTGCTGGCCATTGTCATGACGGCGCGCATTCTCGGCGCCCCGCTCGGTATCGCGCGCGCCATCGGCGCCGTGGTCTTCAGCCTCGTTATCGGCGCACTGATGCACCTGATCTTCCTCAAGGACGAACGCGCCAAGGCCGCAACGGCGGGGGAGGTTTATCTCGAGGAGGACGGCAAACCGCCGCGCCCGCTCCGCCACACCGCCCTGTATTTCTTCGCCATGGCCGCCGTGCTCGTCTTCGCGAACTGGGCCCGCCCCGCCGAATCGTCCGGGATCTGGCACGCCATCCACGCCGCCAAGTGGTGGATCACCTCCGGCTTCGCGCTGCTGACCGGCTTCTGCCTGTGGCGTTTCCTCGGCGTCAAGGCGTGGCGCCTGTTCGCATCCGCCGCCGGCGTGTTCGCCATCGCCCTCCTGATTCCGTCCCGCCCGGTCATTCCGTTCACCGCCGGTGCGATCGCCCTGTCCGTCCTGATCTGGTTCAACGGCCCGGAACTGAAGGAATGGGGCGGCCAGACCTGGGGCTTTGCCAAACAAATCACCCCGCTGCTCTTCGGTGGCGTGCTCGCCGCGGGCTTTTTCCTCGGCAGCCCGGAATCGGTGGACGCCGGCCTCATCCCGAACCGATGGATTCAAGCGCTGGTGGGCGACGACCCCGCCCCGTTCTGGGCCATCCTGCACGGCGCGGGCACGGAACCGCCCGGCTGGCTCGCCGGCATCTGGCCGCTGTGGACCAATTTCTTCGCCTCCCTCACCGGCGCCCTGATGTACTTCGCCACCCTCACCGAAGTCCCCATCCTGCGCGGCCTGATGGACAGCGGCATGGGGCGGGGCCCCGCCCTCGCCCTCCTGCTCGCCGGCCCCGCGCTCTCGCTCCCCAGCATGCTGGTGATCAACTCCATCCTCGGCCCCCGAAAGACCCTTACGTTCGTGGCCCTGGTCGTAATCATGGCCACGATCTCCGGACTGCTATTCGGTGCGCTTTGACAGGAGACCCCATGAAGAAAATCCAGATCCTCGGCACCGGCTGTCCGAAGTGCAAAACGCTGACGGCTCACGCGGAAGAGGCGGTTAAACAGCTCGGCATCGAAGCCCGCATCGAGAAGGTCGAAAAGATCACCGAGATCATGAAGTTCGGTATCATGACCACGCCGGGCCTCGTGGTGGACGGCGTCGTCAAAAGCGCGGGACGCCTGCTCTCCGTGGACGAAATCAAAAGGCACCTGCTGTAAACATGAAGCCGCTCCATCGCCTGCTCATCATCATCGCGCTCGCCGCCGCGGCTTCGATCGTGCTGGTCCATCGTGCGCAGCAAAAGGAATCCGGGACCTCCACCCCGGCAGCGGCTTCCGCGAACCTTGACACCCCCCTGCCCCGCCTCGTGGATCTCGGCGCCGGGAAGTGCATCCCGTGCAAAGCCATGACGCCGATCCTCGACGAGCTGCGCGCGGAATACGCCGGCATCTTCCAGGTCACCTTCATCGATGTGTGGGAAGACCCCGAAGCGGCGAAGCCCTACGGGATCAACCTCATTCCGACGCAGATCTTCTATGACGCCGAAGGCCGGGAACGCTGGCGGCACGAAGGATTCCTGGGGAAAGCCGATATCCTGGCCAAGTGGAAGGAACTCGGGGTGCTGAATTGAAATGCACGAACTTCTCGCCGCGCTGACCAACGCCGTGCAGGGCGCGCCGGCCGTCGCGCTCGGGGCGGCTTTCATCTGGGGCATCCTGAGCATCCTCCTCAGTCCCTGCCATCTCGCCAGCATTCCGCTGATCGTCGGATTCATCGATGAGCAGGATGTGAAGTCCGCCGGACGCGCGTTTACGCTCTCCCTGCTCTTCTCCGTCGGCATCCTGATCACCATCGCGCTGATTGGCGTGGTCACCGCGCTGGCGGGGCGGATGCTGGGCGATGTCGGGCGATGGGGCAACTGGTTCGTCGCCGCCATCTTCTTCGTCGTTGGCCTGCACCTGCTGGACGTAATTCCGTTGAACGTCAACGCGGGCCGGGTCGGCCTGCAGCGCAAGGGCCTGCTCGCCTCCTTCGTCCTCGGCCTCATCTTCGGCATCGCGCTCGGTCCCTGCACGTTTGCCTACATGGCGCCCATGCTCGCCGTCACGTTCAAGGTCGCCGCAGAGCAATTCGGGTACGGCGTCCTGCTGCTCGCCGTCTACGGCCTCGGCCACTGCTCCGTCATCGTACTCGCCGGGACCTCGACCGAACTGGTGGAGAAGGCCCTCAACTGGAACAAGGACTCCAAAGGCGCCGTGCTGCTCAAGAAGGTCTGCGGCGTGCTGGTCATCCTTGGCGGCCTCTGGCTGCTCCATACCGCGCCTTGACAATCGCGCGCATATATCTACATTTCGCCATATAACGAAATGAAGGACATTCGTTCCATCGCGCGTATCGGGCTGGCGTTTAGCGATCCGACGCGGCTGCGCCTGCTCGCGGCGCTGCGCGGCGGGGAGTTGTGCGCGTGCCAGTTGATCGACCTGGTCGGACTCGCGCCGTCAACAGTGTCGAAACACCTGTCGCTGCTGCGCGACGCGGGACTCGTCGAATCGCGCAAGGCCGGACGCTGGGTCCACTACCGGCTGGCGGGAAAAGGTTTTCCAGACGTTGAACGTGTTCCGAAATCGTTTTTACAGACGTTGGAAACGTGCGCGGAGATCCGGGCGGATGACCGAAGGCTGAAGGCGATCCGCCGCGCGGATCTGGAGGTTTTATGCAAACAGCAACGAAAAAGCTGAACGTGCTCTTTCTCTGCACCGGGAACTCCTGCCGGAGCCAGATGGCGGAAGGCTGGGCGCACGCGCTGAAAAGCGGCGTGATTGAACCCTACTCCGCCGGCATTGAAACGCACGGCATGAACCCGAACGCGGTCCGGGTCATGGCCGAGGCGGGCGTGGACATCACCGGCCAGCGCTCGAAGAAGGTCGATGAATTAAAGGATGTCCCGCTGGATGTGGTGATCACCGTCTGCGGCCACGCGGACGAGACGTGCCCCGCGTGGCTCGGCCGCAAGACGCGCGTCGTCCACGTCGGCTTCGACGACCCGCCGAAGCTGGCAAAGACCGCGAAGACCGAGGAAGAAGCCCTCGCCCACTACCGCCGCGTGCGGGATGAGATCCGGCGATTCGTCGAAACGCTTCCGGATTGTTTAACCACGAATAAACACCAATGAACACGAATGGATCGGATCGGCATTCGCGTCGATTCGTGTCCATTCGTGGTTGATAAGGAAGATCAGAATGACCTGTGCAACCGTTGATCCCGATCGCCACATGACCAGCGTGTTCGAGCGCTACCTGACTGTGTGGGTTGGGTTGTGCATCGTGGCGGGCATCCTGTTGGGGAAATTCGCACCGGGCCTTGCGAAGAGCCTGGATGGTATGGCGATCGTCGTCGACGGCGCGCCCGTGGTATCCATCCCGATCGCGATCTGCCTCTTCTTCATGATGTATCCGATCATGGTGAAGATCGATTTCGCGCGCGTTGTCAAAGCCGGGCGCACGCCGAAACCAGTCCTGCTGACGCTGTTCATCAACTGGGCCGTCAAACCCTTCACGATGTTCTTCATCGCGGCGGGCTTCCTGACGTGGTTCCACGCGCTGGGCCTGATCCCCGGCACGGAAATCGTGAAGGACGGCACGGAGGTCCCGCTCTATCGCTCCTACATCTCCGGCGCAATCCTGCTCGGCATCGCGCCCTGCACGGCGATGGTGCTCGTGTGGAACTACCTTGTGCGCGGGAACGACGGGCTCACGCTGGTCATGGTGGCGATCAACTCGCTGACGATGCTGCTGCTCTACGGCGTGCTCGGCGGCTGGCTGCTCGGCCTCAACGAAATGCCCGTGCCATGGGAGGCGCTGCTGCTCTCCGTCGGCATCTACGTCGCCCTGCCCCTCGTCGCGGGATATTTCAGCCGCCGTTGGATCATCCAGGCGAAGGGCGAAACGTGGTTCAAGGAGAAATTCCTGCACGTGCTCACGCCCGTCTCCATTTCCGCCCTGCTGCTGACGCTCGTCCTGCTCTTCAGTTTCAAGGGTGACATCATTCTTGCGCAACCCCTGACGATCCTGTGGATCGCCATTCCCCTCTTCGTGCAGACCCTGCTGATTTTCGCCATCACCTACGCGCTCGCACG
This sequence comes from uncultured Verrucomicrobiota bacterium, assembly GCA_937996795.1. Lineage (GTDB taxonomy): Bacteria > Verrucomicrobiota > Kiritimatiellia > CAIVKH01 > CAIVKH01 > JAMLJG01. The sequence goes on along the minus strand of CALKUH010000039.1, from coordinate 43,559 downwards.
CTGGATGAAACTGCCCTTCGAGGACGCGGCGCCGGCCGCGATGATCGGCGCATCGAACCACTTCGAGGTCGCCATCGCGACCGCCGTCATGCTGTTCGGCCTCGCCTCCGGCGCCGCCCTCGCCACCGTCGTCGGCGTGCTGATCGAGGTCCCCGTCATGCTCGGCCTCGTCCGCATCTGCCTCGCCACGCGGGATTGGTTTGCGCGCCAGACGTGACGAGTAAACCTCGCTTCACGGCTTCAGTGGTTTATGGATCAGTGGTAATCTCGACGCCAATTCGGAAGTAGCTGGCGTCGAATGCATCCACGTTTATGGCAACACTATTGGTGGGAGGTGTTGCGGCAATCCCTGACAAAATGGGACTCATGTCCGACATCAAATCGGTGGACGCAAAGATCGTGTATTCCCTTAATGACAAGCTCGGCCAAGAAAGTATGAACCCGCCAGAGCCATCGGAAGCAGGAATTCCGGCCAACACAAAGGTCGCCGTGGGGCTCAAGGGATCTATGCCTGCAATCCAGCATTCGTAGTCCGTCATGCCATTTCCTGACGTGTCGACTTTGATCAGACTGGAGCCGAACAAAATCTCCTGCTGATCGCTCAGGCCATCGCCATCCGTGTCTGCAAGCGGGTGAACAAATTCGAAGGCGCCAATATCCGGAATTGCCGCGCCATCAGCATTTCCATCCAACGGCCTCTCAATCCCGTCCCGGCTTGTTTTCGTGATGTCCTGCAAGGTCCCGGCATCAATACACGGTGAATCCGCAAGCAGAGCGTACTCTTCGCTCAAGACGTTCTGAAACATGGGATCGCCTATAAAGTTGTTTAGATTCGTATACGAACAAGTGGATACCGGGCACTCCACCGTTATGGGGCCGCCATTGTTACCGTGAATAATGTTGTTAATCACGCTTGCGCCGCTGGTCATGTAAAATTTGATCCCATCGCCGAGATTGGAAACGATTGTGTTGTGCAGAATCATTGGATTTCCAAGACGAGACGCCACTCCGGCATCTGTGTTTCGGGCAACGACATTATTGATCACCCTGGTAAGTGGACCTACGCCATACAGGCTGATGCCCGAGCCTTGGTTCGCTACGACACGACACCGATCCACAACAACATCCGAAGCCGAAATGGACATGATCCCTCCGCCGAACAAGGAGGTGTTCACATTGTAAGACACGTCGCAATGGCGGATTACGTTTCCAAAGGGATTATCGCCGCGGGTGGTAATAACTCCAAACTGGGAATTGCTGCGAATCACGGATTCGTTCAAGAAGCCGCCAAACATGCGGACTCCCCCGCGATTGCCGACGATCACCGAGTTGGTGACGGTTGCGTTGAACGCCATCACGATGCCAGCGCCGTCGAATCCGGAGACATGGCAGGCATCGATCAGATTATCCGGATATGGCGCGGCAACGCCGGGGCGACGATTCTGATTTCCACCCATCACACCCAGACCGATAACAGCGCCCCCCGTCGCGTCAAACTGAACCATGCAATTCGTGGAAGTTGTTTCCAGAACGGTTGTCGCGGGTCCGTTTACGCTGCGGATCGTGACCCCCTCGCGAATTCTCACCCCACCCGACTCCCGATATACGCCATCCGTAATCCACACCGTTGATCCGGATGCAGCGACATCCGCCGCATCCATAATGGAGGTCGATGCGTTCACCCATGAATCGTACGGCGGAATATGCTGTCCCGAAGGACTCACGTACAGGTCAGGAGGCGAAACGCGAACAAGACTGCCCGTGGCGCCCGCAACCTGACCCGCGATATTTGATACAATCAAGGTCGGGGTGTAATCGCCAACCGTCAGATACGTGAAATCGACGCGGGAGGTGTTCCACCCCGTGACATCCGGATTTTGATCGCCGTCAAAGTCCCACGCGAACCAAACATCACCAACCCATCCGGTTCCGGATGGAATCACATTTGCATCAAAGGTGAGAGTGGCCGGAAGCGCGCCACCCCCCGCATTTCCGATAATGGACATGAGGGTGTTGGAGTAGTTGGTTTCGTAGGCCCCAATATCCACCACCGATTGCGTGATCCGTGGATTCCCAACGAGATCCACACCCTGGGACATCCATGCCAGGAACGAGCCCGCATTAATGCACGGCGAATCAGGGGCCAACGAGAACTCATGGTTGCCGGACCCGATAAGCCTGGGATCTTGTTCAAAACCATCCATGAAATACGCAAGGGGGCGAGTCACAATCCGCTCGGCAATAAACTCTATGCCGAGTGAATGCCATTCGGGAGCAACGTCGGCGAAATTCCCCCAAACAATCGCGTTCCGAAGCGTACAGAGCGGTGCGATATGAATTCCGCCGCCTTCCTCAATGGCCATATTTTCGGTGACCGTAACGTTTTCCACAGTCGAGCCCAGCAGAAACAAACCTCCGCCGACTCTTGCCCGATTGCGGGCAACGACCGAGTTCCGAATCGTAGTGGGATTTACTGAATATACTCCTCCTCCATTTCCGCCGGTGGTGTTGTGGACGATTCGGCATCGATCAAGGGTTGATTTCTCGGCGGCAATCCCGCCCCCCGATTCGCTGCTGACATTATACGCGACTACCACATTAGAGAGGCTGGCTTCATTTGCATATACACCGCCTCCGGTACCGTACAATCCATTCATCGTGCTGTTGCTCACCACAACCAGCCATTCCGCCGAACCGTGAGTCAGATGAAGACCAGCTCCCGAAGACGGCCCGTGAGGCGCTCCGTTGCGAATGGTGAATCCCGAAACAGTGGCGTTGGCGTTCGACACCAAAACACCCCTGTACAGATGTGCACCGTCGATGATGACGTGGTCCGGTCCATTGACACCCCGCAATCGAATACCCTTGGTGATTGAAACAACATTCGTACTGCGAAATTGGCCGCTGCCATAAACACCGCCCGCGCCCGAATAGACGCCATTGCCAACCCAGACCACATCGCCTTCGGCGGCCAAATCGACAGCCGCCTGTATGTTTGTTGCGGCGGTCGCCCAGGAGTCAAATGGCGGCTGATGCGCCCCATCCAGCGCGACATACAAATGACCTTGCCCAAAGGCGGTCGCCGAGATCATGGACATGGCCAAAGCGGCGCCCAAAATTATTCTCGGACGACACGAACTCATCCGCTAAACATAAGCAGAGCACATAAAAATTGGTAGTCGAGACTCGACACTGAGGCTCATAATCAATGGTCTGCTAAAGACGATGCTGATTTCCCATCGCGCGCAACTGGCGGATCACGCGGGCGAGGTTGCGGCCCATGGGGGTCAGGGCGTATTCGACGTGTTTCACACGCCCGGGGATCTCGGTGCGCTTGATCAAGCCATAGGCGAGCAGTTTCCTCAGGCGCTCGTTCAGGATCTTTTTTGATATCCCCGGAATGTAGCGCTCCAAGGCGCCCGGACGGCGCACCCCCTCGGCGAGGGCCACCACGACGCCGGCGGACCACTTGCATCCGACCACATCCTCCAGGCTGCGATAGGCCGTGCGCTCGGCCAGCGGGATGAATTGTTTCTTCATGCGCCTGCCTTACGTCATCCGGCCCTCCGCGTCAACCGGGCACCATTTTGTGCCCACTGGCGGCGTCGCCCGCCTCCAGTAGGGTGACGGTGTGGCGCATGGTGCGCCGCGGGACAACAGGAGACTCAGGATGAAACGCAACGCCATATTCTATCACGCCGGGTGCCCGGTGTGCGTCGCCGCCGAACAACAGGTCGCCGCCGCGCTCGACCCGCAGCGCTACGCGGTCGAAATCGTGCACCTCGGCGAACAAAAAGGCCGCGTGGCCGAGGCGGAGGCCGCGGGTGTCAAATCCGTCCCCGCGCTGCTGCTCGACGGCGCCGCGTTCCATATCAACTTCGGCGCCCCGCTGTCGGCGTTGAAGTAGGATCACCCCGGAAGAATCGGACATTCCCCGAGGGCACGTTCAGGGCGTGAACTTCAAGCGCGACCTCGACAGGCCGCGCACGGCTGCCGAAGGTGAGCGTGGAAGGGCATGCCATGAACAAACTCGCGTGGAACCGTGTCGTTGATTTCGTGCTGTGGATCGCCATCTGCCTGATGCTGGCGACCGGGTTCATCATCCGCTACCGCCTGCCGCCGGGCAGCCGCGGTGGCGGCGGCATGAGCATCTGGGACTGGTCGCGCCACGACTGGGGTGACCTGCACACCTGGCTCGCCTACACCGTCTGCGGACTCGTGGTCCTCCACCTCGTGCTGCACTGGCGCTGGCTGTGGTACACGGCGTGGCCCAAGCTCAAGTGGCCCGTGCTCGCCGGCCTGCTCGCAGGCCTGCTGCTGGTCGCGGCCGTCTGGCTGCTTCCGGTGGAGCGCAGCAATGGCGGCGGGCACAGCGGCGAGGGTGCAGGCTGGCGCGGCGGCCGCTGATCCCGCCTCGGGGTTTCCCCGACGATTCATTCAGGGTCTTCCGCCCGGCCCGATTGTGGACAGTCGCATCCACAATGACGATGCTCATCACAGTCAACCGGGAGCATCATGACAGGTCCTTCCAAGACGTTCAGCCATGCCATGCAAGCGCTGGCCTGCCTGGCCCGCCGTGAGTGCGCGCATGGCATGATTCGAGCAATCGCCTCCTGCAGCGGCGTCCCGGCGCCCTACCTCGTCAAGATCATCAAGCGGCTGCAGGCCGCCGGCATCGTGGCCTGCAAGCGCGGACAGGGCGGCGGCGTCTGGCTGCTGCGATCGCCGCGCCATATCTCGGCGCTGCAGGTGTATGAGGCCGTGGAGGGGCCTGACGCCCGCCCGGGGCCAGCGGCACCGGACGGATCGGTCTGGAACGCCTTCTGGATGGCGGAACAGGAGCGACTCCGTTCGCGCCTGGCCCGCCTGTCGCTTGCTTCCCTCGCCACCCCGTGCCGCCCGAATCGAGTGAAGTCCGCCGCCCCATCCGCCCGGAGGATCGCCGCATGAAGAACAACGAAACACCTGACTCGAAAACGCCCTCGCTCGACCGGCGCAACTTCCTGCGCGCCGGCACGCTTGTGGGCGCCGCCGCCGTCATCGGCGGCACCGCGCTGGTCCGGCGCCGCCGCGCGGGGCTTACGCCCGACCCGGTCGGCGCGGACACGGTGCGGGACCTGCCGGGACTGCCGGATGTCCCGCGCGCGGAGAACGAGGACGTGCTGGTCCGCATGCAGCGGGAGCTCGTGGCGGCGATGGCGAAGCCGGTCGAACAGCGCCGATGGATCATGGTCATCGACACGCGCAAGTGCGTCGGTTGCGATGCGTGCACGATCGGCTGCGTGGCGGAGAACAAGCTGCCGCCCGGCGTGGTGTACCGCCCGGTCGTCAAGGAGGAGGCCGGCGAGTTCCCGAACCTCAAGCTGAAGTTCACGCCCCGGCCGTGCATGCAATGCGAGAATCCGCCCTGCGTGCCGGTCTGCCCCGTCAACGCCACCTGGAAACGGCCGGATGGCATCACCATCGTCGACTACGACAAGTGCATCGGCTGCCGCTACTGCATCACCGCCTGCCCCTACCAGGCGCGCACCAGTGACTTCGGCGAATCGTACACCGCCGGAGTCGCCGCGGGCGCGGGCGATGCGCCGGACCGGGCGGTGGACGGCACCGCGCCGTGGGAACAGCTGCCGAACTACGAATACGCCAAGGCATGGGCCCGCACGGACGGCACGAAAGCCTCGCCCAAGGGCAACGCGCGCAAGTGCCACTTCTGCCTGCACCGGCTGGAGGTGGGCCAGTTGCCGGTGTGCGCAACAACCTGCATCGGGCGCGCGACGTATTTCGGCGACGCGAACGATCCCGACAGCCTCGTCACGGAGCTGATCACGAAGAACCGCGTGCAGACCCTGCTTCCGCACCTCGGAACCCAACCCCGCGTGTACTACATCGTCTAAGGAGAACGCCATGTCCGGCATCACTGAAAGTTTCTCATACCGGTTCAACCGGCGCGCGGATTTCACGATCTCGCTCATCCTGGGCCTCATCGCGATCGCGCTGGGCGCGGGCGCCGTCTGGAACGTCGTGTCCGGCGGCGATCACGGCGCGCTGGGCAGCTATGTGCCGTGGGGGTTGTGGGTCTCGGTCTACGTCTACCTCGTGTGGATGGAGGTCGGCATGATCCTCGGGTATTACGCGTTGAAACACGTGTTGAACGTGAAGGGCATCGACCGGCTCGGGCCGGTGATCGTGATGGCCGCGATCTGCTGCCTGCTCTCGGCGCTGATGATCATCGGGATGGATCTCGGCCACCCGTTCCGCGCGTGGCGCGCCTTCGTGTTCGCGGATTTCGGATCGATGATGACGTGGATGATCTGGCTGCACACCTTCTACCTGCTCCTCCTGATCGTCGAGTTCTGGGCCTACCACAACGACTATGAGGAACTGATCAAGTGGCTCAACTGGGTGAACATCCCGGCGGGCATTGCGCTGATCGGCGTGATCGGCTCCCTGTTCGGCGTGATCGCGGCGCGCCCCTATTGGAACGCCTCCATGCTGCCGATGGCGTTCACCGTCTCGTCACTGATCGCGGGCACGGGATTGATCCTGCTGCTGCACCTGCTGTTCTCGCCGCAGGCGGGCAGCGAGGTGTACCGGCAGACGGCGGCCGAGCTGGGCCGGTTCCTGATGTGGGCGCTGGTGGTGGGCCTGGTCGGCGCGGGCGCGAACCTGCTGGTCACCAGCTACCAGAACGTCCCCGCGAAGGCGGAGGCGATGCGCCTGCTGCTCTTCGGGCCCTATTGGTGGAGCGTCTGGATCGTCCACATCGGGCTCGGCACACTGCTCCCCCTCGCGTTGCTGCTCTGGGGGCGGAACTCCTCGCGCGCACTGGGCGCGGCGGCGATCCTGCTGGTCGGCACCTTCATCATGGTGCCGCTGAACATCATCATTCCGGGGCTCGCCTACCCCAGCCCGGAACTCGCGAACATCGCCCGCGCGTTCGTGCATGAACGGCTGAGCTTCGATTATTTCCCCAGCCTCACGGAGTGGAGGGTCGTCCTGTTCGGGCTGGGCGTGGCGCTGACTCTTTTTGCGGTCGGCTATCACCTCTGGCTCGACCGCTATTACCGCCGCCTCGCCCGGGAATCTGGTGCACTCCCTTCATGAACCCACCTTCAGGAGCACGCGCATGAAAAAAGAAATCCTCGACCGTGCGGAGGCCCTCAGCCGCCGCGACTTCCTCGCCAAGGGTGCGTTGCTCGGCGGCGGCGCCGTCGCGGGGCTGGCCGCCGCGCCGGCTGACGCCGCGGCCCTGCTCAACAGCGGGCGCGCCGATGTCCACTACGACCTCGCCGACGCGGAGAATGTCATCTATTCGGCATGCCTCCAGTGCAACACCGGCTGCGGCATCAAATGCAAACTCCAGGACGGCGTGATCAGCAAGATCGACGGCAACCCGTACAGCCCGTGGACGCTGGTTCCCCATCTCCCGATGCGGACCTCCACCGCGTCGGCGGCGCTGGTGGACGGCGCCCTCTGCCCGAAGGGACAGTCGGGCCTGCAATCGGCCTACGACCCCTTCCGCCTCCGCAAGGTCCTGAAGCGCGCGGGCCAGCGCGGGGAAAACAAATGGACCAGCATTCCGTTCGACCAGGCGGTGAAGGAAATCTGCGCGGGCGGCACGCTCTTCGCGCACGTGCCCGGCGAGGAGAATCGCGCGGTGGAGGGGCTCGGATCGCTCGTGGCGCTGCGCGATCCGAAGGTTGCGAAGGAGATGGACGCCGACCTCAAGGCGATCCACTCCGAAAAAGACAAGGCGAAGCGGGCGGACCTCGTCACGGCCTTCCAGGCGAAGCACGCCGCGCACCTCGACAAGCTGATCGACCCGGATCATCCCGACCTCGGCCCGAAAAACAACCAGATCGTCTGCAACTGGGGCCGGCTGAAGGCGGGCCGCAGCGAGTTCTACAAGCGCTTTGCGACCGGGCTCGGCACGACCAATGCACACGGCCACACGACGGTGTGCCAGGGTTCGCTGTACTTCACCTGCAAGGCGATCAGCGAGCAGTATGAAGGCGGCAAGTTCACCGGCGGGCAGAAGTTCTACTGGCAGGCCGATCTCGAGAACAGCCGCTTCGTCCTCTTCGTCGGCGCCAACCTGTTCGAGGCGAATTACGGCCCGCCGAACCGCACGGCCCGGATCACGGACCGGCTTGCCACGGGGAAATGCACGATCGCCGTCGCGGACCCGCGGTTCAGCAAACTGGCGAGCAAGGCGTGGAAATGGCTCCCGGTCAAACCCGGCGCGGACACGGCGCTCGCGCTCGGCATGATCCGCTGGATCTTCGAAAACGAGGCCTACCGGGCCGCCTTCCTGCGCAACGCCAACAAGGCCGCCGCCACGGCCAATGGGGAGGCGAGCTGGACCAACGCCACGTGGCTGGTCGAGCTCAAGGACGGCAAGCCCGGCAAACTGGTGCGCGCCGCCGACATCGGGCTTTGCGAGGCGGAGAACCGCACCCTGAAGGACGGCACCGCATTCACCGAGAAGTTCATGGTCGCCATGGTGGACGGCCAGCCGGTCAAGGTGGATCCCAACGACGAGACCACGCCGGTCGTGGGCGATCTCTTCGTGGACACCACGCTGGCCGACGGCCGGAAGGTCAAGACGGGCCTGCTGATCCAGCGCGAAGCGGCGTATGAAAAGACGGTCGCGGAATGGGCGGCGCTCGCCGGTGTTCGCGAGGAGGACATCATCGCCGTCGCGAAGGAGCTCGCGAAACATGCGCCGTACAGCGGGGTCGACATCCATCGCGGCCCGGCTCAGCACACCAACGGCTTCTACGCGGTGTTTGCGTGGATGTCGCTCAACATGCTGCTCGGCAATTTCGACCACCAGGGCGGCATGGTGAAGCCCACCACCTATGACATCGCCGGCAAAGGCAAGGGCGAATGGTTCAAGCTGGAGGACCAACCCGGTGCGATCAAGCCGTTCGGCATCAGCTCGATCCGGCACAACATCGACTATGAAAAAACCACGCTGTTTGCCGGCTATCCGGCCAAACGCAACTGGTATCCGCTGGCCAGCGACATGTACCAGGAAGTGATCCCGTCCATTGGCGATGCGTACCCCTACCCCGTCAAGGCGCTCTTCCTCTACATGGGCGCGCCCACCTACGCGCTGCCCGCGGGCCACACCAACATCGCGATCCTGCGCGACGTGGAGAAACTGCCGCTGTTCATCGCGAATGACATCGTCGTCGGCATGACCTCGATGTATGCGGACTACATCTTCCCGGACCTCTCGTTCCTTGAGCGCTGGGAATTCCAGGGTACGCACCCGAACATCCCCAACAAGGTGCAGCCCGTGCGGCAACCGGCCATGCCGCCGGTTCCCGAATCGTGCACGGTCTTCGGGCAATCCATGCCGGTCTGCTTCGAGTCCATGATGCTCGGCATCGCGGAGGAATTGAAACTGCCCGGTTTCGGGCCGGACGGGTTCGGCGAGGGCAAGGCGCTGCAGCATTACGACGACCTCTACCTGCGCGCCGTCGGCAATCTCGCGTACGGCGAAAAGCCCGACGGCTCCCAGCAGGTCCCGGATGCATCGCCCGAAGAGATCGAGCTCTTCCTGAAGGCGCGGCGCCATCTCCCGAAGCAGGTGTTCGACGCGGACCGATGGAAGGCGATTGTCGGCGAGGCGATGTGGCCGAAGGTGGTGTACATCCTGAACCGCGGCGGTCGCTTTGAGGACCACGCAATGGCCTTCGCCCCCAATGGCATGCTCGGCAACGCGTACGGCAAGCTGCTCAACTTCTACCAGGAGAAGACCGCGGCCACGATCCACGCCGGCACCGGCAAGGCGTATCCCGGATACACCGCCCATATCCCGGTGCAGGATTTCCTCGGCCAGGAACCGGAGGCGCTGCGCGCGGGGCACCCGTTGGCGCTGATCACGCACCGCACGATCAGCCAGTGCAAGAGCCGGACCATCACCAACCCGTGGCTCACGCCGCTGATGCCGGAGAATGCGATCCTGATCCATCCCGCCGATGCCGCGCGCCTGTCGCTTCACGACGGGCAGCTGGTGAAGGTTGTCAGCGCGACAAACCCGGAGGGGGTCTGGCCGGTCGCGGAAGGCCGGGAAAAAGTCATGGCCGGCAAACTCCAGCTGACGCAAACGATGCGTCCCGGCGTGATCAGCTTCGCGCTCGGGTTCGGGCACTGGGCCACCGGCGCCTGCGACATCGAGATCGACGGCGTCACCATCCGCGGTGAGGAGCGGCGCGCGAAGGGCGTGCACGCCAACGCCGCGATGTGGACCGATCCGCACGTGAAGAACACTTGCATGTTCGACCCTGTCGGCGGCAGTGTTTCATTCTACGACACCCACGTGACCTTGCGGCCCGTTTGAGCAGAACCGGAACACCAAACCAAGGAGCACACATGAGAAACATCATACTGCCCTGCCTGCTGGGCATGGGTCTGCTGGCGGGCGCCGGACGCGCGGAGGAAGCCAAAGCCAAACCCTCGTGGACGGATACCGTGACGTTGAAAGGCGACCTGCGGTATCGCGTCGAGCTGATTGACGAGGAAGGCAAGGAGGAGCGCTATCGCCACCGCATTCGCGCTCGCGCTGGCGCGGAGGCGAAACCGGGCGACGACCTCACCATCGGCCTGCAACTCTCCACGTCGGAGAACAATGATCCCGTGTCCGGCAATCAATCGCTGGGCGGCGGCGCAAGCCGGAAGGATTTTTACCTCGATCTCGCCTACATGGACTGGCATCCCGCCGCCGTCAGCGGCCTGCACGTCATCGGCGGCAAGATGGAAAATCCCTTCCATCGCGTCAGTGACCTGGTCTGGGACAGCGACCTCAACCCGGAAGGTATTGCCATCAAGCACACCCTCGGCGCGAATGGGCTCGATCTGCTCCTGAGCGCGGGCAGTTTCTGGGTGGAGGAGCGCAGCGCCACCACCGACGACGCCATGTTGTATGGCGCGCAGGCCGCCGGCAGCTTCAAGAAAGATGACCTGAAGGTCCTGATTGGGGCGGGATATTTCCTCTTTGAAAATCTCGAGGGGTATCCGGTGATTGATGTGACCGGCTCCGACCGCGCCAAGGCGCGCGCCTTCGGCAACGATTCCGTCCCGGAAACCGAACTCGTGGACGGCGTGGAAACGACCACCGATGTGCTCTATGGCACGGGCTTCGAAATTGCGGAGTTGATCGGCGAAATCAGCATGCCGGTCGGCGTCCCCGCCGCGCTGTACGGCAACTATGCGGTGAACCAGGACGCGGATGATGACGACACCGCCTACCTGGTCGGCTTCCGCCTCGGCAAGACGAAGGATCCCGGTTCGTTTGATTTCGCCTACAACTACCGCGAAATCGAGGCGAACGCCGTGCTCGGGGCGTGGACCGATGCCGACTACATCGGCGGCGGCACGGATGGCAAGAGCCACAAGTTCTCGCTCGGCTGCCAGCTCACCAAGCTGCTCAAAGGGCAGCTCACCTACTACATGAGCGAGAAGAACCTGGACGGCCCGGGCGTGGACTACGACCGCGTCCAGTTCGACATCAGCGCGAAATTCTGACCGCACCTGCGCGCCGGTGGTCGCAGGATCACCGGCGCGCTTGCCGTGCACCCGCGGCGGACACTAGGATCGTTGCGGAGGAGTCCCATGAAAAAAACATCCGTGCGGCCGCCCAAGCCGTATCTCCGCTTCGGCAAACGGCACCCCGACATCCTGGCCGCATACGAAACACTGGGCGCGGCCTGTCACCATGCCGGTCCGCTGGACCGCGTCACACGCGAACTCGTCAAGATCGGCATCGCGCTCGGGGCCGGACACGAGAGCGCCGCCCGCGCCCACGCCCGCCTGGCCCGCGCCGCGGGCGCCAGCCCGGATGCCATCCGCCATGTTGCCCTGCTCACGACAACCTCGTTGGGCTTTTCCTCGATGATGCGAGGACTCCAGTGGCTGGACGAGGAATTGGGCGTGCGATGACCCCCCCGCCCCTCCAGCCGGCCATTCGCCACATCTTTATTTCACCCGGCCATAACTTCTTCGGACACCACGGCGAGCCCGCCGGGCGGCATGCCATCGTGGAACAAGCGGAGTGCCGCTGCCGGGCCGGACGCGGCCTCGAAGGAGATCGCTTCTTCGACCACAAGGACAACTACAAGGGGCAGATCACCTTTTTCGCGTGGGACGTGTTCGAGGCCCTGCGAACGGCGACGGGATCGCCCGGGTGCCCGGCGTCCGCCATGCGGCGGAACGTCCTCATTGAGGGCGTGGACCTCAACCAGCTCATCGGACGCGAATTCGAACTGGGCGGCATTCGTTTCGCCGGCACGGAGGAATGCCGCCCCTGCGCCTGGATGAACGAGGCGGTCGGACCGGGCGCCGAAGCCTTCCTCAAGGGACGCGGCGGTCTGCGCGCCCGGATCCTGACCGATGGCGTCTTGCGGACCGGCCCATGCACCCTCGTCGTGCTATAATGTTGCCATGAGCCTTGACCAATACGGGCGACAGATCGATTACCTCCGCATCTCGCTGACCGACCAGTGCAACCTGCGCTGCGTCTACTGCATGCCGGAAGACATGTCGTTCCAACCATCAGCGCACCTGATGCAGGACGACGAGTTGATCCGGCTCGCCCGCCTGTTCGCCGCACTCGGCTTCACCAAATTCCGGCTGACCGGCGGCGAACCGACCATCCGCCAGAACATCGTCAGCCTCGTCCAGCAGCTCTCCGCCCTGCCCGGCGTGCGGGAGATTGCGATGACCACCAACGGCGTGCTGCTGAAACACCTTGCACACGCCCTCGCACGGGCCGGCTTGGGCCGCCTGAACATCAGCCTCGACACGCTGAACCCGAAAAAGTTCCGCGAACTGACCCGCTGGGGCAATGTGGATGACGTGATGGCCGGCATCCGCGCCGCGCAGGAGGCCGGCTTCCCGATCAAGCTCAACGCCGTCGTCGTGCGCGGGGTGAACGACACCGCCGACGTCGTGGATCTCGCGCGACTGACGCGCACCCATCCCTGGCAGGTGCGCTTCATTGAGATGATGCCGCTGGGCCGCATCGCGGATTTCCAGCTGAGCCATATCGTGTCGGAAGACGAATTGCGCACGACGATTGAATCCGGGCTGGGCCCGCTGGAGTTGCTCAACGAGGGCCGCCTCGATGGCGAAGCGCGCATGTTCCGCCTCGCCGGGGCGCCGGGCGCGATCGGCTTCATCTCCTCCGTAACCAAACCGTTCTGCGCGGCCTGCAACCGGGCCCGCCTCACGGCCGACGGCAAGTTGCGCCTCTGCCTGCTGCGCGACAAGGAACTCGACCTGCTTCCGCTGCTGCGCAACGGGGCCTCCGACGAGGAACTCAAGGGCATGATCGAAAAAAGCATCTGGTACAAACCGTGGGGCCACGGCCTCGCGGAACACACCTTCCCCACGCGCCGGGTCATGTCGGAGATTGGTGGATAGGAGGAAGGGACAGCGTGTTTTTACAGACGTTGGAAGTCGTGAAAAAAGTTTTTACAGACGTTGCAAAATTGCGGCGCGCGGCGGGTGAGCCGTGTTGACGGTGGCAGAAGCCGAATCGCGCATCCTCGCGCAGGCGGCGCTGCGGCCGGTGGACGTGGTGAAGACCGATGCATCGGTTGGGCGCGTCCTGCGGGAGGCGGTGTGCGCGGACCGCGATGTGCCGCCGTTTGATCGCGCGACGATGGATGGGATCGCGATCGCGTATGCGCCGGGTCGCACCGTGTTTCGCATTGAAGGCGTCCAGGCGGCGGGCAGGCCCGCGTTGCGGCTCGGCGATCCGGCCGGCGGCTGTCTTGAAATCATGACCGGCGCGATGTGTCCCGTCGGCGCGGACACGGTGGCGCCGTACGAGGACGTGGAGATCGACGGCGGGCGCGCGACGCTCAAAGCGCCCGTGGAACGCGGCCAGTTCATCCACCGGCAGGGAGTAGATCGCAAGGCGGGGGCCGTATTGCTTCCGGCGGGCACGCGGATGCGGTCGCCACAGATCGCGATCGCGATTTCGGCGGGTTGCACGCACGTGACGGTCGCGCGGCCGCCGCGGTTCGCCGTGGTATCGGTCGGTGACGAACTGGTGGAACCGGACGCGCCGGTTGAACGGTTCCAGATCCGTCCTTCGAATGCGTGGGGCATCCGCGCCGCGCTGCAGGGATTGGGATGCCCCGAGGTGGACCTCGCGCGCGTTCCGGACCATCCCGAAACGATTGAGGCGAGGCTGGCGGAACTGCTCGCGCGGTGTGACGGCCTGATCTTGAGCGGCGGCGTTTCGCGCGGGAAGTTTGATTTCGTCCCTTCGTCGCTGGAACGACTGGGCGTGTGCGTGGCGTTTCACAAGATCGCACAGAAGCCGGGCAAGCCGATGTGGTTCGGCGTCGCGCCGGGGGGGAAGCCGGTGTTCGCGTTGCCGGGCAACCCGGTGTCCACGCTGGCGTGTTTCCATCGCTATGTGAAGCCGTATCTCCTGCGCTCGCTCGGCGCCCCGGCAAGCGCGGAGGATACGATCGCCTGTGCGGAGGCCGTGCGGCCGCACGCGTCCCTTACGCTTTTCCTGCCGGTGCGGCGCGGGCCGGAAGGCGCGCGGCTGCAGGAGTATCACGGGTCGGGCGATTATGCGGCGCTCGGCGAAAGCGACGGGTTCATCGAAGTGCCGCCGGGCGATGAAAGCATTCCGGCGGGCGCGGCGGTGCGCTATCATGCGTGGGACGTATGAGGGGAAAGAGACGAGGGCACGAGGGGGGAAGGCACGAGGACACGAAACGAAGAGGCATCAGTGAAGTTGAGTCATATTGATAGGAAGATGCGCGCGGGGATGGTGGATGTGGCCACGAAGGCGGTGACGCATCGGGTGGCGAAGGCACAGGCCGTTGTTACACTGCCGGCGGAGGTGCGCGCGGTCCTCAAACGCGGCGAACTGCATGCGCCGAAGGGACCGGTGTTCCAGACGGCGATCCTCGCGGGCACGATGGCGGTGAAGCGCACGGCGGAGCTGATTCCGCTCTGCCATCCCCTGCCCATCGAAGGCTGCCGCATCGAAATCGCGCTCGACCGACGCGGGCGCGCGGTGATCACCTGCGAGGTGTCTGTCCACCACAAGACCGGCGTGGAGATGGAGGCGCTGACCGGCGCGTCCGTCGCCGCGCTGACGATCTACGACATGTGCAAGGCGCTGTCGCACCGGATGGTCCTCAGCGAGATCAAGTTGCTCGCCAAGTCAGGAGGCCGTCGGAATGTCCGTGCCTGAACTTTACGGCCTTATCCTGGCGGGCGGGCGCAGCACGCGCATGGGGCGCGACAAGGCAACGCTCGTGTACCGCGGAATGCCGCAGGTGGACGTCGCGCGCGAACTGCTCGCCGGTGTCTGCGCCAGCGTCTTCGTGTCCTGTCGTCCGGATCAGGCGGGCCTGACGGGCGCGCTGCTGCACGATCGCTATGACAACATCGGTCCGCTGGCGGGCATCCTGACGGCGATGGACGCGCACCCGGACAAGGCGTGGCTGGTGGTCGCGTGCGACCTGCCCTTCCTCGACCGGGCCACGCTGGACATGCTCATCGCCCGGCGCGACGCGAACAAGCCCGCCACGGCGTTTCGCGGGCGCATCGACGGACTGCCGGAGCCGCTGTGCGCAATTTATGAGCCGGCGATGCGGGAGCGCCTGCACCAGTTTGTGCGCGAGGGATTGACCTGTCCGCGCAAGGCGTTAATTCGCTCGGAGGCGAAGCTGCTGGACCTGCCGAATCCGTTCGCGCTGGAAAACGCGAACCGCCCCGAGGAGGCGGAGCGTGCGCGCGCGGCGGCCTCCGGCGGCATCGCCCTGGATGAAGCGCCGAAGGAGACGAAACGCACCTGCGACGCCTGTCCGCCCCGCGCGCGCACGGTGCACGTCCACCTGCATGCGATTCTGCGCGAGCGCACCGGCCACACGTCCGTTTCGATCGAAACGACGGCGCATACCGCGCGCGACGTGTATGCCGAACTCGCCCGCCGTTTCCACCTCGACTGGCCGGCGGATCGATTCCGCGTGGCGATGAACGATGGCTTCGTCGACTGGGATCATCCCGTGCGCGAAGGCGACGCGATTCACGTGATTCCGCCGGTGGCGGGAGGATGATGGGAATTTCGGTTTTGGATTGGGAAGAGGGAAAACGGATGTTTAGGCTGACGGATCAGGCGATAGAGGTGGAGGCGTTGCGGCGCGAACTCGTCTCATCGGAGAGCGGCGCGCTGGTGGAATTCACGGGCACGGTGCGGAACCAGAACGCGCAACGCCGGGTCGTTGCGCTGGAGTATGAAGGCGTCGAGGGTCTGGCGAGCAACGAGTTTGCGAAGATTGAGCGCGAGGCGCGGGATCGGTTCGACATCCTGCACGTCGCCTGCACGCATCGCACCGGGCGCCTGGCCGTTGGCGATACGGCGGTCTGGCTTGGCGTCACCGCGGTCCACCGGGGCGCCGCGTTCGATGCCTGCCGCTACCTGATTGATGAGTTGAAGAAGCGTCTTCCGATCTGGAAGAAGGAGTTCTACACGGAAGGCGATTCCGGGTGGATCAATGCCCCGTGAAGGCCCTTTGAGTACTCAAAGTTTATGTCCTATATTTTTGTTGTGCAATAAGTTACACCATTCAATTAACATTTCCTGATTGGATGTGGTATTGATTGATTATGTCCGATCCCTCCGAACAGTTGCCCCTCCCGTTGGCGGAGCAAGAAGGATCCGCGGCGCGTGAGGGGGCCGAGCCTGCCGCGATCAGCCGTGAAGCGCTAAACGAACTGCCCATCCGCGCCTTTCAGGGCTCGGTTGCGCTTATCAACAATGACGAGGACATGGCGCGAGCGATTCTCGACATCAGCCGCGAGACGCTGCTCGGCTTCGACACGGAAACGAAGCCGGTATTTCGCGCCGGGGTATCGCATCCGCCCGCCCTCGTGCAACTCGCGGGCGAGCAGCAGGCGTGGATTTTCCAACTGCGCAATCTCAAGGCGTTGAACGAGTTGTTTGCGATCCTGAGCAATCCGCGCATCACCAAGGCCGGCGTCGCGCTGGCGGATGATTTGAAAAAGCTGAAGGAAGTCCACGACTTCAAACCGGCGGCCTTCGCCGAGGTCGGCGACCTGGCGCGCAAACTCGGTTACACCCAGACGGGCCTGCGCACGCTGGCGGGCCTGGTCCTCGGCTTCCGCGTGTCGAAGCGCGAACAGCGCTCCAATTGGGCGCGGCAGCAGTTGACGCCGTCGCAGATCACGTATGCCGCAACCGATGCATGGGTCAGCCGCGAACTGTACCTCGCGCTTTCACAGCGCCTGGCGGAACGTGGGGACCGTCTGGCGGGTAGCGCTGGCGGCACGGCGCAGGCGATCCATTAACGCAACGCCGATTCCGCGCTCCGGCACGGCGGCGCAACAAATGGCCGTGACCCCTTTCGCTTCGCAGGCGCGGAAGAAATGGAACACCGCACGCGCGTAGGCGGCCACGCTCCGGCATGACTTCACGACGGACGCGCCCGCAGGCACGCGGCCCACGCCGATCCATGCCGCGCCGGCCTCGATCTCTTCCCCTCGCGCCACGATGCGCACGGCCGCGTGCGGGGCGTAGTGGCGGTGTTTGAGGCCCGGGCTCCGGCCTTTGGCCGTATCGCGCGAACCGGCCATGCGCGTGCGCGGCTCGACCCGGCGCAACTGTTCGAGCGTCACGGCGCCGGCGCGCAGGACGACGGGCACGCGCCCCGTGCAATCCACCACGGTGGACTCCAGGCCCACGCGACTCGGGCCGCCTTTGAGCACCACATCAATGCGTCCATCGAGATCCTGCCGCACCGCGCGCCACGAGGTCGGACTCGGGCGTCCGGATCGATTGGCCGAGGGCGCGGCGACCGGCGTGCCCGCGGCCATGAGGAATTTGCGCGCGACCGGATGCGAGGGTTCGCGCACGCCCACGGTGTCGAGACCCGCGGTGACGGCATCGGGCACGCGCGCGCCACGCGGCAGGATCACGGTGAGCGGCCCCGGCCAGAAGGCGTCCATCAGGCGTTGCGCGGAAGCCGGCACGCGGCGCGCCACACACAGCGCCTGGGCGCACGTCGCGACATGCACGATCAGCGGATTGTCGCCGGGGCGGCCCTTGGCCCGGAAGATGTTCCGCACCGCGCGCGCGTTGAAGGCGTCCGCGCCGAGGCCATAGACGGTTTCCGTGGGGAACGCGACCAAGCCGCCATCCGCCAGCGCGCGCGCCGCTTTTCGAATACTCGAGGTGTAGGCGGTCATCGCGGCTCGATGCGGAAACGATAGAACGCATTGGTCGGTGGCGCGGCCACGGTGAAGCGCGCCACAAGGCCCGAGGCGAGCGGCATGCCGTTGTTGCCGGCCACCGCCCACGGCGTCCACGTGAGCAGATCAGGGCTCGTCTCGACGAACACGGCGCGGTTGAACAACTCGTAGCCGATTTCCACGCCGCCGGGTCCGAGCGCGATCTCGCCGGTCCAATAGCTCGCGTCGTTGGTCGGATTGGAATACGTCAGATATTCCTCCCAATTGCTCCGCGCGTCATCGTCCGGATCGGCATCCGGTTCGCCCGCCGGCGAGTTGGTGGAACCGAAGCGCGCAAGCCGCCAGTCGGCGTAGGACTGCCAGCCGGGGAGCTGCTGGTTGATCCAGTTGGCGACGAGCTGGATGCCGTCGTAGTCCAGCATGGAAGAGGCGAGCGGGGGCATGCGCGAGAACCCGTTTGCGGCGGCAATGCGGTTCAGGATCACGCTGTGGGTCTCGTCACCCGGGGCGAGAAGGAGGTTGTTCGTGTTGCCAGCATTGCCCAGGGGGATCGCGCGCACCAGTCCAGCGGCTTCCAGCAACGTCTGGGCCCGGCCATCCCACTCGGCGCCCGCGATAGAACCGGGGCCCTGGTGGCAGTAGCCGCAATTGACCGCGAGGTAGGAGCGCGCCCGCACTTCCAGCGGGAAATTGGTTTCCGTGGGACGGACGTGGCGCGGGAGCAACGCCGGCGTATCGGGCGTATTTGTGAAGTAGCCCGCGCCGGACAGCAGGTCGATGAAATTTCCGTCCACGCCCGACAGCGTGCCCTCGCGATTGAGCTGGCGGGTATTGAAGCCGAGCGCGTGGCCGGCCTCGGGACGATGACACACCACGCACTCCGCGCGGCTCGGAATGGTCCAGCGCTGGATGCCGGTATTCGTGATGGGCAGGTCCACGAGGTCGCCCATGTCGGGCACGAGATAGGCCTCCGAGCCCGCTTCGTTCCACCGATAGCTCACGCCATACACGCCGTTGGTCATCCGCACCAGCAACCGCGTCTCCACGCGCCGGCGCGTGTTGGTGTTGAAGCGCTCGAGGTCGAGGTCGAAATGCTTGATCCACATCGCACCGGGCGGCGTAGTCCAGGGCTCATCCCGCGCGTAGCCGAAACCGTCTACCAGATTGGAAATTGCGAACCAGCGCCGTTTCGCCGCGTAGTCCGACCAGAACGGCAGGTTAATTTCGTAGGGGACCACGCCGGTTGACGGGGTCAGCGTGGCGAGATCCGCGAACAATCCGGTGTCGGACAGTTTCTGCGGAAACGCGATGGTGTTCGTGACTTCAACCAGGCGGCGGATGAGCCCGGCGTTGTGGTCCGCGAACAGGACGTCACCGGACGCGGGATCGAGCGCCATCTGCACGATGCCCCCCTGCCCCGCGATGCGCGTGACATTCGTTTCGCCGGCGGAGCGCTCGATGGTCCACAGATGACCGGACAGATGATCGATGCACAGGTAGAGTCCTTCCAATTCCGGATAGCGGCCGGCGCGCAGCACAAGGCCACCGATCACGGCGGAGCCGGAAAAAGGCCCGATGTCGTGCGGGTAGTCCCAGACCGGCGGATGATGCACGAAGCCCGTAGGAGCCACGGCGGGACCGGGGATTTTCCCTTCGTAATACGGCCAGCCGGCGTTCAGCCCCGGCGTCACGATACGCACCGACTCGCGCGTGAGGTCGCCGACGTCCCCCGCCCAGAGATCGCCGGTGTCCGGGTCAAAACTGAATTGCCACGGGTTGCGGAATCCGACGGCGTAGAACTCGGTGCGCACCGTCGCGGGATTCACCGCAATCCCGTTAAATTGCGTCGCGCCGATGAACGGGTTGTCCGGCGGGATGGCGAAGAACGCGCCGGAGGCGTTGGTCGGAATCGAGGGATGTGGATTCGGTTCCAGGCTGCCGGGCCGCTTGTCCGGATCGATGCGCAGGATGGCGGACCACAGGTCCTGTGTAATGACCTGTGCGTTCGGGTTGGAAATCCCCGGTTGGCCCTCGTCACCGGCACCCATGTAGAGGTAGCCATCCGGACCGAAGACCACGTCATTGAAGTTGTGGAAGATGTAGTCCAGCGGCTGCTCGATCAACACCAGCTCGCTGGCGGGATCGGCCGCGTTTCCATCCGACGGATCGCGCGTGAAGCGGCTCAAGCGCACCGTGGTGTTCGTGTGGCAATAGGTGACGTAGAAAAAACCATTCGTCGCGTAACCGGGATGGAAGCCGAACCCTTTGAGGCTGAATTCGCGCCCGTCATCAAGCACCCGGTTCGTAATGTCGAGGAAGGGAATCGCGGCATGGGGAGCGGCCAGATTGGTGATCACCATGAGACGCCCCGCCCGCTCCGCCACGAACAGTCGGTTCGTCTCGCCGGGCGGTGTTTCCAGCGAAAGCGGCGAACTGAACGTGAGCCCGGGGAAGGCATCCACGATCATGTACCGCTCGACCGGCGGCTGGAGCGGGATGGCGGATAGATCCGCCGCGTGGCGCGTCTGCGCGGGGGTCGCGGGAGGAACCAGCGCCAGCCCGCCACACGCGAGGAAGACAGCGCCTACTTTGCGGGTGATCTGCATGAAAATCGCAGATAGTGTACACAAAGAAATGCGTTCTGCCTGCAAAATCTCCGTAATTTCAGCATCGTCGCACGACCGGGTACGCGTTACCCGGGTCGCGTTCGACTTGAATCAGCACGTGGCGGGCGCCCTGCGGAACAACGCGCCCGAGGTGTGGCTGGTTTCGTGCGACGCCCTCCACGCGCACGCGGACGCCTTCCGGGCCTCGCTCTCCCCGGAGGAAATCGAACGACGCGACCGGTTCGTGCGCGTCGAAGATCGCGAGCGCTACGCGTGCTCCCACGGACTGTTGCGGCGCGTGTTGTCCTTGCATACCGGTTGCGCACCCGGCGCGCTGCGTTTCGTAAAGGGAGGCGCGGGCAAGCCGGCGCTGGACCCGGCGTGCGTGCGCGACGCGCCGGAGTTCAACCTGTCCCACAGCGGGGACTGGGCCGCGATCGCCATCGCGCCGAAGGGATGTCCCGTCGGGATTGATGTGGAGGAGCGGACGCGGGAGACGGACATGCTCGGCGTGGCGCGCCACTCGTTTTGCCCCGGGGAAACCGCCGCGCTGGAAGCCGCGTCGGGCGACGTGCGCGCGGCATTGTTCTTCCGCTGGTGGACGGCAAAGGAGGCCGTCGTCAAGGCGTGGGGCACGGGCCTGAGCGGACGGATGGACCGGATGGATTGCAGTGGGTGGCGCGACGGCGCGCGGGCCTCGCTGCGCGACGAATCGGGCGCGGAGTGGGCGCTCTGGCACTACAGCGAGGGTGCGCGCGCGCTGTCGCTCGCCGTCGCCGCCCCGCTGCGCGAGATCAGGCTCTGCTCGACAAACGCATTCGGCGGCGCGTCCGGAGCGCTGATGACGCGCTCCTCGTAGTGCCACTCGGATAGCCGGACACCGTTCAACGCGCACAGCGCCACGAGGTTGGTCAGCGCCTCGTCGGTGAGCTGCGCGGTGATGACGATTTCATCCACGCGATGCTTGTTGATCAGTTCGGGCAGATCCTGCCCGGTGCCCAGCACCACATAGCCGCCGACATACCGGAAGCGCAGGTTCGTGTCGTCGTCCACAAGGCCGATGATCATGCGGCGGACGGAGGTGTCGTAGGTGTTCAGCGCGCGTTCGCGCAGGTAGAGCAGGCACCGGCTGCCGGAGCCGTAGAGCAGGACGCGGCGCACCACCCCGCCGCGACGGTAGTGCATTTTTTCGCTCCACAGCGCGAGCGCGTCCACCAGCCCGCGCAGCGCCATGCGACTGCCCACAAGCAGCACATGGGCGATGCCGGTGAAGATGAACAGCAGGACGAAGTAGCGTTTCCAGAGTTCCGGGTGCAGCAGGATGCTGACGCCGAGACTGATGATGGTGCTCGCGAGCAGGCTGACGCTGAGCAGCAGGTAGTCGTTCGTCCGGGCGAGCGACCAGACGCGGCTGTAGACACGCGAGGCGCAGAACATCAGGAAGACCGGCGCGACCCAGATCGGGATGTCGCGGATCCACCGGTCCCATGCGCCGTGCACCGGATGGATGAGTTGCACCATCGCGAGCGCGGCGCCGAGGGACACGACGAGGCAGATGACGTCGAAGGCCGGATAGAAAAAGAACGCGGCGACCTTTTGCTGGGGCCGGCTCAGTCCGCGGATCAAGGCGCGCCCGGTGTCCCACAACTCCACCTCGGCAAGGTGGCGCATGACGACATAGGCCCCCGCGACGAAGGCGACGAGAAAGACGCCGAGCGCCTGGTCGCGAAACACGAGCGAGAGCAGGCCGGTCAGGACGAGCAGGCCGTTGATGACGTAGAGCAACACCGCGATCTGGTATTGGTTGAGTCCGCGCCGGCGCAGGCGGTGATGCAGGTGCTCGGCGTCCGGCTGCATGAGCCCGCGATGCGTGGCCGCGCCCTCGGCGGGGGCGAAGGCGCGGACGGAACGGCGCCAGATCGCGAGGATGGTGTCGAAAACGGGAATGCCCACGGCCAGCAACGGCACGCCGAGCGAGGCGAGGAACGTGCCCTTGGACCCCGTGGCGATGGCGATGGAGGCGAAGGTGAACCCGAGGAACATGCTGCCCGTGTCGCCGAGGAAAATGCTCGCGGGATGAAAATTGTAGCGGAGGAAGGCGACGCAGGCGCCCGCGAGGCCGAGCATGACGAGGGCGTCGGACGGCATACGGCGTATGAAGAACGCGCCCATCAGCCCGATGCCGGCGATCAGCGCCAGCCCGGCGGCGAGGCCGTCCAGCCCATCGATCAAGTTGAACGCATTGGTCAGCGCGACGAACCAGAACAGGGTGACGAGGAAGTCGAGCGGCAGCGGCAGGTCGAACCCGAGCAGGCGGCCGACGCCGTTGCCCGTCACAAACATCAGGCTGGCGGCGACCATCTGGCCGGACAGCTTGACCATCGGGCGCAGACCGCGGATGTCGTCTACGAGGCCGACCAGCACGAGGACGAAAGAGCCCACGAGATAGCTGTAGAGCCAGTTCGTGTTCAGGCTGCCTGCGCTCGATTCCCAGGGATACAGAAGGGCCAGCAGCGCCGCGCCATAGAAGCCAACCACGACGGCGAGTCCGCCGCCGCGCGGCGTCGGGGCGCGATGGGTCCTGCGTTCATCCGGCACATCGACCACGCCCGCCCGCAGCGCCAGCGAGCGGATCAGCGGCGTGAGGAGCAGCGTGGTCAGATACCCTGCCGTCCAGACGGCGAGATATTTGGCCAGTGCCGTGAAATAGAACGCGACGGGAATCAGCAGGCAGACCGGCAGCAACGTAAGCAGCAGGATCCACTGGTTGCTGGACAGGCGGTGTCCCGCGTCGGCCGGTCGCAACGGCTCCGCAAACGCCAGGCTGAGGGTTCCGCTCTGCTTGTCGCGGTAGCGGATGGCGGCGGAGGTGGTGACGGAGCGCGCGATGTCCTCCTCCTTCAACACGTCCGCCGGAACGTCGAACTGCAACTGGACGCGGATCACGCCCTCCGGAAGATCGGCGCCTTCGATCAACATGCCGCCGATGGAAAGGTCGCGCGCCGTCGCGATCAGCGTTTGCTCCCGGTCGCCGCTGCCCACGCGGACGGTGACGGGAAAGGAGCACGAGTGCCGCACATGCTGGCGCCGCTCCGAGTCCGCGGGCTTCCCGAAAAACCCGAGGTAGGCCAGCGCGTTGCCGAGCCGGCTTTTTTTCGCGCTCGATGAAGAAGTGGGCATGTCTGGCTAGTTCCGGGGGTCCACTATACCCGCGCCCACCGGTGATGCAACGCCGTTGCGGCGCGACGGCGCGCAGCGCGTTTCGATCCACTCGCAAAAACGCCCGGCGTTGCGATCCCGGTTAAACTCCGCCTCCGCAAAGGCGCGGGCCGCCCGGCCGCGCCGCAGGCGTTCCGCCGGGTCGCGCGCCTCCTCCACCGCCGCGCACAGCGCCGCGACATCGTCCTGGGGCACCACCCATCCGCCGCCTGACGCGTGGATCCAGCGCGCGATGCTGTTCCGCGCGCCGCCCACGAAGATCAGCGGCTTGCCCACGGCGAATATGCCCTGCGTCTTGCTCGGCACCATGCATCCTTCCCACGCCGCATCGAGGCTCGCGAGGTGGACATCCGCGCTGCAAAGGTGCTCGCGCAGCCGCTCCACCGGCGCATACGGCAGCAGCGTGACCGGCAACGCGGGATCGGCGGCGATCGCCGCCTCCACCTCGCCGCGCCGCTTGCCTCCGCCCGCAAAAACCCAGCGCGTGTGCGGCCGCGCCTTCAGACGGGACGCCGCCTGGAGAAACTCCCCGAGCCGGTGCCCGCGCCCCATGTTCCCGGAATACATCAGGACCAGGTCGTCGGGGGTCCACCCCTGCTCCGCGCGGAACGGCGGCGGCTGGGCATCCGGCCACGGATGCAAAGACGGATCGCTCCAGAGCGGCAGGCTTTCCACCGGCGTGGGCGGACGTGCATAGGCGCGCAACCGCTCCGCCATGTCGTCGCCGAGACACACGACCAGCGGGCTGCCCCGCAATTCGCGCCGCGTGAGCCCCGCAAGCCAGCGAAACAACATGCTTTTGGAGCGCAGCGCGCCGTGCGCGTCCAGCACGTCGGGATAGAGATCCATCACCCAGTGCGCGTGCGTGGCTCCGCACGCGCGCGCCGCCCATCCGGCCAGCAAGCCCACATGCGGCGGCGTCGTCAGCGCGAGCACCACATCCGGCCGCACCCCCGGCCGAAACAGCCGCCCGCCCAGCAGCGCGTAGAACGAGGCGTAATCCAACAACTTGCCCACGCCGGACCGGCGGCCGAATCCGAAGGCCGTGACGCGGCGCACGCGAACACCGTCGAGCAGCTCCTCCGCCACATACGTGTCCGAACCGTTGTACGCCCGCCGCGAACAAACCGCCGTCACCGCATGCCCGCGCGCGACCAGCATCCGCGCCAGCTCATGGAGATACTGGCCCGTCGGCGCCGTGTCGGGCGGATAGTACTGGTTGACCAGCAGGATATTCATCTTTCGGGGCGACAGCCTAACAGCCGCCATCCGCGCGACAAGTCCAGACAAGATTTCTCACTTTCGCAAACAAGAGAATCGGTGATCTATGGTCGGCTTTCGCGTAAATCATTGATTTTACAGCGTCTTTAGAACGATTTTTCGCTAACTGGCACGCATCAGTCGAGCATGGCTCGCCATCTGCTAATTCAAGAAGCAGAGGCGGACGCACCATGCGCTACACAAAAACCTGCTCGACCCGGTCCCAGCGGTTCCTCCTGATCGCCACGGCGGTGTTGGTATGCGGGCCAGTTACGGGCCGCGCAGCCTTATTGGACCGGGGGACGTGGGTGGCGCGCGACGCGGCGGGTACGACACTTGGCGCGGTCCATGACAATGCCCTTGAAACGGGCGCCTCGCTCTCGTCCACGCAGGGCACGGTGCGCTGCATCATCGATCTGGGCAGCGTTGCGACGGTGCACCGTGTGATCGTGACACCGGCGCGCGGCACACTCGACACGTCGCAGGTCGCGCTGACCAACCCGCGCTCAGTGCAGTTCCGTGTGTCCGTTAATTCACAGCCACAGCCCCTCGCGACGCCGACGGCGAGCCGCGAGATTGGCGGCATCACGGGCGTGGAACTCCGCGTGTCCGCCAGCCTGCGTTTCCAGCCGGCGGTGGGCCGCTACGTCGTGATCGAAGTCGCACGCGGCGACCTGCCCCATCGCTGGAACGTGGGCGAAGTGGAACTCTACGGCTGGCCCGGCGACCGGCTCACTGCGCGCGGCGACGCCGTGGTGCTCGCGGGCGGCAGCCCGGCCCCGCTTAAACTCGCGGCGGATGAACTGACCTATTACCTCGGCGAACTGGCCGGCCGCCCGGTCCCCACGATCCAGCCGGGCGCGGAATCGGCCTACACCGGCACGCTCTATCGGATCGTGGATCTCAAGCCGCTGGCCCAATCCTACGAACAGATGACAAACAACCTCGCCAACGGCGCGCTGCCTGCGATCCCGGTGAATGTCGAACGCAACGGGCGCGAGGTGGTGTTCCGCGCGTGGCCCTATCGCAACGTCCTGTGGAGCGTCTGGGAGTTCCTGGAGCGGCAGGGCATCCGCTGGGTCTATCCCGACGCGCACGGCGAAGTGGTTCCCGCGGGACAGGGCGTCAACCTCGACGTGCTTCCCCTCCAGTACACGCCCTCCACCGAATTCATCTACGCGAACTTCGGCGTCGAGTATCTCCGCAATGACCCCGACGCGTTCCTGCACTTCTGGCGCAACCGCTGGTCGCACACGTGGGGCGGACACCAGCGCGACGCGTTCGGCGGATCGGAAGTGCCGAAAAAATATATCCCGAATGTCGCCATCCACCCCGACCACGTCGAAGGACTCGCCGGTTATCCGCACAACTTCAACAACGTGCTCCCGCCGCGCATCCTCGAACAACACATGGAGTGGTGCGGCATCCTCACCAACAGTCGCTGGGCCAGCTGGGTCGGCGAAGCCAACTTCAACCGCCGCGCGCTGCCGCGCGACAACGGCAGCACGTTCGACCTGACGAACCCGGACGCACGCGCGTTCATCATCAACAAAGTCATCTCCTATTTCCCGGAACATTCGAAATACCACGGCTCGCTGGTGTGGATGTTGCCGGAGGATTCCACGCTGTTCAGCGAGGACCCGCAGTCGGTCGCGCTGCGCCAGCCGCAGGTGGAGGACTATGAGCCGTACGCGATGCCCTATCCCTGGGCGGTCTCGGGCGACTACTACGATTTCATCTGCGCGATCGCGGAAGGCGTGCAAAACGACGTGCCCGACGCGGTCATCGGCGCGATGGCCTACTCGAACACACACCTCCCGCCGGAGCGCGGCCCGTTCCCGGACAATGTGCTGGTGGACGTCTGCTTCTACGGCGCGCGCAACCTGCCGCTCAGCTCGCCCAAGAACGCCGAGATGAAGTCGCGCCTGCTGCGCTGGCGCGAGCTGGCTTCCAGGCTCCGCCACTACAACTACGACCTGATCCACAGCGAGTCCGGCCCGCTGCCGATGCCGGTCCCGCTGGTGACCGCGATGGCGGATCGCGCGCGCTTCCTTCACGAGATCGACATGCCCGACGGCGGCACGCAGGCGGACCTCGACACGATTCCCTACAACCCGTGGAACTACTACGCCTACCCGCGCTTCTACTGGGATGCGTCGCGCAAGCCGGCCGACGTGCTGCGCGAATTCTTCCTCGGCTTCTACCGCGAAGCCGGCCTGCCGATGTTGAGCTACTACACCACGCTGGAGCGCTACCTCATCGCCAACAATGTCTCCCTCCAGGCGCGCGGCTACGACTACGGCCTGCGCGTCGGCGCCTACCCCATCGGCGTCCTGCGCAAAATGCACCAGCACCTCTCGGCGGCGGAAAGCCAGGCGACCTACTGGGTCACCCGCGAACGAGTCCGCAAGGCGCGCGAGGGACTGAATTGGATCCTCAACAAGCGCGGACTGACGTATGAGGACCTCTCCAGCACGACGGGCTTCCTGCGCGCGGGACCGGACTCCAGCGCCACCATCGACCTCCGCTTCGCCTCGATCCAGACCGCCGGGCAGGATGTCGGCGACGCGTGGTTCCTGTTCAGCTGGGCGGAGGTCGGCGACTATGTCCTGATCGAACAGCCGGGCCGCTACCGCGTCACCATCCAGGCCGGCATCGGCTACACGAACCCGGAACCCGGCAACCGGCAGATGATGTTCCACATCGGCGGCATCGAATACGGCCCGTTTGTGATCGACCACGTGAGCGTGGACACCTACACGCTGCTGGTCGAAATCCCCGCCGGCCTGTTCGAGGTGGCCGTGGTGGATCTTTACAACCGCGGGCCCTTCAAGGTGGCCTCGATCCAGATCGAACGCGACGGCGCCGACGACCAGCCGGTGGCCCGCGCGACACGCTCGACGCCGCGGATCTACGACTTCGCCTCATCGGACAATCCCGCGGGCCAGATCGACAGCGATTGGGATGAGGTGTCGGATATCTACGAGAGCGTGGCCGGCACGGACGAGTACGATCCCGATTCCTTCTTCGCCTCGCGCAGCCTCACCAGCGCGGACGGCACGGCACAGCTCCGATGGAGCAGCGTGGAGGGCAAACGGTATGCGGTGTACCGGGCGCGCGACCTGCTGTCGGAATTCCAGTTGATCGCGTCGGACCTGCCGGGCACGCCGCCGGAGAATACGTTCGCCGACGCCGGGTTCGACGCGTCCGCCGTTTACCAGGTCGCGGTTTACTGATCCGCGCCCTTGCGTTTGCGAATCAGGCGGGCCGGATTGCCCCCCACCACGCACCACGGCTCGACATCGCGGAACACGCTCGCGCGCGCGCCGACGACCGCGCCATCGCCCACCGTCACGCCCGGACCGATGAAGGCATCCGCCGCGACCCAGGCATGCGCGCCGATGCGGATGGGCTTCGTGATGAGCGGAAAGGCTGGCTGGTCCACATCGTGAGTGGCCGCGCAGAGGAACACGTACTGGCTGACCACGGTGTGCGCGCCGATCTCGATGCGGTCCACCGCATAACAATCCACGAAGTCGCCCAGCACGCTGAAATCGCCCATCAAAAGATTCCACGGCGCCCAGATCCGCGCGCTCGCATACACGCGGACGCCCTCGCCGATGCGCGCGCCGAAGCAGCGCAGCCAGAAGCGCCGCCACGCGTGGAACGGGCGCGGACTCGGCCGGCACAGCAACAGCCACACGGCGCCCCACAACGCCCGCGCCGCCCGGTTGCCCGCGCTCAACTCGCTCTTGAACCCGGATAAATCGAGACGCCCGTCCGTCATGGTCCACCCTCCCCCAGGGCCTGGCGCACACAGGCGCCGAGCCGGTTCGCGAGCAGCGCGGCGTGCGGCTCTTTCATCATGTTGAGGTGCGAGCCCGTCACCTTGTGCAGGTACACCCGCGCGGCCAGGTTGAGCCACCCACACGACGGGTCACCGTACAACTCATACTGGCTCTCTTCCGGATAGAAGAAGGTGATCGCGCCCGGATAATCCGTGCTCCGGTAGTGCTGCAGCACGCTTGTCTCCAGCACCCAGCGGTTGAGATCGCGCCGGTCGAGTTTCTCGGGGTTGTGCCGGGCCATCGCGTCAATCAACTTGCCCTCGCGCCACATGCTCCACTTCGCCGCCAGGTGGCGCTTCCAATCCGTCGGCCGCGCCCGGAGCGCCCCGTGCAGGCGCATGCGCAGGTACTCGGAGTCCTCCGTCTTCGGATTAAATGGACGCGCATCAATGAGGGAGAGCATCCCGATGCGCTCGCCCGCCTGCCGGAGCTGCCGCGCCATTTCGATGGCCACGTGCCCGCCGAAACAATAGCCCGCCAGCAAATACGGCCCGCGCGGCTGCACCGCGCGCAGTTCGCGCACGAACCACGCCGCAAGGTCGTGCATGGACCGGATGCCGCGGTCGTCCTCATGCATCGACGGACACTGCAAGCCGACCACGGGGCAGGCGCCATTGAAGTGCGGCAGCAGGTTGGAATAGATCAGCAAATCGCCGAAGTCGGAAGGCAGCAGACACAGCGCCGGATGTCCTGGCCGGCCGTCGCGCAGACGGATCAGCGTGCCGCTGTCCGGCGCGGTCACGGCAGCCGTCTCGCGCGCGAGGGGCACAAGGACCGCGGACAGTCGCTCGACGGTGGGATTTCGGAAAAGATCCGCCACATCCAGCGCATAGCCTGCGTCACGGAGGCGGTTGATCAGCTTCAGCGCCGCCAGCGAATGACCACCCATCGCAAAGAAGTCATCGCCCGGTCGCACCTGCGTCACGCCGAGGACCTGTTTCCACGCATCCGCCAGCGCGGTTTCGCGCGCGCCGGAAGGCGCGGCGGTGACTGGCGCGGATGACGACCCGGACTCCACGGGGTGCGCCGCAAGCGCGCGGCGGTCCACCTTGCCGCTCGCGTTGAGCGGCAATGCGCGCTGCACGACGATCAGCGACGGCACCATGAATTCCGGCAGGCGCGCGCGCAGGTGCGCGCGCAGCGCGTCCACCTCCGGGTTCGGCGCTTGTACCGCGGGCGCGACGAACGCGACGAGCTGCTTGTCGCCATTGGGCGCGTTCCGCACCACGACCGCGCAGGCCTGCACGCCCGGATACGCGGACAGGACGGCCTCAATTTCGCCGGGCTCAATCCGGAATCCGCGGATTTTCACCTGCGCGTCGCGGCGCCCCAGGAATTCCAGCTTGCCGTCCGCGCGCCAGCGCGCGAGATCCCCGGTGCGATACAGGCGCTCGCCCGGCGTGCCGGGGAGCGGGTTGGGCACAAACGCCGCCTCGGTGAGTTCCGGTCGGTTCAAGTAGCCGCGCGCCAATCCGTCGCCGCCGATACACAACTCGCCGGGCACCCCGACGGGCTGCGGTTGCAGGCGCGCGTCGAGCACATAGACCTGCGTGTTTGAGATCGGGCGGCCGAGGGGCGGCGGATCGCCAACCGGCTGGCCGTGCGTCATCGCCTCGCTCGTCGCAAAGGTCGTGCTCTCCGTCGGCCCATACCCGTTGATCACCGTGAGGTCGGGCCGCTGCGCCAGCAGGCGCGCGATGTGGCGGCCCGACGGCGCCTCGCCACCGGTCAGCAATTGCTTCACGGGCCCCAGCGCGGACGGCCGTTCATCCACCACGGTGTGGAACAGGCCCGCAGTGAGCCACAACACCGAGGTCCGCTCCTGCGCAATGACGCGCTCCAGTTGCTCGATGGAGAACGGACCCGGCGGAAGGATCGCAAGCCGCGCGCCGTTCAGCAGCGCGCCCCAGAGTTCGAACGTCGACGCATCGAACGCCAGCGGCGACAGGTGCA
Source organism: uncultured Verrucomicrobiota bacterium (assembly GCA_937996795.1). Taxonomy (GTDB): domain Bacteria; phylum Verrucomicrobiota; class Kiritimatiellia; order CAIVKH01; family CAIVKH01; genus JAMLJG01. The sequence continues at coordinate 12,421 of CALKUH010000039.1, read as the reverse complement.
GCAATCGCTCCTCCGGCCCGAGCGCGACATACACCACGTTCTTCACCAGGCGCACCACGCTCTTGTGTTCAATCAGCACGCCTTTCGGCTGCCCCGTTGAACCTGAGGTGTACAACACATAGGCAAGCTGCGCGGGCTGATGCGCCGCCGCACGCTCCTCCGGCGACAGGTTCTCGCGGCGCCCGGAACGCCACGCCGATGCCGCGTCATCCAGCCATTCGGTCGCCACAGGCAAACCCGCCAGCAACGGGGCGTGTTTGGCCTGCGCCACGACGACGGTGAGCCGCGCATCCTCCACCTGCATCCGCAGGCGCTCGCGCGGATGGGTCGGGTCCAGCGGCAGGTACGCCCCGCCCGCCTTCAGGATCGCGAGCAATCCCGTCACCATCTCCAGCGAACGCTCGGCGCAAAGGCCCACGGGCTGGTCCGGCCGCACGCCTTGCTCAATCAGTCGCCGCGCGAGCTGGTTCGCTTCCGCGTTCAGCGCGGCATAGGTCACCGTCCGCCCCTGCATGGACAACGCGATCCGATCCGGCCCCGCCGCCGCCTGCTCCTCGAACAACTCGTGGATGCAGCGCGCGGGATACGGCGTCGCCGTCCGGTTCCAGTCCATCACCACGCGCTGCCGTTCCTCCTCGGGCAGGAGCGAGAGGGCGGCCAGCGGGAGGTCCGGATCTTCGCTGACCGTCTGCGCGATGCGCCGGAAATAACCGAGCCAGCGTCGCACCGTCGCTTCATCAAAGAGATCGGTGTTGTAGTTGCACTCGATGCGCAGGCGGTCGCCGCCCGCGACGATGTTGAGCGAGTGCTCGAACTGGTACGCCGTGCGCGGGTTGATCACGATCCCGGTTTCGAGCTGCGCAAACTCCAACCCGTGGATGGCCGGGTCCACGTTGAACGTGACCTGGATCAGCGGAGGACGCGACGGATCGCGCCCCACCTGCAGCGCCTTCAGCAGGTCGCCGAAGGTCAGGCCCTGGTGCTCATATGCGTCGAGCAGGCCGCGCTGCGCCGCCGCGAGCAGGTCGCTGAACGGCCGCTCCGGATCGATGCGCAGGCGCACCGGCAGCAGGTTGGCGCAATGCCCCACGAGCTCGCCGCTCTCCATCAATTGCTGGCCCGCCGCGGGCACCCCGATGATGAGGTCCGTCTGGCCCGTGAGCCGGTGCAGGAGCGCCGCATAATGCGCGAGCAGGTTCGCGAACAAGGTGCACCGCTTGCGCGCGCCCAGCTCCTTGATCGCGCCCACCAGCGGTTCCTCCAGCACGGCGATTTCCATCGCGCCGTTGAACGTGCGCTGCGCGGGCCGGGTCCGGTCCGTCGGCAGGTCGATCGCGGAGGGCGGGTCGGCCAGCACGCCGAGCCAATACGCCAGATCCGCCTCCGCGCGGGCATCGCGCCGATAGCCCGCGAGATAGCGCGCATAATCGCGGAACTGCGTCGGCGGCGGTCGCTCGTCCGCCGCGTGGGCGCAGGCGAGCGTGTAGAGCGCGCTCAGGTCGCGCGCCATCACGTCATATGACCAGCCGTCGCAGACGATGTGATGCGCGGTCAGGACAAGAACATGCCGGTCCGCCTCCATGCGCGCGATGCGCGCGCGCACCAGCGGGACCTGCGCGAGATCGAAGGACTGGCTGACCTCGGCGCGAACCAGCTCCGCGAGCGCCTGTTCTCGCGCGGCGGTCTCCATCGCCGAAAGATCGCGGAACTGGACATCCATCCGCGCCGACGCGTGGACCGTTTGCATCCCGCCCGACGGATCAAAGGAGGTCCGCAGGGCTTCGTGGCGGTCGACCACCTGCTGGAGCGCACGCTCCATCGCCGCCTGGTTGAATGCGCCGCGGAAGGTGAACGAGCATGACTCGTTGAACGCCGGGGCCGATGCCGGATCAAGGCGCGATGCGAGCCAGATTTCCTGCTGCGCCTCGGACAGCGGGAACGGTCCGCTTTCCGGAATGAGCGCCACGGGCGCCGGCAGGAATCCACCTTCGCGCATCGCGCGCATCGCCTGCTTGAAGGCCTCGACCAGGCGCGCGACATCCGCATCCGTATGCGCGGTGGAGAGGAAGCACGGACGCCCCTCCCAGATGTGCACGCCGAGGTCGCGCAGGAAGTGGAACATCAGGCTGAAATACGTGAACGAGTCGCCGTGGCTGAAATACCAGAGGGAGCCGAACGTGTTGATGCGCAGCTCGATCCCCTCCGCGACCATGAAGGCATTCACGTCTTCCGCGAACCGCGCCGTGCGCTCGTTGAGTTCCGTCTGTAGCGCGGGCCCGGCCGCCTTGAGGTGGTCCAGCACCGCGCGGGCGCCCGCCATCGCGAGCGGGTGCCGGACAAAGGTGCCGGCGAAGAAGGTCACGCCCGCCTCCGGGACGGACGCGTCGCCGTAGGACCACATGCCGCCGTCGAACGCATCCATGTACTCGCGCCGCCCGGCAATGACGCCGATGGGCATGCCGCCGCCGATCACCTTGCCATAGGTCGTGAGGTCCGCCTGGATGCCGAACCACGCCTGCGCACCGCCGGGATGCACGCGGAACCCGGTGATCACCTCATCGAAAATGAGCGCGATGCCCGTTTCGCGCGTCAACGCGCGGAGCGCATGCAGGAAGTCGCGCGGCTGCAACTGCGGCTTGCGGCTCTGCACCGGCTCAACCAGCACGGCCGCGATCGTCGCCGCCTGCGCGCGGATCGTCTCCAGCGACGCCGGGTCGCCATAGGGCAGCACGATGACCTGGCTCACCATGTCCGGCGGAATGCCCGGCGCGATGGGCACCGACCGCATCCGGCCCTGCAGCGTCTGGCCCTTCGCGAGCACCTCGTCGTTCACGCCGTGGTAGTCGCCCGCGAAGTACACGATGCGCTGGCGACCCGTGACCGTGCGCGCGGAGCGCACCGCGCCCATGACCGCTTCCGACCCGGTGTTGCAGAAGGTGACGCGATCCATGCCGGTGAACACGCAGATATCCTGCGCCACCGCCCCGGCGAGCGCGGATTGCGGGCCGATTTCCAACCCGACGCCCAGTTGGCGCTCCAGCGCCTTCCGGATGAACTCCGGATTGTGTCCAAACAGGTTCGTGCCGAACCCCATCGTCACATCGAGGAATTCGTTTCCGTCGATGTCCCAGATCCGTGAACCGGCCGAACGCGCCGCCACAACCGGGTAGGTCATTTCCTTCCACGTCACGCGGAACCCGGCGACGGCGCGGGGGTCGGCAAAATGCGCGCGGTTCCGGCGCGTGTATTCCTTCGAGCCCTGCGTCTTCTTTGTATAGCGCGCGATCAGCGCATCCAGGTGCTCCTGCTGACGGGGCGTCAGCGCGTCGCCCGCCGACTTGTTGATCGGCGCGTACGGCCCGTGGCGCGTCGGCACGGATGGCGCGGGTTTCGCCGCCGCCGTTTCCTCCGGCGCAAACGGTCCGGGCTGGGTGATCGACGTGGCATCACCGGCGGTCTTCGCAGGCGCCGGCGGCGCGATCACCGGCGCGGCTGCCGTGGGCGCGCCCGCGTGCGCCGGCATGTGCTGCGCGAGGTGGCCCGCAATCGCTGCGGGCGACGACAGTTCATCCAGCATCTGGCGCAGCGTCAGCTTCACGAGGAAACGACGCTGGAAGGCCAGGCTCACTTGCGTAAGGAACAGCGAATCGAACCCCATCTCGAGGAAGGGGCGCGCCGGTTCGATGTTTGCCCGCTCGATGCCGGAAAGGTCCTGCAGGATGTCGAGCACCTCGTTCAACACGGCTTCCGGCGAACGGTCACCAGGCGCGGCTTCCGCGGGGGCCGGACTCGACTCGACCTCTTCCGACGCAGGGGCCAGCGCGGTGGACGTCGCGCCCGCCGCGGCGGACGCGGGGGGTTCGATCCAATATCGTTTGCGTTCAAACGGATAGGCCGGGAGCGGAACACGCCGGGGCAGCGGCGAGCCGTGCAACGCGTGCCAATCAACCGCGACGCCACTGCACCAGAGTCGGCCAACCGCGCGCAGCAGGGCCGCCTCGTCGGTGAGGCCTTCCTTCGCGTGCCGCATTGACGGCACGGCCGTCACGGGCGCGGCGGGATCATCGTGCTGGGCCGCGAGCGTCGTGAGCGCCTGGCTCGGGCCGACTTCGAGGAACACCGCGTTCGGAATCTGCATGGCTTCGCGCAGCGCGGCGCTGAAGCGGACCGGTTCGCGGATTTGGCGCACCCAATAATCAGGCGCTGCGATGGCTTCCGGTGAAATCCATCCACCGGCGAGCGTGGAGAGGAACCGCCCGCCGGCTGGCCGGCGCGGCGTCGCCTCGACGGCGCGCCGGAACGGCTCCAGCGCGGGGTCCATCATCGCGGAGTGGAACGCATGCGAGGTCTGGAGCGCCTTTGCGCCGATCCCCTTCTCCTCCAACTGGCGGGCCAGGTGTTCGATCGACCCGGTGGGGCCCGAGACCACCGTCAGCGCCGGCGCATTGCAGCCTGCGATCGACACATCGGACGGCAGGAGCGGGCGTATCTCGTCCTCCGGCAGCCGCACCGCGAGCATGCGGCCCGGCGGCAGGTCCTGCATGAGCTGCGCCCGCTTCACCAGCAGGGCCAGCGCATCGGGCAGCGTGAACACCCCCGCGAGGCATGCGGCCACGTACTCGCCGGCGCTGTGCCCGATCATCGCCGCGGGGTCGAGGCCCAGCGACTTCCACCAGCGCGCCAGCGCGTACTCGATGGAAAAAATGAACGGCTGGGCAAAGCGCGTCCGGGTCAACTCCGCCTCGCGCACGGCCCGCTCCCCCTCCGGCGGAAACAGGAAGGAACGGAGTTCAACACCGAGCAGCGGCGCCAGGATCGCCGCGCATTCGTCGAGGTGCGTTTTGAAGACGGGCTCGGTTTCGTACAGGCCGCGCCCCATGTCCACGTGCTGGGACCCCTGCCCCGGGAAGAGGAAGATGACCGACGGCGCGCCCGCCAGCGGCTGTCCGCGCCGGAACGCGGCGCTGGAGCGCAGCGCGGCCACGGCCTCGTCCGCCGATGTCGCCACGACGAACCCGCGGCGCGCGAGGGTTTGCCGGCCCACCTGCAGCGTGTACGCCGCATCCGCCAGCGAAAGGCCGGACGCGCGCTCCAAGTGGTCGGCGAGGCGCGCCGCGGACGCGGACAACGCCGCATCGGTGCGCGCGGAGAGCGGGAGCAAGTGGACGGATTTCGCGGAGCTCGCGGCGGGCGCCGACGGCGCCTCCTCCAGCACGACATGGGCATTGGTGCCGCCGACGCCAAAGGAGCTGACGGCCGCGCGGCGCGGCGTTTCCGCCCCGGGCCACGGCATCAATTCGCGCGGGCAATAAAACGGCGTTTGCGGCAATTCGAGCAGCGGGTTCGGCCGTTCGAAGTGCAGCACCGGCGGAAGCTGGCGGTGGTGCAGCGCGAGAGCGGCCTTGATGAGGCCGGTCACGCCCGCGGCGGCTTCGAGGTGCCCGATGTTGGCCTTGACCGCGCCGAGCGCGCAAAATCCCGTGTCCGCGGTGTGGCGCCGGAATGCGCGCGTCAGGCCGGCGACCTCGATCGGGTCGCCGATGGGCGTTCCCGTGCCGTGCGTTTCCACGAGGCCGATCGTCCGCGCATCGACGCCCGCCCGCTCCTGCGCGGCGAGCACGACCTCCGCCTGTCCCTCGGCGCTCGGCGCCATGTACCCCGCCTTGCGCGCGCCGTCGTTGTTGAGCGCCCACCCCTTCAGCACGGCGTAAATCGTGTCGCCATCCGCCTGCGCATCGGACAGCCGCTTGAGGACCACCACGCCCGCCCCCGCGCCGAACACCGTCCCGGTCGCGGACGCATCGAACGGACGGCAATGTCCATCCGACGAGGCGATGCTGCCCTCGACAAAAAGATAGCCCCGCTGCTGCGGGAACGAAATGGACACGCCGCCCGCGAGCGCGACGTCGCACGCGCCCGCCGCAAGGCTCTGGCACGCTTCGCACACGGCGACGAGGGAACTCGAACACGCGGTCTGCACCGTCATGCTCGGGCCGCGCAGGTTCAATTTGTACGCGACGCGCGTGGCCACGTAATCCTTGTCATTCCCCATCAGCGTCTGGTAGCCGCCGACTTGGAACGCGCGGGCGAACTCCTCGACCGACGCGCGATCCGCGAGCGCGTTGTACAACAGGTAGGTGTTGAGACTGCAGGCCGCGAAAACCCCGATCGCGCCGTCGAACCGGGCGGGATCGCACGCGGCGGATTCCAGCGCCTCCCACGCGGTTTCAAGAAAGACGCGGTGCTGCGGATCCATCAACTCCGCTTCGCGCGGGCCATAACCAAACAGCGCGGCGTCGAACCACTCGCAGCGCTCCAACACGCCGCGCGCCTTGACGAACTTCAGCCCGGAATCCGGAGGCGGCGCGCCGGGCACTTCCTCATCTTTGAAGAACGTGATCGACTCGCGACCTTCGCACAGGTTCGTCCAGAACTGCTCGACGGAATCCGCGCCGGGGAAGCGTCCGGCGAGTCCGACCAGCGCAATCGGTTCGCCGGGATCCACGGCGCGCCTTCGCTTCGTCGCGCGCGGGGCGGCATCACCCGCGGCCAGGAATTCGGCGAGCCCGGCAATGGTCGGGAACCGGAAGAGATCGAGGATGGAGACCTCGCGCTTGAGCGACGCCCGCAGCCCGGCTTGCACGCGCGCCAGCTTCAGGGAGTCGCCGCCCAGATCGAAGAAGTTGGCCGACGTGCCGACACGCTCCACGCCAAGCGCCTGCTGCCAGAGCCGGGCGAGGATCTGCTCCACTTCGTTGCGCGGCGGACGGTCCTCCGCCCCATCGGACACCGGCGGCGCGGGCAGCGCACGGCGGTGAATCTTGCCGCTCGGCGTCAGGGGGATGCGGTCGAGAAAGACGACAAACGACGGCACCATATAGTCCGGCAGCGCGGCCTGCAGGTGTCCGCGCAGGGCGGCGGCATCGGCGGATGCGGCGCCGGGCACGACATACGCCACCAACTGGCGGACCCCGCCCTGCTCGCGCGCGACCACGGCACATTCGCGCACCGCGGGATGCCGGCTTAACGCGGCTTCCACCTCGCCCAGTTCGACGCGATAACCGCGAATTTTGACCTGGTCATCCCCGCGCCCGAGAAACTCAAGCTGGCCCTGCGCATTCACCACGGCCAGGTCGCCCGTGCGGTAATACCGTTCGGGCGGATGCCCGCCCCACGCGCGTTCAACGAATCGTTCCTGCGTCAGCGCCGGCTGGTCGAGATAGCCGCGCGCAAGGCAGTCGCCGCCGATGTACAGCTCGCCGCGAAATCCCCGCGGCGCGGGCTGGCCCGAGGAGTCGAGCAGGACGATGCGCGTGTTCGCGATCGGTTCGCCGATCGGCGGCAGCGCGGGCCACGCCTCCGGATCGGGTGGCAACACACAGGCCGTCGCCACGTGTGTTTCCGAGGGACCGTACTGGTTGTGCAGGCGACAGGCGGGGAGGCGCGCGAAGAAGCGGCGGATTTCCGGCGTGATGCGCAACGCCTCGCCCGCGGTGATGACATCGGCGAGGTGTTCCGGCCACGTCTCCGCCGCGGCGGCGGACACCGCCACCTGCTGCAACGCCGCGTAGGGCATGAACCAGCGCGCGATGCGCTCCTGCCGGGCGAGCCGCAGCAACTGCATCGGGTCCCGGCGCATGTCCTCCGGCACGATGACCAGCGTTCCGCCCGCCGTCCATGTGGAGAAGATTTCCTGGAAGGAGACGTCGAATCCGAGCGAGGCGTATTGGAATGTCGGGCCGCGCGGGTCCGGTGTGGAGACCGCGTTCTGCCACGCAATCAGGTTGAGGCCCGCCCGGCGCGTCATCGCCACGCCCTTCGGACGCCCGGTCGAACCGGACGTGTAGATCACATACAACAGGCACCCGGGGTCCACGGGCGCTGGCGGCGGCGCGGCGGATTCGTCCGACAGGAGCTTCAGCGCGGCATCCACGACAACCGGTTCGCTCGTCGCCGGCGCGAGCGGACGAAAGGCCGGTTGCACCAGCAGCGCGGAAAGCTTCGCCTGCTCCATCATGAAGGCGAGGCGATCGGGCGGAAAATGCGGATCGAGCGGCACGTAGCAGCCGCCTGCCTTCAACACGCCCAGCAGCGCGACCATCGTTTCAGGCGCGCGCTCCATCAGCAGGCCGACGCGCGCGTCCGGCCCCACCCCGCGGGCACGCAGGAACGCGGCCATGCGGTTGGACTGCTGCTCCAGTTCGCGATACGTCATCGCCGTCGCGCCGTGGCGGATGGCGACGGCCTCCGGTTGCGTCCGCGCATGCGCGTCCACCCCGCCCCACACGTCGCGCTGCGCGGGATACGGACGGGCCGCGCCTTCGATCCGCGCGCGCGCCTCGGCCTCTTGATCGAGCAACGGGATCGCCAACACCTCGACCGCGTCCGCCTGCAGCGCATCCGCGACGCGGGCGAACAGCGCGGCCAGTTGTTCCACGCGCGCATCCGGCAACACGCGGGCATCGTAGCGCCACTCGCACGACGAGCCGTCGGGCGAAAAGCACACCATCAGATCCGCATCCACGGGCTCCACCCCATCCCCCACCGCGAGGCACACGGGCAGCCGCGGCGCCGCGGGCGCGGGGCGCAGACGAAGCGGAAGATCGCGCGCGAAGGTTCGGTGTTCGCGCACGGACGCCCATTCCTCCTCCACGCGCGCGCGCAGCGGCGCGAAGCCCGGTTCGTGCGGCAGCTCCACATGGAAGGGTACCACCGGGGCCACGAGGGCTGCGGCGGGAACGGGTTGGGCGCCACGCGCCGGACAATAGCCGAGATCAAACGCCCGGGCCCCGCACAGGCGGGCGAAAAAGGCGGCGGCCTGCGCGATTCGCGCCGGCAGATCGGCGGGCGCGGCGCTGAGCGCAATCGATTTGCGCTTCCACTCGGGCGCGCCCTCCGGGAGCGACGGAACCGGGAAGGGCCACACAAACGGCTCCAGCGCCGCGAGGCGCGCGGCCCAGAAAGCCTCGTGCGGCGCCAGCGCCTCGTGCAGATCCGTCAGCGCGCGCATCACATCCGGCGCGAGCGACGGCACAACCGCGCCGGCCTTGAGTCCCGCTCGCTGCACCACATCGGCGGCATTCGCCGGCGTGCCGTCGAGTCGTGTGACCGATTCGAATCGAACCGCCGCGTCCTTCGCCGCAATCGTCATTGTGCGGGCATCCGCGTGAAGCACTTCGCCGCACACGGCGCCGGCGGGCTTCGGCACACGAACCGCGCCGCCGACGCGCACCGCCATCGTCCCCAGCCAAACCTTGGGCATGGCCAGCGGATTCAACCGGTCACCGAAGTCGAGCGCGCGCACCAGCGCCGTCACACGGTCCGCGGACTGGGTGAAATCGATCACCCCCGCGCCGGGCGGGCGGCGCGACACGGCATGGAAGGAGGGTTTTGCGTCGCGTTCCGGCAACGCCGGCAGCGGATCCTGATCAACCGCGGAAAGCAGTCGGCGAAAGGCATCGAGCGCGGCGTCAAAACACCGGGCATCCAGCGAAAACGCCGTGTCCTCCGGCGCAATGTCAAAATCGGCGCGCGCGAGGCAGCGTCCCGCCCCGCCGTCCGGCTGATACCAGGTGACGCCGTGTGTCGTCTCCCCGTTCAGCAGCGCCCACGTGGTCGCATGCCATCCGGTATAGGCCGGCAGCGGGGAGTCCTGATAGGCGATCACGGCGCGACGCGGCCGCACCGGACCATCGGCGGCGCGCTCCGGCGGCTCGCCCACGACGAACAGGAAATCGGAGGACGGCGGGATGGAGGGAGGCGCCGGGACCTGGTGCCGGGCCGCCCACGCATGCACGGCCGCGTCGTCCGAGTATACGGCATCCACGGCATGCCCCGCCGCGCGCCACTCCTCGGCGCAGCGGACCAGCAGCGGACCCTTTCCTAAAAAACTGGCGTGATGATGCGCGACCATCCGTTAACGTCCATTCTGGTGCTTGCGAAAATAGCCGTTTGAATATTCTCCGGCATACAGTACCGAAACTTTTTCCGCCTTGTCCGCGAAAAACTCATCCGTGGCCACCTTTACGCCCGGCGATTTGTATTGCGGGATCGTGTGCGGGCGGCTGAGCACGGCCTCGTCGTAATAGACGCCGAACATGCAGACCGCGCCCGGCGCCATGCGCGCGTAGAGATGCGGGAGCACATGCTTCGTGCTGGAGTAAAGATCGCCATCCAGCAACGCAAACGCGATGCGGTCCGGCAGGAAGCGCGGGATCGTGTCTTCAAACCACCCCTTGTGCACATGCGGCGGCGACGGCATCCCCGCGCGCCGGAAGGTGTCGTGGAAGGCAAACAGCGACGCGCTCATGTCGCCGGTGCCGTACACGCCGAGCGCGGCGTCCGGACCGGTGGGCGGCGGCGTCCCTTCGAAGCTGTCGAAATAGTGGACCTCCCGTTCCGGCGCGAGGGTGTTCACGATGTGCTGCAGGACCACGGAACTTTCCCCCGCGTTGCAGCCGATTTCCACGAACGCGCCGGGCACCCGGTAGGCCGCGCACTGGCTCGCGAGATGGAAGAGGTTCATGCGCGCCTCGATGCTCGCCATGCCCCAGCGGAAGGAACGCGGCACCACCTGCATGTTGAGCCGGGTGTAGCGCAGCAGCTTGTTGAGCGGGCGATGCCAGGGCAGCGGCATCCGGTGATCCCACTTGAACCAGTTGGCGACAAAGGCATTGTCCATCAGCGGCCTCCCCTCACGCACGGCGGACACGCGGCGTCCCCGCGCACCCACCGGTACACATCGGCCATCCGGGCGGCGATGCGCGCCCAGTTGAAATCGGTTTCCGCCAGCGCGCGCGCGCGCATGCCCATCGCGGCCCGCGCGGACGCGTCCTGCTGGAAAAAACGGCGCAGGCCGGCCGCCAGCGCCTCCGGCTCCGTGGAGATCTCCAGCGCGGCGCCCGCGGCAAATCCCTCCGGCAAATTACAGGCCGGCGTCATCAGGACGGGCAACCCGTGCGCCCACGCCTCCAGCACGGTCATCGGCAGGCCCTCACTGAACGACGGCAGGATGAAGGCGGAGGCCGCGCGGTACGCGGCTTCCTTCGGGTCGCCGTGAAGGGGCCCCAGGAAGCTGACGCGGCGCTCCATGCCGTGCGCGGCCGCCAGCGCCGCGAGTTCGCGCTGGTGATCACCCTGGTCCCACCCGGCAATCGCAAGGTGCCACTGCGCATCGCGCAGGCCCGCCCATGCGTGAAGCAGCGGGAGCAGTCCTTTTTTGGGATGCAGGCGGCCCAGGAACAGCAGGACCGGCGTGCCCTCGGGAACGCGCCCCGCCCACGGCGCGGGGGTTGCGGGCGCCTCCGCGCGGGGAAGATCGACGCCGTTGGGCAGCACACAAATGGGATTCGCGAGGCCAAGGCCGCGAATCGCCCGGGCCTCCGCTTCGCACAGCGCGTGCAGGCAGGCCGCGCCCTCCAGATGCGCCCGCTCGTAGGCGATGGACGCGATGCGCTTCTTCCACGCGGCGTTGCGCAGGGCCCACGGGTCCAGCATGCCGTGCGGCGAAATGAGATAGGGCCGGCCGCTGCGGCGATGACGGCGGCGGGAAACGATCGAGGGATACATCCACAATCCCGCGGCGTGCACGACATCGGGATCGGCCGTGTCCAGCGCGCGGGACAAGCCCGGCGCATAGCCGATCGCGCGCGGTCCACGCACGGGAAAGGCCTCGACCGTCACGGGCCGCCACAACGGCGCATCCTCCGCCGTATGGGCATCCTGCAAGCCGAAGGCCGACGGCGTCACCCCGCCGACGCCGGCCAGGGACTGCGCCAGGCGGCGCACGCTTTCCGACACGCCTCCATTTGCGCGCGACAGCGATGACAACACGAAGGAAACCTTCACCGCGCGCCTCCCGGCGGGCCGAGATCCTCGCGACCGAGGCGCGCGAGCGCCATGCGCGCGGCCTCCAGCAGGTTTTCGCCGAACACATGGGGCGAATGCGCCTCCACCAACGCGCGCGAGCGCTCGCCCATCCGCGCGCGCGATTCGGCGTCCGGCGGCAACGCGTCGAGCGCGCGCGCGATGGCATCCGGTTCACGCGGATCGAACGTGAATCCGTTTTCGCCCTCGCGGACGAGTTCCGGCGCGCACCCGCACCGGTTCGAGACCAGCAGGGGCAGCCCCGAGGCGGCGGCTTCGTTGACGACAAGCCCCCACTGCTCGGTGGTGCTCGCGAGGATGAAGGCTTCGGCGAGCGCGTAGTAGGTGGGCAGCTCCGGATACTGGACGAAGCCCGGCCAGTGCAGGCGGGCTTCGATTCGCAATTCGCGCGCCAGCGCGTGCAGCGATTCACGCAACGGGCCGTCACCACAGAGCACCAACGCGGGCGCATCGGGCCGTCGCGCGACATGCAGCGCATAGCCGCGCAGGAGGCCGTCGATATCCACCACTTCGCGCACACGCAGGGCGAGATCGC
>CALKUH010000038.1 GCA_937996795.1 uncultured Verrucomicrobiota bacterium | reverse complement strand
TGTCGGGTGGGCGGGGGTGGGTAGACTGGCGGGATGGCGGTGGATTCCATACGGATCAAAGAGCGGGCGTTGGAGCTGGGGTTCGATGTCGCGGGCGTGGCGCGGGCGGGGCGGGCGCCGCGGGCGGAGGCGTTCCACGCGTGGCTGGCGGAGGGGCGGCATGGGGAGATGGCGTGGCTGGCGCGGGAACCGGAGCGGCGGAGCGATGTCACGCGCGTGGTGGCGGGCGCGAAATCGGTGCTCTCGGTGGGCCTTTCGTACCACATCGCCGATCCGCCGCCGGAGCTTTGGAATGACCCGCTGCGCGGACGCATCGCGCGCTATGCGTGGGGGCGCGATTACCACGACGAGCTGCTGCCGCGCCTGCGCGAACTCGCCGCGTGGATTGAGGCGGAAACCGGGCGGCCCGTCGTGAACCGCGCGTATGTGGACACCGGACCCGTGCTGGAACGCGAGTGGGCGGCGCAGGCCGGGCTCGGATTCATCGGCAAAAACACGCTCGTGATCCATCCCGAATGGGGGTCCTACCTCTTCCTCGGCGAACTGCTGCTCGACCTCGACCTGGAACCCGACGCGCCGGTGGACGAACGCACGGGCACCTGCGGAAGCTGCCGCCGCTGCCAGGACGTATGCCCGACCCACGCGTTCCCCGCGCCCTACATCCTCGACAGCCGCCTGTGCATTTCCTACCTCACGATCGAACACCGCGGAGCGATCCCGGAGACGCTTCGTCCCAAGATGAAAAACTGGATCTACGGCTGCGACGAATGCCAGAGCGTCTGCCCGTGGGTGAAACAATACGCGAAACCGGGCCGGACCCGTTTTCTGCGCTACGACCCGGAGTTCGCCGCGCCCCGGCTGACGGAGTTGCTGGCGCTCGACGACGCGGGCTTCCGCGACCGCTTCCGCCATACCCCCGTCCCTCGCACCAAACGCCGCGGCCTGCTGCGCAACGTCTGCGTGGCGCTGGGCAATTCCGGATCACCCGAAGCCATCCCGGCGCTGGAGCGCGCGCTGACCGACCCGGAAGAGTTGATCCGCGAACACGCCGCCTGGGCGCTCGCGCGCCTCAAGGGTTAATCATGCGCCCCCCCCGCGTTCACGTGCACGTCTCACGTACACGTTCACGGAGTTCGTGTACGTGCACGTGTACGAGAATGTGAACGGGCAAGCGTCCCCCCGCACCTCCGCGGTGAATCTTCCTACCCCTCGCGCAGGTAATACGCGATGTGCGGGGTGTAGAGCTCGGGCTCCAGCAGGAACGAGTCGTGGCCCTTGTCGGAGTGGACGGTGATGTGCTGGTGCGGGACGCGGGCCTTGCGCAGGGCGCGGCACTGCTGGTCCTGCTGTTCCGGCGCGAAGCAGGCGTCGTTCTCGATGGTGAACACGAGGTGGCGCTGCTTGCGGCAGGCGGCGAAAATCTCCTCGTGTGACGCCTTGCCCGTGTCCGCGATGAGGTTGAACCGTTGCCACGCGTCGATGATGCGCAGATACGTGTTCGCATCAAACCGCTTCACGAACTTGAAGCCCTGGTTGCGCAGGTAGGACTCCACCGGGTGGCTCATCCAATACCACTTGTCGCGATCCTCCTCCGGCCGCACAACCTCGGTGCGCGCGCGGTCGGCCATCATGTCGAGCGACACGAAGGTCTTGTGGCTGATCATGCGCGCCAGCGCGAGGCCACGTTCCGGATGCTTGCGCCCGTAGTAGTGGCCGCCGTTGAAGAACTTGTCCTCTTCAATCGCGCAGATCTGCTCGTAGTTCAGGATGCGCTGCTGGATCGAGACCTCGATGCCCGACGCGATGGCGATGACGACGCCGACGCGGTCCGGATGCCGCACCGCAAGGTTCGTCGCGCACAGGCCGCCGAGCGAGCCGCCCGCGACGGCGTGCAGGCGGTCGATGCCGAGGTGGTTCAGCAGCTCAATCTGTGAATCGACGATGTCGCTGAACATCACCGTCGGGAACGCGCGTCCGAACGGCGCCCGGGTCTTGGGGTTGCGCGAGACCGGGCCGGACGAGCCGTAGCAGCCGCCGACATAGTTGGCGCAGATCACGAAATAGCGGTTCGTGTCGAACGCCTTGCCCGGCCCGATGAAGTCGTCCCACCAGCCGAGGTGCAGCTCTTCCGTCCAGAGCCGGCCCACGCCCTTGACCGCGCGATTCACGCCCGCCGCGTGCTGGCTGCCGCTGAGCGCGTGGAACACCAGGATCGCGTTGTCCTTCTGCGGCGACAGCGTGCCGTACGTCTCGTAGGCCAGCGTCACCGGCGCGAACTTCTCGCCCGACTGGAAGACGAACGGATGGCGCCGGTCGGCGAACGTGAAGAACTTCGTCTCCACGTCGCCGAGGTCGGATTTTACTTTGGATGGATTGGGCATATCGAAGGCGGAAAGTTGAGCCCCGGGTGTTTAATGCTGTAGACGCGGTCGCTGACCGCGTTCGTAAGCGCCCGCGCTCAACGAGCGCGGCTACAGAATCGGCTGATTTTCCAGCTCCTTTCCTATTTCTGCGACGCCGCGAGCGCCTGGTCGAGGTCGGCCACGATGTCGTCGATGTGCTCGATGCCGACGGACAGGCGCACGAGTTCCGGCGTGATGCCCGCGCCGCGCTGCTGCTGCTCGTTGAGCTGCGAGTGCGTCGTGGTGGCCGGGTGGATCGCGAGGCTCTTCGCGTCGCCGACGTTCGCGAGGTGCGAGTGCAGCTTGAGGCTGTTGATGAACTTCGCGCCGGCCGCGCCGCCGCCCTTGATGCCAAACACGACCATCGAACCGCCCTTGCCCTTGAGGTACTTCACGTTCTTCGCGTATTCCGGGTCGTCCTTCAGGCCGGGGAAGCGCACCCACTCGACGAGCTTGTGGCCCTTGAGGTGCTGCGCGACGGCGAGTGCGTTCTGGCAGTGGCGCTCCATCCGGAGCGGCAGCGTCTCGATGCCCTGCAGGAACATCCACGAGTTGTCCGGCGCGATGCATGCGCCGAGGTTGCGCAGCGGCACCGTGCGCATGCGCAGGATGTAGGCCAGCGGCGCGAGCGGCGCGGGCAGGTCGTGCCCCCAGCGCAGGCCGTGGTAGGACGTGTCCGGCTTGTCGAACAGCGGATGTTTGCCCGCCGCCCAGTTGAACTTCGCGGAATCCACGACGATGCCGCCGATGCCGGTGCCGTGTCCGCCGAACCACTTCGTGAGTGAATGTACGACGATGTCCGCGCCGAACGCGATGGGCTGCGTGAGGTACGGCGTCGAGAAGGTCGAGTCGACAATCAGCGGGAGCCCGTGCGCGTGCGCGATCTTCGCGATGGCCTCGATGTCGGTCACCTCCAGCGCCGGGTTCGACACGCTCTCGACGAACAGTGCGCGCGTCTTCGCGTCAATCGCCTTCGCGAAGTTCTCCGGGTTCTGCGAGTCGACGAACTTCACCGTGATCCCGAGCGCGGGCAGGATGTCGTTGAACTGCGTGTACGTGCCGCCGTAGAGGTTGCGGCCGGAGATGATGTTGTCGCCCGCCTGCGCGAGGTTGATCAGCGAGTAGAAAATCGCCGATGTGCCCGACGCGACGCCGAGGCCGCCGAACTCCGGCGCGCCTTCCAGCAGCGCCACGCGCTTTTCGAGGACATCCGTCGTCGGGTTCATCAGCCGCGTGTAGATGTTCCCCAGCTCCTTGAGCGCAAAAAGGTTCGCCGCGTGTTCCGTGTTTTTGAACACAAACGACGAGGTGCGATAAACCGGCACCGCGCGGGACAGGGTGGTGGGGTCCGGTTGCGTTCCGCCATGCAGGCACAGGGTTTCGAGTTTCATGCTGCGCTTCTCCTTTTCTACGTCGTTCTCGTCCGCGTTCTCCTCCTCGTCCTCGAATCGGTTCGAGGACGGGGACGACGACGAAGGACGAGTACGATGGGAGCCCAGCGGCCGCCGCGGAGGGAGGGGAAGACAGGTCCGCATTCCTCAACTATCGAGGCCCATCGTTCCCCCGAAACCGGGGCTGGCGTTGGCACCTTATCCCGCGAGTTGCGGGACAGGTTGCTGGGCGGTCATCGGGCCAGGTCCCTCGCGCCACTCTCGATGTGCCGCCCGCATCCGCGGACGGCAACGAGTAGGGGGACATAGTAAATAAAGGGGCCGGAGCGTCAATACCGGATAACGGCCCCGCGCCTCAGCGGTTCGCGGGTCACAGCTTCCGGCCCGCCGAACTTTCCATCCGCACCGTGCCGCCGACGACCAGCGCGGCGCTGATGAGGACGAGGTTCTTGACGATGTACTGCCCCTCGATGGTCAGGCCGTAAGGAATCGCGGTGAAACAGATGTCCGGCAGCAGGACCAGCGGCAGGAACGTGCCGGGCATCTGGAGAAACAGCAGCGCAATCGCCAGCCGCGCGAGCGGACGGATCAGCAGGCCGAGGCCGATCAGGATCTCCCACCAGCCGAGGATCGGGATGAACACCTCCGGCGGGAACCAGTACACCGTCCGCGCCACCAGCTCCTGCGCCGGGCTCATGCCGATGGTTTTTAACGCGCCGAACCAGACAAAGACGATCCCGACCGAGATGCGGAGCAACCGCACCCCGTTCCGCTCCATCCACCCCGCAATGCGCGGGTCCACCTGGTCGAATAGTTTTTGCATCCGCTATTCCCTTCGCCACAATAGGAAGCAAATAGTAACAAATTGTGAGGAAAATTCCATGCCTCGCCAGAAGATTGAAGTGCCGGAGAAATGGCTGTTCACCGCGACGATCCCCGTCCGCATCACGGACCTGAATTACGGGCGGCACGTCGGAAACGACACGATGTTGTCGTTGATCCAGGAGGCGCGCGTGCAGTGGTTGCGCAGCCTCGGCTATCCCTCGGAACTGCTCGCCGACCCCGTGGGCCTGATCCTCATCGACCTCGCGGTCCGCTTCAAAGCCGAACTGGTCTATGGCGATGTCGTGCAGGTGCAGATCGCCGTGGCGGAGTGGGGGCGTCGCGGCTTTGAACTCGTCTACCTGGTGACCAAGGACAGCGGCGCGACGGAGGTCGCCCGCGCGACCACGGGCTTTGTGTTCTTTGACTACGCCG
Source organism: uncultured Verrucomicrobiota bacterium (assembly GCA_937996795.1). GTDB lineage: Bacteria > Verrucomicrobiota > Kiritimatiellia > CAIVKH01 > CAIVKH01 > JAMLJG01. The sequence continues at coordinate 119,208 of CALKUH010000038.1, read as the reverse complement.
CGAAACGCCTCGCCGAGGCGCCGGCAGGGTTCCAGAAGAAGGTGACCGGTGACTGATTCCTGTAGCCGCGGTCGTTGACCGCGGGGCGGTTTGCAGGCCGCGACCAGCGGTCGCGGCTACAGCTCGCGCAATCTCCAATTCACCGAATCTGCCCCGTCCCCTGGATGACGTACTTGTACGTCGTCAATTCCTCCAACCCCATCGGGCCGCGGGCGTGCAGCTTGTCGGTGCTGATGCCGATTTCCGCGCCGAGCCCGAATTCCGCGCCGTCGGTGAACCGCGTCGACGCGTTCACGTACACCGTCGCGGAGTCCACCTGCTCGGTGAACTCGCGCTGGGCGACGGGATCCGCGGAGACGATGGCGTCGGAGTGGTGCGAGCCGTGGCGGTTGATGAAATCGATCGCCGCCTGCACGCCGGGCACCACTTTAACGCCCAGGATGAGGTCGAGGTATTCGGTGTCCCAATCCGCGTCGGTCGCGGCCTTCATGTCGGTGACAATCGCGCGCGCCGCCTCGTCGCCGCGCAGTTCGACGTTGCGCGCGCGCAGCGTCTTCGCCAGTTCGGGCAGGAACGCCGCCGCGATGGACTGGTCCACCAGCACATGCTCCGCCGCATTGCAGACGCCGGGCCGCTGGCACTTCGCATTCTCGATGATCCGCAACGCCATCGCCGTGTCCGCCGTCTCGTGCACGTAGATGTAGCAGATGCCCTTGTAGTGTTTGATGACCGGCACGCGCGCTTGCTCGGTGACCGCGCGGATCAGCCCCTCGCCGCCGCGGGGGATGGCGAGATCGACGCGGCCTTCGAGCTGCACGAGTTCGCGAATCGCCTCGCGATCCGTCGTGCCGATGACCTGCAGCGCGTGGTCGGGCAGGCCCTTCTTCTTTCCGCCCGCCTGCAGCGCCTCGGCAATCGCCTGGTTCGAGTGCAGCGCTTCCTTGCCGCCGCGCAGGATGACCGCGTTGCCGGTTTTGATGCAGAGGATCGACGAATCCGCCGTCACGTTGGGGCGCGATTCGTAGATGATCGCGATGACGCCGATGGGCACGCGGACCTTTACGATTTCGAGCCCGTTGGGACGCAGCCATTTGCTGATCTTCTGGCCGACGGGGTCCTTCAGGCCGACGACATCACGGATGCCTTTGATCATGCCGTCAATGCGGCTGTCGGTCAGCAGCAGGCGATCCAGCATCGCGCCGGAAATGCCCGCCGCCTTCGCGGCTTCCATGTCCCGCGCATTGGCTTCCTTGAGCTCCGCACGCCGGGCATCCAGCTCCGCCGCCATGGCTTCGAGGATGCTGTTCTTGCGCCGGGCCGAAAGCTGCGCCAGCTTGCGCGCCGCCCCCACCGCCCGATCCCCCATCGCAATCATCTCTTCATGAAGGTTCATAGCTTTTTCATTTAACCACGAAATACGCGAAACACACGAAATTAGATTACGATTCGCTCGTACTCGAGCTTGGGAAAGTGGGCGAAGTTAGCCAGAATGCCCAAGCGAAGGCCGGTTGCGCGGAGGTAGTTGTGAACCTGAGCGCGATGCTCATCCAGCAGTTTGGAGACCGCCTTGAGTTCGATAATGATTTTTCCTTCGCACACAATATCCGGCCGATAGGTTTGTTTTAGCAGGCGACCTTTGTAGCTGATCGACAACTCAGGCTGGCTTCGAAACGCTATGCCCCGCAGTTCGAGTTCGATTTCCAGACATTCCTGGTAAACCGGCTCAAGAAAGCCGCACCCCTTTTCCTTGTAGACTTCAAAGCAAGCTCCCTGAATCCGATAGCTCTCCTCCGGATAAACGATTTCCGCCACAAGCCCCCCTTTCGTGTGATTCGTGTATTTCGTGGTTACTCACCTCTTCCGAAACACCAAATTATCCCGATGCACCACGACGGGTGAGTCGGACGTCCCGAGGAGCGATTCGAGTTCGGTGGAGTGTTTTCCTTTCATGAGGTTGATTTCGGTGCTGGAGTGGTCGCTCAACCCGCGGCCGAGCAGGGTGCCGTCGAGCGCCTTGATGCTGACCACGGCGCCGGCGTCGAAGTCGCCCTCGACCGAGCGGATGCCGACGGGCAGCAGGCTGCGGCCCTTGTCCACCAGCGCCGCGCGCGCGCCGTCGTCAATGACCAGCGCACCCTCGGCGCGATGAAAAATCGTAATCCACCGCTCGCGCCGCGACAGCGCATCCGCCCCCGACGCGGGCTGGATCAGCGTCCCGACATCCGCGCCCGCGAGCGCCTCGTCGAGGATGCCGTCCTTGCGCCCGTTCGCGATGACGACGGGAATGCCGTTCTCGGCGACCATGCCCGCCGATTGCAGCTTGCTCGCCATGCCGCCGGTGCTCAGCTCGCTGCCCTTGCCGAGCGCCATCGACAGCTCCTTCTCGCTGACCCCCGCGAGCGCGGGCACGCGGCGCGTACGCCCGGCGCCGGCAGGCGCGCGGAAGCCGTCCACCGTCGTCAGCAGCACCAGCGCGTCCGCCTGCACCAGCAGCGCCGTCAGCGCCGCGAGCAGGTCGTTGTCGCCGAACTTAATTTCATCAATCGCGACCACGTCGTTCTCGTTCACGATCGGCACCACGCGGTGCGCGAGCAGCGTCGCCATCGTCTCCTGCGCGTTCAGGTGGCGCGTGCGGTGCCGCAGGTCCTCATGCGTGAGCAGGATCTGGCCGATGCGGATGCCGTGCGCGCCGAACAACTCGTCGTACGCCGCCATCAGGCGCGACTGCCCGACCGCCGCCGCCATCTGCAGCAGCTTCAGCGTCGTGGGCCGCTTGCGCCAGCCCATCGCCTCGATGCCGCTTCCGATCGCGCCCGACGAAACGACGATGACCTCGCGGCCCGCCTCGTGCAGCGCCGCGACCTGGCGCACCAGCTCGCGCATGCGCCGCCGGTCCGGCCGCCCCGTTTTCTGCACCAGCACGCGGCTGCCGATCTTGACGACGATCCGGCGCGCCTTCGCCAGCCCCGCGCGAATGGAAAGTGCCTCATTCATAAACGCACGAGTGTAGCAGAAAGTTCCAACGTCTGTAAAAACTGTCTGTAACCGCTTGCAACGTCTGTAAGTTACAGACGCTGCAAAAATCCACCGGGGCAAAGTCCGGGCTGGCGTTGCGCGGGGGCTTTGCCTATGGTTTCGGGCTGTTTTTCCAAGGAAACGCCCATGATGACCTCCGCGCAGATTCGCCAGTCGTACCTCGATTTTTTCCGCTCGAAGCAGCACACCATCGTGCCGTCGTCGAGCCTGATGCCTGATTCGCCGAACCTGCTGTTCACCAACGCGGGCATGAACCAGTTCGTGCCGATTTTCTTGGGGCAGCAGCCGTGCCCGTACCAGCCGGGGCGCGCGGCGGACACGCAGAAGTGCATCCGCGCGGGCGGCAAGCACAACGACCTCGAGGACGTCGGGCTCGACACCTATCACCACACGTTCTTTGAGATGCTCGGCAACTGGTCGTTCGGCGACTACTTCAAGAAGGATGCGATCGAGTGGGCGTGGGAGCTGCTGACGAAGGTGTGGAAATTCCCGCCCGCGCGGCTGTTCGCGACGGTCTACAGCCCGGACAAGGCGAAGGGCGACCCGGCGGAGTTCGACCAGGAGGCGTACGACCACTGGGCGCGCATCTTCACCGCGGCGGGGCTCGACCCGAAGGTCCACATCGTCAACGGCAACAAGAAGGACAACTTCTGGATGATGGGCGAGACGGGGCCGTGCGGGCCGTGCTCGGAGATCCACGTGGACCTCACGCCCGGCGGCGATACGCGCGGGTCGCTCGTCAACAAGGGGTCCGCCGAGTGCATCGAAATCTGGAACCTCGTCTTCATCCAGTTCAACGCGAACGCGGATGGCTCGTTTGTCCCGCTGCCCGCGCAGCACGTCGACACCGGCATGGGCTTTGAGCGCGTCACCGGCATCATGCAGTGCACCAAGGGCTTCACGGATTTCAGCCGCGCGGTGTCGAACTACGAGACCGACGTGTTCCGCCCGATCTTCGACGCGCTGGAGCGGCTGAGCGGGAAACGCTACGCATCCACGCTGCCCGCGGCGGGCACGACCGGCGCGAACGAGCAGGAGAAGATCGACGTCGCGTTCCGCGTCATCGCCGACCACATCCGCACTATAGGGTTTGCTATCGCAGACGGAATCGAGCCTGGCAATAAAGAAAGAAATATGGTGATTCGCCGCGTCTTGCGGCGAGCTGCTCGCTATGGCCATGTGCTCGGCTTCCGTGAGCCATTTCTTTATCGTCTTGTCGGCGTTTTGGCCGAGACGATGAGTAATGTATTTCCTGAAATTGGGGAAAAACAGAAGCGAATCGAAGAGTCAACCAGAGGAGAAGAAGAAACATTTAATCGAACACTGGGCCGAGGCTTAATCCTTGTCGATGAATACACACAAGGGAGTAAAGATGCACTGCATCTGATAAATATACTCGCGAACCCGAATCGCAGGATTCCTGTTATGCTTGATGAAATTACGCGCCTCTCAGGTGACTTTCGTGCGAATCCCATGAAGCGCCTTGCAAGTGCATATGCGGTCGGATGCACTGCGCTGGAAATTGAGCAACTAAATGATAACGCAGACAATCTGGCCGAGCGGTTTCTCGCGATTTGCTTGAGTGGTGAAATGTCTGCTATCGGCGCGCTAAAGCGAAAGCTCCTGTCGTTTCCTGGTCGATTCGCGTTTGTCCTCTCTGATACGTATGGCTTCCCCCTTGATCTGACACAGCTGATGGCGAGAGAACGTGGTTTCACGGTTGATATAGCTGCCTTCGAAAGTGAATTTGAAAACGAGATGGAGAAGCAGCGCGCGCGGGCGCGGGCGGCGCAGAAGAAGACGGTGATCGAGGTGTCGCAGCTTGCGAGCGATGTCGCGACGGCGTTCGTCGGGTTCGATCAACTGGAGACGACGGCGAAGGTGGCGGAAGTGCTCGACGTGAAGGGGCGCACTGCGGTCGTGTTGGATCGCTCGTCCTGTTATGCGGAGATGGGCGGCCAGGTCGGCGACACGGGGCAGATTCGCCTCGGCGGCCAGTTGTGGCGCGTGGTGGACACGCAGAAGGCGGGCGCGGCGTGGCTGCATTTCGTCGATGGCGCGGACGCGCCGGAGAAGGGGGCGGAAGTTGTGCTGGCGGTGGATGCCGCGCGGCGGGCGGCGATCCAGCGGCACCACACGGTTACGCATTTGCTGCACTGGGCGCTGCACGAGGTGGTGAACCGCGAGGCGAGCCAGAAGGGGTCGTCGGTCGGCCCGGACAAACTGACCTTCGACTTCAACAGCGCCGCGCTGACGCCGGCGCAAGTCGCGGACATCGAGCGCCTCGTCAACGAGCGCATTGTAGAGAACGCCGGCGTGAGCTGGCGCGAAGTGCCGTACGCTGACGTGAAGTCGCGCAAGGATGTGATGCAGTTCTTCGGCGACAAGTACGGCGAGACTGTGCGCGTCGTGCAGATCGGCGGCGCGTCGGGCGCGTTGGATGGGTACTCGATGGAATTGTGCGGCGGCACGCACACCCGCGCGACGGGCGAGATCGGCCTGTTCCGCATTACGGGCGAGGGCGCGATCGCGGCGGGCATCCGCCGCATCGAGGCGGTGGCCGGGCTCGCGGGCTGGCAGACGGTGGTGGAGGATATCCAGCGCCTGAAGCACGTGGCGGCGACGCTGAACTGCGCGCCGACGGAACTGGACAAGCGCATCGAATCGTTGCTCGCACACCAGAAAGAGTTGGAGAAGCAGCTCAAGGCCGTGCAATTGAAGCAGGCCGGTGAACGCGCGGCGGCGCTCGTGTCGCAGGCGCAGGCGCGCGGCGGACGGCAAACGATCGTGGCCAATCTTGGCGATGCGGACGGCGACACGGTGGCCGCGGTGGCCGAGCATCTGAAGGCGCGGTTCAGCGGTGTGATCGTGCTCGGCGGCGCGTCGGGCGGCAGCGTGACGCTCCTCGCCTCGGTCGCGCCCGAGTTCACCAAGCAGGTGCAGGCGGGCAAGATCATCCAGGCCATCGCGCCGATCGTCGGCGGCAAAGGCGGCGGCAAACCCGAGTTCGCCCGCGGCGGCGGCAAGGATGCGTCGAAGGTGGACGAAGCCCTCGCCGCGGCGGTGAAACTATTGGCGGGATAACCACGAAATTCGCGAAAAACACGAAACCGACTTTCGTGTGTTACGTGTGTTTCGTGGTTAAACATTGAAGGCGCGGCGGATGCCGCGCCTTCTGTATTTTACTCGGTCTCGATCGCAATCGTTTTCTTCTTCGATTGCGCTTCCGGCAGTTTCGGCAGTGTCACGATCAGGACGCCCTTCTTGAAGGCGGCCTTCACATGTTCCGTGTCGAGCCCGCCGGGTAGCGGAATGGACCGGTGGAACTCGCCGTAGCTGCGTTCCACGAGGTGGTAATTCCGCTTCTTCTCCTCCCGCTCATCCTTGCGGGAGCCGCGGATGGTGAGGACATCCTCGTCGAGGGTGACCTGGACGTCCTTCTCATCAAGGCCAGGAAGATCGGCGCTGACCGTCACTTCCTTTTCGGTCTCCGCGACATCCACGCGGGGCGTGGATCCGTCGAAGCGCCCGAAGGAAGAGGGGAACATGAGGCTGGTGGACCGCCCCTCGAAATCAGAGAAGAAGTCCTCAAACAGCCGGTTCATCTGGCGATGGAAATCGGCGAAAGGATTCTCCTCCCGCCGCGCCACCGCGGTCTCCGCCGAATCCCGACGCCACGGGATCAGGCTCTTCTTCATCTTCCGTCACCTCCTTTCAATCAAAGGCACAAAGGTTATCCCTCCGCCTGCACGGCGATCCGGCGCGGTTGCGCCTCCGCGGCCTTGGGCAGTACGAGGCGAAGCACACCGTTTTTCATCCGGGCCGTGATGGCATCCCGGTTGATTTCCTCCGTGAGCGTGAACGAGCGCTGGAATTCGGCCGGGCCGAATTCGCGGTACACGCATTCATGCGCCGGCGGCTCCTCCATGGCGCTGCGCGCGCGGATGGTGAGCACGCGGTTCTCGAGCGTGATCTCCACCTGGTCCTGGCGCACGCCCGGGAGGTCGGCCACGACCACGATTTGGTTCTCCAGTTCGTGGATGTCCGTCGCCGGGTTCACAACCGGCAGGTCGCGCGTCTGCTCGTGCTGCCGGGCCTGCACTTCTGTGGCTGTTGTTGTCATGGGTGGTCTCCTTTACTCCGCGTGGATGGCGATCCGGCGCGGCTTGGTGCTTTCCTTGCGGGGCAGGGTGACGCGCAGGAGCCCGTGTTCATAGCGGGCCTGCACCTTGTCGGTCTCCACCTCAAACGGGAGACGGACCGACCGCGTGAACTTGCCCGCGCCGCGTTCGCGGCGATGGTAGTTTTCCGCGGGCACGGAGGCATCTTCCTTGCGCTCCCCTGTGAGTGTGACGATATTGCCGACGACTGAGACGTCCACATCCTTCGGGTCCACGCCGGGAATCTCCGCCGTGAGGACCACTTCGTCCGCGGACGACCAGAGGTTCAGCGCAGGGAACTCCGCGGCGGGCGCACGGTAGTCCGCAAAGAGGCGGTTCATATCCCGATGCAGCCGGTGCAGTTCCCTGAACGGATCCAACGTCCAGTCGAATCGTGTTATCGGATAGATCATGGCTATTCTCCTTTTCTGTTCCTTCCGCATGATAATGTAGCATCCAGCATGCCAGATTGATTCATATCTGTGCAAAGCGCTTATAATAAACAAGTTGTGATCGTAATATTGCCTATCGTTAAGAGAATAATTGTCTCATAAACATCGATCCTGCGAGTCGTGCGCGACATTGTGTCTCTTTTGGCGTTCCGAAGGTGAGGCTGGAAAGGGTTTGGGAAGTTGGTATAAATGAGCAGGCAGATGAGAGCAGCGTCCTCCATTCGACGGGTCCGGGTGATGATGAATCCGCACAGCGGGCGCAGTCATGCGTTGGAGGACGTGGTGCATGCGGTGAACCGGCATTGGGACCGACCGGACCGCGAGGTTACGTTTCAATTCAGCAACGATGTGGAGGATGGGCGGTGCAAAGTGCGCCGGGCGGTGGAGGAGGGGGTGGACACGATTCTCGTGATGGGCGGGGATGGGATCATCAACACGCTCGGTTCGGAGTTGGTGGGATCGCCCGTGGCGCTGGGTGTGATTCCGACGGGCAGCGGCAACGGCTTCGCGCGTCATTTCGGGATTCCGCTGGATGTGGACGAGGCGGCGCAGGCCTTGGCGGACGCGGACACGTGTCCGATTGATGTCGGGGTTGCGAATGGGCGGCCATTTTTTGTGACGTGCAGCATGGCGGCCGATGCGTCGCTGGTTAAAACGTTCGAGGCTTTTCCGTTTCGCGGGATCATTCCCTATGTGTTCGCCGCGGCGTACGAGTTGTTCGACTACCAACCGCAGGGATTTCACGTTGAGCTGGATGGCCGGGAGTCGCTCTCGTTTCAGTCACCGCTGGTGTTCACGGTGGCGAATCTGACCCAGTTCGGCGGCGGCGCGCGCATTGCGCCGAAGGCACGGCACGACGACGGATACCTGGAACTCGTGGTGATTGAAAAACAGGACGCCGGCCACGCGCTGGCAAATGTGGGGCGCTTGTTTGATGGCACACTCGACTCGTTGCCCGGAATCGTCACGCGCCGATTTCAGCGCCTGCAGGTGCGGCGCGAGAAGGATGCGGTGATCCAGGTGGATGGCGAGTTGCAGGAGAGCGCCGCGGCTGTTGACGTCACCGTCCGCCGCCATGCGCTGAACGTACTTGTGCCGCGCAAGGCGCGGGATGCCCGCGTGTGATGAACGGAATCCTCACGGGTTCCGGCGATTTGCCGCTTGCGCGCTGCGGATGAACGGGCAGACTTTCACCATGAATCCTCGCATGCACCTTGCCGCCGCCCTGATCGTGCTGGCCCTCCAATCCCTGGGCGTCGCACAAAATGATTTTTCCTACACCGGCGAGGCGCAGCGCGACATCCCCGCGGTCGCGTGGAGCGATGAGGCGAAGGCGTCCGCGCCGGGGGGCCGCGTGCGGGTGGCCTTCTACAATATTGAAAATTTCAACGACGCGGAGGGCGACGGCCCGGAGCGCACACGTGCGCTTGCCGAGGAACAGGCGCGCGGGGCCGCCGCCTTGATCGAGGAAATCGCGCCGGACATCCTGGTGCTTTCCGAACTGGAGAACGAAACGGCGCTCGCGTTGCTCAACCAGGCGTTGACCCGTCCGTATCCGTTCGGCTGGGTGACGAAGCTGGGCGACGGCACGACGGATCGGCCCAAGTTGAATTTTGGATTGTTGTCCCGGCTCAAGCCGGTGGATTTGCTGGAGCTTGATTTCGGCCCGCTACAGGGGCGCGGCCGGCCGACGCGCGGAAGCTTGCGTGCGACCTTTGATCTTGGGGACAACCACCGGTTGGTGGTCTACGGCGTTCATTTGAAATCCAACTACGGGCACCGCCCGCGCAACATCGCCCAGCGCAAACACGCGCTGCGGATTGTCGCGTCCGACGCGCAGGCGCTGGCGACTGATGCCTCGGTCCGGTGGGAAAAAATATTGGTCGGCGACATGAACGTGGATCCGGAGGCGCGCGAGTTTGAGGGCGATGCCTCGCTGAGCCCCCTGCGTGGCTGGAGCGACCTGTGGCGCGGGCGTCCCTTGCAGGATCGCATCACCGTGCCGACCCGCTACGGCATTCCGGATCGCGAATTCCCGCCGGTCACGTTCGACCGCATTTTTGCGGCCGGCGATGCCACCAACGCCCCGTGGCGCGTGGGAGAGGCCGGCGTTCTCCAGCAGGGCGTCCACACGAAAGTCGCCACCACCCTGCCGGGCGTGGACGGCCACATCTCGGACCATTACCCGATTTGGGTCGATCTGCACCGCTAGGCCCGCCCGCCGCCGCTCTTCTCGCCCCCTCTCGCCCCGCCGAAAACATTTTCCCGTTGAGCGTACGGCTGCTTATACACTTATGCGCATATGCGCATAAGTGTATTTCTGGTGACAAGACCGAGCGCGTTGGTTGTGACGTGGGTCGCCGGGGCGAGGAGGCCGGGTGGTCAGTCGTACTTCTTGCGGAACCGCACCTTTTCTTCTTCCGGTGTCTTGTCGGCGGCTGGTGCGGCGCCGGGGGCTTGAACGGGCGGCTGGTCCGCGGGTGTTGCGTTGGCGGTCTCGACGTAGTTCAGCTTCAGCATGCTGAGCGTGCTCTTCATCATTTTCGCCTCTTCGGCGTCGAGGTTGCCCCGGGTTTTGGCCTCCAGCATGTCAAGCATGTCGATGGCCTGCTGCGCGGCCTCAAGGTTGATCTCCGCCTTCTGCGTCGCGGGGTTCACGACCTTGCCGAGCCCGATCATCGTCGACTGTGCGAGCGAGATGACCAGGTGCGCGAAGAGGGCGCGGTTCATTTCTTCCGGGCTGAACTCATTCATCGGGTTGTCCTCCTGAAGCGGTGCGGGCCGGGCGCACAATGGCCGTGGCCCGGCGGTTGTCGAGCAGCAGGGTCGCCGCCGCGTCGCGGACGGCCTCGGGGGTGAGCGCGCGCAGGCGCTCCTCCAGTTCAAGCGGATAGCGGTAACCCAGGCCGTACAGCTCGTTCAGCGCGCAGGCCGTGGCGAGTTCCCCGTTGTTCTGCAGCGTCATGCTGGCCGCGGCCGCGAGCTGGGCGCGGGCGCGTTCGAATTCCTCCTCGCGCAGACCCTCGGCGCGGATGCGCGCCACTTGCTCTGCCATGAGGCGTTCGACTTCGGGAATCGCCTCGTCGCGGGTGCCGGCGTATAGCGCGAAGAAACCCGGATCCAGCGCCACCAGGCTGAACGCGCCTACGAAATAGACCAGTCCGCGCTTTTCGCGAATTTCGATGCCGAGATCCGAGGAGAGGCCGCTCAGCGCCTTCTGCAGCACGTTCAGCGCGTCCACGCGGGGATCATCCATGCTGATGGCGGGATAGCCCGCGAGCACGATCGCCTGCTCACGCGGCTCCACACGCTCCACGCGCGCGGGGAGCGGCGGCGGCGCGACGGGTGTTTTCAACGCCGGGCGCGGGCCGGCCGGCACGGCGGCAAAATGCCGCTCCGCCAGCGCGCGGGCCTGCTGCAGGGTGATGTCGCCGAAGAGCGCGATCACCAGGTTCGAGGCGTTCACCAACCGCTCGTAATGGGCGCGCACATGCGGCGTCTCCAGCGCGCGGACGGATTCCGGGCGGCCCGAGGCGTTGAATCGATAGGGGTGGTTCGGAAACAGCGTTTCGCGGAGCGCCTCCTGGGCCACGAACATCGGCTGCTCGCGCTGACGGCGCAGGCCGGCCAGCTGCAGGGAGCGCTGCTTTTCCAGCTCGTCGGCGGGGAAGGACGGCGCCAGCAGGCATTCGGCGAAAAGGGCGAGGATGTCGTCCGCGTCTTCCGTCAGCATCTGGGCCGACAGGCCGAAGCTGTTGCGTCCGGTGAAGGTGTCGAGGGATGCTCCGCGCTGTTCGATTTCCGCGGCGATTTGCTCCGCGCTGCGCGACCGCGTGCCGCGCGTCAGCAGGTTCGCCATCAGGTCGGTGATGCCGTTGTTTGTCGCGGTTTCCGACAACAAGCCGCCGCCGAGCGCCGCCGTGGCGTGGACGAACGGCAGGCGGTGATCCTCCCGGACGATCACGGGAACGCCGTTGGCGAGCGTGAACCGATGAATGCTCAACGCGGGCGCCTCCGACGCGGCGGTCGATCCGGCGCCGGGTTCCGCTTCGGGGGCGAGCACGACGACGGTGCGTTGGTTGGCGTTCAGGTAGCGGTGCACCACCTCGCGCGCCTGCTGCGGGGTGACGCGCTCCAGGCCCGCGAGATAGATTTCCGAAAAACGGGGATTCCCGGTGTAAAATTCGCCCGAGGCGTAGCTCGACGCCTGGCCGCTCATGCTCTGTAGTTCGTCGAGTTCGGAGACGAGCAGGTTGCGCCGGGCCTTGTCGATTTCCGCCTCGCTGAACTCGCCGTTGCGCCACGCCGCGAGTTCATCCTCGATTGCCGCCCGCACCTCGCCCTCGCGTTCCGCGTCGAAGGCGGCGCTGATGGCGAAGAGTCCGCGGTCGCGCGGCGTGAACGACCATGCGGAAATGTCATGCACCAGTTGTTCCCGCTCCTTGAGTCTCGATTCGAGGCGCGAGCTGCGTCCCTGTCCGGCGAGGGTTGCGAGCAGGTCCAGCGCGGGCGCGTCGGGATGATCGAGCGATACCGTGTGCCATGCCATGACGAGGCGGCTCATCTCCACCTTCGCGCGCTTCACCGCCTCGCGCGGCGCGACTTGCGGCGGCTCGGCCGGCAGCGGGTCCTGCGGACGCGCCCGGCGGACGAAGCCGCTGAACCGTTCGCGCAGGTAGCGCTCCACCTCGTCCGGGTCCACGTCGCCGACGACCACGGTGATCATGTTGTCCGGCACGTAATGGCGCCGGAAATAGGCCTCCAGCTCGGTTCGGGTCATCGTGTTGAAGATTTCCTCGTGGCCGATGACCGGATAGCGATACGGGTGCACGCGATAGGCCGTGCTCCACAAGAGCTTGCTCAACTCGCGCTCCGGGCTGTCCTTGCCCATCGCGAACTCCCGCAGGATGACCTCCTTTTCGCGTTCCCACTCATCCTCCGGCAGCGTCGCGTTCATCACCGCGTCGGACAGGACATCGACGCCGACCTTCCAGTTGCGCGAGGGCAGGTCGGCGTAGAAGACCGTGCGGTCCTGCGCGGTGTAGGCGTTGATCTCGCCGCCGGCGTCGTCGATGGCCTTCGTGATTTCCGAGGGCCCGCGCGTGGTGGTGCCCTTGAAGATCATGTGCTCCATGTAATGCGAGAGGCCCGCGCCGAGCCATTCTCCCTCATGGATCGACCCCGATCCGACCCAGATTTGCACCGCGACGACGGGCGCGCTGGCATCGGGTTTGATGAGGCACACCATGCCGTTGTCCAGCACCACGCGTCGGAGGCGGGCATTCGATTCGCGCAAGACATCCAGGGTACCGGCGGAGGAAGTATTCATAATAGACAGGCTGGCGAGCGTGAGGAGGGCGAACCGGCGCGCGGCGGGGATCCGATGCAGTGCGTTCATGGCCGTCCCCGCGCGGTCAATTCAGCCCGGCGGTGCGGGCGGGTTGCGCCGGGGCGGCGCGGATCGCGCGGAAGGGTTTGGCAAAGGCCGCATCAAAGTCGTAGCCGCCCGCGAAGTCCTCGCGGCGGTCCTCGTCGGTCTTGCCGAGGATGCCGGCGCCGACCATGTTGAAGACCATTTCGCCGAAATCGTCCGTGCGGCGGATGCCCCAGGTGTTCAGCACGCGCAGGGCCATCGGGCCAAATTCCTTCAGCGCGAACTGGCGGATGCCTTCGAGCAATTCCTGTCCGCTCACATGGCGGCCCGGCCCTTCCACCGGCTTCTCCAGCAGCTTGATCGTGAAATCCAGCGCCTCGCGCAGGAAATGGTAGGCGTCCTCCGCATAGCGCGGATCGCGATCCAGAATCCCCAACAGCGCTTCCTGGAAATTAACCTTCTTCATATAACCGATTTCTAACGTACCACGATGGGGGCAAAAGGGGAAGGGGGCGGCCCGGCGCGAACGGGTTAATTAATTGTCAGGGTTGCGTGGGGATCCGGGCGCGGATCTGCGCCGCCAGGGTCCGCATTTCGCCGGGATCGGCGTACTTCCCCGCGCGCCAGTTCCACGAGTGCCCGTCCGTGTGGAACCTCGGGATCACATGAAAATGCACATGCGGCACGACCTGGCCTGCGGCCGCCCCGTTGGTCTGGTGCACGTTGACGCCGTCCGCGCGCAACCCGTCGAACTGCGCGCGGGCGATCCGCTGCACGACGGCGATGACGCGTCCGAGCAGGTCGGCCGGCATCGCGGTGATGGGGTCGTAGTGCGCCTTGGGAATCACGAGCGCGTGGCCCTTGATGATCGGGCCGATGTCCATGAACGCGAGCACCTGGTCGTCCTCATACAGTTTTTCGCAGGGCAGTTCCCCGCGGACGATGCGGCAGAAGATGCAGTCACTCATGCGCTTCCTCCAGGCGGTTCGGCGTTGTTTCCAGATGTGCCGCGGCTTTCGCGGCCCGGTGATCGTGCACGAAGCGGGCCGTGAGCCCGAACAGCGCCACAAGCACGATGCCCAGCAGCAGCATGCGCTCCTGCGGCGTCACCGCGAACCACATCCGCATGAACACGGTCAGCTGGCCGTCCTTCTTCGCCATGCGGGAGAGCCTATCGGATTCGCGGCCGCGGATTAAGCGGATTGTGCTTCGCGCATGCGGCCTGGCCGGTGTTCGCCCCGGTTGTTGTTGTCCCGCCGCAAGGGAGGCGACTATGCTGATGCTTCATACATCCGGGGAGGGTTCGATGCGAACGATCAAAAAAGTCGTCTTGATTCTGGTACTGGTGCTGGCGGGGTTGATCGTGTTCCTGCAGTACTTTGGCGGGTCCACGATCAAGCAGGCGGTGAACACCGGCGGGCCGATGGTGCTGGGTGTGCCGGTCCGCCTGGACAACGCGATGCTGCGCCCGCTGCTGGGGCGCGCGCACCTGGGCGGACTCGTGGTCGGGAACCCCGAGGGGTTTAAGACCGACAGCTTGTTCGAACTCGGGCATATCGACGTGGAGTTGGACACCGGTTCCCTGCTAAGCGACACGATCCGCATCCGCAGGATCGAGATCAAGGATCCCAAGATCACGATGGAGCGCGGCCTGCGGAGCAGCAACCTCGGCGCGCTGCTGGAGCAGTTGGAGAAAAAAGGCGGAGCTGAAAAACCGGAGCAACCGGAAGCGGCGACGCCCGCGAAACCCGGCAAGAAAGTCATCATCGACGAAATCAGCATCTCCGGCGCACAACTGAACCTGAGCCTTACGGCGATGGGCGGACTCGCCGCCCCGCTGCCGTTGCCGCCCATCACGCTTCGCGATCTGGGCAAGGAAAAGGAAGGCGCCAGTTTTACCGAGGTCCTGACGGAGGTGGTCAGGGCCATTCTTGGCAGCGCCACGCAGGTGGCCGCGGGCGCGGGCAAACTGGTGGGCGACGGGGCGAAGGCTGTCGGCGAAGGCGCCGCGGCGGTTGGCGGCGCCGCCGTGGATGGCGCGGCAGCCGTGGGTGGCGCGGCGGTTGACGGGGCCGCCGTTGTGGGGGGCGCGGCGGTGGACGGTGCGAAGGCTGTGGGCGGCGCTGCCGCTGCGGCCGGTGGCGCCGTGCTCGACGGCGCCGGCAGCGTGCTCAAAGGAGTGGGCGGCCTGCTCGGCGGCGGGGAGAAAAAGGAAGAATAAGACGGATCAGGTTTCAGGTGTCGGGTGTCAGGACTCCCGACACCTGAATGCCCGTGGTCTGCCTAGAACCGCAGGCCGACGAAGGCGTTGATTGTCGTGATTTCGAGGTCGATCTGCTTGTCGTATTTCTCGCGGTTGACCAGGGCTTCCTCCAGCGTGCGCGCCTTGGATTTGCTTTCCGCATCGGCGGTGATGATCTTGTATTCCGCGCCGATGATCAGGTCCAGCGCGGCGCTGATCGGCAGATAGTACGCGGCGCGCACCTCGATCATGTCGTAATCGACGTCCAGGTCCTTTTCGTTGCGCGAGCTGATGCCGAGGGCGTCGGAGGAGCCATCGTACTCGAAGATGGCGTAGGTGCCCTGCACCGCGAGTTCGCGGTCGCCGTATTCGTTGCGGCCGAGCCAGAGACGCAGTTCGCCGCCGATGCCGATTTCCGGCGCGAAGCCGCCCATGTCGCCGTCGCCGTTGCCGCCCACGACGTATTCGCGCGGCGGGTTCTCATAAATCTGGATGCGCTTCGCCTCGCCCTGCTCGATGTCAAACGTGCCGACGATGGCGAAGAAGCCCGCATGGACAAACGGCGTGAACGAGAGCACATGGTCCGCGCCGAGGGTGAACGGCGTGTATTGGAGCGAGAAGCTGATGAGCAGCGCATCCAGCGTGGCATCGAACGGGACGCCTTCCTCCAGCTTCATGTACTCGTAGGAGCGGCCCTCGAACTCAATGTCGCTGACCCCGATGAAGAAATCGCGCGGGGGTGATGAACTGGCGTCGGCCTGCATGTAGGAGAGATCGCCGCGCAGCGTGATGTAGCGCCACATTTTCTCCATGGTGAACCCGACCGTCGCGTAGCTATCCTCAATGCCGAGTTCGGCGAACGAATAGCTCTCCGGGTCGAACGAAGAGGGGTCGCGCCCTTCCAGCTCGAACAGGCGGCGCGTGGTCTCATTGACGCTGCCGGAGATTTCCTGCACCTGCCCGCCCGACAGGGAAATGGAAAACGATTTGTCCGGATTCACCGGGCGCCCGCCCATGAAATATTCGTCGGCGGAAACGGTGTGGGCGGCGAGCAGCGCCACCATCGGAAGCCATCGCAGCAGGTTCATGCGTAGAAACTCCTCAACAGGTCCATGGTTTTGACGCCGCTCGTATGCCAGAAGTCGGGCGGCGCGTCACCTAAGAACGTATCGCTTCCGCGTTGAGGCCGAGGTCCTGCAGGGCCTTCAGGGTGGAGGGGCCGACGGCCAGCCAGGTGCGGTTCGCCCGCCGCTCCTCCGGATGCGCGTCGAAGTACGCGCGCACCGTTGTCGTGCTGGTGAACAGGACGCGGGTGAACGGGAGGCGGGGCAGCGGGCGCGCGGGCAGCCGCACGTTGCGATAGAAGATGCGGGGGACGAGGTCGATCCGGTGCGCGCGCAGCGCGTCGACCCGCTCGGGCTGCGGCGCGGCGTCGGAGCAGGGATAGAGATAGCGCCCCGCGAAGGCGGGCGTGATTTTTTCCACCAGCGTGCGCACGCCGCCCAAATTGTCCGCGGCGCCGTCCGCCCGCAAGCCGTACTGGCGCAGCTCCTGTTCCGTGGCGGGACCGACGGCGAGCAGGCGTTTGCCGTGGAGCGCGCGCGCGTCGGCCGTGTCGAGCAGCGCCTCCATGAAGCTGTTCACCGCGAAGCGCGAGGGGAACAGGATGCCGTCGACAGCGGGAAGCTGTTCCGCGAGCAGCGCGGCGCGTTCCGCGAGCGGCACGGACTCCAGCCGGATCAGCGGCCAGGGCAGCAGCGGGCCGTGCGTGAGGAAGTGGTCGGGATCGGTGCCCGTGAAGAGGGTGTAGCGCGGGGCGGGGAAGGAGCGGAAGCCGACCAGGAAAACGGCCGGTGTTTCAAACGCGCGGGCCGGGGCTTCCGCGAGGGTCAGGGTCTGGAGCCGTTCGTCCTCGTAGCCGATCCGCTCGGAGGCGAGCACCGGCGTCGAATCCGGCCAGCCCGCCGCGCGCAGTTTGGCGGCCACCTCGGCGGCGCTTTGCACGCCCATGTAAATCGCCACCGGGCCGACATCAGGACCGGTGAACGGCACGTCGTCGAACCCCGCGCCGGGACGCGCGGTGGCCAGTGTGACGCGGTGGTTGAAGCCGCGGTGCGTGAGCGGCGCATGGGCGCGGGCCGCGGCCAGTTGCGCCGCTGTCAGCGCGGGCACGACGTCGAACCGGATGTTCCACTGCGAGAGGAACTCAATCTCGTCGCCCAGCCGTCCGTAAATGCCCGGGTCGCCGCCGTGCAGCCGAACGACAAGGCGGCCCTGTTCCGCTTCGTGCAGCATGTGGCGGTGAATGTCGAGTTGCGGCGTGGAGGGGCCGCCGCCGGTTTTGCCGACGGGGACCAGGCGGCCCGTGGCCTGCCGCAGGATGCGTTCGGGCAGGAGGCGGTCGTGCAGGATGACGTCCGCCCGCCGCAGGTAATGTTCCGCGCGGTGCGAAATCAGGTCCGCCTCCGCCGGGCAGCCGACCAGCGCGACCAGTCCCGCCGAACGCCGCACATCGAGCGGGCGCAACAGCGCGAGCAGGTCCGCGCGGTCCTCGCGCACGACGATGGCGAGCCGGCCCTGCTGCGGCACCGGTTCAAAAGGCAGGAAGCGCGTGATCCGCGCCGCCAGCCCGAGGCGCTCGAGCGCGCACGCGGCCATGATCACCGCGTCGTATTCGCCCGCGTCGAGCCGTTGCAGGCGCTGTTCGATCGTCCCGCGCAGCGGACGCATTTCGACGAGCGGATGGAGCTTGCGCAGTTCCGCTTCGCGGCGGGGGCTGCTGGTGCCGACGACCGCGATGCGGTCCTCCGCCAGGCCCCGGCGCACGACCAGCGCCTCGCGGATGTCGCGCGCCGGCAACAGCGCCGCCACGATCAGGCCCTTGGCCGGACGCTGGGGCAGGTCCTTGGCCGAATGTACCGCGAGGTCGGCGGCGCCCGAGCGCAGCGCCTCGTCGAGGTCGCGCGTGAAAAAATCGTCGGGCACCGATGGATCGGTCAGCGGCGTGCGGAGATCGCGGTCGCCGGGGGTTTCCAGATGGCGGACGTCGACGGAACCGCCTTCGGGCAGCACGGCGCGGATGGCGAGCAGCGCCTCCTCCGTCTGGATGCGGGAAAGTCGGCTGGCGCGTGCGACGGCGATCAAGCGCGGGGCGACCACGCCTGGGCTCCGTCGTGGATGATGCGGGCGGCCGTGGCGGCGCGCTGGCGCCGTTCGTCCGAGTTGTACTGGGCCTTGGCCTCGATTTCGCCGAGTCCGATGTACGTGACGCCGGGCAGTTTGGCGACGTCGGGGCTGCAATCCGCCGGCACGCCCATGTCCACAATCACCAGCGGCCGCGCGGCGTTTTCCAGGTGGTGCGGGAAGACAAGCGCGTGCGGGGCCGCGGTGGCGGTGATCACGCCGCTGACGCCGTGGAAGAGGTGGGCCAGTTCATCGAGGCCGGTGCCGAATCCGCCGAGCTCGACCGCAAGCGTCACGGCGTTTTCCGGGCAGCGGCTCGCGACCCGCAGCGGGCAGTTTCCGCGTTTCGTGAGGTAGCGCGCCGTGCTCGCCGCCAGCGAGCCCGCGCCGACCACCGCGAGGTGGGCGCCTGCCGGGACGCGGTCCAGCAGCGCGCGCGCCGCCAGCCCGCTGAGCGAGGTGAGGTTCTGGTCGATGCCGCTTTCCCGCCGCGCCGCGCGCGCGAGCGCAAGGGCATCCTGGAAAATGCGGTCCAGCGTGTGGAGCCCGGAGCCACCGTTCGCGCGGAACTCCTTGTAGGCGGTGCGCACCTGGCCGATCACCTCGAGTTCGCCGAGGATGCGGCTTTCGAGCCCGGCGGCGATGCGGGCGAGCCGTTCAAAGGCCTCCCGCGCATTCCAGGTTTGCAGCAGCTCGGCGGAATCGATCGTCGGGATGTTGAACCCGAACGTCTCCAGACGCTGGCAGGTGTTGAGCACCAGCATCGGGGTCGCCGAGCGGCGCAAGTCTTCCACAATCCGCTCCCGCTCGTGGGGCGTCTTCAATTCAAGCTGGCATCCGACGAAGTTCATCTTCAATAAGCGTGCGCAATCCGGCTTCATCGTTGTCCACCGCGAGGCGTTCAAACGACGGATGCCGAGCGATGTTTTTTAGCACAGCCATCCGCGCCTGTCCACCGGGCAGCGAGCGGCGCAAATCGGCCATCACGCGGGCGGCCATGGCCCAGCCCGGCCCGACCTGCTGCTCGAGCCAGCGGCGCAGGGCCGCCGATACCGCCGGGGCGTCGCCGCCGCTGCTGATGCCGAGGATCATCGGGCCCACCGGCACGAGGGAGACATAGAACAAATCGCACAAATCCGGCTTGTCGCACGCGTTCAACGGCTTGTGATGGCGCTCGCACCAGTCCCGGATGCGCAGGGCGGCGAACGGATCGCCGCTGTCCTCGAATACAAAATCCGCGTAGGCCACGTCATCCTCCAGCGCCTCGCGCTCGTGCAGGCTGATCCGCAGGTCGGCCCGCGCAAAGGCCAGCAGGGACGGCGTCAGCGACCGCGCGACGACACTGATCTGTTTCCAGTCGAACCCCAGCGCGTGGCGGATCCGCGCGTCCGTCTCGTAGCCGCCGCCGATGACCAGCAGCTTCCTGCACGTCGCCACCCACGCCACGGGAAAGGCCTTGTAGCGCGGTGCGCCGGGTTTCGGCAGCGGGGCGGGGGTGCTGGGTTCTGTGCTCATGATTCGTACACGTTCACCTTCACGTACACGTACCCGGTTCCGTGAACGTGAACGAGTGCGTGTACGACGAGGACGACGGCCTAGATAATGTACTCCGCGTCGTCCGTGCCGGGCACCGACTTCTGCGGTTCCTGGATCATGCCCGCCGCGACGGTCGCGTTGGTCGCCTCGTCCGCGAGGATGAAACTGCCCGTGTAGCGGTTCTTCGCGTAGGGGTCGAAGCAGAGCGGGACCATCGTCTTGAGCGTGATGCGGCCGATGTCGTTCAGGCCGAGCTGCTGCACCGGGCGCTCCGGCATCAGCGTGCTGAAATTAAAGCGCGACTTGATCTCGCGCACCATGCAGCGGGTCATCCGAGTCGTGTGGCGGATCACATACTTGCGGTTCGGCAGCAGGGGCTCCTCGCTCATCCAACAGATGCGCGCCTCGAAATCCGAGCTGACGTACGGCAGGTTGTCCGGCCGCACCAGCATGTCGCCGCGGCTCACGTCGAGGTCGTCCTCCAGCAGCAGCTGCACCGACATCGGGTTGAACGCCTCCTGCACCTCGCCGTCGTAGGTGTGGATCGCGGCGATCCTCGATGTCTTGCCGCTGGGCAGCACCTTCACCGTGTCGCCGACCTTGAACACGCCGCCCGTGATCTGGCCCGCGAGGCCTCGGAAATCGTGGTACTTGTCGTCGCGCGGGCGGACGACGTACTGCACCGGGAAGCGCGGGTCGCTCAGGTCGAGGTCCGTGCCGATGTACACCTCCTCAAGGTGGCGCAGCAGCGGCGGGCCCATGTACCACGGCATGTTCGTGGAGCGCTCGACGATGTTGTCGCCGAGCAGCGCGGACACCGGGATGAAAGTGATGTCCTGGATGTGCAGGCGCGTCGCGAATTCGCGGAACTTCTCGCGGATTTCGTGGAAGACCGTCTCCGAAAAGCCGACCAGGTCCATCTTGTTGATGCAGACGACAAGATGCGGGATGCGCAGCATCGACGCGATGTACGCGTGCCGCCGCGTCTGCTCGACCACGCCCTGCCGCGCGTCCACGAGGATGATCGACAGGTTCGCCGTGGATGCGCCGGTGATCATGTTGCGCGTGTACTGGATGTGGCCCGGCGTGTCGGCCACGATGAACTTCCGGTTCGGCGTCGCGAAGTAGCGGTAGGCCACGTCGATGGTGATGCCCTGTTCGCGCTCCGCGCGCAGGCCGTCCGTGAGGTTCGCGAGGTTGATCGAGCCCTCGCCCGTGATGTCCGCCGACCGCTGCAGCGTCTCCAGCGTGTCCTCGAAAATCAGCTTCGTGTCGAACAGCAGGCGCCCGATCAGCGTGCTCTTCCCGTCGTCCACGCTGCCGGACGTGGAGAAGCGGAGCAGCTCGGATTTTTCGTTGAGTGCGTGAGTGAACATTAGAAATACCCCTCGCGCTTCCGGTCTTCCATCGATGTCTCCGAGCGCTTGTCATCCGCGCGGCTGCCGCGCTCGGTGACCTTCGCCGCGGCGATTTCCGCGATGATGTCGCGCACGTTGTCCGCCGGCGACTCGACGCAGCCGGTGCAGGAGATGTCGCCGATCGTGCGGACGCGCACGCTGAGTTCGCGCACCTCCTCGTTCGGCTTCGGCACGAGCAGGTCGCTCACCGGCAGCCACTGGCCGTCGCGGCGGACGACCTGGCGTCGGTGGCTGAAATAGATCGACGGGATTTCCAGCTTTTCGCGCTCGATGTACTGCCACACGTCCAGCTCCGTCCAGTTGCTGAGCGGGAACGCGCGCATGTGTTCGCCGGGGTTGATGCGCGTGTTGTAGAGGTTCCAGATTTCGGGCCGCTGGTTCTTCGGGTCCCACTGGCCGAACGCGTCGCGGAACGAGAAGATGCGCTCCTTCGCGCGTGCCTTCTCCTCATCGCGCCGCGCGCCGCCGATGGCGCAGTCGAATTTGAACTCCTCGATCGCCGCGAGCAGGGTGGGGGTCTGCAGCCGGTTCCGGCTCGACTCGCCGGGCGTCGGGCGCGCGATGCCCTTCGCGATGGCGTCCTCGACCGTGCGCACGATCAGTTTTTCGCCGAGCTGTGCCGCGCGGCGGTCGCGGAAGTCGATCAGTTCCGGGAAATTGTGCCCCGTGTCGATGTGCATCAGGGGGAACGGGAACTTCGCCGGACGGAACGCCTTTTCCGCGAGGCGCAGCATGCAGATCGAATCCTTGCCGCCGGAGAACAGCAGCACCGGCCGCTGGAACTCCGCCGCGACCTCGCGCAGGATGAAGATCGACTCCGCCTCCAGTGCTTCGAGATGAGATAACCGGTAATTCATGTCTTTAACAGGCCCTGCAAATTACAGACGTTGCAAACGGGATAAAACATTTTTTCAGACGTTGGAAGAATGACGAACCCATCGTCATCCTAAATGGTGGGATTCCACGACCGCATGTTCAGGTGCAGTCCGCACTCCTTGTGTTCGGGGTTTTCCCACCACCAGCGGCCCGCGCGCTGGTCCTCGCCCGGTTCGATGGCGCGGGTGCAGGGGGCGCAGCCGATGGAGGTGTAGCCGATGTCGTAAAGCCGGTTGTAGGGGATGCGCTTCTCGCGGGCGTAGGCCCAGGTGTCGCTCAACGTCCAGCCGGCGAGCGGATTGATCTTGGCGATGCCGCCGTGCGCGGCGTCCGTCTCCACCGCGGCCAGGTCCGTGCGGGTGACGCTCTGTTCGCGGCGCAGCCCGGTGATCCACGCGTCCAGGCCTGACAGGGCGCGGTTCAGCGGCTCGACTTTGCGGATGCCGCAGCATTCCTTCCGGTTCTCGACGCTCTCTTTAAAGGAGAACAGCCCCTTGCTGCGTTCCAAGGATTCGACCGCGTCGTGTTTCGGGAAATACCACTCGATCTGGACGCCATAGCGGCGGCGCAGATCCTCCGCGCACTCGTAGGTTTCCGGGTTCAGCCGGCCCGTATCCAGCGCGAAGACGCGCGCGTCCTTGCGCAGGCTCATCAGCAGGTCGAGGACCACCGCGTCCTCCAGGCTGAAACTCGACGCCAGCGCAATGCGTGGGTGGTACAGCTCCAGCGCTCGCGCCAGCACCGCTTTCGGGTCGTTCAGATCTACGTTGGTCCAGTCGTTTTTCACAATGGCTACTAAATCTATCGGGATAATCGGAAAAATAAAGAGAAAATTACGCTGTCGATGGATATATAGCTAAATCGTGTAATTGGAGGCGGTTGTGTATCGCCGCTGCAGTTCCTGCTCGACGAGGGAGGCGAGGGTGTGGCGCTCGAAGACGGAGGCGACGGCGCTGTCGGCTTCGCGCCAGAGCGAGGCAAACACGTCTGGTTCCTCGTCGGCGCTCCGGTTGGGGCCGCGTTGGTCCGGGTTGGCGAAGAGGGGGCCGGTGAAGAGGGCGACGATTTCGCCGGCGTGGATGGACCCGGCGGGGCGCGTGAGGTAGTAGCCGCCCTCCTTGCCGCGCGCGGATTCCGCGAGGCCGGCCTGCTTGAGCTGGCGCATGATGGCTTCGAGGAAGCGGACGGGGATGCGCTGAGCCGACGCGATTTCCGCGATGGTGACCGGGCCGCGGCCCTCACGGAGGGCCAGTTCCAGCATGGCGCGAAGCGCGTAATGGCAACGGTTTGAAATCATTCCGGTAACGATTGCAATGTCCCGCGCCGCTGACAAGCGCACAATACACGCGTATGGAAGCTGGCGGTGGGCGGGTATCGCGTATATTGTCCGGCGCGATGAACGAGACGATTTTTGAAATTGGCATTGTTTTCCTGCTGCTGATGATCAACGGCATCTTTGCGATGACGGAGATCGCAATGGTGTCCGTCCGGCGCGAGCGGTTGCGCCAGCGGGCGGATGCCGGGGACCCGCGGGCGCGGGCGGCGCTGGAGCTGGCGGACAATCCCAACCGGTTCCTGAGCACGGTGCAGATCGGCATCACGCTGGTCGGCGTGGTGGCCGGGGTGTATGGCGGCGCCCGGTTGGCGGAGGATCTCGCGGTGCCGTTCGCGCGGATTCCCGGCGTGTCGCTGTATGCCGAGGAAATCGCGCTCACCCTGGTGGTCTCCGGGATTACGTTCCTGTCGCTGATCGTGGGCGAGCTGGTGCCGAAACGGATCGGCATGGCCTACGCGGAGGCGATGTCGTGCCTGATGGCCCGCCCGATGCTCGCGCTCTCGCGGCTGGCGCATCCGCTGGTCCGCGTGCTGGGCTGGAGCACGGATGCGGTGTTGAACCTGATGCCGGTGAAAACGGACGCGAAGGAGTCGGTCACGGACGACGAGGTGCGCGGCCTGATGCAGGAGGGGTTGCGCGCCGGGGCCTTCCATCGCGTCGAAAGTGAAATCGTCTCGAACGTGCTCGACCTGGACAACCTCATCGTGCGCGACATCATGACGCCGCGCCCGCAGATCATCTGGATCAACAAGGCCGATTCGCACGAGCTCATCTGGCACAAGATCGTCGTCAGCCGCCACTCGCAGTTCCCGGTGTACGAGCATTCGCGCGACAATGTGGTCGGCCTGCTTTCGGTGAAGGCGCTCTATGCGAACCTCGCGGCGGGCGCGCCGGTGAACGTGGCGGACTTGATGACCAAGCCGTTCATCGTGCCGGAGAGCCAGCCGGTGCTGAAGTTGCTGGAGGCCTTCCGCCAGACCGGCCACCACGCGGCCCTCGTGGCCGACGAGTTCGGCGGCATCTCCGGGTTGGTGACGCTGATCGATGTGATGGAATCGGTGCTGGGCGACCTGCAAAAGCCGGACGATCGCTCGCGTCCGGATCTGCGCCTGCGCAGCGACGGCACCTGGCTGGCCGACGCGCTGGTGGACATCGAACGCGTGGAGGAGAAGCTGCCGGAGTTCCACGCCGACCCCGTGGAGGAGCGCGATTACCAGACGCTGGCGGGCTTCCTCGTCAAGCAGTTCGGCCATGTGCCGCGAGAGGGCGAGCGCACGGAGTATGGGCTGTTCGAGTTCGAAGTCCTCGACATGGACCTGCACCGCATCGACAAGGTGCTCATCAGCAAGCGGCCCACCACCGCGACGCCGCCGGCCGAACCGTCGGGCGACGCGATCTGAACCGCACGCCGAACCTGTAGCCGCCCCGTGTGGAGGGCGGCCACATGCACCTTAGACGCCGATGCCCTGGAAGAGCACGGTCGACAGGTAGCGCTCGCCCGCGTCGGGGAGGACGACGACGATCAGCTTGCCGGCGAACTCATCCTGCTGCGCGAGGCGGTTGGCGACTTCCATCGCGGCGCCGCAGGAGATGCCGGCGAGGATGCCTTCCTCCGTCGCGAGGCGGCGGGCCATTTCAACGGCTTCGTCGCTCGATACCTGCTCGACGCGGTCCACGACGCTGAGGTCCAGCGTGTCGGGGATGAAGCCGGCGCCGATGCCCTGGATCTTGTGCGGGCCCGGCTTGAGGTCCTGGTTGCCGATGCGCTGGGTGATGACCGGGCTCTCGCGCGGCTCGACCGCTACGGAGAGGATCTTCTTGCCCTTGGTTTTCTTGATGAAGCGCGAGACGCCGGTGATCGTGCCGCCGGTGCCGACGCCCGAAACGAGCACGTCGATCGCGCCGTCCGTGTCGTCCCAGATTTCCGGGCCGGTCGTCTTCTCGTGGATCGCCGGATTCGCCTGGTTCTTGAACTGCTGCGGGATGAAATACTTGGCCGTGTCGGATGCGGCGATTTCCTCCGCGCGCTTGATCGCGCCCTTCATGCCCTCCGGCCCGGGGGTCAGCACCAGCGTCGCGCCGAACGCCGCGAGCACGCGGCGGCGCTCGATGCTCATCGTCTCCGGCATCGTCAGCGTCAGTTTGTACCCGCGCGCCGCGGCGACGTAGGCGAGCGCGATGCCCGTGTTGCCGCTCGTCGGCTCGACGATTTCCATGCCGGGTTTCAGCGCGCCGCGCTTCTCCGCGTCCCAAATCATGGCCGCGCCAATACGGCACTTCACGGAATAGGCCGGGTTGCGGCCCTCGATCTTCGCCACGACACGGGCCTTCGCGCCCTTCGTGATGCGATTGATCTGCACGAGCGGCGTGTGCCCGATGGAGAGTGAATTGTCCGCGTAGATGTTGCCCATGTGCGTGCTCCTTTGAACCTGTCGTTACCTTTGAAAATCCAAACTAAACAGATCGAGATGGTTGGTATTCTCCGCCATTTGCTGAAGATTGCCAGAATTTTTTGTCGCGTTTAGATCGAATAGTCCTCCACGAAAACGCGCGCGTTTCGGGTGTGGACATGGACGGTTTCGCCTTCGCGCAGGGCGAGTTCGCGGAAGCGCTGTTTGGAGAGTTCCGCCTCGATGGGCTGGCCGCTGGCGATGTCGGACAGCTCCACGCGGACGATCGGGCCGATGGCGTGCAGGTGGGTGACGCGCGCGGGGATGGCGTCCGCGTGGTCGCGGCTGCGGCTGATTTCGATGTCGTGCGGTCGCGAAAAGGCGACGGCGCCGTCCCGGGGCGCGGCGGTGAACCGGTTCGTGCTGCCGAGGAAGTCGTACACGAACGGGGAGGCGGGGTGTTCGTAGACCTCGTCCGGCGTGCCGATTTGTTCGATCCGGGCGTTGTTCATCACGACGACCTGGTCCGAAACCTCCAGCGCCTCCTCGACGTCGTGCGTCACGAACAGGCTGGTCACATGGATTTCGTCGTGCAGGCGGCGGAGCCAGCGGCGCAGTTCCTTCCGGACCTTCGCGTCCAGCGCGCCGAACGGTTCGTCGAGCAGGAGCACCTTGGGTTCCACCGCGAGCGCGCGGGCGAGGGCGACGCGC
The DNA here is from genome assembly GCA_937996795.1 of uncultured Verrucomicrobiota bacterium. GTDB lineage: Bacteria > Verrucomicrobiota > Kiritimatiellia > CAIVKH01 > CAIVKH01 > JAMLJG01. The sequence goes on along the minus strand of CALKUH010000038.1, from coordinate 92,494 downwards.
TGGCGCTGGCCGCCGGAGAGCTGCGAGGGGAGGCGGTCGGCGAGCCAGTCGAGTTGCACGAGGCCGAGCAGCTTCATCACGCGCTCGCGGATTTCCGCCTCGGACGGGCGGATGGCGCGCGGCTTCACCCGCAGCCCGAACGCGACGTTGTCGAACACCGTCATGTGGCGGAAGAGGGCGTAGTGCTGGAACACGAACCCGACGCGCCGGTCGCGCGCGCTCCGCTGTGTGGCGTCCTCGCCCTCGAACAGCACGCTGCCGCTGTCCGCGCGCTCGAGGCCCGCGATGATGCGGAGCAGCGTGGTCTTGCCCGAACCCGACGGCCCGAGCAGGCCGACGAGCTGGCCGGACGGGAAGCGCACGGAGACGTCGTCCAGCGCGGTAAACGAGCCGAATCGCTTGGTGATGTGTTGGACTTCGATGCTCATGGGGACTCCGGTTTCGTTTCGGCGGACAGCGCCGTGTGCGCGCGCCATTCCACGATATTCTTGATGCCGAGCGTCAGCAGGGCCAGCAGGGCCAGCAGCGAGGCCACCGCGAACGCGGCGACGAACTGGTATTCGTTGTAGAGGATCTCCACGTGCAGCGGGATGGTGTTGGTCATGCCGCGGATGTGGCCCGACACCACCGAGACCGCGCCGAATTCGCCCATCGCGCGCGCGTTGCAGAGGATCACGCCGTAGAGCAGGCCCCACTTGATGTTCGGCAGCGTGACGTTCCAGAAGGTCTGCCAGCCGTTTGCGCCGAGCACGATCGCGGACTCCTCCTCCTCGGTGCCCTGGGCCTGCATCAGTGGGATCAGCTCGCGCGCGACGAAGGGGAAGGTCACGAAAACCGTGGCCAGGACGATGCCCGGAACGGCAAAGATGATCGTGATGTCGTGCTCCATCAGCCAGGGCCCGAGCCAGCCCTGCGCGCCGAAGACGAGTACGTAGATCAGGCCCGACACGACGGGCGACACCGCGAAGGGCAGGTCGATCAGCGTGATCAGCACGTTCTTCCCGCGGAACTCGAATTTCGCGATGGCCCACGCCGCAGCGACGCCGAAGACCACGTTCGCGGGCACGGCGATGGCGGCGGTCAGCAGCGTGAGGCGGATGGCCGCCAGCGCGTCGGGATCGCCGAAGGATTCCAGGTACGCCGCGACCCCCTTGCGCAGCGCCTCGGCGAACACCGCGACCAGCGGCACAAACAGCATCACGGCGAGGAACAGCAGCGCGGTCGCCGTAAGCGCCCAGCGCACCCACGCCGGATCCGTGGTGCCGGGACGCCGGGCCCCGCGATGCGAGAGTCTGGAGACGATGCCGGCCATGGTTACCTCCGCGCGCTCCACGCCTGCAGCAGGTTGATCAACAGGAGCAGCGCGAATGACGCCACCAGCATGACGACAGCCAGCGCCGTCGCGCCGGCGTAGTCGTATTGCTCCAGCTTGGTGATGATGAGCAATGGGGTGATCTCGGTCTTCATCGGCATGTTGCCGGAGATGAACACCACCGAGCCGAATTCGCCGACCGCCCGCGCGAACGCCATCGCGACGCCCGTGAGCCAGGCGGGAAGCACCGCCGGCAGCACCACGCGGAAGAACGTCTGCGCGCGCGTCGCGCCGAGGCTTGCCGCCGCCTCCTCCACGTCGGCGTCGAGATCCTCGATGATCGGCTGCAACGTGCGCACGACGAAGGGCAGGCCGATGAAGATGAGCGCGATCCCGATGCCCAGCGGCTTGAACGCAACCTTGATCCCCAGCGGCGCGAGCAGCGAGCCGATCCATCCGTTCTCCGCATAGATCGCCGTCAGGGCGATGCCCGCCACCGCGGTCGGCAGCGCAAAGGGGAGATCGACAAATGCATCGACCAGTTTCTTCGCCGGAAACGTGTAGCGCGCGAGGACCCACGCGACGATGAATCCGAAGACGCCGTTGACCAGCGCGGCGATGGCCGAAACGCCGAAACTCAACCGGTACGACGCGAGCACGCGCGGTGCGCTGATCGCCTCCCAGAACGCCGGCCAGCCCATCGTGGCGGTCTTGAGAAACGCCGCCGACAACGGGATCAACACGATCAAGCACAGGTACGTGATCGTGAAGCCCATCGAGAGGCCGAAGCCGGGCAGGACGTTGGTTTTGCGGGAAGGGTTCATGGTGGCCGGGTGTCAGGTGTCAGGTGTCGGGAGCGCTCCTCCCTGACACCTGAAACCCTCTTCAACTTACTTGTAAATCTGGTCGAACACGCCTCCGTCGCTGAAATGCGTTTCCTGCGCCTGTTTCCAACCGCCGAACGCTTCGTCAATCGTGAAGAGCGCCACGTCGGCGAACTGGGTCGCGTATTTCTGCGCGGCCGCCGGCAGGCGCGGGCGGTAGAAATGTTTGCCCGCGAGGTCCTGGCCTTCCTCGCTGTAGAGGAAGTTGAGGTAGGCCTCCGCCACGGCGCGGGTGCCGCGTCGATCGACCACTTTGTCGATGACCGTCACCGGGGGTTCGGCGAGGATGCTGATGGAGGGAACGACGATCTCGAGCTTGTCGGCGCCGAACTCCTTGAGCGCGAGGAACGCCTCGTTTTCCCAGGAGAGGAACACGTCGCCGATTTCGCGCTGCACGAAGGTCGTGGTGGCGCCGCGCGCGCCGGAGTCCAGCACCGGCACGTTTTTGAAGAGTGCGGACACGAATTCGCGGGCCTTGCTTTCATCGCCGCCGTTCCGGCGTTTCGCGAATTCCCAGGCGGCGAGGTAGTTCCACCGCGCGCCGCCCGAGGTTTTCGGATTCGGCGTGATCACGGAAATGCCCGGTTTCACGAGGTCGTCCCAATCCTTGATCTCCTTCGGGTTCCCTTTGCGGACAAGGAACACAATGGTGGAGAAGTATGGCGAGCTGTTGTGCGGCAGGCGGCTTTGCCAGCTGGCCGGAATCAACTTCGCCTTCTCGCTGATCGCGTCGATGTCATACGCGAGGGCGAGGGTGACCAGGTCCGCCGGCAGCCCGTCGATGACCGACCGCGCCTGCTTGCCCGAGCCGCCATGCGATTGCTTGATCGTGACCTTCTGACCGGTCGTCGTCTCCCAGTGCCGAGCGAACGCCGCGTTGAAGTCCACGTAGAATTCCCGCGTCGGATCGTAGGACACGTTGAGCAGGGTGACCGGTTTGGGTGCGGCGACGGCCAGGGTGGCCGTTCCGATGAGTAATGCGGTGATGAATCGTTTCATGATTATTCTCCGTGTGTGGGATTAGAAACTTACCTGGGCGCGCGCGATGACGATTTTTTCATCCGGACGATCCCCGTCGGCCGCGCCGCCGTCGAAGGTCGTCTGCTCGTAATCAAGGGAGAGTTTGGCGTTGCGGGTCAGGTACCAGTTCAAACCGCCGCCCACCGCTTCCGCCGACCGGGCCGAGCGCGTGGCTTGCGCATAGCCGCCCTCGAACGCGGCGTCATCAATCGACAATTCGCCGACGCGCGCCTTTAACTCGAACGCGCCCCATTGCCCCTTGGCGGGATCGAATGGCTTCGCAGGCGAGACGCCCTTCAGCGAAGGTTTTTCCCCCGTCAGCACCCAGGACGTGGCGAGCTGCCAGGCTTCCTGTTCGAGGCTGGCGGAACCTGATCCATTGCCGACGTCCTGTTCCGAGATGATGTACTCGCCGTGCAGGCTCCACGGGCCCACCGCATAGTAAACCTGCGGGGCGATGCGCGTGCGGTCGCCGTCGGCCACCGCGGTGTCGGCGGCGTTGGTCGAGGTCCGGTAGCTGAAGAACGTGTTCTGCCCCGTGGTGCGGTAGGTGGGAAGGCCCGGCGCATTCGTCGTGCCCGATTGCTCGCCCACCGTGCCGGCAAGCCCGAAGCTCAACCCCTGGAGGGCTTCCGCGTCGCTGTGTTTGAACGGCGTCAGCCAGACGCGCGCCGCGAGATCGAACTCGTCGTTCGTGTCGCTGTCGATGCTCGCGCCATCCGGGCCGCCGTTGAAGGCGCCGAGATGGTACTCCAGCACGCCCTTGCCGAGCGCGCCGTAAAGCAGGATGCCTTCGTCGCGATTTGGCGTGAGGGCCGTGACGAGCGCCGTTTCGTTGAAGAGGCGCTCGGTCGAGGATTGCAGGCGTTCAAGCCCCAGCGGGACCTTCGTGCGGCCCACGCGGAGGTTCAGGGCGTCGGAGCCCTTGAAATCCACGTAGGCGTCCTGCAATTGCGATTGTCCTCCGCCGAAGTCCGGGGCGATGCGTGCGGCGAAGTGTTTGCCCAATTGCGCGTCGAGAATGATGCGCGCGCGCCGGAGCAGGAAGGTGTCCGAGAGGCGGTCCCCTTCGTCATCCGCATACACGCGTCCATCCGCCTGTACGAACCCGCGCAGCCGCAACGAGAACGCCTTGTCGGCTGACGCGAGGGAGAATCCGCCCGGCCCTGCCGACAGGGTGGGGGTTTCTTTCGCCTTCGCCGCCGCGGCTTCGTCCGCCAGTTCCAGTTTTCGTTCCAGGATGCGCACTTTCTGATCCAACTCCTGCCATTTCGGGTCCGCCGTTTCCGCGCGAACCCCTGTGTTTGCCGTCCACCACACCAGCCCGCCCAGGGCCAGCAGCCAACCGTATTGCTGTCTGTTCATCGGATTGTCTCCTCAGTTTCCTGTGGTGACTTCCGGTGATCCGGTCAGCGCTCCACCTCTTCTTTTTTTTGTTTGTTGAAGGCCTCCGCCTGTGCGGACGGCCCCGCCGGTCCGGCGTTATTTCTGAAAGCGAATTTTTTCCCGCCGCTCCACCTGCACAACCTTGGAGTCGTGAATCACGACCTCCACCGACCCGAAGCGCACGTCCTTCACCGCGCGCAGGATTTCCTGCTGGATGCCGGCCTCGTCCGCCCGCTGTTCTTGTGTCTCGCGTTTCTGTTCACTGCTGCTCATGTTCCACTCAAATATCGTAGGTTAATTCCTGCCGCCGGGTGTCCTGCCCGCGGCGCACCAGATCCGCCACCGTCGTGGCTCCGAGGATGTCGGCGATCGCGTCGCGGACCTCCTTCATCACGGAGCGAATCCCGCAACACGCCTCGTTGCGGCACTCGCGGCACGGCGCATAGGCCGTCTGGCTGACACAGGAAACCGGCGCGAGCGGGCCGTCCATCCAGCGGACGATATCCGCCAGCGGGATCTCGTCGGGGGCGCGGGCGAGGGAGTAGCCGCCGCCTTTTCCCTTCTGGCTGCGCAGCACGCCGCGCGCCTTCAGCTCCAGCAGGATCCGCTCGAGAAATTTACGCGGAATCGACTCCTCTTCCGCGATCCGGGCAATCAGCACCGGTTCATCCCGCCGCGCCCTCGCCAGGGTCTGCAAGGCGATCAACGCGTATTTGGTTTTGCTGGTTAGCATAATCTACTATCTCTACCGAATAAGTAGATTGATAGCAGGGCCCTGTCTTTCGTCAACGCCTTTTTTTGACTTTTCTTTGTCCTGTGAAAACCGCTTGCTGGCGGGAAGATGGACGGCGTTATGAACGAGACCTCGCTCACCCCCGAAGAACGGGCCCGCTATGGCCGGCACATCAGTCTTCCGGATGTGGGCGCCGCGGGGCAGGTGGCGCTGAAGCAGGCGCGGGTGTTGCTCGTGGGGCTCGGCGGACTCGGCTCGCCGGCGGCGCTCTACCTCGCGGCGGCCGGCGTGGGGCATCTCGGGGTGGTTGATTTCGACGCGGTCGATGTCTCGAACTTGCAGCGCCAGATTCTCCACGGCACGTCGGATATTGGCCGGTCGAAAATCGAATCCGCCCGCGCGCGGCTCCGCGACATCAATCCGCATGTGCAGGTCGAGCCCGTCGAGGCGCGGCTCACGAGCCGGAACGCGCTGGACATCATCCGCGCCTACGATGTCGTGGTGGACGGCACGGACAATTTCCCGACGCGCTATCTCGTGAACGACGCCTGCGTGCTGATGGGCAAGCCGAACGTGTATGGATCCATCTTCCGTTTCGAGGGGCAGGCAAGCGTGTTCTGGGCGCAGCGGGGCGCCTGCTACCGGTGCCTCTATCCCGAACCGCCGCCGCCTGGGCTCGTGCCGTCGTGCGCGGAAGGCGGCGTGCTCGGCGTGCTGCCCGGCATCATCGGCTGCATCCAGGCGACCGAGACGATCAAGCTCATCCTCGGCCGCGGCGAGCTGCTGGTGAACCGGCTGCTGATGTTTGACGCCCTCGCGATGACCTTCCGCGAACTGCGCATCCAACAGGATCCCGCCTGCCCGGTCTGCGGCGCGAATCCCACCCTCCGCGAACTGATCGACTACGAGGCCTTCTGCGGTGTGAAATCCGCGCCGGCCCAGGGACCCGCCATGAATGAAATCACCGCCCGCGAACTCAAGCGCCGACTCGATGAGGGCCGCGACCTGCAACTGATCGATGTGCGCGAGCCGCATGAATACGCGATCGCGCGGATTCCCGGCGCGAAGCTGATCCCGATGGGCGAGATTCCGGCCCGATACGGTGAACTGGATTCCGCGCGCGAAACGATCGTCTTCTGCCACGGCGGCGGGCGCAGCGCGCGCGTGATCGCGTGGCTCCAGCAGTCGGGTTACACCGGCTCGCTCACGAACCTCAAGGGCGGCATCCACGCGTGGTCGCTCGACGTGGACCCCGGCGTGCCGACCTATTAGTTCAGGCTACGGGTTCCACAGGTACTGGAAGCGCGGCGTGATGTCGGGCATCCAGGCGGACGGGTGCAACGGGCTCTTCACCGTCGTCAGCCAGGTGAAGAAATCGATGTGTTGTTCGTAGCGGACGACCTTGATCGCGTCCACCTCAAGCAATTCCGCCGTCTTGGCCATCGCGTCCTCCCAGTAGCCGATCTGGTCCACGAGTTTCAGGTCCAGCGCCTGCGGGGCGACGAACAGGCGGCCGTCCGCGAGTTTGCGCAAGTCCTCGGCGGGGATGGGCCGGTTCTCCTGCACGATGCCGAGGAAGTGCTCGAACATCGCGTCGATCATCTGCTGCAGCAGCGCGCGCTGCGCGGGGTCCACGTCGGTGAACGGGTTCAGCAGGTCCTTGTTCGCACCCGACTTGATCGTGACGTCGTGAATGCCGATCTTTTCGCTCAGGCCCTTCATGTTGATTGACTGCATGATGACGCCGATTGAGCCGAGCACGGTGGTGGGCTGCGCGATCAGCCAGTCGCCGCCCATGGCCACGTAGTAGCCGCCCGACGCGGCGAGGTCGCGCATGAACACCACGACAACGCGCGCTTCGTCGCTGTCGCGGAACCCGTTCAGTGCGCGGTAGATTTCGTCGCTCGCGGTGATGCCGCCGCCCGGGGAGTCGACCTCGACGATGAGCGCCCGCACCTCCGGGTCCGCCTGCGCGGTGCGGATCTGCGCGAGCACGGAATCGACCATGTTGACCGGCGTCGCGAAAAGGCCCGCCTGCGTCTCGCGGATAATCATGCCCTGCACCGCGATGCGCGCCACCTTCGCGTCCCCGCTGCCGTACGACCACACCTCCGTGAGCGACGGAAACTCATCCACCGCCTGCGTATGGAGCTGGCCGCGGTGTTTCAACTTCTGGCTCAACGCGGTTGAAAGCCCCGCATTCATCATCACGCTGACGGCCAGCAGCAGGGCCAGCACCGCGATGATCAGGACGACCCATGTGCGCGCGCGCCGGGAGGACGGCGGCGGTGTGGCGGTTGGCGCAAGGGGAAGCGGCGGAGGAATCGAATTCATCCCGCCATCGTTATCGCGCGCCCCTCGATTTGCAAGGCGGGTTTCAAGGCGGGCCGTTGCTTCACGTCATCTCAACCCGCGCAAGCTGGGGCAGATGGTCGAAGTGTCGGTCCCGGCTGGCCAACAACAGGTCGTGTTGTGCGGCGAGGGCGGCGATCCATATGTCATGTGCGGGAATCGGCGTACCCTGTTTTCTCAACTGGTGGTACAACCGCCCAAAATGATGCGTCGTATTCTCATCCGGGTAGAGTACCCGCACGCGGGACGCATTCAGAAAGCGAACGAGAATCCCTTCGTTTCGACGGGCCAGCGTTCCGCAGGCAAACCCGGCTCGCAGTTCCGCGAGCACCACGAACGGCAGCGCAATCGTGCGGGCCTTTTGGATGATCGAAACCATTGCCGGGCGCCCTTCACAAAAATCCCGATAGGCATTGGTGTCCAGCAGCAGGTTCATTTCCACAGCCCCGGATCCACGCGGTCGAGGTCGGCGATCGCCCGGTCAAAGGCCGGGTCCTTCACCCATGTTCCCGCCAGCGCATCCAGATCGTGATGCACCGGTGGTTCACCGGCAATGCCCAGACCCTCTTGAAGGGAGCGGAGTGCCGCGGCATTGATACTTTCCCCATAGGTCGCAGCGCGTTCGCGAAGTGCGCGGTCCACGCGCTCGGGAACGCCGCGCAGCGTATATTGAGTCCGCTTCATGCCTGCATTGTATGCAAGCTGTGCAGGCATTCAATTCAATATTCTCCGTCCGCTGCCCGGGAATGCGCCGTGTGCTGCGCGGCGGGCTGCCCCCGCGCGCGATGAACTCTGGAACTCCGGGCGGGGGCGGGCTATCGTGCCGACATGACAAAGACAATGAAATGGGCGTCCTCCGTCGTGAGCACGGCGAATCTGGGCGAGGCGGTCGCGCGCGCGGCGGCGGCGGTCCGGACCTCGCTGGGCGGAGAAACGGCGGATTTGTGTCTGGTGTTTGTGTCGCCCCATTTCAAGGAGGCCTATGAACGGATTCCGGCGCTGGTGCAGGAGCACCTGCCCGCTCGCGTGCTCGCGGGCTGTTCCGCCGGCGGAGTGATTGGCGGCGGGGTGGAGGTGGAAAACCAGCCGGCGCTGGCCCTGGTCGCGGCGCGCCTTCCGGATGTGCGCGTGCAGGCGATATTCACCGATACGCAGGGGCTGCCGGACGATGACGCGCCGCCCGCGGTGTGGCGTTCGTGGCTCGGGTTGCGCGAGGGGGCCGACCCGCATTTTGTGGTGCTGGCCGACCCGTTCACCTCCGCCGTGGACCCGCTGCTCACGGGCCTGGACTACGCCTTCCCCGGCACGGCCAAGATCGGCGGGCTCGCCAGCGGCGGACGTCAGCGGGGCGAAAACGCCCTGTTCGAGGGCGGGCGCGTGCACCGCGCGGGCACCGTGCTCGTCGCGCTGAGCGGAAACATCGAGGTGGATACGATCGTCGCACAGGGCTGCCGCCCGATCGGACGCCCGCTCACGATCACGCGCTGCGAGAACAATGTGCTGCTGGAGGTCGATGGCCAGGCCCCGCTGCGCTACCTCGCCGAACTGGTCGAGCAGGCGCCGGAGGAGGACAGGCGCCTGATGCGCACGTCGCTGTTCCTCGGCATCCAGGCGGATGATCTTGAGGTGGGAGAACCGCCGCCGGAGTACCTGATGCGCAACCTCGTCGGCATCGACTACGCCCGCGGCATCCTCGCCGTATCCGCCCCGCTGCGGACCGGGCAGGTTGTGCACTTTCACTTGCGCGACAAGGAGGCGTCGTCCGGCGACCTCAACGCGTTGCTCGGCCGATACCGCGCGCGCGCCGCCGATGCGTCGCCGCGCGGGGCGTTGCTCTTCTCCTGCGTGGGGCGCGGACGCGTGCTCTACGGCGAGGCGAACCACGACACCCGCGTGTTCGCCGAACACCTCGGGGCCGTCCCGCTTGGAGGCTTTTTCTGCAACGGCGAGATCGGCCCCGTTTCGAGGGCCACCCACATCCACGGCTATACCAGCGCCTTCGGCCTGTTCCGGCCCGCGGGAAAGGATTGAGGGGCGCCGATGGCTGAACCGGCGTTGGCCTACTATGTGACCGCCCACGGCTACGGCCACGGCGCGCGCTCGTGCGACATCCTGCGCGCGCTGATGGAGGCGGCGCCGACGCTCGTCATCCACATCGTCACCGATCTCCCGCCGTCTTTTTTCGCGGACCGCCTGCCGCCGGGTCGCTGGTCGCAGCGCGCGGGCCGTTTCGACGTCGGCATGGTGCAACTCGACTCCGTGCGCGTGGATGTGCCTGCGACGCTCGCGCAGTGCCGCCGCCTGCTGGCCGAGGCCGACGCGCTGGAGGCCGCCGAAGTGGCGTTCCTGCGCGCGGCGAACATCCGCGCCGTGGTCGCGGATATTCCCGGCATCCCGCTGCGGGCCGCGCGCGCCGCCGGCATCCCCGCGCTCGCGATCGGCAATTTCGCGTGGGATTGGATCTACGAGGAGTTCATCCCGCGCGATCCGGCGTGGGCCGGGGTGGTCGCGCATTTTCGCGATTGCTACGCGGCGTGCGACCTCCTGCTGCGCCTTCCCTTCGCCGAACCGATGGCCGCGTTTCAGCGTCGCCGCGAACTCAACGTGCCCGCGCGCCCCGGCCGATCGCGCCGCGCGGAACTCGCCGCGCAGTCGGGCGCCGATCCGGGCCGCACCTGGATTCTCCTGTCGTTTACGTCGCTCGATTGGGACGCCGACGCACTCGCGCGCGTGCACGCCCTGCGCGACTGGGAATTTTTCACCGTGCAGCCGCTCGGCTGGCCGGGTCCCAACATCCACGCGGTCAACCGCCGCGTGATTTCCTACGCCGACGCGCTGGCCTCCTGCGACGCGGTGCTGACCAAGCCCGGCTTCGGCGTGCTCTCCGAATGCGCGGTCAACCACAAGCCGCTGATTTACGTGGAGCGCACGGATTTTCGCGAATATCCCGTGCTCGAGGCCGCGGTAAAACGCCACTTCCGCCACGTCCACCTGCCGGCGGAGCGCCTGTACCGGGGCGACTTGCGCGGCGCGCTGGAAGCGCTCGCCCACGCCCCTGAACCGCGCGAACGCCTCGCGGCCGGCGGCGACGCAGAAGCCGCGCGCCTGATCCTGGATTCCCTGTCGCGGTGAACCGCGGCGTCAGCGCGTCGGGATGAACTCGAGCGTGTCGGTGGACAACTCGAGCAGGGCGACACTGGGCGGGTTGGCGCGATAGACCGCGCCGGGATTGATCACGCGCGTGCGGCCCTCGCGCTCGTCGTACGTTTGATGCGTGTGGCCCGTGAACACGTAGTCGTAGGTTCCGCTGGCGATGGCCGCGAGCAGGCCGCGCGCGTCGTGTCCGTGCATGACGCAGATGCGGCGCCCGCCCAGTTCCACATCGGCCTTCGCCCTCCACATCGTCACGCGGTTGCCATCCCGGTAGTCGCGCAGGCCGGGCTCGTAGTCATCCACATTGCCGAGCACCGCGTGCAGCGGGACGGCGTGCGCCTCGCACAGGGCGGCCAGTTCGTCGAGCATCTCCTCGCTGCCGATGTCCCCGCAGTGGATCACCGCCTGCGCGCCCCGCGCGAGCAGCAGATCCATCGCGCGCACCCCGCGCCCGATGTCCCCATGCGTGTCTGACAGGATTCCGATCAGCATGCGCGGTTGTTCCCTCAGTACGGCAGCAGCCGCGTGACGGCGAATTCTTCGCGTTCGTCCTCGCGGATGAGCGCGCCGAAGGCCTCGGGATCGTGGTCGAACATCAGCAGGATGTGTTCCCGCGCGATGCGCGGCAGCCAGGCGCGTTTCCACGCGCGCGTGTCGAGCGGGAAGGTGTCGTAGCTGGTCTGGAAGACCATGCGCAGGTTGTGCCGCATCGGGCAAACGTCGCCCGCGAAGAGCAGTTGCGTGACACCTGCGAAGTCTGCGGCCTGCGGGTGCACGAGTTCGAGTTTCGGATGCGTGAGCCGCACGGCGCAGTGGCCCCGGGTGTGGCCCGAGGTGCGATGCAGCCAGATGCCCGGCAGGATTTCCGATTCGTCCGCGCGCGCCAGCGCCATCGGGGCGCCGCGCAGGGCGTCGATGGTGTCCGGCGGATACGATTTGTAGAGCAGGGGATTCCGCGAGGTGGCGTCCTCCCATTCCAGCGCATGCGTGTGCAGCGTGGCGCGGGGGAAGGAGCGTTCCCGCGCGAGGGACGAGGGCGCGACCACGCCGCCGGCGTGATCCCAGTGCAGGTGGGTGAAGACGATGAAATCGAGTTCGTCCGGCGAGAGCCCGCGCGCGAGCAGCGCGTCGAGCAGCGGCCAGCCGGGTCCCAGTCCGTTGAGCTTCAGTTCCTTTTCGGAGAAGCGGCCGGCGGACCCGCAGCCGGTGTCCACGAGGCCCTTGCGCCCATCGTCCAGTTCGACCAGCAGGCTGTGTGCGTGTTGCGGGATGCGGTTCTGGTCGTCCGGCGTGACTTTGCGGGACCAGATCGGTTTGGGCACGAGTCCGAACATCGTGCCGCCGTCGGACGTAAAGGTGGAAGCGAGCAGGGGGGTGACGCGCATGAGGAGGGCTCCGGACGAATCAGCGCAGGCGTTCGACGTCGCGCGACAGTTCCTCGATCGCGCGCTCGATGTCGCGCAGGCGGCGGTCGACCGTGTCCATCGTGGACGACTGGCGGTCGCCGAGGAATTTGGAAATCGAGTCGAGCTGGCGGCTCATGTCGTCGAGCTTCTTCTCCAGTGCCGCGACCTTCGCATAGACCGCCGCGGTGTCAACGGCCGCGGCTTGCGTGGCCTGGTTGGTGCCCTGCGCGAGCAGGGGCAGCGCCGAAAGCATAAGGGCGAGGGCGGCGATGACGGGACGCTTCATGGACCAATCCTCCGATGAGGGCGTCACCATAGCGCGTTGTGCACGCCGGCGCAATGACACAGCCACGCGGTTGGGCGCCGCCTTTATACAGGAGGGCCGCTTAGCGCGGCGGCATCGGCGGGCGGGGCGCGGGGGCGGGCGCCGGCGCCGCGGGGCGCGGGGCGTCGACTTTGCGCGCGGAGGCGCCGGGCGTGATCATCATGAAGATGAAGCGGCCCATTTCCTCGGGCGAGCGCTCAATGCGGGCGACGTCCTCGATGTCCTTCATCAGGCGGCGCATGAGCTGGTGGCCGATTTCCTTGTGCGCCTGTTCGCGTCCGCGGAACATCAGCGATGCCTTGACGCGGTGGCCCTCGGCGATGAATTCGCGGATGTGGCGCAGCTTGGTGTGGTAGTCGTGGTCTTCCACGTTCGGGTGGAATTTGACTTCCTTGATGCGCTGGCCGGAGTGGTGCTTGCGCGCTTCCTTTTCCTTCTTCGCCAGCTCGAACTTGTACTTGCCGAAATCCATGATCCGGCACACCGGCGGCTGCGCGGTGGGGGCGATCTCGACGAGGTCGAGCTGCGCCTGGCGCGCGCGCGTCAGCGCGTCGTAGGTGGACACGATGCCGGCCTGGCTCCCGTCCGCGTCAATGAGGCGGATCGACGGCACCCGAATCTGATTGTTCACCCGAATGTACGTACGAATGGCAGCACCCTCCGCGCTTACGCGCTTCGCCCAGCCGCCGCTGCCGCGGGCAGCGTGCGGTTGCTTTCTTCTTCCTTCAGACGCGCGAGCAGCGCGTCCACCGACATCACCCCGAGGTCGCCCGCGCCGCGCGCGCGCACGGCCACCTGGCCGGCCTCCGCCTCGCGTCCGCCGACGACCAGCATGTAGGGAATCTTCTCAAGTTGCGCATCGCGGATGCGCGCGCCGATCTTCTCCGGCCGCTCGTCCACCGTGACCCGCAGGTCCGCCGCGCGCAGTTTCTCCGCCACCTGTTGGGCGTAGGCCGACTGCTTGTCGGTGATCGGCAGGATGCGCGCCTGCTCCGGCGCGAGCCAGACCGGGAACGCGCCCGCGTACTGCTCCAGCAAAATGCCGAAGAATCGCTCGATGCTGCCGAACAGCGCGCGGTGCACCATGTACGGCTGGTGCGGCTGGTTGTCCGCGCCGACGTACTGGAGCTGGAACCGCTCCGGCAGGTTGAAATCGAACTGGATCGTGGTGCACTGCCACTCGCGGCCGATGCAGTCGCGCACCTTCATGTCGATCTTCGGGCCGTAGAACGCGCCGCCGCCCTCGTCCACCTCGTAGGGGATGCCCTCGAGCTTCAGCGCCTTCTCCAGCGAGGCGGTCGCCTGCTGCCAGCGCGCCTCCTCGCCGACGCTTTCCTTGGGGCGCGTCGCGAGGTAGGCGGTGATTTCGGTGAAGCCGAAGGTCTTCCAGATGAAATTCGAGAAGCGGATCACGCGGATGATTTCATCCTCGATCTGTTCCGCCGTGCAGAAGATGTGCGCGTCGTCCTGCGTGAAGCCGCGCACGCGCAGCAGCCCGTGCAGCACGCCCGCTTTCTCGTAGCGGTACACCGTGCCGAGTTCCGCCCAGCGCAGCGGCAGGTCGCGATAGGAGCGCTTCTGGCTCTTGTAGATCTCGATGTGGAACGGGCAGTTCATCGGCTTGATGAAGTACTCGTTCTCGTCGATCTTCATCGGCGCGTACATGCTGTCCTTGTAGAACCCGAGGTGCCCCGAGGTCTGCCACAGCATGCTGCGCCCGGTGTGCGGCGTGTAGAGCAGGTCATAGCCGCCGCGGAAATGCTCCCGGCGCCAGAAATCCTCGATCAGGCAGCGGACGCGCGCGCCCTTCGGGTGCCAGTGGATCAGGCCGGGCCCGACTTCCTCCTGGATGCTGAACAGGTCGAGTTCCTTGCCGAGCTTGCGGTGGTCGCGCTGCTTGGCTTCCTCCAGCAGGCGCAAATGCGTGTCGAGGTCCTGCTGCGACGCGAACGCCGTGGCGTACACGCGCTGCAGCATCGGGTTCGTTTCCTTGCCGCGGTAGTAGGACCCCGCGACGTTGAGCAGCTTGAACGCCTTGATCTTCCCGGTGCTCGCGACGTGCGGCCCGCGGCAGAGGTCGAGGAATTCGCCGTTCTTGAAGAACGTGATCGCCTCGCCCGCGGGGATGTCCGCGAGGCGTTCGATCTTGTAGCGCTGGCCCATGCCGTTGATCAGCTTCGTCGCCTCGTCGCGCGAGACCTCCATCCGCTCGAACGGCTGGTCCTCCGCGATGATCTTCGCCATCTCGGCCTCGATCTTCTCGAAGTCCTCGGGACCGAGCCGGTGCGTCAGGTCGAAATCGTAATAGAACCCGTCCTCGGTCGGCGGGCCGATGTCGAGTTGCACGTCGGAGCCAAAGATGCGCCGGATCGCCGCGGCCATGACATGGGCGGCGCTGTGGCGCATCCGGTAGAGATCGCTAGCCGGATCCAGCTTCATACGGAGAGGGGGGAAAGGCGCGCAGGCATGATCGGGCGGACCATCAAACGGTCGCCGGGCGGCGCGCGGACAAAGTCAGTTGCAGCGAAAACATGGCGCAAAGCTACCGGCACCCCCCCGCGGTTGCAAGCGGTTTCGCGGGGTTTTCTTGATTCCCACCCGTTCACGTCTCACGTTCCCGTTCGCGATGCTTCGTGCACGCGAACGAGAACGTGTACGTGTGCGCTTTCGGCTTGCGATCAGGCCGTGACCGGCTTGGTGTACTGCGCGCTGCCGAAGCCGAGGATCGGCAGGAAGATGATCGGCAGCAGGATCAGGCCCGCCGCGAATCCGCCGCCCTTGCCGAAGCTCTTCGCGAGACCCACGTTGATCAGGATCAACGCCACGAGGTTCGCGATCGGGATGAAGAACAGCACGATGTACCACAACGGCTTGCCCGCGACCTGGAGCAGCACGATGAGGTTGTAGATCGGAATGATGCTCGCCCAGCCCGGCTGCCCGGCCTTGGTGAAGATCTTCCACATCGACGCGATCATCAGCACGATCACCGCCAGCCAGACGATCATCATGCCGGCCCCGATGCCCGCCGCCGCCCCACCACTCATACCCGCTTCATATTCTTCCATGACACACTCCTCCTTGAATGGGCGGCACCCTAGCAAACCCGCTCCTCCGGGGGGAGGGGAAAGTGCGCCGCTACGGTTTGTGTGGGATTGCTCCGGTTTGGTGGACACGCGGGGATTGAGGTCTCCCTCCCGCGTCGGTCAACGGGGCCAAATCGGACTCCAGCGAGCTACTCCTCCTGCGACACCTTCAATCGAAGATTCAGGATCGGATTGACCGTTCCGGGCGGGATGCTCATGCGGACGTCTTCGGTGATGCCGTCAGGATTGGGAGTCGCACTGGCCTCGGTGATGCCGTCGGCGCTTTCAATTTCGCGCCAGGCGGCGGCGTTCGGCAGGTTCGTGGAGATCTCGACGAAATAGTCGACGCCGGACTCCGGATCGAGCAGGCGCCGGTAGATGAACTGGAGACCCTGTAGCCGGGGCAACGCGGGTTTCGGATCGTCCTCCCGGTCAAGCCCGGTGGCGTAGCGGTAGAGATTCGCCACGCCGGATTGGCCGGGATCGGCGAGCGGGCCGCTGATCGCGCCGTCGAGCTGTTCGCCCGGTGTGAAGTGGGCCGCCCGCCAAGCCGCGAACGGCGCCGGCGGACCGTACAGTTCGATTTCATCGATGGCAATTTCTGCGCTCGCGCTCGCGACGTTCAAGCGAACCCCGGTGGCGTGGACCGGAGCAAACGCGATGAGATTGCGGCGGGACGGATGATCCACCTGTCCGGGATTCTCGATGACCCCGATGGTCTGCCACGCGCTATCGGGCGTGCTCGTGTCGGGGTTCGGCACCGTCGTGACCTGCACCGTGTAGGTTCCCTGGGCGCGGGTGAGTTGGATGCCGGTATTGTCGCGGCCAAAGGCGATGCGGTCGAGCAAGACCGGCGTGGCGCCGAGGTTGATGCCGGCGAAACTGTTCGGTGTCAGCCCGATCCAACTGCTGTCGTTGCCATACATCCCGTCGTTGAGCGCGGGAATGCTGTGCGGCAGGAAAAAGGTGACGTTCAGAGCAAAGGCCGGTTGGTTGCGCGCGAGGTTGGGCGGCACCGGATCGGACGGCCCGACCGCCGGCAGCGTGTCGGTAAACCGCACGATCACCTGGAGCGAGGAGGTGGCGGCGTTGCCGGACTCGTCGGTGGCGACCACCGTGACAGGGTTGGTGCCGAGCGGGAACAAGCTTCCGCTCAAGGGCGTTGCGATCACCGAGGGCGGAACCCCGCTGTTATCGGTGGCCGGTGGCCGGATCAGCACCCGCACGCCGCCGGTTTCGCTGGCGTAGGCAATGATCGCGTTCGTGGAGGTGAACACCGGCGGCTCGTCGTCCGTGGCCTGGGCGCTGAGCCGCAGTTTCCAGAGAGGGACCTGCTGGTCGTTGCTGAACAGTCGCAGGGTCGCCGCCCGCGCGCCGGCCGGTCCGGCGGGTGTGAAGATGATCGACAGCATAGTCGCATCGCCGCTGGCGACGGGCATCGCGCCGGCGGAAGCGTCCACCTGGAACTGGCCGGCGTCCGCGCCGACCAGCACGAGGTTGGTCAGGCTCAACGAACCCAGGCCGGTGTTGCGCACCACCACGGTGTTGGTGACGCGTTCGCCCACCGGGACCGCGCCGAAGTCAAGGGACGGCCAATCCTTCACCACCGCGGCCACAGAGTCCAACATCCAACTGCCAAGCGAGAGGGCATCCTCAACGGCCGCCGCGCCGGTCACCTGAGGCGATTCGGCGGGCCCGTAGACCACGATGGTGCCATCGGCGCGACGGGCGCTGATGTGTGCGGCGCCGGCCCGGACCTCCACGAGGTTCGTCGCGACCGTCAGGGCGCCGAATGCATTCCCGCTGTTTTGCCCCCAGCTCAGTGCGGATCCGTCGGAGCGCAGCGCCACGGAAAAACTTGCGCCCGCACTGACCTGAACCGCGTTGGACAAGCCGGAGGGAACGGTGGCCTTGCCTTCGCTGTTATCACCCCAGGCGACGACGGTGCCGTTCGCGAGCAGGGCCAGGCAGTGTTCGCTCGCGCAACTGATGTCCACAACGTTGGTCAACCCGGGCGGGACATCCAGTTGCCCGGCGTCGTTTTCGCCCCAGACGGTAATCGTCCCGTCGGTGAAACGCGCGGCGGACATATAAAAGCCGCCGCTGACCTGCACGACACCGGTCAGGCCGGGCGGAATCGTGATCGGTGGGGCCACTGGCAGGGATGTATCGTGGGTGCCCCAGCCGGCGACCGTGCCGTCCGCCTTCAGCGCCAGCGAGTGCCAGGACCCTGCCGATATAGCGACGACGTTGGACAAGCCGCCGGGAACCGTGCTCTGGCCGAATTCGTCGTTGCCCCACGCCGTGACTGTTCCATCGCCCAGCAGGATCAAGCCGTGCTGGTTGCCGATCGATACCGCGGTCGCGTTCGACAGGTTGGCGGGCGGCGCCACCCCGCCGGGCAGTGCGCCCCACACCTGGACGGTGTTGTCCAGCACGAACGGGGAACCTTCCGGGATCTCCGGCGTGAGCGTCGGCGAATACCGGACGTCCACGACAAAGGTGGCGGTCGAGGTGTTGCTGGAGGCGTCCACCGCGGTGATGGTGACGACGTTGCTGCCCACCGGGAACGCGCTGCCGCTGGGATGCGAATAGGTCACGACGGGAGCGAGCCCCGAATTGTCGGTGGCCACGGCGGGCGGGTAGGTCACCACGAC
The DNA here is from genome assembly GCA_937996795.1 of uncultured Verrucomicrobiota bacterium. Classification (GTDB taxonomy): domain Bacteria; phylum Verrucomicrobiota; class Kiritimatiellia; order CAIVKH01; family CAIVKH01; genus JAMLJG01. The sequence continues at coordinate 74,183 of CALKUH010000038.1, read as the reverse complement.
GTTGGTTTCGGTGTCTGCTATATACCGGATGATGTTGGCGGGGGGCACGATGACCGGGCCGGATACATCGACGCCGGTTCCGGCGAGGGCCACCTCCATGACCGCGAGTTGGGTGTTGTCGGCGGTCACGCGCAGGGTGGTTTGCCGGGGCCCGAGCGCCACGGGTTGGAAGACCACCTGGAAGGTCGTGGTGGCCCCGGCGGCCAGGGTGGTGAACAGGTTGGTCGGAGCGAGGATGAACTCGCCGACCTGATCGTTGGTGACCGCCACGCGGGTGATGCGCATCGCGCCGGGGCCGGGGTTGCGGAGGGTGAAGGTTTTCGGCGCGCTGGCGGTGGCGAGGTCGCGCGGATCAAAAGTGACGACGGATATGCCGGAGGTCAGCGCGGCCCCGGCCGGTTGTTCCAGCGACATCGCGCCGGGCAGGCCGTGGATTTCCAGTTCGTCGATGCCGAGCGGGAATTCGCCGGCCGCGGTGAGGAGGCGAATACCGGTCGCCATCACCGGTGGGAAGGCATAGACGTTGCGGCGGGCGCGGTTGGTGAAATCGGCGGTGTAGGTGACCGCGCCGATGGTGTGCCAGTCGAGGGTGGCGGCGTCGGGGTTGGCGGTCGTGGTGTATTGCAGGGTGTAGGTGCCGATCGTGCGATCGATGAACGAACCCTTGTGGTCGCGGCCGAAGGCGACCCGGTTGACCTCCACCGGTGTCGCGCCGAGGTTGATGCCGACGAAACTGTTCGGCGAGTTGCCGATCCAGCCGTTCGCGTTCCCGTACACGCCATCGTTCAGCGTCGGGATGAGGTGCGGAGCACCGAGGAAATCCTTGGCGAACGCCGTTCTTCCCAGCGCCAGGTTGAAGGGAACGGATCCGCCGACCGGGATCTCCGGCGGATAGACGGCCGGCACGACCACGACCTCGAACGTGGCGGTGGAGGTGTTGCTCCCGGGATCCGTGGCGGTGACGGTCACGAGGTTCGTGCCGGGGGGCAGGAGGCTGGCGTTCGCCGGATCCACGACCACGTCGACGGCGCTGATCGCGTCATCCGTCACCGCGATCGGCGGATAGAACACGCGCACGCCGCCGGTGGGCGAGCCCGCGACCACGGAGAAGGCGGCCGGCGGCGTGATGACGGGGGGCGTGATGTCCAGGCCGTCGCCGGCCAGGTGCACATCCAGGAACGGGGTCACCGGATCGTCGGTGACGAGGCGCACGGTGGCGGTGCGTGCGCCATGGGCCAGCGGTGCGAAGGTCACCGCGAAATGGCTGGTGCCGCCGATGCCGATCGACGGCGACAGGCCGGAGGTTTCCAGCACGAACTCCGCGGGATGGGCGCCGATGACGCTGGCGCCGGAGATCGCGAGCGCGGCCAGTCCGTCGTTGACCAGGGCGAAGGTCTGCGACGTGGTCGCGCCCACGAGCAGGGAGCCAAAGGCGTAGGACGGCGGTGCGCCGGTGAGCGCCGATCCCGCCGGGGCCTCCACCGCGATCCGTGCACGCGGCCGGACGATGATGGCGAACGTCCCGGTTGCGCTGTTGTTCACGCTGTCGGTGGCGGTGATGGTCACGGTGTTCGTGCCGAGCGGGAAGAACGAGCCGCTCTCCGGTTCGGTCGAGACCGTCGGCGGGAGGCTGGAGTTGTCGGTGGCGCTGGGCAGGGTGAAGGTCGCCACCGAGCCGGTGCCTTCCGTGATGTACACGAACTGGTTGGAAGGGATGTTGATCACCGGGGGTGTGGTGTCCGCGCTGATGCCGGTGAGGTGGATGTCGAACACCGGTTCGTTGCTGGAGCTGTTTTGCACGCGGAGGGTGGCGCTGCGGGGGCCGACGCCGGAGGGTTGAAAGACGACGTGGAAGGTCGTGCTCGAATTCGTCGGCAGGCTCGGCCAGCCGCTTGCGGGGGTCACGATGAAGTCCGTCGCGTTGGAACCGATGGTCGCTATGTTCGTGATGTTCAGGAGCACCCCGCCGGCGTTGCGCACGGTGTAGGTGTTCGTCGGGCCGGACGTCCCGGCTTCGCGCGTGCCGAAATTGATGGTGGAAACGCCGGAAACCAGCGCGTTGCCCGCCGGTTGTTCGATGACGATGAAAGGGATGGGGTTGTAGTCGTAGAGTTCGATTTCGTCGATGGCCACCGGCAGCGAATCGGTTTGCGTCAGGAGCCGGATGCCGGTGGCTTCAACCCGCTGGAAGGCGTAGCGGTTGCGCCGTGCCGGCAAAGGGCTTGCGCCCGGGTACACGATCGATCCGAAGCTGGTCCAGGCGGACGCCGGCGTGGCCGCGTCGGGATTCGGCGTGGTGGTGAACTGGACGGTATAGACGCCTTGCACGCGGTCGCCGAAGTTCCCGTTGTTGTCGCGGCCAAAGGCGATTTGTTCCACCGCGACGGGCGTGGCGCCGAGGTTGATGCCGATGAAGTTGGCAGGGCTGACCCCGATCCAACTGCTGGCGTTGCCGTACACGCCGTCGTTCACCGCCGCGATGCTGTGGGTGGGAAAGAAGGCCTGGTCCTGGGCGAACGCCGTCGCACCGGACGCCAGGTTGTTGGTCGCGAAGCTGCCGCCGGTCTCGATTAGCACCGGCGTCGGCAGGGTCACATTGACCACGAACGAGGCGGTGGAGGTATTGCCGGAAAAGTCGACCGCGCGTACCACCACCGTTGTCATGCCGAGCGGGAATAGGCTGCCGCTTGGTGGCGTGATGGTCACCTGCGGATCCAGATCGGCATTGTCCTCGACCAGCACGTCGTAGGTGACCACCGTCCCGGAAAGGTTGGTGGTGGGCACGGCCAGGTTGCCGGGGGTGGTGATGAGCGGCGGGATCGGGTCCGGCTGGTTCCCGTTCACGGCGAAGGCGAACACGGGCCGGTCCGGGTCATCGGTCTCGAGGTACAAGGTGCTTTCCACGGCGGCCGTGTTCGTCGGCGCAAACGTCACGGTCAGGGTGGTGCTGCCGCCGGGCTGAATCACGGTGGCGGTGGCGCCGGTGTCCAGCGCGAACACCTCCGCATCGAAATCGCGGAGGTCGATGTGCGTGATGGCCAGCGGGCCGGTTCCGTCGTTGTACACGGTGAAGAGTTTCGAGGTTACGCTTCCGGACGGGACGGGGCCGAACGCCATCGGGACGTGTTCGGAATAGATCGCCGCGGTGACCTGGCTTGCCGCGGACACCGTGCGGACGAGGTTGATGCGATCCGGGACGGTCATTTGTCCGAGGGCGTTGGTGCCCCAGAATACCAGGCGGCCGTCATCGAGCAACGCCACGCTGTGCAGCGATCCCGCCGAAATCGCCTGCACGCCGAACAGGCCCGGCGGCACGGTGGACTGCCCGTGCGCGTTCCCGCCCCACGCCACGACGGTGCCGTTGGTGGTGAGCGCGAGCGTGTGGTGATCCCCGGCGGCGATGGCTTTCACGCCCCTCAAGCCCGGCGGCACGTTGGTCTGGCCCGCATCGTTCAGGCCCCAGGCGGTGACGGTTCCATCGTTCGCCAGCGCGACGACGTGCGCGTACCCGGCGGCGATGGCCTGCACGTTGGTCAGGCCCGGCGGTACGTTGGTCTGGCCGGCGCTGTTGTCGCCCCAGGCGACTACGCTACCCGCCCCGGTCAGCGCCACCGAATACCGGAACCCGGCGGCCACCGCCTGGACGTTGCCGTTCGTGAAGGCGGGCGGAACATCGCCCTCGCCGAACGCGTTGGTATGCGCCCAGGCGGCGATGCTCCCGTTGCTCGTCAGCAGGAGGTTGTGGAACCAGCCGGACGCGATTTGCCGGAGGCCCGAGCGGCCCGCGGGGTCCGTGTTCAGCGTCGGGTAGGTCGAACCCCAGCCGGTGAACGAGCGGGTCGGCGTCAACACTGCGATCCGGCCGGGCGCGGCCACGACCGACACGGCGCCGACGGTGTTGGTCGGGACGGTGGTTTGGCCGGCACCGTCTTCGCCCCACACCGACACCTTCGTTTTCATGGCGTGGGTGCGTCCGGGCGGATGCTCGAGGCGGAGGAGGGGCGGACCGTAGACTTCCAGCTCGTCGATGGCGACGATGTTGTCGATGTCGGCCGCGCCGTCGATGCGCAGGCGTATGCCGGTGGCCGGAACCGGGGCGAAGGCGAATTCGTGGCGGAGGGCGGGAGCGTTGAACAGCATACCGCCCGGCCGGGTGTACTGCATCGCACCGATGGTGGTCCACGCGGCGTCGGGGGTGGTTTCATCCGGATCGGCGACCGTTGTGACTTGCAGGGTGTAGGTGGCGAACACGCGGTCGGCGAAGATGCCGGTGTTGTCGCGGCCGAAGGCGATCCGGGCCACGGTCACCGGCGAGGTGCCGAGGCTGATGCCGATCCATGAATTCGTGCTGCCCGCGATCCAGCTGTTGGTGTTGCCGTACGCGCCGTCGTTCACGGCGCCGATCGAATGGGGCGGCGAGCCAAGCTCATCCTTGGCGAACGCCACACCGCTGGCGGCCAGGTTGTTGGAATGGAACGAACCGCCTTCGGCCGCCAGCCGCACGCCTCCGGACACGGTGATGCCGGGGCGGTAGAGTTCGATTTCATCGATGGCGATGTGGTCGGTTGCGCTGTCGGTCTTGATGCGGAAGCCGGTGGCCAGCACCTCGCGGAAGGTGAAGGCGTGCCGCAGGATCGGGTTGGCGAAGTTGGTCCCGCCGGCCGATTGGTAATCCAGCGTGCCGATGGTGTTCCATGCCGCGTCCGGCGTCGACTCGTCCGGATCGGCGACCGTGGTGTACTGAAGGGTGTAGAGGCCGAAGACGCGATCGGTAAAGTTGCTGAGGTTGTCGCGTCCGAACGCCACTTTGTACAACGGCATCGGGATCGCGCCGAAACGGATGCCCACGAAACTGTTCGCGGTGCCGCCAATCCAACTGCTGCTGTTTCCGTACAAACCGTCGTTCACGCCGGCGATGGTGTGCGGTCCCGCGCCGATCGTATCCTTCGCGAACGCGGTTCCGTTGGTCGCCATATTTCCTTCCGCAAAACCTCCACCCTCCTCCACGAGCGCCAGCCCGCCGCCGGAGATCACCACCCCACCGAACGAGGTGAGGGTTGCCAGGGACCACAAAAAAAGCCCTGCCAGCACCCGGCGGGAGAAGCTGGAACAGGGAGAAGGTGGTTTGGCGTAAAATTGTTGACCAATCGGGATCGTCATGCCCATGTCCTTCCGCGCACTTTACGGACGGAATGTGGCATCGGGGAAAGCCTGAGTCAAAAGAGAATCCGCTTCGCGCACCTTCTGCGGATCGCCGGCGCCGCGGGGCCGACGGGGGAAAACGAAAACCGGGGAATGTCCCGGCGAAAGGGGCTTGCCAAACGGCGGCGGGGTGATACCTTCTGCCCTTCACGTCGGCCCCCGAACGGGCCGCGGGGGACTGTACATGAAAGCTGATATCCATCCGGAATATGTGGACGCCGTGATCCGTTGCGCCTGTGGCGCCGTGGTCAAAACGCGTTCCACGCGCAAAGAGATGCACGTCAACACCTGCTCGCGCTGCCACCCGTTCTACACCGGTTCGGCCAAGATGCTCGACACGGAAGGCCGCGTCCAGCGCTTCCAGCGCAAGTACGCCAAGCCCGCCGCGAAGTAGATTCTCCGAAACCGGGCCGGCCGTTTTCCTTCCACGGAAACCGCCGGCCCGTTTTCTTTTCCGGGCGGGCGTTTTGCAGCGTCTGTAAATTACAGGCGTTGCAAGCGCCCCGAAAAGTTTTTACAGACCTTGAAAGTTTTTCCCGCCAGAGGCGGGTCCGCCTCCGGCGGAACAGACGTTGCACACCTGACCCATGCTGGATCCCGCCTACATCGACAAGCTCACCGCGCGCCTTTCGGTGATTGAGGCGGAGCTGGGCGACCCGGCGACGGGGGCGAACCAGAAGAAGTACCGCGCGCTGGTGGCGGAGCATCTGAGCCTGCGCGGCATGCGCGAGAAGGCGGACGCGTACTTCCGCTTGGTGCGCGAACGCGACGAGGCGAAGGCGATGGCGGAGGGGGATGACGCCGACTTGCGCGAGATGGCGAAGGCCGAGCTCGCGCGGATCGACGCGGAGATGCCCGCCGCCGAGCAGGCGCTGAAAATCGCGCTGCTGCCGCCGGACCCGGATGACAGCCGCAACACCATCGTCGAAATCCGCGCGGGCACGGGCGGTGACGAGGCGGCGCTGTTTGCGGGCGATTTGTATCGCATGTATTCGCGGTTCGCGGATGCGCGAGGCTGGAAGGTGGGCGTGATCGACGCGAGCCCGTCGGAGCTCGGCGGCTACAAGGAAATCGTGTTCAGCGTCGAGGGCGAAAACGTGTATCGCGTGCTGCGCTACGAGAGCGGCGGGCACCGCGTGCAGCGGGTGCCGGAGACCGAGGCGCAGGGGCGCATCCACACGTCGGCGGCGACGGTGGCGGTGCTGCCGGAGGCGGAGGAGACCGACGAGGTCATCATCAAGCCGGAGGAGATCCGCATCGACCTCTATCGCGCGTCGGGCGCGGGCGGGCAGAAGGTCAACAAGACCGAGTCCGCGGTGCGCATCACGCACCTGCCGACCGGCGTGGTGGTGCAGTGCCAGGACGAGCGGTCGCAGCACAAGAACAAGGATCGCGCGATGAAGGTGCTGGCCGCGCGGTTGCTCGACAAGATCCGCAGCGACGAACAGGCGAAGCAGGCGAGCGACCGCAAGACGCAGGTCGGCTCCGGCGACCGCAGCGAGCGCATCCGCACCTACAATTTCCCGCAAAACCGCGTCACCGACCACCGGATCAACCTGACGCTGTACAACCTGGACCGCGTGATCCAGGGCGAAATGGATGCCCTCGTCACCGCGCTCTACCAGCGCGACGTGGAGTTGAAGCTGCAGAAACAGCTCGGGGGTTGAGGCGGGGCGGGGAATTCAGGTCAGCGCCACATGGTCCGTGACGGATCCGTCGGATATGCCGAATAGACTCAACGATTTACTGGCCGCCGTGGAATCTGCGCTGCTGGAGGCGGGGCGTGAGGAGGCGCGGGTGAAGGCGGAGTGGCTGGTGGCGGGGGCGCTGGGGATTGGCCGCATGGAGGTGCTGGTGCGGGGGGGCGACGAGGCGCCGGCGTCGGCGCGCGAACGGCTGGATGTCTGGGTGCGGCGCGCGGCGGCGGGGGAACCCCTGCAATACATCCTCGGTGAGACCGACTTTATGGGTCGCCCGTTCCACTGCGATCCGCGCGCGCTGATTCCGCGGCCCGAGACGGAGGAACTGGTCGAGCGGGTGCTGGCGGATGCGCGCATCCGGGACCAAGCCGCGCCCCGGCTGGCGGATGTCGGCACGGGGACGGGATGCATCGCGGTGACGCTCGCGCTGGAGCGTCCGTCCGCCCACGTGACGGCGGTCGACTGCTCGCCCGATGCGCTGGCGCTCGCGCGGGCGAATGCGCGGCGCTGGTCGGTGGAGGATCGCATCGTGTGGCGGCAGGCGGATTTGCTGGACGGGTTTGCGCCCGGCGCGCTGCACGCGGTCGTCTCCAATCCGCCCTACATCGCCGAGCCGGTGTGGGCGGGGCTGGAGACGGAGGTGCGCGACCACGAGCCGCGGCTGGCGCTGGTGGGCGGCGGGGACGGGCTGGCGGTGATCCGCCGATTGATTGCACAATCGGTTGTCGCGCTCGCGCCGGGTGGTATGCTGTGGATGGAAATCGGCAATGAACAGGGCCCGGCGGTCCGTCGCTTGCTGGAGGATCACGGGTTCGTGTCCGTGGCCGCGCATCGGGACATCGCCGGGCACGAACGCATGGTGGAGGCGCAGAAACCCGCATGATCCCGCTGCCGCGACGACGGCGAAAAGAGCAGACGAAACCCTGGCGCACCGCGTACGGGGCGGCGGTGCTGGCGGCGTGTGGCGCGGTGCTGATCGGCCAGATGTTCTGGGTGTCGAAGAACCAGCACCGGTTCCTGCCGTTTGCGATCGAGCGCATCAAATGCGACGAATGCAAGGGCAACGGGTTGATGTCCACGGTCGACGGCGAGGGGTTCAAGCGGCTTCGGTTGTGCGATGCCTGCTTCGGACTCGGGGTTCATCAAATTCGCCGCGTGGATTCACACGATGTCCTGTGCCCGGCCTGCGTCGGGTTTGGCCGCGTCGAGGACGAAGAGGGCGCGGGTTGGCGCTGGTGTCGCCGGTGCCAGGGCCGCGGGCTGATCCGCGATGCCGATGCGCCGCCGCCGTACTACCAGCCCGCTGTCCCGATCTTTGGCACGGAAACGTCGACGAACGCGGAGCCCCCGGCGGTGAACGGCGAAGAGGGAACATCGAACGCTGAACATCCACCATCGAACCCCGAAGACCACGCCCACTAAATCCGCAATCCGCAATTCGCAATCCAAATCCGCAATCCCCCATGCCTCTCTTTGAAAAACTCTCCGGCGCGTTCCAGAAGGTGTTCCGCGACCTGCGCGGCTACGGCAAGCTGAGCGAAAAGAACATCCAGGACGCCCTGCGCGAGGTCCGGCTGGCGCTGCTCGAGGCGGACGTGAACTTCACGGTGGTGAAGGAGTTCATCGCCCGGGTCCGCGAGAAGGCGATGGGTGCCGATGTGCTGGACAGCGTGTCGCCCGGCCAGCAGTTCATCAAGCATGTACACGACGAACTGGCCGCGCTGCTCGGCGGCGCCACGCGCGAGTTCGATCTCTCCGGCGGGCCGGCGACGGTGATGATGATCGGCCTGCACGGCTCGGGCAAAACCACGACGACGGCGAAGCTCGCCGCGCGCTGGAAGAAGAGCGGGCGCAGTGTCCTGCTCGCGGCGTGCGACATCCGGCGCCCCGCCGCCGTGGACCAGCTCCGCATCCTGGCCAACCAGGTCGGCGTGGGCATCCTCACGCCGAATCCCGGCGAGACGGTCCCGCAGATCGGCGCCCGCGCGCTGGAGCATGCCCGGGCGAACAAGATCGACGTGGTGGTGTTCGACACCGGCGGCCGCTTCCAGATCGATACGGAGCTGGTCGCGGAACTCAAGGACCTGAAGGCAGCGGTCAACCCGGCCAACGTCATCCTCGTCCTCGACGCCGCCATTGGCCAGGAGTCCGTGCACGTCGCGGAGACGTTCCACAAGGAGCTGGGCATCACGGGCCTGATCCTGACGAAATTGGACGGCGATGCGCGCGGCGGCGCGGCGCTGTCGGTCCAGCACGTTACGGGCTGCCCGGTCCTGCTGGTCGGCGTGGGCGAGCGGCCCGAGGACCTGGAGGTCTTCCACCCCGACCGGATGGCGTCCCGCATCCTCGGCATGGGCGACATCGTGTCGCTGGTGGAAAAAGCCCAGTCAGCCATCGACGAGAAGTCGGCGATGGAAATGCAGGAAAAGCTTCTCTCCGATGAGTTTACGCTCGCCGACTTCCTCGACCAGCTCCGCGCGGTCAAGAAGCTGGGCTCGCTGGACAGCCTGTTGGAAATGATGCCCGGCGCCTCGAACCTGCCGCAGCACGTGCGGGACAATTTCGGCAAGGATGCCGGGCGTGAGATGAAGCGGACGGAGGCGATCATCCAGAGCATGACGCAGGCTGAGCGGCGTCAGCCCGGCCTCCTGAACGCGAGCCGCCGCCGCCGGATCGCGGCCGGTAGCGGCACCCAGGTGCGGGATGTTAACGAGCTGATCAAGCGGTTCGAGATGGCCCGGGACATGACGAAGAAGATGAAAAAGCAGCGAAAAAAGTTGCTGCGCTTCGGGCGTTAGGGTATCACCGTCCGCTTATTTCGGGAGCACGGAGGAAGCATGGTCAAAATTCGTATGGTGCGCATGGGCAACAACAAGAAGCCCTTCTACCGCATTGTGGTTTCGGACATTAAGCGCAAGCTCAACGGCCGTTATCTTGAAAACGTCGGCTGGTACGATCCCAAGCTGACGAAAAACAATCTCGAACTGAAGCTCGACCGCATCGACCAGTGGGTGAAGAACGGCGCCCAGTTGACGGATTCGGTGGCGGCCTTGGTTCGCACCCAGCGCAAGGCGAAGCCCGCCGCCGCGGCCGCGACCTGAGCGGTTCGCCACGTGTCATGAAATCCTTTGTGACCGAGACGCTGCGCTGGTTCATTGATCACCCCGGCGACCTGCGCATCACCTCCCTGGAGGGCGAGCGCACGGTGTTGATGGAGATCCGGTGCCATGCCGAGGACGTCGGCAAGGTGATCGGCAAGAACGGCAAGGTCATCCAGTCCCTGCGCGCCCTCGTCAGCGCCATCGCGGCGAAGGACAACCGGCGCGCGGTGCTGGAAGTCATCGAATAAGCCATTCGTCCCCGTCGTCGTCCTCGTTCTCCTCCTCGTGATCCGGTTGTCGAGGGCGAGGACGACGACAAGGACGAGGACGGACCTGTGCGCATTGACGTAATCACGATTTTCCCCGAGATGCTGGACGGATTCCTCCGCGCCAGCATGATGAAGCGGGCGATCCAAAAAGGCGCGCTGGACCTGCGCACCGTCAACCTCCGCGACTTCGCCACCGACAAGCACCAGACGACGGACGACCGTCCCTTCGGCGGCGGGCCCGGCATGGTGATGAAGCCCGAACCCCTGTTTGCCGCGGTCGAATCGATCCGCACGCCCGACAGCCGCGTCATCCTGATGTGCCCGCAGGGGCGTGTCTTCCGCCAGTCCGTGGCCCGCGAGTTGACCGCCGCCGCGCATCTCATTTTCATCTGCGGCCACTACGAGGGCGTGGACGAACGCGTGCGCGAGGCGCTGGTGACGGACGAGCTGTCCATCGGCGACTATGTCCTGACCAATGGCGTGCTGCCCGCGGCGGTCGTCATCGACGCGGTGGTCCGCCTGCTGCCCGGCGTGCTGGGCGGCGAGGGCGCGACGGAACAGGAGTCCTTCACGAGCCCCGCGCTGGAAGGCCCGCAGTATACGCGGCCCGCCGAATTCCGCGGCATGTCCGTGCCCGCCGTCCTGCTGAACGGCAACCACGAGGAAATCGCCCGCTGGCGCGCGGAACAGTCCCGCCTGCGCACCACGGCGCGCCGGCCGGACCTGCTGGGCGAATAACCGCCGCGCGGCGTCGCCGCGCCATTCCCGTATTGCCTCCCGTTGCCGCCCAACGCATTATGCCCGGCATGTCATCCAGCACGCCAGCGCCCGCCGTGTCCGTTGTGATTCCCGTGTACAACGAGGAGGAGAGCGTCGATCTCCTGTGTGAGAAGCTGCACGCCTCGCTGTCTCGCCTGGGACGCTCCTACGAAATCCTGCTCGTGGACGACGGCAGCTCGGACCGCACGTGGGAGCTGCTGGTGGCGAATACGCGGAAGATCCCGCATTTGCGCGCGCTCCGGTTCCGCCGCAATTTCGGGCAGACCGCCGCGATGAGCGCGGGATTCCACGCCGCGCGCGGGGACGTCGTGGTGACGCTCGACGCGGATTTGCAGAACGACCCGGCCGACATCCCGAAATTGCTCGAACGCATCGACGCCGGATTCGACGTCGTCAGCGGCTGGCGCAAGGACCGCAAGGACACCTTCATCAACCGCCGCCTGCCGTCGATCATCGCGAACGGCCTGATCAGCAAAATGACCGGCGTGGCGCTGCACGACTACGGCTGCACGCTCAAAGCCTACCGCCGCGAGGTGATCCAGAATGTCCACCTCTATGGCGAGATGCACCGGTTCATCCCCGCGCTCGCGAGCTGGGTGGGCGGCCGCATTGACGAAGTGGTGGTGACGCACCACGCGCGCCAGTTCGGCAAATCGAAGTACGGCATTTCGCGCACGTTCCGCGTGGTGCTGGACCTGCTGACGGTGAAGTTTCTCCTGCACTACAGCACGCGCCCGATCCAGGTCTTCGGCCGCATCGGCCTCGCGTGCGGCGCGGTGGCCGCGCTGATGCTCGGCGCGCTGCTGGTTGATCGCGTGTTCCTGCTCGCGGACCCGCACTTGTTGAAACGCCCCTTCTGGGTGATCACGCCGCTGATGATGATGGCGTTCTGCATGCAGTTCATCAGCATGGGCCTGCTCGCCGAAATGCAGATCCGGACCTATCACGAATCGCAGCAGAAACCCATCTACGTCATCCGCGAGACGGCGGAATCGCCCGGCGCGTGACGTCGTCCGCCATGCTGACGCTCGCCCAGGCCGAGATCGGCGGATTCTCCTCCCTTGAATACGATTTGCTCCAGCGCGCCGCGCTGATCGGGTCCGTCTACGGCGTGCTCGTCCTGCTCGGGCTCATCATCAACGTGGTGTTCGTCGTGCGCTGGATGCGCCGCCCGCCGCCGATGCGCCATGCGGTGAACCGCCTGCTCGGCTGGCCGTGGGACGGCCACGATGTGCGGATTCTCCTCATCGTGCTGCTGTCCGGTTTCCTGGCCGCGGCGTTTGCGCGCGGCGCCTGGCTCCGCCTGACGGAGGGATGGGGGATGGAGGCGGCGTCGCGCCTGGTCCTGTTGCAGAGCCTCGTATTCCACGGGCTCGGACTTGTCGCGGTCGCGCTCCTGCTGTGGCGTCGGCGCCGCGCGTGGCGCGATGCGTTCGGCATGGACCTGTTCGCGGCCCCGCTCGACGTGGTGAAGGGACTTGTCGCGCTCCTGGGCGTCCTGCCCGCGCTGCTGCTGGCGACGGTGCTGTTCCACCTGTTCCTGCAACTCGTCGGCCACCAGCCCTCGCTGCAGGAAGTCGCCTTCGCCATCGCCGATGAAAAGAACCGGTGGATGCGCGCCTACTTCCTTGCGCTCGCCGTGGGGCTGGCGCCGCTGTTCGAGGAGATCATTTTTCGCGGCCTGCTGCTGCCCGTGCTGGCCCGCCGCTATGGCGTGTGGGCGGGCCTGCTCGTGACGTCGTTCCTGTTCGCCATCATCCACGGCCACCTGCCGTCCTTCGTCACGCTGTTCGGCCTGTCGATGGCGCTGGGCGCGGCGTATGTGTACACCGGGTCGCTGACCGTGCCGGTCGCGATGCACGCGATTTTTAATGCGATCACCACGGCGATCCTGCTGAGTATTTCATGAACGCGAACTCCACGCTGGCGGAACTCGGGGAACGGGCGCTGATTCGCATGCTCGCGCCGGGCGGCGTGGCGGCGCGGGACGTCTTAGTGGGGCCGGGCGACGACGCGGCGGTCGTGCGCGGCTCGCGCTCGACGGACATGGTGCTCAAGTGCGACGCCGTGGTCGAGGGCGTTCACTTCCTGCCGGACGCTCCGCCCGCGCGGGTGGGCCACAAGGCGCTGGGCCGCGTGTTCAGCGACTTCGCCGCGATGGGCGCCGCGCCGCGCCACCTGCTCGTCAGCCTCGCCGCTCCGCCGCATACGCCGGTTGCGCGACTGCGCGCGCTCTACCGCGGCATGCGCCGCCTCGCCGAACCGCACGGGGTATCCATCGTCGGCGGCGAGACGGTGCGGGCGGATCAACTCGCGCTGCACCTCTTCGGCATTGGCGACGTCCCCCGCGGACGCGCGATCCTGCGCAGCGGCGCGCGGCCCGGCGACGTCCTGATGGTGACCGGCGCCTTGGGCGGCAGCCTGCGCGGGCGGCACCTGCGGTTTACGCCGCGCCTGGCCGAGGGCGCGTGGCTGCGCGCCGGGCGCTGGGCGCGCGCGATGATCGACCTCAGCGACGGGCTCGCCACGGACCTGCGCCACCTCGCGACGGCGTCCGGTGTCGGCGCGGACCTCGACCCGCATCGCATCCCCGTCACGCCCGCCGCGCGCGCGATGAACGACGGCCTCACGGCGGTTGAACACGCGCTGCGCGATGGCGAGGATTTCGAACTGCTGTTCACCGTGCCCCGCGGCGCCGTGCCCGCGTTCCTCCGGGCCTGGCGCCGCGCATTCACGACGCCGGTGACGCCGATCGGCGCGATCACGCCGCACCCCGGCCTCATCCGCCTGCGCATGCCCGGCGCGCCGGACCAGCGGCTGTCGATCAAGGGCTATGAGCATTTCCGCTGACCCCGGAAGCCCTTTCGTCCGCACGGAGCCCGCTTGACCCCGCGCGATAAACAGGCGAGATTGCGCCCCTTATTCGCATGAATCTCGAACACGCCATCGTCATCGATCATCAGCCCATCCAGGGCGGCTACAACCTCTTGCACATGCGCGCGCCGGCCGTTGCGCCGAAGGTGAAGCCCGGCCAGTTCATCCATGTCAAAGTGCCGCATCTGGAGGAGTGCGTCCTGCGCCGCCCGTTCAGCGTATTCCGCGCGGACGGCGACACGCTGGCGATCCTCTACAAGGACGTGGGCAAGGGCACCCACACGCTGCGGTATCTGAAGGCCGGCGAGTCGCTCAGCATCCTCGGCCCGCTGGGCCACGGATTTCCCGCGCCCCAAACCGGGCGCTATCCGGTCATCGTCGCCGGCGGCTACGGCATGGCCGCGCTCTACCTCACCGCGCGCACGTCGCCGGTGAAAGGCGTCGCGTTCTTCGGCGGACGCGCGGCGAAGGACATCCTGTGCGTGTCGGATTTCGAGGCGCTGGGCTGGACCGTGCATGTGACGACGGAGGACGGCAGCCTCGGCCGCCGCGGCATCGTGACCGATGCGCTGGATGCGTGGTGGAAGGCCGAGGGCGCGGGGCGCGCCCCGGAACTTTTTGTCTGCGGCCCCGGCGGCATGCTCAAGGCCGTGGCGGCGCGCGCGCTGCAGCAGGGGTGGCCCGCGTGGACGTCGATGGACAACAACATGGGCTGCGGCGTCGGCGCCTGCCTGACCTGCGTTTTGAAGGTGAAGGACGGCGACGGATGGACCTGGGCCCGCGCCTGCCGCGAAGGCCCGGTCTTCGACGCCCGCGATGTCGTATGGGAGGAACTCGCGTGAACCCCGACGTCTCCGTAAACATCGGCGGCATCCGGATGAAGAATCCGGTGATGACCGCGTCGGGCACGTTCGGGTATGGCCCGGAGTATGCCGAGTTGGTGGACCTGAACCAGCTGGGCGCGATCGTGGTGAAGGGGATTTGCCTGAATCCGACGAAAGGCAATCCGACGCCGCGCACGGCGGAGGTCGCCAGCGGGCTGCTCAACGCGATTGGCCTGCCGGGCCCCGGGGTGGACGGCTTCGTGAGCGAGTACATGCCGTTCCTCCGCAACTACGATGTGCCGGTGATCGTGAACATCTGGGGCAAGACGGTGGAGGAATACGCCGAGGTCGCGGCGCGGTTCGACGCGGTGCCGGGCATCGCGGGCCTTGAGGTGAACGTCTCGTGCCCGAACATCAAGGAAGGCAGCGCGCTGTTCGGAACGGACATCCGGATGTTCGAGCGCGTCGTGAAGGAAATCCGCAAGGCGACGAAGCTGCCGCTGATGCCGAAGCTCGCGCCGAACGTCAGCGACATTGCGGAGTATGCGCGCTGCGCCGAGGCCTGCGGGGCGGACGCGATTTCGCTCATCAATTCGTTTCCCGCGATGGGCGTGGACCTGAAGACGCGCAAGCCGGTGCTGGCGAACAAGACCGGCGGGCTGACCGGGCCGGCGATCAAACCCATCGCGCTGCGCCTCGTCTGGCTCGCGGCGAAAGCCGTCAAGATTCCGGTCGTCGGCATGGGCGGCATCACCACGGCGGAGGACGCGCTGGAGTTCCTGATGGTCGGCGCGAGCGCCGTGGCCGTCGGCACCGCGAGTTTCACCACGCCGGATACGGCGCTGCGCGTGGCGCAGGGCATCCGCGACTTCATGGCACGCGAAGGCCTGTCGTCCCTTTCACATTGGGTGGGCACGCTGAAGGCATGAAGCGTCGCCCGCTCATCTTCTGGACGCTGCTCGTGGCGTCCGTGGCGGTCACCGTGTGGTGGGCGTTCCATGTGCCGGCCCGCCCGCAGGACCTGTATCGCGCGATTCCGGCCCAGGCGACGTGGCTGACGGCGCATCACGACCTGGCCGGGCGCTGGGAGACCCTGCGCAAGAATCCGCTGACGACGAGCGTGGCGCTGGCCCTCGGCGCGGACCCGGAGGAGTGGGACGAGCAGGCGGTGAGTCCGGACACGCAGCGCTTCCTGGATACGCTGGCCGCGAACGATCTCTTTCTCGCGTATGTGCCCGAGATGCGCATCACGGGGCGTCCGGCCTGGGTGTTCAGCGCGTGGCTGGGCGGCGGCAGCCAGCGGTTGCGCTGGACGCTGAAGTCGATGAAGGATCCGAATGTGCGCCGCGCCTCGAGCCGCAACGGCTGGCACGTCTGGGTGTGGACGCCCAAGGGCATGAAGCACGGCGAGCGCATCACGTTCTCCATCGTCGAGGGGATGCTGGTGGGCTGCATCGCCGCCGACACGCTGGGCATTGAGGATGTGCTGGCGTGCTACGACGGGCACCTGCCGTCCCTTGCCGACCGCCCCGACCTGCAGGTGGCGCCGCCCCGGGACGCGCCGGATCGCGGATGGGTGCGCACGCCCGGCGCGCCGCCGGTGCGCTACACGCTGAAGCTGTACCCGTCCGGCAGCCTCTCCGGCACGGTCTTCAGCCCGAGCCGTCCGCCGCAACTGCTGGTGCCGCCGCCGCAGGGCAGCGTGGACGAATTTTCCGACCTCGTGCGCGCGCATCCCGCGGCCGGCCTTGTCGTGCATCGCGCGCTGGCGGCGCACTGGTTGCAGCAGGCGTTCACGAATCCGGTGGGCCGCGAAGTGGCGGCCTATGTGCAGAGCTACGAGCCCGGGGCCGTGGCGCTCGCGCTGCTCGGCGGGAAATACAGTGGGCGCTTCATGGCCGTGCGCCTGCCGACGCTGATGGCCTCGGTGCCCACGCTCGACGCCGGCCATGCCGTGCTTGCGCTTCACCAGGCCTTCGACCGGCTCAATGCCGCGACGCCATGGGGCCTCGTGCCGCAGACGATCCGCATCGATACGCAGCGCGTGTATGCGATCGAAGCGACCGGGCGCTCGACCTATGCCGGCCTGGAGGAAAAAGAGCGCATCGCGTATGTCCCCTTCGCGCGCAGCGTGGTGTTCAGCAGCAACCTCGAAACCTTGCAGAAACTGCTCGCGGAGGCGGCGTCGGCCCCGCCCGCGGAGCCCGGCCGGATGGCGCAGGGCATCCAGCGCATGCGCGACCAGCACGCGCTGGGGTACCTGTGGATGGACCTGGAGGAGGGCGCCAGGATCATGCGCCTCGCGGTGACGGCCTGGTCGTTGAAACTGCTCATTGAAGACCCGCGCGCCTCGCAGGCGACCCGCCAGCGCCTGAACGATGCGAAGGCGTGGATCGACACGCTCGCGCCGCTGAAAACCCTGCACCTCTGGGCGCGTCCGGTGCAGGACGGACTCGAGTACGAGTTCCAACTCGGCGCGCCGGATGAAGTCGCGCCACCCGCGAAGGAGGAACGCCCATGAATCGTGTGCTCGCTTTCATCGGTTCGGGTTTTGGCCTCGGCTACAGCCCGTTTGCGCCGGGCACCGCCGGCTGCCTGCTCGGCCTTCCGCTCGTGTGGTGGATCAACAACCGCTTCGATGTGCCGGCGCAAATCATCATCGCGATCCTCTGCACGCTCATCGCCGTGCCGCTGAGCCAGGCCGTCGAAAACCAGTTGAAGACGAAGGATCCGAAGCCCTGCGTGGCGGACGAGTACCTGACGTTCCCGATCTGCATGATCGGCCTGCCGGTGTGGGATCACCCGCACGGCCTCGTGATGATGGCGGTCGCCTTCGTCACCAACCGCTTCTTCGACATCGCCAAGATCTGGCCGGCGAACGGACTCCAGCGCCTGACCGGCGGCGTCGGCATTGTCATCGACGACGTCTTTGCCGCGCTCTACGCGCTGGCGGTGAACCACGCGATTTATCGCGCCGCCCTGCATTTGGGCTGGCTCTGAACCTCGTCCTACGCCGGATGCACCCACCAGCGTTCGTTCGCGACCGTGACGCCGAGCGCATGGCCGTAGACGCCTGACAGGAGGTCGGCGCGCAGCACGTCGTCGCGGCTTCCGTTGGCGGCGAGCGTTCCCTTTTCCAGCAGCGCGAGGCGGGTGCAGCACGACGCGGCGAGGGAGAGGTCGTGCGTGGAGAGCACGACGACCAGCGCCTGGGCGCGCGCGAGGTCGCGCACCAGTTCCATGAGATGCCATGCGTGGTGCAGGTCGAGGTGCGCGGTCGGTTCGTCGAGCAGCAGCACGCGGGGCTGCTGGGCGAGCGCGAGCGCAAGCAGCGCACGCTGCTGTTCCCCGGCGCTCAGCGCGTGGATGGACGTGTCCGCCCGGTCGGCCAGCCCGACCTGCTCAAGCGCCTGCCGCACGGCGGCTTCGTCGGCCGGCGCGAGCGGCGCCCAGCCGCTGAGATAGGGCACGCGGCCCATCGCCACGACATCCGCGACGGTGAACGGAACGGGAATGGTGACGCCCTGCGGGACGAACGCGATGTGGCGCGCGCGTTCGCGGGGGCTGAACCCGGCGAGCGGCTGGTCACCCAGCAGGACGCGGCCGGTCCACGGCTCGTGGATGCCGCTCAGCAGGCGGAGCAGCGTGGTTTTGCCCGCGCCGTTGGGGCCGATCAAGCCGAGCACCTCGCCCGGCGCGGCGGTCACGGAAAGTTCGTGCAGCACCGGCAGCCGCCGGTAGCCGGTGGTGACACGCACGGCGGAAAGCGCGACGGCGTTCATGGGCCGTGCCCCCACATGTCGCGGCGTTTCCTTCGCAGCAGGGCGAGGAAAAAGGGCGCGCCGACGAGCGCGGTGAAGATGCCGACGGGAATTTCAACGGGGTAGAACAGCGTGCGTCCCAGCCCGTCCACGAGCGCGAGGAAGGCGGCCCCGAGCAGGATGGACGCGGGCAGCAGGCGGCGATGTCCGGGGCCGACCAGGCTGCGCGCGGCGTGCGGGATCACGAGGCCGACGAAGGCGATCAACCCGCAGGCGCTGACGCTGGCCGACGCGAGCAGGGTGCCGAGGGCGAGCAGCATGAGCTTCCGGCGTTCCGTCGGAAGGCCCAGGTGTCCCGCCAGTTCATCACCCAGCGTCAACGCGTCCAGCGAGCGCGCCTGCGAACCGATGGCGAGCAGCGCCAGCGTGTTCACGAGGGCGACCGCGGCGACGAGGCCGGTGTCGTAGACTTGCAGGTCGCCGAGGAACCACCACGACACCGCGTGGAGCCCCTCCGCGCTCGAACGTGAAACGAAAAACATCAGGATGCTGCTGCACAGCGCGCCCCACGCCACGCCCGCGAGGATCAGCGTGTGCGGCGCCGTGCGGCTGTCCACGCGCGCGAGGCTGTACACCGCCATCAGGCTGAGCAGTCCGCCGGCAAATCCGCCCATCGGCAGGATCAGCGCGCCGAGCGCCAGGCCGCCCCACACGATCGCCGAGGCGGCGCCCACGCCCGCGCCCGCGGACACGCCGAGGATATAGGGCTCCGCGAGCGGATTGCGAAGGATCGCCTGCAGCACGACGCCCGCCGCGGCCAGGGAGGCCCCGCTCACCGCGCCGAGCAACACGCGCCAGCCGCGCAGCGCGAGGATGCCGCGATGTTCCGCATCCAGCAGCGTCCACGGCTCGCGCCACCCGGGGCCGAGGAAGAGGGCGCATACGAGCAGCAGGGGACACGCGAAGGCCAGCCGGCGGAGTCGTGTGGAAGAGCGCGACATCAACAACCAGTATTCGCCGCGCGGCGCAAGTTCCAAGTCCCAAGTTCCCGAATCCGCGCGCCCGGCGCGCGGGTTACAGCCCGGGGATGTTCAGGTTGACCGGGAGGTCGAGGCGCGACTGGACGGGCGGGACGATTGCGCGGAATTCCGGCGCGTCGCGCAGCGGGTCGAAGCGGCGGTCCTTCCGCACCATGTCGCGGACCGCTTCGCCGCCGAGTTCAATCGCGCGGCGCAGCGTGCGGATGGCGTCGTTGCTGCGCTGCAATTGCGCCTGCACGCCGGCGAGGTCGAACCAGATGCGCGGGTTGGACGGCTCCTTTTGCAGGTAGCGTTCGAGCGCGGTGACGAGCAGGTCGCCGCGCTGCGCGCCCGCGTACATCTCGGCAATGCGCAGGTAGATGGCGGGCGGGAGCTGGTCCTGCCGCAGGATGTTCTGCGTCAGGTTCTCGAAGAGGTGCATGATGTTCATCTGGCGGTAGATGTCGGCCAGTTCGAGCGCGAGGTTCACGTCGGCGCCCTGCGCCATCTGCGGTTCCAGTTCGCGGCGGCGGTTGTCGAGCGTCTCGAGCTGGCGGATTTGCACGAGGAACTCCGCGACGCGGTCGTTGCCCGGATCTTCCTTGAGGAAGGCCTCAATCACCTCGCGCGCCTTTGTGAAACGGAACTGCTGCATCTCAATGTCGGCGAGGCGGAAGTTGGCCTCCGGGCTGAGCGGATAGAGGTCGATCGCCTGCTGGAACGCGTACTCCGCCTCGTCGAAAAGGCGGCGGTAGGCATAGAGGCCCGCGATGGCGCTGCGCAGCTTGGAGAAGGTCTTGCGCGCGACAACGTCGCGGACGAATTTCGGGTTGCTGGTGAGGCGCTTCGTGTACCAGTCCCAGAACTCGCGGTCGTTCTTCACCATCTCCGGCGTGATTTCCGGAACCGGCTCCTTGTTGATCTTCATGATCAGGCCGTGCGGCGTGAGGTAGGGGTACATCCACGGGATGACGTAGCTTTCCTCGACATAGAAGTCGTGCTTGGCCTTGTTCGCCTCGAAGATCATGCGCGCGAGGATGCCGTTGATCGTCATGACGCCCTGCACGCCCTGCACGCTGACGCGGCCGCCCTCGAACGAGACGTCGGCGCCCGCCTGGATGCGCCCGGCGCGCACGTCCTCGACATAGCGCTGGAACGCGAAGTTGCTGTCCTGCTGCGACGGGATCCAGATCTGGTCGCCGTACAGGTCGCGCATCACGTTCATGTAGGTGTTGTCCGCGAGCGCGTTCTGCGTGATGAGGAACACGTCCGAGCGGTAGTGCGCGGAGTAGATCATGTAGGTCGGCACGAACCGGCCCGGGTCGGTGCCGCCGAAGAAGACCGCGTTGGTGGTCATGCGCGGGGGGTAGTCGGGGTTCGGGAAGGCCGCGCGCTCCTCCTCGGAAATTTCCGCGCGGATGGCGGCGGCGCCCTCAAGCTGCCACGCGCCGAACTGCCAGCCGAAGTCGTGGCCATTTTGCTCCGCGCCGCCGACGAGCTGGATGAATTTGTCATCGTACGCGTTTTTCAGGACGGGCACGGCGGAGAGGGAGAGGATCAGCGCGCAGCCGGCGTAGAGCACGAGCCGGTTGCCCTTGAGCGCGGTGTCGAGCCAGGCGACGGCGAGCAGCATGCCGTAGCTGATCCACATCGCCCAGATCGCGTGGGACTGGATGTATTGCACGCGGCCGATGAACAGCGTCTGCACGTCGAGTTTCGGCCACTGGAAGATCAGGAAGATCACCGTGAGCGAGTGGAACATGACGAACGAGGTCAGCACCCAGCGCACGCCGCTGCCGAGTTTGTCCTCATCGAACCAGTGGTGCATGCGGATCAGCACGAGGCAGGCGGGGATGCCGCACACGACGAGGATCAGCGGGGCGGGAATCGGGAACAGCATCGTGAAGAGCGCGACGCATAACAGCGGGATCAGGAAAAGGGCGAGGAAACACATGAACCACACGCCCGCCGTCCGGCCCAGCGCCTCGCCGAAGGTTGCCCCGGCCTTGACGCGGTTGTAGATCAGCAGCGAGGGGATGGCGAACAGGCAGAAGAGCGCAAAGAGGGAGATGGCCCAGGTGAATTGCGCGACGACCGAGACGTAGCCGACGGGGTCCACGATCACGTCCTCGAGCATCTTGCCGAAGTAGCCGGGGCGCGCGATGGCGTCGCGGAAGTTCGCGGCCGGGTCGATCTTCTCATACTGGCCGCGCGAGACGGCGTGGATGAAGCCCTCCTGCGTGCGCGGGTAGCCCCAGTTCATCGGCGGGTTCTGTTCCGACGCGAACGGCAGGTAGGCGTAGAACGAGAGGCCGAGGCCGGCGGCGGCGACGAGGATCAGCACGCGCTTCCACTCCGTCATCAGCTTGCGCTCGATCAGGAAGACGCCAATCGGCGAGGCGAGGAAGATCAGCCCCACGACGATGAGGCCCTGCTTGGCCTGGATGTTTTCCGCCGCGGTGACCGCGCCCATCTTGTAGGCGAGGGCGAACAGGACCGCCGCCATCAGCCAGAACGCGCCCGCGATGGCGTCGCGGAACAGTCGCACATCGCGCAGCGCGATCGCGGTGAGCAGGGCCGGCGCCATGAAGAGCAGCGCCTGGTGGTTCGTCAACCCGAGGCCGAACACGAAGCCGGTGACGTAAAGCGTCTTGTCCTCGTGGGGCCTGCACATCCACCGGTACATCAGCAGCATCGTCAACGCCATGAAGAAGGCGTTCATGCCGTACACTTCGACGATTGTCGCCTGCGACCACAGCACCGGGCTGAAGGCGAAGAGCAGGCCGCCGGTGACGCCGGCCACCCAGCAGATCAGCGATTCCTTCTGGATGCCGATCAGTTCCGTCGTCTTGCCGAGTCCGCGCAGGATGTCGGCGCCGGAGCGGCTGACGAGTTGCGCGAGGAACGCGGCCGAGAGCGCGCTGAAGAATCCGGAGCACAACCCGACCGACCACGCCGGGTTCGGATGACCCTGGAAACCGCCGCCATCCATGACGTCCTTTAGCGAGCGAAGGACAAGCGTGAGGTTGCCGTCGGGCTGGCCGTAATAGCGAACCCAGTGGAAAATCCACTGGAAGAACCACGTGACCAGCGTCCAGATCGGGTAGCCGGGCGGATGCGGCACGCCGAGATAGTCGGAGGCCACCGCGAGTTCGCCCGAGTCCTCCAGCGTCACCGTCGGCGCGTTGGTGTAGAAATAGACGCCGAATGAAAGGAGGAACGTGACCCAGAAGGCCCACCAGTCCGCGCGTCGGAAAAAAGGACCTGTCTTCTTGTCGAAGAAATCCGGCTGCGTTTGATCCCCGGGCAGGAGCGCCCCCTTGATTTTTTCGTCAAGACTTTTGGACATAAGGAATTACGAGCGCGTTTCGGGTGTGTGTTTCTGGGTTGAAATAAGCCGGAAAGCCTAGGTTTTGCAGGTCACCCCGTCAAGCGCCATGCGGACAACGAACGGGCGCGAAAAGGTCTGACACTTGGGGCCGGGTTTCGTTGAGTTGCGTCACCCGCCGGATCGGGCGGGTTTTGGAATCGGGCTTCCGTTCCCGTGCGCTTCCCGGCATCATCCAGCGCTCTGTGGAGAAAAACCGCGTCATCCGCTCGGCCTTCAAGGTTGGCAGCTTTACGTCGCTGAGCCGCGTGCTCGGGCTGGTGCGTGACACGCTGACCGCGAGCCTCTTCGGCACCAGCGCGGTGATGTCGGACTTCGTCGTCGCGTTCCGCCTGCCCAACCTCTTCCGCGCCCTCTTCGGCGAGGGGGCCTTGTCGTCGGCTTTCGTGCCCGTGTTCATGGCGACCCGGC
The DNA here is from genome assembly GCA_937996795.1 of uncultured Verrucomicrobiota bacterium. Classification (GTDB taxonomy): domain Bacteria; phylum Verrucomicrobiota; class Kiritimatiellia; order CAIVKH01; family CAIVKH01; genus JAMLJG01. The sequence goes on along the minus strand of CALKUH010000038.1, from coordinate 50,854 downwards.
GCGAGGAGGGCGATGCCTCCGCGTGGCTCGTCGCGCGCAAGACCGTGACGCTCGTGGCGGCCTTCCTCTCGCTCCTCGTCCTCCTCCTCATCCTCGGGACCTTTGCCCTCGAAGGGTTGAACCCCGACCTCGCGGAGCGCGCGCCGCACCTGCTGCCGCTGATGCGCGTGATGTTGCCGTACGTGGTGTTCATCTGCCTCGCGGGCCTGTTCATGGCGATGCTCAACGCGTGCCACCAGTTCTCGCTGCCCGCGTTCACGCCGAGCCTGCTGAACATGGTGTGGATCGGGTTCGTGCTGCTGGTTTGCCCGCGTCTTGGCGACACGCCGGAGCAGCAGATCTACGGCATCGCGGCGGCCGTCTTCGTCGCGGGCCTCGTGCAGATGGGTGTGCAGGTGCCGGCGCTGATGCGGCGCGGGTTCCGGCCGGGGTTCACGTGGGATACGTCGGATGCGCGCGTCCGGCGCGTATTCACGCTGATGGGCCCCACCGCGTTGGGCCAGTCGGTGACGCAGGTTAATGTGATGGTCAACACGCTGCTCGCGCGCTGGGCCGCGGAGTGGGCGCCCGCGTCGCTGTTTTACGCCGAGCGCCTGCTGTATTTCCCGCAGGGCCTGCTCGCCACGGCGATGAGCACGGTGCTGCTGCCGGTGTTTTCCGGGCACGCGGCGCGCGGCGACCACGCGGAGATGCGCCAGACACTGGGTCATTCGCTGCGCACGCTGCTGTTCGTGATGATCCCCGCGTCCATCGGCCTGCTCGTGCTGGCGGAGCCGATCGTGCAGATGATTTTCGGATGGGGCCGGTTCGACGCCGCCGCCGTGTCGCACACCGCCATCGCGCTGCAATTCTACGCGCCGGGCCTGATGGTGTTCTGCCTCGCGAAGGTGTTTGTGCCCGCCTTCTACGCATTGCAGGACACGCGCACGCCGTTCCGCATCGGGCTGCGCGCGGTCGCGCTGAATTTTGCATTGAACGTGGCGTTCGTGCTGACGTGGCCGCACGACCTGAAACACGCCGGGCTCGCGTTCGCGACGGTGTTGTCGGAGGGCGTCAACGGCATCACGCTCGGCGTCCTGCTCCAGCGGCGTCTCGGCGCGCTGGAGTGGCGTCCGGTGTTTGCGGCGGCGTCGCGTGCGCTGGCGTGCTCCGCCGTAATGGCGGTGATCCTGCTCGCCGTCCGTCCCGCGCTGGCAGCGGGCCTCGCGCAGTCCGGTGCGCCAGCCAAACTGGTTGAAGTCGGATCCGTCCTGCTCGCCATCGCGACCGGCATCGCCGCTTACTTCGGCGCCGCCCTCGCGCTGCGCGCCCCCGAACTCGGCTTCGCCCGCGACGCCCTGCGCCGCCGCGTCGCGAAGTAAAAATTCACCACGGAGGCACGGAGGACGCGGAGAAGAAACGAATCACGAATGAACACGAATCCGTATGCTTTATGAGTTGTGTGCATTCGTGTCTATTCGTGGTTGTACTCTCCGAGTGCTCCGTGTCTCCGTGGTAAACTCCTATTTCGTCGCGTGTTTTTCGCGGAAGACGCCGCCGACGCCGGCGAGGATCAGCGCGGTGCCGGCGAGCGTGGTGGGGGTGATCGCCTCGCTGAGGAAGAACCAGCCGAGGAACACCGCGATCACGGGATTCACGAAGCCATACGTCATCACCACCGGCACGGGCAGCGTGCGCAGCGCGTAGACGAACGACGTGAAGCCGATCACGGATCCGAACACGACAAGATAGCCCCACGCCCACCACGCCTCCGCCGTGGGCTGCGGCGCCGGCTCGCCTGTGGCGGTCAGCAGGACGAGGAAACCGATGGTGCCGAACAATTGCTGGTAGCCCGAGCTTGCGAACGTCGACAGGCCGAGCGGGTTCCGCAACTGGATCGCCGACCCGATGCTCCAACTCAGCGGCGCGAGCAGGAGCGCGACGGTCGCCCAGAGGTCGGCGGGCGTGCCCGCGTCGAGCGCCGGTTTGGTCAGGACATACAACCCGGCGAGTCCCACCAGCCACGAAGCGATCAGCAGGAGCGACGGGCGCTTGCGGTTGAGGATCGCCTCGACGATGGCGCTGTACAGCGGCGTGGAACCGACCACGAGCGCGGCGAACGCGGAGTGCGCGCGCTGCTCGGCCCAGGTGACGAGTCCGTTGCCGCCGTTCCAGAGCAGGATCGAGGACAGCATCAGCAGGCCGAACTCGCGCCGGGTGATGCGCAGCCGGTGCCGGAAGGCGAGGCCGAGTCCAAGCAGGATCAACCCGCCGGTCAGCGCGCGCGCCGCCGCCATGCTGAACGGCGGGAAGCCGCTGCCTTCCCGCACGGCGTAGCGGATGCCGAGATACGTGCTGCCCCACACGATGTACACAAGCAGCAGGCAAAACAACCCGCGCGGCGGATAGCGCTGGAGCCAGCCGCTCATCGGAAGTGTCGCGCAAAAAACGACCAGAGTTCCGCCGTCGCGGAGAGTCGGTCGGACGCCTTCCCGACCAGCGTTTCCGGAAGCAGCCGATGTCCGCCCGGCCAGACGTGGCCGAGGTCGTGGATGGTGGTGAACATCACCTCGCGGGTGTCGCCTGGCGTGCCCCAGCGCTCAATCGTTACGCCGTCCCGCGATTCGATGCGCGCTTCATCCTCGCGCCAGCCGAGTCGCGCAGCCCACGCCTGCGCCGAGTCTCGCGCGGGCGGTCGCCATTCCGTGCGGCCCCACGGCAGTTCGACCATGCCTCCGTCATAGGGACTCAGCGGGTCGAGTTTGCCGAAGAAGTGGGCGAGGGGCAGGGCGGCGCCCGGCTGGTGGCCGGAACGAAAATGCCCGGCGACGGTGCCGATGGCGGCGAGCCGTTCGCCGGCTTCGACGGCGAAGCGGAAGGTCATCGACGCGCCATTCGAGAAGCCGCACATCGCGATGTGTCCCGGCTTCGCCGCGCCGCGCGCGAGAAGATCGTCGAGCACCGCGCGCAGGAAGCCGACGTCGTCCACCGGCGGCCGCTCGGCGTCTGAACTGCCGATGCCCGCGTTCCACATCTGCGGATTATCCAGGAAATGCAGCGGCCCGGAAGGGTCCATGCGCGTGGCCTCGGGGTAGGCGACGAGAAACCCATGCGCGTCCGCCTGGGCATTCCAGCCCGTGCTCTTCATGCCTGTCCACGGCGTCCCCCCGCGCCCGTCCAGCATCACCACCACCGGATGCGTCCGGTCCGGCGCACACGCGGGCGGCCGATGCAGCACATATCGCCGCTTCAGCCCATCCCGCTCCAGATAAATCACCTCATCCTGCGCGCTCATGCGGGCGAACGATACAACGGCGAAATCCGAATGACGAATGCAGAAACAGTAATAAATTTGACACAAATCATATATGCGCATATTTATGCGCACATGAGGACGACCATTGAATTACCGGATCAAACCTTCCGGCTGGCGAAACGGTTGGCCGCCGAGCGGGGTTCGACCTTGCGCGAGTTGGTTACGCAGGCGGTGGAGCATGAGTTGGCCGGGAGACCGGCGTTGCGGAAGCGAATGCCGTTGCCTCGTATTCGTGTGCCGGCTCATGCGCCGATCCTGACCCTGGGCCCGGCGGAACTCGCAGCTGCTGAAGAAGCGGCGGACGCGGAGATCGCGCGGCGCGTACTGCGCCCCGGCGGCGGCTCATGAAGTGTCTGGTTGACGCGAACGTTGCGCTGCCGCTGCTCCTGGATTCGCACGTGCATCGGGCGGCGGCCGAGGCGTGGTGGGATCGTCAAGCTGACGACTCTGTCGTATTCACCCTGCCCGTGCGCATGGCCGTGTTGCGCCTGCTGACCAACCGCGCGCTGATGGGCGAGGGTGTGCTCGCGCCCGATGCGGCGTGGCACGCGTTGGACAGTTTGTTAAACGATGCGCGGGCGGTGGTGCGAAATGATGCGCCCGTTGGCATCGATTCGCTCTGGCGCGCCTTTGTTCGCGACCGCGCCCCCACGCCCAATGTATGGACCGATGCCTGGCTGGCGGCCTTCGCCGAGGTGGAACGTTGCGAACTGGTCACGTTTGACCGGGGATTCAAACAATTCCCGCTGTCCCATCTGCGCGTGTTGTCGGCGTGACGGCCGCGGAGTCGCGCCGCTCGTTTCGTCATTAGGCATCCGGCCCATTCCGCTGCTATATTCCCCGCCATGTCCCTGCCCGAGGTCATCAAACAGAAGCTCCAGGCCCTGCCGGATGAGCCGGGGGTTTATTTCATGCGGGACCGCGCGGGGAAGATCATCTATGTGGGCAAGGCCGCGTCGCTGCGGAACCGGGTGCGGCATTATTTCCAGCAAGGCACGCTGCGCAGCGCGGACCCGAAGTTGCGCGGGCTGATCCGCAGCATCGCCGACCTCGACATCCTCGTCGTCCGCACGGAGGCGGAGGCGATCCTCACGGAAGGGCGGATGATCAAGGAATACCGTCCGCGCTACAACGTGCTGATGCGCGACGACAAACGGTTCCTGATGCTGCGCGTGCACCCGCAGGACCCGTGGCCGCGCTTTGAGCCGTGCCGGCTGGATCGCAAGGATGGCGCGGTGTATTTCGGTCCCTACAGCGATTCGCGCGCGGCGCGCGCCGCGCTGGATTTCGTGAACCGTCGCTTCGGCCTGCGTGAGTGCGGCCCGTGCGAGCCCGGCGCGGAGGACCACCGCCATTGCCACGCGGACATCATCAGCTATTGCAGCGCGCCGTGCATCGGCCGCATCGCCTCCGCTGAGTACCACGCGCGCGTGCAGGAGGGCATCGCGTTCCTGAAAGGCGAGAGGCCGCAGCTGATCGCGGAGGTCGAGGCGCAGATGAAGGCCGCCTCGGAGCGGCGCGCCTATGAGGACGCCGCGGCGTTGCGCGACACCTTGCTGCTGCTGCGCCGCGCGGTGCGCGATCGCGCGCGTGGCACGAAGTCGCTCGGCCTGCGCGCGGAGGATGCGCGGGGCGGGCTACAGGACCTGCGGCTTGTGCTGAACCTGCCCGCGCCGCCGCGGGTGATCGAATGCTTCGACATCTCCAACATCTCCGGCACGCACGCGGTGGCCAGCATGGTCGTCGCGGTGGACGGCCTGCCGTCGCGCCCGCGCTACCGGCGCTTCCGCATCAAGACGGTCGAGGGCAGCGACGATCCCGCCATGATGGCCGAGGTCATCCGCCGCCGCTACCAGCGGGTGCTTGAGGAAAAAAAGCCGCTGCCCGACCTCGTGCTGGTGGACGGCGGTGTCACGCAACTCTCCGCGGCGCGCGCCGAGCTCGCGAAGCTGGGTCTCGCCACCCTGCCCTCGGCCGGTCTCGCCAAGAAATTCGAGGAAATCCATGTGGAGCCCTCGCTGCTGGCGGAGCCGGTCCGGCTGCCGCGCGAGTCGTTTGCCCTGCGTGTCCTGCAGCAGATCCGCGACGAGGCCCACCGGTTCGCGCTCGATTACCACCGCCGCCTGCGCGCGCGCGTGATCCGCGATTCCGTGCTGGATGACGTGGAGGGGGTGGGCGAAAAGCGGAAGGAGCTGTTGCTGCGCACGTTTGGTTCCGTCACGCGACTGGCCCGCGCCCCGGAGGCGGAAATCGCCGCCGTGCCCGGCGTGGGCCCCGTCCTGGCCCGGACGCTCAAGGAGCAGTTGACCCGGCGGTTGTCCGCGCGGATGATGCCCGACGCGTCCGAATCCGACGCGGAATCCCCCTCATGAAAGGCCTTCTCACCACGGTGCTGCTGCTGGTCTCCTGCTGGGCCTCCGTCGCCGCGCCGCCCGTGGAGCGCGAGGACTGGCGCGTGATCGAGCGCGATGATGTGGACTCGCGGCAGCTGGCCGGTGTTGCCCGCGCGCTGATCGATGCGCCGGAATTCAAGTGGCGCCACGCGCAGACGGAGCATTTCGTTCTGCATTTCGAGAACGGCATTTTTGCCGCGAAGGTCGCGCGCATGGCCGAGTTCTTCCACCGCTTCATCGCCGACGATCTCGGCGGGCTGGCCGACCGCGTCGAAGGCCGCTCGCATATCTTCATTTTCCGGAATGCGAAGGACTGGACCTTGTTTCTCACGCAGTACCACCGCGGCGGCCTCGAGTGGTCGTTCTCGATGGTCCACGGCCCCGTGATGTATTTGCAGCAGGCGGCGGACATCGGCTCCAGCGCGGAGGTCCTCGGCCACGAGATGACGCACCTTGTGTTGAACCGGCTGGTCGAGGGCGAGATTCCGCTCTGGCTCAACGAGGGGCTGGCCGAGTGGTACGGCGCCTTCGCCTACGCGGCCTTCAAGGGGACCAAGCGCAGCAAACGCGCGCAGTTCGCGGGCTTGCGCTCGACGTATCCGCTGCCCGCGCTGCTTGCGGCGACGGCGTATCCGGAGGATCCCCGCCAGGTTTCCATTTTCTACCAGACGGCGAAACACCTCGTGGGCTACCTGCAACTGGAGCAGCCGCCGGAAAAATTCGCGCCGTTCCTGCTCGCGCTCGCGCGCGGCGAAGCCCTGCCTTCTGCGTTGTCATCGCACTACGGACTGTCGGTGGAGGAATGGATTGAACGATTCGACAAATTCCGGCGGTAACGCGCTGCCGCGGATGCTTCCGATTCCTTCGCCCTGCGACGCCGACCAGAATGCGCGCCGTACGCTCGGCCTGTCGGTCATCGAGGGCTGTTTCACCACGGTGTTCCTCGCGTGGACCAGCGGCGCCGTATTGACCGGCTATCTGCTCGCGCTCGGCGCGGGTCCGCGGGCGCTCGCCGCGGCGGCCAGCGCGCCGTTGCTGGTCCAGGTGGTGAGCCCGTTGCTGGCGTGGCTGGGCACGCGGCTGAACAGGCGCACGGGCTACGTGCAACTCCTGACGTCGCTGGGCCGCGGCCTGTGGGTGCTCGCCATCTTCCTGCCGTGGCTGGCGCCGGATATCTGGCCGGCGGCGTGGGTGCTGGTCGGCCTGATTGCGCTTTCGGGCTTCCTGCAAAGCGGGGTCGGACCCGCATGGGTCAGCCTGATGGCGGATGTGGTGCCGAATGAGATCCGCGGACGCTATTTCGGTTTTCGCAACAGCGTCTGCGGGGTGGTCGGTATGGCGGCCGGTCTTTCGGCCGGATTCTATCTCGACCGCGCGCCATCGCCGGGCGGGTTTCAGATGCTGCTCTCCGTCGGCGTCCTGTTCGCGCTGGTCGGCATCGTGATGTACGGCTGGCACGCGGATCCCCACCGCCCCATGCCGCGTCTCTCGCTCCCGGAGATGGTGCGCGTGCCGCTGCGCGATGCCAACTTCCGCCGCTTCCTGGCGTTCGCGATGTACTGGAATGGCGCGATCATGCTGGGGTCGCCGTTTGTGATCCCGTATCTGTTGAAGCACCTCGGCATGACGTTTACCCAGGTGGCGCTGTGGAGCGCCATTGCGGCGCTGTGCAGCCTCGTCACCATGCCGCTGTGGGGGCGGCTCGCGGACCAGGTCGGCCACAAGACCGTGCTCACCATCACGCTCGTCATCGTCGCCGTCCTGCTGCCCGGCTGCTGGATCGCCGCGATGCCGGGGTTCCTGTTCTTCATCTGGGTCAGCAGTTTCGTCGACTCCCTGGGGTGGGGCGGATTCAACACCGCGCTCTTCAACCTCAGCCTGACCACCGCGCCCGCGCGCTACCGCATCGCCTACATGTCCGTGCTGGGGGCCTGCGCGGGCATTACCGGATTCGTGACGGGGTTCTGTTCCGGTCCGCTGTTTGAGCTGTTCTCGCGCTGGACCTTCGCGATCGGCTCTTTCCAGTGGACCGGCTACCACAGTCTCTTCTTGATGTCCGGCGTGCTGCGATTCTCGGCGCTCTTCCTGTTGCGCCGCATTCCCGAACCGCGCAAACGCCCGCTCGGCGACGTCCTGCGCGAATTCACCCAGCGCGGCGTGAGCCTGCTATTGCAAAGTCGCACGGGGGCTTGAGAATTGGTGACCTGTGACCAGTAATCAGTGACCGGTCACTGATTACTGGTCACGGGTCACCGAACCTACTCCAGCCGCCGGACGTCCAGCATGATGAAGCTGTTGACCTCATTCGTGCCGGGGCCGCGCACGGTCACGGTCTGGTAGGTGCCCGTGATCGGACCCTGCTGCAGCACGGCGCCGGGCACAAGCGGTGTCCAGTTCGTGGCGGACCCCGCGGGCTTGCTGAAGATCGGCGTCCACTGGAACAGGTTCGTGCCCGCGAGCACGTCGATGCTCGCGTCGATGGCGGTCGTGTTGTAGGTGAACGCCAGGTGCAGGGTGTTGCTGGGGGAGAGCCCGGGCGCGCGCTGATCCTTGCCCGTTCCGCCGGGCGGGATTCCGAAGGCGTATTCCTCCAGATAGGTCCAGCCGTTGGTGTCCGGGTCCTCGCCGAATTTCGCGCCCGGCGCGGCGTTGGTGGACAGCCATGCCTCGCCGGGACCGGCAACGCGGATCAGTACCTGCGTCGTTTCATACACGAGCTGCGCGGTGAAGCCCGTGGGCGCCGAGGGCATGCCGAGCACGCTGTTGAAGGTCCCGGTGATCGATGCGGCGTGCAGCAGGGGATAGGCGCCGGGGCCCGGCAGCGTGCCCGAAATGTCCAGGATGCGCGTGCCGCTTGGCCCGAGCAGGACGTTGCCCGTGACGATCAGCGGCTGGCCCGCGACCAGCGCCATCCGTGCGTTCGTCAGCGTGAGGCCGCCTTGCAGCGCGCCCCCGCCGGTCCAGCTGGCGTTTGTCCCGTCGAGGACCAGCGTCTGCGGGCCGGGAATGTCGAGCACGCTGCCCGCGGGTACGAGGAACTGGCGGGCGGCGCCGAGGCCGAAGGGGCTTGTCACCCGCAGCGTACCCGCTTGCACGGCAACCGGGCCCCGAAAACTGTTCGACGCGGCGAGTACAAAGGCGCCGCCTCCCAGCTTCTCAATTCCGGCGTCTGCGTTCGTGCTTGAGAGCGCGTGAGGGAGTGCGACCGTGCGCCCGGTGACAATGTCGAAGCGCGCACCGTTGCCGCCTACGCGAACCGTGAGGGGACGGCCCGCGGGTTTCGCGATCCAGTTCGTCAGGTCCGTTGAGCCCGAGTAGCGGAGCGTCCCCCCGTCGAGGTTGATCGTCAGCGTCGCGGCGCGCTGTGTGAAGCCCACCATCGTGTCAATCAGGCCGCCGTTGAGGTTGATGACCGTCGTGCAGTTGATGCTGTTGCCGAGGCGGAAGAAATTGGTGGTCGCGTGGCGGAGCACGCCGCCGTTGATGTTGAACGTTCCGCTCGCCGTCGTGCCGGAGTTGTCGTTGCCGATGTCCGTCCAGCCGAGGTTTGTGATCGCGCCGTGGAGGTTCCACGTCGTGTAGATCGGCATCGAGAGGTTCCGGATCGTGCCGGTGGCGAACCAGCCCACGACCGTGTTTGGAAACGCGAGGTCCTCCGTGCCGAACCCGTTGTTGTGTCCGACGCGGCCGACGTCGTAGTTCGCGCCCTCGAAACGGACGCGCCCGAACGGGTAGAGGGCGCCGCCGCCGGAAATAGTGCGCAGCAGCGAGAGGGTCGCCGTCGAGCGGTTGTTGATCCGCAGGTCGTTGGTGTTGAAAATCGGCACGTCGAGGACATCCGCGCCGCCGGCGGGCTTGCGGATTTCCGCCGGACTGCCGCCGTTGTGCATGCGCAGGAGATCGCTGTCCGTTCCCGTGATGCTTGCGCCGCCGTTGGTGCCGATGCCGTGTCCGAGCACGAGCCGACCCAGCGTACTCGTCCCGCTGTAACTGACCGGGATGGTCGCGACATTGGCGCCGGGGAGGTCGATCGAGAATGTCGCGGTCACCCCGGCGCCGTCGGGCGTGCCGAGCGACCAATTCGTCGAGGTGGACCACGGGCCGCCGCCCACGTTGCGCCACGCGCTGTCGCCATCGCGCGCGAGCAGGGTGAGCCGGAAGTGATCCAGCGCCAGCTGTGTACCGCCGGGCACGCGATACACAAGCACCACGAGTTGCGTGCCGGTCAGCCCGCTGGACGTCAGCAGGTGGCGTGTTTCCCAGAACGTGTTCGGTCCGCCGGTCGACGGCACCGTTACCGTGCCAAACAACGTGCCGGTTGGGCTCTGGTGGCGGATCTCGATCTGCGCGCCCGCCGTGTTGCACGCGAGGCGCCCGACAAACGCGAGCGCGTGCGGCGCGGGCGTTCCGAAATCAATGTCGTATCCCGTCCAGTCGCCCTCCTGCAGTTGCGCGAGGTGCAGGGTCTCCAGCGGATTGGTCACGAGCGTTATCGGACCCGGCGCCTCGTGAAAGGCCTCCGCGTCGATGATCCGGTCAAACCCGAGCGCGCGCACGCGGTGGGTCGGCGCCGGCGCGAGCGTCGCCATCTCCATCATCGTCTCCCACGCCATCTGCATCGTGCGCCACGCGAAGCGTTCGGTCCGGATCTGCGGGCTCCAGTACGCGCGACCCGCGACGGCCGGATGCACCCCGTTGCGCCCACCCCTGCGCAGGGTATACATGGCGGACGCCGTCGCCGCGAACTGCCAGTCCGGCGCGTGCGTGTTGAAGTTGTCGATCGGAATGCCCAGGTCATACATCGTCCGCACCCAGAACAGGTGGTAGGGGATGAAGGTGTAGTCGCCGAGCAGGCTGTACGTATAGTGCCAGTACAGTTCGGATTCAGCGCCCGACGCGCCGCTCACGCCGGAATTCACCGTGTCACCCTGCCGGTCGAAGGTCGCCAGCATCGTGGTCGGCGGCACGCCAAGGTCGTAGTTGGTGATCGTGTTCGGATAGAGGAAATTGTAGCGGCCAAACACCAGGTTCGACCGGCGGATGTTGACCCCGTTGTTGGTTGCGTACGTGCCCGTTGTGTTGAAGACGGGGAAGCCATCCGCCTGGCTCATTCGGTGCAACTGGTCCGCGATCGCGACCTCGGTGCTCGTGCCCTCCTCGCTGTAGTGCAGGTTGGTCGTGCCCGCCCACAGCTTCATGCGCGGGTTCTCGAACGCGCCCGTGTAGCGCACGGCGTTCGCCTCGTTCGACAGCACCGTCGCGACGTGGTCCGCGATCGCGTCCCGATTGGTCTCCGTCATGCCCGGCGGCAGGTAATTCACCGACTTCGCGTTTTCCCCCGTGAGGTACGTGAAGAGCGACGCGGCGGCGGTGTATTCGCCGTTCGTGTTGAGAATCACGCCGTTGCCCGGCTGCGTCGGCAGGGCGCCGCGGTTGGTCGCGGGCAGCGTGCTCCACGCGACGCCCGCGGGCACGACGGGGACCGGCTGCCCGAGGTGGTCCCGCGCGCCGTCGCCCACGCGATACGCAAATTCGCGCACCTGCGCGTTGTTCACCGACACGAAGTTCTGGTCCATCGTCGCCCGGTCCACCCACGGCATCATCAGTACCGGCTGCGCACCCGCGCGCGAGATGAATTTCGCCCACGCGTTGACGCCCACATAATGTAGTTCCGGCGCGGCCGCGTAGAAAAACGGACGGTCAATCATCACGACGTGCGTCCAGTTCGTCGACAGCACCGCCGCGAGGTGCTGCGTGCGGAATGGCGGCACATAATACGCGCCCAGCAGGCTCGTCGATAGCGAGGCATCGAGCGCCACGCTGCGATACGTCACCAGCACATTGCTGTACTGGCCGCTGCCTGTGAGCAACTCCCGCAGGTGATCGCTGATCCGCGCGCCCGGAAACCCATAGGCAAAATTCGTCGGCCCCGGGCTCATCACCAGCACTCGGACCTCATCCGCCCGTGCCCCGGCGACGGCCATCAAGCCGACCAGCAAAACCCCCAACGCGCGAAGAGCGATCCTCATGTATCCCCCGCCAGTAATTGATAAAATTACAAATTGGCTGAAGGAATCAACGTACTCCTGATGTGAGGCGAATGTAACGGATACATTCGGACATTCTGCGAATTTGAAATATTTGCAACGTCTGTAAAAACGGTCTGGGGCGCCTGCAACGTCTGTAATTTTCCGCCTTCGCCAAGGTTGTGGCGGACAAGACAGACGGCCAGGAAGTGAGCGGAGGGTGTCAGGTGTCGGGAAGCTCCATCACCTCTTCCCCGACACCCGAAACCCGACACCTTCCTCCCCTTGCTATTCCCCCGCCGCGAAGACGGCCACCTCGCCGGGGGCGAGGGTGAGGGTCGCCTTGCCATCGCGCGGCGAGATGCCGCGGCCGTCGAGGATGGCGCGCCACGGGCCGGGGTGGGGCAGCGAGATGGTCACGCGCTGTGTGGTGCGGCCGAAGTTGCCGGCGCCGAGCACGGACCCGTTGTTGCCGGTGCGGTCGAGCACGACAACGGCGTCGGGTGTGTTCTCGTGGATGTTCAGCCATTCGCCGCGCAGGGCGGAGTGCGTGGTGCGCAGGCGGGTGAGCGCGCGCGCGGATTCAAGCAGGCGCCGGTTTTCGCGATTGAACCAGCCCTCGGTGCGCTGCCACTGGATCGGATTCAGGCCGACCACCTTTTTCGTGTCCTCGCCGATTTCCTGGCCCGCGTAGATCATCGCGGGGCCGGGCGCGAGCAGGGTCATCGCATACGCGAGTTCCGCGCGGCGGCGCGCCTCGGCGGGCGGGAATTTCTTGAGCTTCAACTCGCGCATCACGCGTTCCTCGTCGTGGCTCTCGGTGTAGGCGATGCGCTGCAACGCGCTGGTGTAGCCGATGCGCGTGGGCATCATCAGGTCGGCGAACTGGTTGCGGTCGAGCCGCGCCTCCTCGATCATGCCGCGCAGGTTCCAGCGGAAGAAGTCGCCCCACGTCGTGTCCATCTCCGTCTGGTTGATCAGCGCGGGGTCGGACGGCATGTGCTCGGCGATCTGGTACGACGTCGGGTCGGCCTGGCGCCCGGCCCACGCCATCCAGCCCGCGCCCCAGTCGTTGTAGCCCTCCCACTCGACGAAGCGCGTGGCGTCGTAGCGGATGCCGTCGACGCGGTATTCCTTGTGCCAGTGCGTGATGACGTCCTGCATGTAGCGCTTGACCGCGCGCGAGCGCTGGTCGATGTCGGGGAAGCCCCAGTTCTCGCCGCGGAACAGGCGGAAATACGGGCTCGCGTCGTAGTCGTGGCCGTAGAGCTGGAAGAGCGGGCCGCTGCGGTCCATGTGGTTGAGCACCGCGTCGAAGATCACCGCCATGCCGCGCTTGTGCGATTCGTCGATCAGGCGCTTGAGGTCATCCGGCGTGCCGTAGGACGACTCCGGCGCGAAGTGAAACGCGGGGTTGTAGCCCCAGCTCTGGTCGGAGGAGAACTCGGTCCACGGCATCGGGCCGATGGCGTTGAAGCCGAGGTCGCGGATGTAGTCGAGGCGGCTGATGAGGCCGGTGAAGCCGCCGCCGGGCTGCATGTCCTGGACGTGCAGTTCGTAGATGACGAGTTGGTCGAGCGGCGGGCGCACGTAGTTTGTCGCGGTCCAGACGAATTCCGGCTGGCCGACGCGCAGCACCGTGCGCGCGTCCCACGGCTGGTAGCCTTCGCGGCCCTGCTCATCCTTCCATTCGACGTCGTGCGAGTAGGGGTCGGCGAGGAAGCGGCGGCCTTCGATGGCGTACTGGTACTGCCACACGCCGTTCGACACCGGGCGCGTGAGCCACCACGTGCCGTCGGGTGAATAGTTCATCATGTCGGCGAACGGGTCCCAGCCGTTGAAGTCGCCCATGATGGAGACGAATCGTTTTTCCGGCGCGTGCAGCGCGAAAGTCACCGTGCCGTCCTTGTTGTCGGTCGCGCCCCACGGCGTGCCGGGCGGGATGGATTCCACGCGGTGCGGCGGGAGCTTCCAGAAGGAGATCTGCTGGATCGCGACGAGGCCGTCGCGCTCCGCGTGCGCGGTGAGCTGGTGGCGGCCGAACTGCAGTTGTTGGAACGGCAGGCGGAGTTCCAGCGGCGTTTCAGCGACGGATGCGATGACGCGGCCGTTCAGCCGCAATTCCACCTGATCGGCGCGGTCCGCGCGCAACTCCACCTGGGGTGCGTCCACGATCACGCTGTCATCTTCCGGCGAGAGGATGCGCACGGCGGGCGCGTTGGTTCCGGTTTCGAACGAGAGGTCGACGTTGTAGTTGCGGCCCGCGTCGGTATCCCAGTCGTCGCCCCAATGCACGGCCATGTGCAGGGTGTGGATGACCTGTTCCGCGCGGTTGAACGGGCCGAGGATGGCGGTGGAGACGCCGTTGGAATCGGGCTTGCCGAGCGGCGAGTCCACCGCGAGCCCGTCGCGCGCGGGCACGGTGCCGGCGGGCCAGTAGGCCTTCAGCGGCGGCTTCCACATGTCGTTTTCCGCGTTCACACCCCAGCGCAGTTCACCGCCGGGCCGGCTGTTGCGGACCTTCACGACAACGCGGTCATTGATCGTGGGGCGCTCGGGGTCCGTCGTGATGCGGCCGAAGGAGACGGGGATGTTGTAGTTCTTCTCGTCCTTGTTCGACCAGTGGCCGTCGTCCCATTGCAGCGCGAAGTTGAGCGCGCGGATCAACTGGTTCGTGTCGTTGAACGGCCCGAGCTTCGCGTGGTACACGCCGTTCTCGTCGGGTCCCTGCAGGCGCGTACGCGTCGCGACGCCGTCCTGCTCCGAGCCCTCGGGGCGATACGCGGGAATCGCCTCCTCCCAGAAGACGCCGACCGCGTTGACACCCCAGTGCAACACGCCGCCCTGCGGCGCGCCGCGAATTTCGATGTGAATCACGTCGTCGATCGACGGATACAGCGGACTGTGCCGCACCTCGACTTCCGTGGCCTGCGCCAGCGAAACCCAACCCGCGATCCCTGCCACCATCCACGTGCGAAGCTTCATACAACGCCTCCCATTGAGGCGCGAAACTTAACCGTGTGAGTTTTAGATTTCCAGTCCAGATGAACAAAAATTCCCGGTAAAATTTTTGAACGCAAAAACGGGAGCAACCGCAGAAGAACGCGGGTGAACACAGATCTACGGGTTACGGCCGGCACGCTGCGTTTTATGCGGCTCCTGGTGAAGCAGATCGCGCGGCGCGCGCGAGTTTGCGTTCCCAGTACCAGGTGAAGAAGACGGGCACTGAGAACAGGGAGACGATGTCGAAGATCATGCCGCCGACGACGGGGAGGACCATGGGTTGCATGAGTTCGGACCCGCGGCCGGTGGCCCAGAGGACGGGAATCAACGCGAGCATGGTCGTTGTGTTGGTCATGATCGCGGGGCGGCGCCGCCGCAGGCCCGCGATGAAGACGCGGCGGTGCACCTCGTCCACGGTCGCGGGCGGGATCTTGAACTGCTCCTGGATGTAGGTGCCGAGCAGGATGCCGTCGTTGAACATCACGCCGAGCAGGACGAGGAACCCGACGACGACCGCGGTCGTCATCTCCGCGCCCCACCACCAGACGAAGAAGAACCCGCCCGCCGTCGTCACCAGCGCGTTGCACAGGATGATGATCGCGGTGATGAGCCACGAGCGCGTGCCGAGATAGATCAACACGATCATCACGGCCAGCGATACGGCGATGATGACCCGCAACACCGCGTCGGCCCTGAGTTTCTCCTCATAGCGTCCGACCCACCGGTACGTCGTGCCGGGCGGGAGGCTGAGCTGGCCGGCCGCCAGCGCGGCGCGCAGCCGTTCGTCCGCTGCGCGCACGACGTCCACCTCGCCGCGCCCGCGGTTGTTCAACAGCACGTATTGCGTCCGCTTGCCGCCCTCGGAGCGGATCGCCATCGGGCCGATGGTGTAGGTGAGGCCGGCTTCCGACGGGCGCTCGCCGATGACGTGGTTCCTTGCGGCGTCGGGCAGCGGCTCGCCGGCGGGCACGGTCAATTCGGCGCGGGTGTGCGACAGCACGGTGTAGTTGCGCTGGTCGGCGGGCGCGAGCGCGGCGGGGAACGCGTGGGCATCCGGCAGGTCCAGCGTGTACACCGTGGGCGCGGCGAGCAAGGCGGCGAGCGGAACGGACCCCATGCCGCCGGGGACCGGCACCTGCACGAGCGGCAGTTCGTCGGTGTCGTCGCGCCGCTCGCGCAGGTAACGGATGCGGACGGGGTAGCGCAGCGCGCCTTCGACGGAGTAGGTGAGGGCCATCCCGCCAAGCGCGGTTTCGACCGTGCGCATTACCTGCTCCTGTGTCAGGCCGAAGCGCGCGAGTTTCGCCGGGTCGAGCCGCACCTCGGCGTAGGGCTTACCGCCCTCGCGCTGCATCTGCACGTCCACCGCGCCGGGCGTGCCCTGGATGATTTTTTCCGCCTGTTCCGCGAAGGTCTCGAGCGCGGCGCCGTCGTCGCCGAGGATCTGCAGCGCGATCAGGCTGCGGATGCCGGTGGACAGCATGACGACGCGCGTCTCGATGGGCTGCAGCCAGCTCGGCGCGACGCCGGGGATGTCGGTTTGCGCCGCAAGCACATCGCGCACCTCGGCCAGCGTGCGCGGGCGTCGCTCGACGCCGCCGCCGGGCGTGGTCATCTCATGCACGGGCCAGTCGCGGTATGGCTTCAGCAGGACCACGGTTTCGATCATGCCGAGCGGCGCGGGGTCGAGTGCGGTTTCGGCGCGGCCAAGTTTGCCCATCACCGACGCGACTTCGGGCACGGATTCGATCAGCTGGTTCTGCTTCTTCATCACGCGCAGTGTTTCGCCGAGCCCGCCATGCGCCGGCAGCGACGGCATAAAAAGCAGGCTGCCCTCGTCGAGCGGCGGCAGGAAGCTGGAGCCGACGCCGGGGAACGCGCGCGCCAGCGCGTGGTGCAGGCGCGTGGCGGTGAAGTCGCCGCCGGCGAGATCAAACGCCTTGCGCAGCGGCCAGCTCAGGGTGGTCCAGCCCGTGCCCAGCAGATAGCCCGCGCTTGCGAGCAGCGCGATCGTGACCGTGAACGCGACCTTGCGCTTGATGATCCGCGCGTAGGCCCATTCGTACGCGACGTGGATGGCGCGGCTGGCGGGATTCTCCTCGTAATTCACAAGGCGCTCGCGGCCGATCTTCCACACCGCCGACGCGCAGAGCGCTGCAAACGCGGGCGCAAACAGCCATCCGGGCACGGTGAGCGCCCATCGCCCGTAGTCGAGCGGCAGGGTCCAGCCGTCGCGGATGAACCAGCCGAACGCCAGTCCCGCGGCGGTGCCGGCGAGGCCGATGAGGAGCGGCTTGCGGATGTGCCACGGCGGCAGCAACAGCCGGCAGAGCAGCGGGACCAGCAGCGTGCCGAACAGCACGGCGCCGCTGATCGCGAGGGACTTGGTCAGCGCGAGCGGCTCGAACAGGCGGCCCGCCTGTCCGGTCAACGCGAAGATCGGCAGGAAGCCGATCACCGTCGTCGCCGCCGAGGTGACCAGCGGGCGGGTGACTTCCCGCGCCGCGCGGACGACCGTGTCGGTGATTTCCGGGTCCAGTGGCGACGTGGGCATCGGCCGGTTTTCACGGCGGCACTTTTCCTGCAGGTCCACGAGGTGCTGCGTGATGTTTTCGGTCATGATGATACCGAAATCCACCATGACCCCGATGGCGATCGCGATGCCCGCGAGGCTCATGATGTTTGCGCTGACGCCGAACAGGTGCATCACGAGGAACGAGAACAGCATCGCCATCGGCAGGCTCGCCGCCACCGCGAGGCTCGCGCGCGCGTGCAGGAGGAACACCACGACGACGATCACGGTGGTGATGACCGCCTCGCGCAGGGTCTCCGCGAGGGTCGCTGTGGTTTCGTAGATCAGCTGGGAGCGATCATAAAACGGGATGGCGGTGAGGTCCTCCGCGGCCAGCGCGGGCGCGAGCGACGTCAGGCGGGCCTTTACCGCGTTGATCACCGTTTTGGGGTCCGCGCCGACGCGCATGCCGATGATCGCGCCGACGTGTTCCTGTTGCGCGTCGGCCAGCACGCCCTGCCGGAACTGGCCGCCGAGCCGCACGTCGGCGATGTCGCCCAACCGCAGTCCCGCGCTCCTCGCGCGATTGCCGCGCAGCACGATGTTCTCCACGTCTTCGACGGAGCGGATGAACCCTGCGCCGCGGATCATCGTCTCCACGCCCGACTGCTCCACGCTCATCGCGCCGATGTCGCGGCCACCCTGCTGCACCGCCATCATCAGCATGTCGAGCGTGAGGCCCTGCGCCTCCAGTTGGCGGGGATCGATGTCGATCTGGTACTCGCGCACGACGCCACCCGCGGGCGCGACCTCCGCCACGCCGGGAACGGCCTGCAGCGCAGGCACGACAACCTGGTCTAGCACGAAGCGTTTGCGTTCGACATCGCGCGGGCCCTGCAGCGTGAAGGCGAAGACCTGGCCCATCGCCGTTGCGTCCGGCCCGAGCCGCGGGACGACACCCGGCGGAAGCAGGGCCTGCAACTGCGCCAGCCGCTCCAGCACGCGTGTGCGGCAATCGTAGAGGTCGCGGTTGTCGTCAAAAATGACGTAGACATAAGCCGCGCCGTACAGGGACATGCCGCGGACCGTGCGCACCCCGGGCAATCCCTGCAGTTCGCGCGCGAGCCGCGCGGTCACCTGCTGGTCCATGTCCTGCGGGCTCTGCCCCGGCCACTGCGCCCAGACGATGACCTGGTTGTCGCTCAGGTCGGGGATTGCGTCCACCGGCACCTGCCGCCACGCCCACCAGCCCGCGACGGCCAGCCCGAGCGCCGCCGCCAGCGTGATGAACATGTTGCGTATGGCGAAGGCGATCATCAGTGCTCGTGGCCTGCGGTCGGCGCCACCGCGCCTTGGGGGTTCAGCAGGCTGGGGGTTCCGGCGAGCTGGGCCTGGCTGTCGATGAGGAACGCGCCTCGCGCGGCGACCTCGTCGCCGGGCGCAAGGCCGGCGCGGACCACGAACAGGTCGTTCCCGTTTTCGTCCTCGATGCGCGGGCCGAGGGCGAGAGGCGCGATTTCGAATTTCAACGCGCCGTTCGCGCCGCGCCCCGCGACCCGCCACGCGACGTGCCGAACGCCGGTGGAGAGCACGGCCTCTTTCGGCACGAGCGGGAACCGGCCCCACGAGGCTTCGTCGTCGGGGTCCGCCGGTTTCAAGTCGGGACCCAACGCGCCGTGAAGGCGCGCAGACACCAGGGCGCCGGGCTGGAGGATGTCGCGCGCGCCTTCGAGCCAGATGCGCACCTCTCGCGTGCGGGTCTGGGGATTGATTTCGGTCGCGAGCCTGCCGACGCGCGCGTCCACGTCCGGCAACGGGCCGGTGTCATCGCCGGAAACCTGAGCCTGTTGTCCCTCGCGGAGGAAGCGCGCTTGCGATTCCGGAACCTGCAATACCAGCGCGAGTTTGTCCGGGTCGACCAGCCGAAGCAGTTGTGTGTCGGGCATCACTTCGCGCCCGACTTCGAGATCCTTGTCCACGGCGGCCATGTCCTCCAGCAGCATCTGTCCGGAAATGGTGGATCGGATGGTCACGGTCTCCAGCGTCTCGCCCGTTTCCAGGACATGCGCGGCGACATCGGCGAGGTTCCAGCGCTCAAAACGCAGGCGCACGTTGGCGATCAGGTTGGTGTCGCCCATCGCACGGGCGGCCAGCAGTTCACCCTGCGCGGCGATGAGTTCGGGGCTGTAGAGATCCACAATGGGGGCGCCCTCCGCCACGATCGTGCAGCAGCCGAAGGTGGACTCGTGCCGGTGCACGATGCGTCCCGCTACGCGCGGGGTCACGACGCGCGTGTAGCGGTGGTCGTATTCCGCGGCGCCATAGGCCCGCACCACGACGCGCGCGGGTCCCTCCGCCACCGTCACGCGCTCCAGGTCCATGCGGCGCTGCTGCTCGCGCTGCAATTCCCCGGCGGTGACGGGTTGCAGTTTCATGCCGCACACCGGGCAGTCGCCGGGCGCGTTTCCGATAAAATCCATCATGGCGCAGGCGTAGCGCACGCCACCCGCGGAGGCCGCGGACGGCGCCTTTGCATGATCGACAAACAGTGCGCGTCCAGGCAGGAGCGCGACAAGCAGCACGCCCGAAACGAAGCCGGCGACCGCCGATTGGCGAAGCGACGCGTTCATGTTACTCCACCACCTGGTTGGCCAGGGCCGCGGGTCCGTAGGCGTCGGGATTCGACGCGAATTCGGCCGGGCATCGCTTGCAGCCGAAGCCGATCACCTTGCCCTGATAGAGCGTGGTCGGCAGTTTCGGGTCCACCGGCATACCGCAGATTGCGCACACCGTGTTCACGGGCGCCGCATCGGCGGGAGGCCGGGTGGGGGACTGCGAGTGACCTGCATGCGGGTCAGCGGGCTGCGCGGGGGCGGGCGCGGGCGCTTCCGCAGCCGGCGCCGGCGCGGCGTAAGGCTCGTGGCGCGCGGAGCGAACCGCCAGCGCGAGGATCGCGCCCGCGACAAACGTCACGGCGAATGTGATGAGGTGTTTTTTATTCATGGGGGGCTCCCGTCAGCAGCGGCACGTGGGGCCAGAGATCCGCGCGGGCCATCCGCGCTTCCGTCTCCGCCTCGATCCGTTTCATCTCCAATTCGGCATCGCGATCGATCAATTCGAGCAGCATGAGGATCGGCGGGCTCTCCTGCATCGTTGCGCTGCCGGCCGCGTTGACGAGCGCCGCATATTCGTTGTCGATGCGGTGCCGCGTTTCGGCCACCGAGGCACGGGTCCGCTCGGCCAGCCGTTCGAGGCGCGAGGCTTGCGCGAGTTCGGATGCAATCCGGAAGCGCAGGGCTTCGGCCTCGGCTTCTCGTCCGGCCTGTTCGGCGGTCGCGGCGCGGACATCCGCCTTGGCGTAGCGCCGGCTGTTCCACGGCAGTTCCGTCATCAGCGCGACGGCTGCGGTATCCTCATCGCCTTCCTCGGCCTCCTCCCGCTCGAATCCGATCCGGATTGCCGTCATCGGACGGGCCGAGGCGCGCGCCATCGCCGCCATGGCGCCTGCTTCCGCGCGCTGCGCTTCCAACAGGCGCATGCCGGGCGCGCGGGCGAGCTGGATGTCATCCGGACCGGGCGCCGCAAACGCGGGCAGCGGCGCGTCATCGCGCACGCCCAGCGCGCGCCGCGCGTCCGCGTCGGCATTCGCGATGCGCAGTTGTTCCTGTTCGATCGCGAGGCGCAGTTCCGTGATCCGGCTTTGAAGGGCGAGGGACTCGCCGATGCCGCCCCGGCCGACGCCGAGCCGCGCTTCCGCGGCGGCGAGGGTGCGCTGGGTGCGCTCCAATACGCGGTTCAGCAATTCCGTCCGCTGGCGCGCCGCATCCTGCTCCAACAGCGCGCGGGCCGTCTCCATCGCCGCCTCCCCGGCCATCAGGTCCGCCTCCGCGCGCGCCATCTCGAGCTGCGCTTGTGCGCGCGCGCGCTGTGCGCCGCGCTCGCCCCATTTGGGCAGCGGCTGCTGGAGCGAGGCGCCCCACATCGGCATGTCCTCCATCGGCATTTCCTTGCGCGCGACCATGCCTTCCAATTCGGGATCGGCCCATCGCCCGGACGCCGACACGCGCGCGAGCGCGGCCTCGGCCCGGTGCTGCGCGGCGACGACGGTTGGCGCGTGGCGCACGGCCTCCACAAACGGCGCGGGTTCAGCGCGCGCGCGGGACGCGGCCATCATGCCGCACAGGATGAACAGGGCGATGCGCATGGATCACTCGGTCGCGGTTTTGGCAGCGCCTTCGTCGATGCGTTTCAGGTAGCTCGCCGGATCCTTCAGGAAATCCTTGCGGCACCCCTTGCAGCAGAGGCGCACCTCGCGGCCCTCGTGTTGCATGATGTACGGTTCGCCGTGGCTTCCGAGTGTTTCGCCCGACACGACGCAGGTGGCCAGCGGATACGGCTTCGCCGCCGCTTCGCGTTTCTTCAGCAGCGCCGCGAATTTCTCCACATGCGGCGCGGGGTCCGCCCGAAACTCCTCCAGGCAGTCCTTGCAGCACACCTTGTACTGCTGGCCCTCGTGTGTGATCACATAGGGTTCCTTGTATTCCTCGAACTCGGTGCCCTGCACGATGCAGAAGGTGAAGGGATAGGGCTTCGGTTCGGGCGCGGTTCCGGCGGGCGTTTCCGCGAACGAGGGCGCGGCCAGCAGGCAGGCGCTCACCAGCGAGAGAATGGTTTTCACGGCGTATCTCCTTTCGGCACGCAGCACAGGGTTCCGCTCCGGGCGCACGATTCGCACAGGCATTCGCCGACGCGTTCGAGCAGGCGGGTGCGCTGCTCGGGAGTGAGGACCTGGCGCACCTGTTCGAGATAGTCCAGCGTGGCGAGTTCGTTTTCGCGATGGGCCTCGCACATGGCTTCGACCTGCGCGCGCGCCTGATCCGCGTCCCACGCGTCGGTGGTCAGCAGGTGAACCAACTGGCAGCGGGAGGCGCACTGGCGGTCGCATCCGGATTCAATGGATTCTTTGTACGCGGGCTCGAACGTCGCGATTTCCGCCGCCTGCGCGGAGGACAGCCCGAGCCAGTCGAGCCGGATCGAGGAGATATCGCGCAACGGGTCGCCACCCGTCGGCGGCGTGGCCGTCCAGCGCCCCGCGGAAAACGCGAGGGCGGCGGCGGCGAGCACGCCAAGCATCCACCAGCGATTCGAATTCATCGTGCGCCTCCCGCGCGGGCGAGTGCGACCGTCAGGCTCTCCGAGGCCACGCCGATGGCGGGCCGGCCCGGGGCCAGGACCACCGCCACCCACAGGGCGACCGTGAGGACCGTGGCGGCGCGAAACAACCATGCATTTTCCAGCCAGGACGGGCGACGGGCATCCACCCACGCCCACACCCCGGCCGACAGGCCCGGCGGCGGTTCCGGCGCCTGCCACTCCGCCAGCACGCGCGATAGATGATTGTCAGGTTCAGTGTGCATGTGATGATTAAACGGATGAATGAAGGAAACTACGCAACACTATAGCATTAATCATGTTGGGCGATGAGTTGGAGCCCGGAGCCGTTCATCACGGGCCCGTGGGCCATGAAAAATACTGTTCACCGTAGCTGAGGAGCCCGCCGAAATGACCTGCAAAAATGGCCGACGCAGCTGAAAGGTGCAGGGCAATGCGATAAAAAAGGAAGTCCGTCCGACGGCCTGTCCTGTCGGCTCGCCAGGTGAACACCGCAGCTGCGAAACCTGAAATGACCGTTGCGATCCCGGCCGCACGATGTGCGCGGAGAATTGAGTCAGGTTCGTAAGGGACCTCGGTCACATCGGCCGCCAGCCACCCCAGAGTAGCCGCCGCGATTGACGCGATCGCTCCCAATGTGATGCAGAACCTGGCCGCGACCTGAAGCGAACGCCAGGACGGTTTGAGGCTCAGCCACTCCGCGAGCAGCGCGGCTGGAATTAATGCGATGGGGAAATGAACCAACACGGGATGAAAACGCGCCAGATAAGCAAGCCAAGGTGAGCCCGCCTGCGCGCCGTCACCGCCCGCGAGCGCAGTGACGGCGAGCGAGTGCAAGCTGATCCACAGAATGAAAATGCCTCGGCTGGGGAACATGCGCGGTTAGTGTTTGTGGCCCGAGTGATCGTCCGTCGGTTGAGGCGGCGGGCTTTGTTCCGTGGCGTTGGCAGACGGCATGGACGCGAATTTTTCCATGTATTTCCGGGGGGCAGCCCGGAATTTTTTCAGGCAATTCCGGCAGCAGAATTTCAGCTCCTGACCTTCATGAATCAGGACAACGTCCTTGCCTGAAGCGCCTAGCTTTTCTCCTGAAACAAGGCACGTCTGGTAAGGATAGGCCTTTGCATCGATCTTTTCCGATGCAGGTGTGGTCACGATCCATGAAAGCATCGTCAGTGCGGCAACGGCGAGCATGTGCGAGTAATTCATAGGTGTTCCGACTCGACGGCCCTCACAAGCGGAGCTTGATGAGGGCCGCCATCCTTTCGTTGTTTTCCTTTATTCTGGTATTGGCCCGTCAGTGACACGCGGTGAGGGCGTCCCCGCATTTTTCGCAATCCGATTTCAGCGCCCCGCCTTCCAGATACTCCGCAGCGGCCTTCTTGCAGGTTTCGCAGTTCATCGACTTCGTGGTGCGGTAGATCGTGATCTTTCCGACCTGCCGGGGCTCGCGCACCCAGGTGACCTGGCATTTGGAGCATGTGGCCGCGCGTTCGCGTGTCTCTTCGTTGAGTTGTGCTTGTTCAATTTCGCACGCTTCCAAGTCCCCGCAGGTTTTGCACGTATGCGCAAACGCTCCCCCGGCGAAGAAGTTTTCGACAGCCGTGCGGCAGTCATCGCACGCCATTTTCTTCACGCTCGTGTAGGTTTTCGCTTTGCCGGCATTGGGCACCTTCACCCAAACCGATTCACATTTTGGGCAGGACACCGCCTTTGCCTTTTCCTCCGCCCGCCCTCCCGTGGCGAAAGCCAGCGCCGTCATGAGGGTCAAGGCAACCGTTGCGATCCGTTTCATCGTGTATCTCCTGATTTGTGGGTTGAGCGAGCTACTGTTTGCTGTCCTTTAATGGGTGCAACGTGCGGCGGGAGGAAACTACGCACGATTTTTTCAGGGAATTGCGCTGTTTCGCGCCTCGCCGATCCGTTCGGAGGGTTTCTACACCCAATCCACCACATCGCCATAGGCCTTGAGCTGGCGATCGTGCGTCAGCAGCCGCATGGGTTCGGCGAGCGCCTGGGCGACAAGCATGCGGTCGAAGGGGTCCGCGTGATGGTGGGGCAGGCGTTCGGTCGCCGCGCTGTGCGCGGCGGTGATGGGCAACTCCCGATAGCCGGCTTCGCGGAACAGCGCGACCGCTTCTGCGCCGCTGATGGGCATGCTGCCGCGTGCAAGAGCATGTTTGATCGCGATTTCCCAGACCGTCGCCGCGCTGAAATAGATTTCCGCACGTTCGTCCAGGATGAGCGCCCGCGCGCGGGCAGGCAGGCGTGAATCATCGGCCAACGCCCAAAGGGCCACATGCGTGTCGAGCAGGATCCTCATGTGTCCGGCTTGGGGCTTTGGAAGAGTGCCGCAATCCTTGGATTGGCCCGGTCGATGTCGCGGGGCACAACGAGGCGCCCGCGCGCCACGCCGATCCGTTTGGAGGGATTTCCACCGCGCACCGCTTCCATGCGGACGACCGGTTTGCCCCGGCGCGAAATCAGGATTTCCCGTTCGCTACCGGAGGCGAGTGCCTCCACGAGGCGTGAGAGATGCGTTTTGGCTTCAAACAGGGTAACAGCGCTCATAATGGGTCCGAGTGGTATCTGACTAGTTCAGACTAGTTCGATTTCAAGCGGTTGTCAACGCGGGTTACGCGCGCAGGTCGGCGAGGGCGGCGCGGAGCGTTTGCTTGGCGCGGTAGAGGTGCGACTCGGCGGCGCGGGTGGAGCAACGCAGGATATCCGCGATCTCGCGCGCGGAGTGGCCGTGGTATTCGGCGAGCACGACGGCGGTGCGCTGTTCCTCCGGCAGGGCCGCGATGGCGTCGGCGATGCGCGCGCCGATTTCGCGGTGTTGTGCCGCGGCCGCGGCGTCCGCGCCGGGGGCGGGGACTTCGGGCGCCTCCTCCGCGAGCAGCGTCTCGCGCCGCTTGCGCAGCAGGTCGATCGCCGCATTGCGCGCCAGTTGGAACAGCCAGGTGGAAAAACGCGCGCCGGGCCGGAAGCGGAACGAGGCGCGTTTGATCCACGCCCGCGCCAGCGCCTCCTGCGCCGCGTCCTGCGCCAGCGCGGCATCGCCGCCGAGCAGCCGCCATGCGAACTGGTAGAGCGGCGTTTGATACCGCTCCACCAGCGCGGTGAACGCTTCGCGATCGCCCCCCTGCGCCGCCTCCACCAGCGCCCGGTCCGGATCATCATCTGCCGACATGACGGGCAGTATAGCCGTCACCGGCCACCGGGCCACTGCAATCATGGCACGCTCCGGCGCAGGCGCAGCGCGTTGACGATGACGGACACCGAACTCAGGCTCATCGCCGCGCCCGCGATCATGGGGCTGAGCAGGAGGCCGAACGCGGGATAGAGCAGGCCGGCGGCGACCGGGATGCCCAGCGCGTTGTAGACGAACGCAAAGAACAGGTTCTGCCGGATGTTCCGCATCATCGCGCGGCCGAGCCGGATGGCGCGCACGATGCCGCGCAGGTCGCCTTTAACCAGCGTCACGCCGGCGCTTTCCATCGCGATGTCGGTGCCGGTGCCCA
Source organism: uncultured Verrucomicrobiota bacterium (assembly GCA_937996795.1). GTDB lineage: Bacteria > Verrucomicrobiota > Kiritimatiellia > CAIVKH01 > CAIVKH01 > JAMLJG01. Next base: position 24,929 of record CALKUH010000038.1, on the reverse strand, counting down.
TCGCGATCCCGACATCCGCCGCGGCCAGGGCGGGGGCGTCGTTGATGCCGTCGCCGGCCATGCCCACCACGCGGCCGGCCTCGCGCAGCGCGGCGACGCGGTCGTGTTTCTGCTGCGGTGTCACCCCGGCTGCGTAATCCTTGAGCCCGAGCGAACGGGCCACCGCCGCCGCGGTGCGCGGGTTGTCGCCCGTGAGCATCAGCGGGGTGACGCCCAGCTCGCGCAATTCGGCGAGGGCCTGGCGGCTGGAGGCTTTTACCGGATCGGTGATGGCCAGGATGCCGGCGGCGCGCCCGTCGATGGCGACATAGACCGCGGTGGCGCCCGACGCCTGGTGCGGCGACGCCAGCGCGTCCAGCGCCTCCGTATCCGCAACGCCGTGCTGGCGCAGGAAGGCGGGCTGCCCGACCCGCACCGCATGTCCGTCCACCCGCCCCGACACGCCCGCGGCGGTCGTCGACTGGAAGTCCAGCGCCGGTTCGATGGCGAGCCCGCGTTCGCGCGCGCCCTCGAGGATCGCGTGGGCGAGCGGATGCTCGCTGGCCTGCTCCAGCGACGCCGCGCGTTGCAGCACTTCGCCGGCCTCAAATCCGTTCACCGTTTCCACCTGGGCCAGCCGGGGCTTGCCCTCGGTCAGTGTGCCGGTCTTGTCGAGCGCGAGGACTTCGAGCTTTGCGAGCTTTTCAATCGTCTCCGCATTGCGGATCAGGACGCCCAGCTGGGCGCCGCGCCCGATGCCGACCATCACGCTGATCGGCGTCGCGAGTCCGAGCGCGCACGGGCAGGCGATGATGAGCACTGCCACGGCGTTCGTGATGGCGTGGGCGAGAGCGGGCTCCGGCCCCCAGATCAACCAGCCGGCGAACGTCAGCGCCGCGATGGCGAGCACGGCGGGTACGAACCAGCCGGAGACCTTGTCGGCCAGCGCCTGGATGGGCGCGCGGCTTCGCTGCGCCTGCGACACGAGGTGCACGATCTGCGCGAGCATCGTTTCCCGGCCCACGCGCTCGGCGCGCATCACGATGCTGCCGGTCGTGTTGACGGTGCCGCCCGATACGCCGGCGCCGCTCGTCTTTTCGACGGGCATCGGCTCGCCGGTCAGCATGGATTCATCGATGGAGGTGCGCCCCTCGACGACCACGCCGTCGACGGGGACTTTTTCGCCGGGCCGCACGCGCAGCAGGTCGCCCGGCTGCACGTCTTCAATGCGCACGTCCACATCGTCGGTGGGCGTCACGCGGCGCGCCGTTTTCGGGGCGAGTCCGAGCAGGGCCTTGATCGCGCCGCTGGTGCGGCGGCGCGCGCGCAGTTCGAGGACCTGGCCGAGCAGCACCAGCACGGTGATCACGGCGGCGGCCTCGAAATAGAGCGCGGGCCAGCCCCCGTGGCCGTCCGTGGCCGGAAAGGCCTGCGGCGCGAGCATGGCCGCCGCGCTGTAGACGTAGGCGGATCCGACGCCGATCGAAATCAGCGTGAACATGTTCAGGCTGCGGTTGCGCAGGGAACGCCATCCGCGCACGAAAAACGGCCAGCCCGCCCACAGCACCACCGGCGTGCTCAGCGCGAACTGACCCCAGCGCGAGACGAGACCGTTCGCCCACTCCGCGTGCCGCCACGCGGGCACGAGATGGGCCATGGCCACGAGGAATACGGGCAGCGCCAGCAGGGCGCCGATCCACAAGCGGAGCGACATCCGGCGCAACTCGCCTCCATCCTCCTCGTCGTCATCTGTCGAGCCGGCGGCCACCGCCTTCGGTTCCAGCGCCATGCCGCATTTCGGGCAATCGCCCGGGTGGTCCTGCTCGATTTCGGGATGCATGGGGCAGGTGTAGATCGTGCGCGCCTCGGGTTCCCACGCGGGATTGCGCTCCAGCGCCATGCCGCAGTGCGGGCAGTCGCCCGGCCGGTCCGACCCGACCTCCGGGCACATCGGGCAGATGTAGCGGGCGGAAGCCGGTTGCGCGGCGGGCGCGGCGTTGTGGTGATGGCGCGCGCCGTGCGCATCCTGTTTCACAGGTGCATGGATTGCGCAGCAGGCGTGGTCTTCCGCGTGCGCGTGGTCATGGTCGTGGGTTGTCGGGTGATGTTTCATGGTGGTGCTCCTTGACTCGTTGCTCCAGTGGCTGTCCTCACCCCTGCAAACGCAGTCCCGATAAAACTCTTACACCCCGGCGCGGAATTGTGCGCCGGGTGCGGATGTGCTAAAGCAGGGCCATGTCCAAGGCGGAGCAGGCCCTGATCGACAACCTGAAGGTTTTCGTCGCATTCGCGCAAAAACGTGTGGGTGACCCGCACCTTGCCGCCGACCTGGTCCAGGACAGCCTGCTCAAGGCCCTGAAGGCCGGGACGATGCCTGCCGGCGCGGAGGATTCCGTCACCTGGTTCTACCGGATCCTGCGCCGCTCGATCATCGACCTGTACCGGCGGAGCGACGTGCGGAAACGGGCGCTGGAGCGGCTGGAGGGCGAGTTGCCCGAGGTCCCCGATGCCGCCGCCGAGCGGACGCTGTGCCAGTGTTTCAAGCGGTTGCTGCCGGATATGCCGGCGACGTACCGCGAGGCGCTGCAGCGGGTGGACCTGGACGGCGTGCCGCCCGTCGATGCGGCCAAATCGCTCGGGATTTCACTCAACAGCTTTAATGTGCGCCTTCATCGCGCGCGGCGTCGCCTCCACGAGAAACTGGTCGCGACCTGCCGGACGTGCAGCAAGCACGGCTGTCTGGATTGCACCTGCGGCTCCTGCTGACCCGCGCATCTTCCGCCGTGACCCTCCGTGGCCTCTGTGGTTAACTTCCGCTCCTTTGCATGAGCAGACGCATTCCATTGGCCGAGCGGAAGTCGCCGTGGCGCGGGGTGATTGATCTCGCGAAGCGGGCGTATCCCGGGTTCGTCTTCGGCGGGCCGGTCTCGCCCGACATCCTGCCGGTCTTCCATTTCCACGAAGTCACGCGCGACCAGTTGGAACCCGCGCTCGCCTATCTGCGCAGCAACGGGTACCGCACGGTGAGCGCGGATGACGTCGCCCGTTTTGTGCGCGACGGAACACATCCCGGAGAGAAAACCGTCGCCCTGACGTTCGACGACGCATGGGGCAGCGCGTGGAGCGTGGCGACGCCGCTGCTGCGACGCCACCAGTTAACGGCGATTCTTTTTGTGGCGCCGGGCCGCGTGCCGGCGGACGATGTGATGCGCACGACGCTGGATGACCCGGACGGCGCGCCAGCGGGGATCGACCGCTCCGCCATCCCGTTCGCCACCTGGCCCGAATTGCGCGCGATGCAGGGCACGGGCCTGTGGGACATCCAGGCGCACAGCTACGCGCACGCGATGGTGTTCTGCGACAAGGCCATCACCGGCTTCGTCGCGCCCGGCTACGCGCCGCACCTCCACGAAGCGCCCAACGTCGGGACCGCGACCGCCCCGCAGTTTGTGTCCGCGAACGATCTCGGCACGCCGCTGCACGCGGTGCGCTCCCGCATGTCCGATGCGCTGCGATATGACAATCCCGACGCGCGGCAGGCCTGCCAGGAAATTGCGCTCGCGGGGGGCGGCCCCGCCTTCTTTGAAGACCCGGATTGGCAGACGAAGCTCAAGCGCGCGGCGCGCAAGACGAAGGGCCGCTTCGAGACCCCGGCGGAGCGCGATGCCGCGATCCGCGAGGATCTCGTCGCCGCGCGAGAAACGCTGAACGCGCGGCTGCGCATCCACTCGGTGAACCACCTGTGCTTTCCGTGGACGATTTCCGGCGCGGCTGCGGAAGCGATCGCCGCCGAAGCGGGCTACGCATCCGCCTACGCCGACACGCTCGGCGCGCTGCACGCCCCGCACCGCGGCGCCAACCCCCACCGCCTGATGCGCCTGAAAAACAAATTCATCTTCAGCCTGCCCGGAAAAGGCCGCCGATCCGGCCTCAAACTCTTCGCCTCCTGACACCCGAAATCCGACACCTTCATATCCCCATGAACATCATCCGTCATCCGTCCGACATGCAGCGATGGGCGCTGGAACAGCGGCGCGCGGGCGTCCGCGTCGGCTTCGTGCCGACGATGGGGTACTTGCACGAAGGGCACTTGTCCCTCGTGAAGATCGCGCGCGCACACGCCGACGTGGTAGTCGTGAGCATCTTCGTGAACCCCACGCAGTTCGGGCCGAACGAGGATTTCGCGAAGTATCCGCGCGATTGGGGGCGCGACGAGCGGCTCTGCCGCGAGGGCGGGGTGGATGTGCTCTTCGCGCCGCCCGCGGAGGAGATGTACGCGCACGACGCGAGCATCGGCATCCAGGAGTCGCGCCTTTCCTCCGGCCTGTGCGGCGCATCGCGGCCCGGTCATTTCGCCGGCGTTTGCACGGTGGTGGCGAAGTTGTTCAACCTCGTGCAGCCGTCGTGCGCGGTGTTCGGCGAAAAGGATGCGCAGCAATTGCGCGTGATCCGCCGGATGGTCCGCGACCTCAACCTGCCCGTGGAGATCATCCCGGGCCCGATCGTGCGCGAGGCGGACGGGCTGGCAATGAGTTCGCGCAACGCGCGGCTCAAGCCCGAGGAGCGCGCGCAGGCGATCGCACTGCGCCGGGCGCTGGATGCCGTGGAAAAAGAATTTGCCGAAGGCGAGCGCGATGCGGATGTGCTGCGCAAGCTGGCGCGCAACGTGATCGAACAGGCGCCGCTGGCGCGCGTGGACTACGTCGAGATCGTCGATGACGAAACGCTCGATCCGGTGATCCTGATCGAACGCGATGTCCTGTGCGCGCTCGCGGTGCATTTCCCGTCCGCACGGCTGATCGACAACAGCGTGCTGCGCCTGTCGTAAGGCAAATCAAGAAGCGCTGTAGCTGCGGCCGCTGGCCGCGGTGCAGGAGGCACAAGAACCGCGACCGGCGGTCGCGGCTACAGGTGTTCTCAACCGCGCGCTCAGGGCGATGGTTCGAGGACGACGTCGTCAAGCTGGAGAGAGCCGGTTTCTCCTGCGCCCGACACGTTGAACACGACGCGCACCCACTCCGTGCCGTCGGGGGACACGGCGATCAGTTCGCGCTGTTTCCATTCCGCGCCGAGGTCTTCGAGCGTATGCACCGCGGAGCCGAGCAACTGGGTGCGGTCCCAGTTCCAGAACTCGAGTTTCATCTCCTGCGTTTTCGCCGTCCAGCCGGCATCCGTCCAGCACCATGCCGTCAGGCGATACGACTGGTTTCCGCGTCCTTCCGCCTCTTGCCACACGCCGCCGAAGTCACCGGTGTTCGCCCAGGTGCCGCGGATCGCCATCAGGAATTCGCCGGTCTTCGCGCGCCAGTTTTCGCGCGCCGCGCTGCCCCAGGCGTCGCCGTGGTCGTCCGGGTCGTTCATCTTCCAGTTCAACGCGAAGCCATAGGAGAAGGCGCTCTCGCTCTCGAAGCTGCCGTTGTAGATCAGGTTCTCCGCGCGGGCGACGGATGCAAACGCGAGGGTGGCGAGGACGCTGCTGGCGAGAAGGCGGTTCATGTGAGGACTCCCATTCGTTAACCGGCCATGCTATCACATCCCGACCGCCAAACAAGACGGGAGAGGACGCACATCATGATACTGGACCACCTGGACCGCGCCGGGTTTTACGACGAACTGCACGACGGGTTCTCGCGCGCCTTTGCCTTCCTGCGGGAAACGGATCTGTCCGCCCTGTTGCCGGGCCGCATCGAGCTCGTGAAAGACCTGCTCTACGCGAACGTGGACCACCTCGACGGACGCGGGCGCGAGGGGGCGGTGCTGGAGGCGCACCGGAAATTCATAGACATCCAGTACACGGTTTCCGGACCGGAGGAGATCGGCTGGCGGGACCTCGCGTCTTGCACGCAGCCCCGGGAGGCGTTTAACGAGGCGCGCGACATCGGCTTCTTCCGCGATGCTCCCGTCGCCTGGGCCGCCGTGCCGCCGGGCTATTTCTGCGTCCTGCTGCCCACCGACGCCCACGCACCGCTCGCCGGCACCGGGCCGCTGCGCAAGGTGATCATGAAGGTGGCGGTGAACTGGCCGGAATAAACCACGCTGGTCGGGCGCGCTGGCCCAGCGCGCCACCGCTGAATTAAAGCGTGTAGACCTCGAACAGCCGCTTTTCGGTGGTGCCTTCCTCCATCTGCGCGACGACCTCGACGAGGTGCACGATGGAGGAGTTCTTCAGCTTGTGTTTCAGCAGGTTGTCGAGCTGGAAGATTCCGGCGGAGTTGGCGAGCGTGACGGCGATGCGGACGGGCCGTTTTTCGCCTTTCTCAATCTTCACATCCTTCACCGCGAGGGCGGAGATGGAGTGGATGTTGACCTGGCCGGCCTCGAACGGGATGCGCGAGCGCCCCTGGGTCATGTCGGTGGTATCCGCGACCTTCAGCGCGCCGGCCTCGATCGTCAGGCACCGCTGGTCCGCGTCGTGCGCGATGACGGCGTGCAGCGCCTCCTGCGTCATGATGGTCAGCGCGGGTTCGGCGTAAATGCCCGACAGCAGTTGGCGCGCCTTCGGGTAGCCGATCCACAGCGAATACTTCTCGTGGTCGTCGCGATGGACGCTAATGCCGATGTCGTGCAGGCACGCCGCCAGCACCACGACCACCTCGGCGTCCTCGTTGGTCATCTTGTGGTGCTGCACGACGCTGGGAACCACGCCGCCATCCATCAGCAGGCGCAGGATTTTCAGCGCGGCGTTGGCGACGATGCGGATGTGGATTTCGCCGTGGTCGCTGATGCCGCTGCGGTCCACCGCGATGATGTTGGCGCTCTTCCAGAGCTGGTTCAACTCGGCATCCGCCTGGATGCGTTCGAGCAGGGCTTTCAGCTTGGCATTGTCGCGTGCGGGAACGGAGAAGCTCATGCCGGGTAGGGTAGTGCCATCACGGGCGGGGAGACAATGTCAGAATGACGAACGCCTACCGACGAGCGACCGGCCCATCCGTCATTTAAAGTACGGGTTGGTCCCCGCGGCGTGGTTGGTCACATCAATGATCTGGCGGACCTGCGGCGCGACGCGGCGGATCGCGTTTTCAACGCCGTATTTCATCGTCGCCTTCGACGCGGAGCAGCCCTGGCAGCCGCCGCCCATCTCGACGTGCACGTCGCGGCCCTCGACCTTGACCAGCCGGACGAACCCGCCGTGCGACGCGAGGGCGGGATTGATCTGCTCCTCGAACAACTCGGCGATGGCGCCTTCCAGGTCCTCGACCGGCAGGCTTTTCAGGCCCTCGATCACCGCGTCGGAGATCAGCGGCTGCCCCGAGGCGAACGCCGCGCGGATCGCGGCGCCGATTTCGCCGGCGAGATGCGGCCAGGGCGTCATGACGTTCTTGGTCACAGTAATCGTCGGGCCAGCGACCGTGACGCGGACGACGCCCTCGACCTGGAACAGGTGGTCCGCCAGCGCGGACCCTTTGGAGTCCTCGGGTGCGGCGAAGAGCACCGTCCAATCCTCCACGATCGGCTTCTCCAGATGGAAAAGGCACATGGACGGGTCGGGGGTGAGTTCGCCGGTGATCTTGATGTTCGAGGTCATGACGGAAACGTACGGGTTCGCGCGCGCACTTCAAGCCCGAAGCCGGTGCGCGGCGGGCACGGGGCCGGCAGGGCGCTTCGCCGCGCGCGGGGTCTTGGTTGCGGGACGGGCCATCTGCGCCGAGAGCGGCGGCGCCTTGGCCTCGCGTTGGCCGACCGATGTGGCGCAGACCCGGCACCGGATGTCGTAGAGTTCCGCGTGCGGCAGCACCAGCATCAGCCGCTCATACACCGGCTGCGCGCGCCGGCAGCGTGGGCAATACAGTTCCGACGCTGAAAAGGACTCAAATTGCTGCATGCGGAACGTATAGCAGGGGTCGGGCGCCGAAATCGACACCCTTTGAACCGGTGAATCTTTCCGCGACCTCAGGGCAGCCGGACGCTCATGCGGTAGCTGCGCCAGTCGGGCGTGTTGGTGTCGGTCATGGTCGTCCATCCGAACTGGCCGGTGACGGTGCCGCCGACCTGAGTCCAGACGCCGGTGTCGAGCGCCGCGGTGGCGTGCAGGTTGTAGACGCGGACGGCGGAGGAGGGGAACGTCACGAGGCGATTGGTTCCGCCGGCGATGGACGTGATGACCGGATAGACCGTGCCATCGTTGGCGGCGGTGTCGGCGATGTATTCCTCGCGGTCGCTGAATCCGTCGAAGTCGAGGTCGGCGGCGGGTCCGTTGGACACGGCGGGGTTGAGGCCGTAGAGGGTTTCCCAATAATTCGGGATGCCGTCGTTGTCGCTGTCGAGATTCGTCGCAGCCGTCACGCCGGCAGGACTCACCGCCAGCTCGGACGTGTTGCCGTCCGGATCGGTGGCGGTGGCGGACAGGTACTCGCCCGCGGCGAGGTTGATCGCGAAGCCGGCGCTGAAGGGGCCCACACCACCGCCGTCGGTCGTGGTGTACGTGCGGCCCAGGTATCGGAATGCGCTGGCATTCGTGCCCTGTGCGCGGAAGACATCGATGGCGAAGGTGGTGGATGGCGCGCTGGTCAGGACGCCCTGCGCATAGACCATCAGCGATGGCGACAGGGTGACGCCATTGGTGAGGTGGGGGCGGTTCTGCAGCCGGTTCGCGCCTTCATCCGCGTCGTTCAGGTCATTCGTGTTGAAACCGAGCGGACCAAGGTCAATGTTCAGCCGGGCGCTGTTGCCGTAGATCAGATTGCGCGCGACATCGTTATTGAGGGCATTGGTGCCGGTCACCAGGACGCCGCCGTTGTTGAGGGTGATCAAGTTGCGCTCCTCTGGCGTATAGCCGCCCATGACGGTGTTGCGCGCGTTGGTGATGATCACGCCCCACGATGAATTGGTGAGCGGTTCGAGCTGGTATTCGCCGATGAAGTTGCCCTTGATCACATTGGCGACGCTCCCGGTGCCGCCGATGTACAGCGCCTCGCCGAGCTGGCCGAAGACATTGCCGGCGATCATGTTGCTGGCCGAGTTGTTGATGAAGAGTCCGCGGCTGGTGTCATGGCTGGCAAAGGCGACGCCGAATCGTTGAACGCCGATGAAGTTGCCGAGGATCTGGTGGCCGGATGACGGACCATCCACGATGAATTCGGTGGTCCCATCATTGCGGGCGATGACATTGGCTGCCGCGCTGTTTGTGCCGCCCACGAGGACGCCGACCGCTCCGTTGCGGAGGCGGATTCCTCCGCTGGTGTTGGGGATGGGCGTGACGCCGTCCGACGCGAGGCCGACGGTATTGCCCAGCACGCGCACGTTGCGGCCGGTGGTGACGTCGATCCCGATCCCGGTATTCCCGGAAATCACATTGCCGAGCGCGCCGGTTCCGCCAATCGTCACGTCGAACGCATCCACAATCACGCCGCCGCTGTTGTTGCGAATGGCCGCATCGCCGTTTGCATTCAGGCCGATGTAGTTGTTCTGCACCACGACATTCGACGACGAGCCGTCGATGACCAACCCGGCGAGTCGGCTGGAGGCGATCACGTTGCGGAAGACGCCTGTGCCGCCGACGGTGACGTTGGTGGCGTTGTTGATGTAGATGCCATACTGTTTGTTGGAGAGGCCGGCGGTGCCGTTGAAGGTGAGGCCCACGTAATTGCCTTGCACGACCGTGCCCGCGCCGCCGTTGATGCTGATTCCGTTGAGATTGTTCCCGGCAATCTGGTTGAAGCCATCGGGACCGCCGATGAGGGTGTTGTAGGCATCCACGTTGATGCCGCTCGAGCCGTTCGTGACGGCGACCGTGCGGGTGAAATCCATCCCGATGTAGTTCACCTGCACCCGGGTGCTTTGAGCCAGGCCGCGGACCCGCACGCCGTCGCTCAGGTTCCCGCTGATGAAGTTGCCGCCCAAGAAGACCGGCAGTCCGATTTGCGTCTCGTTCGCGTCCAGGACATCGATCCCGTAATAGTTCGGATGCCGATTCGCCGCGCCGTCCATGCCGATCACATTGGAAAAGATGACGTTGCCGAAGGCGTTCGTGCCTCGCACGAAAATGCCCGCGCTGCTGCCGTTGTCGTTGTTGCCGATGTAGTTGTTCGGGCCGATGCGGTTCGTGGAGGCATGAAAAATTTCAATGCCGCTGCCGGAGTTGCCGATGGCCGCGAAACCCGTGGTCATGCCGATATAATTATTCCTGATGTCATTTTCACGCGTGACCGCGTCGCGGATGTTGACGCCGGCCCCGCCGTTGCCGGCGATGACATTGGCGAAGGCATAGCTGGCGCCGCCAACGAGATTGCTGTACGCGCCCCCGGCGATGTCGACGCCCGAATAGCGATTGCTCAACGCCGTCGTCCCGGTCGGGTCGGTCCCGATGCGATTGCCTGCGACGACGTTGTTGAACGAACTGGTTCCTTGTATGAACACGCCGTAGAACAAGTTGCCGGATATCGTGTTGCCCTCGTTGGTGTAGACGCCGCCGATGGTGTTGCGCGGCGCCTGGAAAATATTGACGCCATAGCTGTTGTTGGGGAAGACCTCGCCGGAGGGGCCGCAGCCGATCAGGTTGCCGATGATGCGGTTGAATTGGGCGTTCGTGCCCGAGATGTAAATGCCCGTGCCGGCGCCGCCGATGACGTTGCGGGCGGCCGCGCTGGTTCCGCCGACGACGTTGTTCGAGGCGTTGAGGATGTAGATGCCCGTTTGCCCGCCCGCGATCACGGTGTTGCCGGTGGAAACGCCGATCCAGTTTCCGTGGACGACGTTGCTGTAGCAGAGGGCCGAACCCGAGGCGCTGATATACACCTGGTAAAATTCGGACGCGCCAAAACGATTGCCCTGTCCGGCGGCCGTTCCCCCGACGATATTTGAACTGCCGTTGAGGATATGCACGCCAATGTCATTCGGAATCGGCGTCATGCCATCGGCGGCCAGGCCGATGTAGTTTCCGCGCACCTGATTGTTGTAGGCGGAGGGCGTGACAAGCATAAAGCCTTCAAGCAGCACGCCGGCCCCGGTGTTCCCGGCGATGATGTTCCGGTCATTGGCGCCGCTGCCGCCGATGATGTTCGCCGCGCCGCCCCACGAGTGGATGCCGATGTAGTTGGGAACGGCCAGCATGCCCGTGACGTCCGTGCCGATGTGGTTGCCGCGAATGGTGTTGCCGGAGGACATCCACACATACCCGCCGTTCGGTCCCAGCAGGATGCCGGCGTTGCCGTTCCCTGAGATCACCTGCGGGTAGTTCGGATGCCCGTCGATGGTCAATCCGCTGGTATAGAAGGTGCGGATGCCGTTGGTGTTGCCGGCCGGCGACACGCCATCGGCCTGCACGCCGATAAAATTGCCCCGAATGGTCGCGGTGCTGCCTGTGACGGTCCAGATGCCGTTGACATTATTAATGATGACGTTCCGGTCGTTGGTGGTGGTGCCGCCAACCAGGCCGCCTTGCGCGATGATGCCGTTGAAGTTGCCGTCCAGCACACAGGCCGCGATCTGCTGGTTGGGTTTGCCGCCAATGCTGATGCCGGTGCCATAGTCCACTTGCGTGAAGCCGCTGACGCGCATCCCGCGGATCAGGGAGTTCGGCCCCTGGATGACCATGCCGTAGTCCAGGGCGTTGGTGGACGGACCGAGAACGGTGACCAGCGGAGCGCCGGTGTAACCGGGTTGCGTATTTCCGAGCACGGAGACCGAGTTGGTCATAAAGGGCAGCGCGTCGCCCACCTTGATGGTGTGCGGGCCCGGGCCGGGGATGTTAAAGTGGATTTCATTGGGCGGCGTGCTGGTCTGCATGGCCAGGATGGCCCACCGCAGTGAGCCCGCGCCCGTGTCGTTGGTGTTCACGACGGTGTATGTGGCGGCGTGGGACGAGACCACGGCACACGACAACAATACGGCGTAGTTCAGGAAACGCTTCATGGAAAACCCCCTAGGTCATACGTATGAATACAGACTTTGGGCGGTTTGTATAGGGAAAAATCAGGCGGGGAGGTCCATCGTCGGGGCCGTCGCCTGCGCGTCCGGGGTCCGGTCGGCCAGCGTCGTCACGAGGCTCCGCGGCGCGCGGATCGGCGCGCACCGCTTTGTGAACGGTGAAGCCCTCAAAACGAAGCGCCAGGGCCGGGCGCTCTCGCATCTCCGTTTTGTCCTCTATTAAGAGCAACGTTTTCACGTGGTGCGCAACTCCGCCTCGAGGGCCCCCCGTTCCGCCGTATGGATGACCACCGCCTCGCACAACACGTCCTCCGCGTTGGGGACCGGATACAGGGTGCCGCCAGTCCAGCGCATGCGCGTCGGATCCTTGAGAACGGTAAAGGCGCAGGCCTCCTCGTCGCTCGGGTCAAGCAAGGCGGAGCGCGCCCGGTTGAACCGGTTTTTCAGTCGTCGCGCCGCATCCCTCTTTCTGGGTTGTGAGCATGCGATGGACCCGTCGGCACTGCACCGGGAATTCGCCGCGCCGCTTGTGAAGGCCCTCCTGGAGCCCGTCCCCCGAAACCTTCTTCCCCAATCGCCCCCTTTCCCCTTGACTCCCCCGGGGCACTTTCCTAGCTTGCACCCCTTGTGTCCGGGTCGGCGAAAGCCGGCCCGGTGTCCGTGCGGGCAGTATTTCCCGGAGTCCGGGCGACCGGATTGGCGGGGATGGTATTCTTTGTCGCGGGGGTATTGCCCGATGGTGTAACGGCAGCACACGGCCCTTTGGAGGCCAGAGTCTAGGTTCGAATCCTAGTCGGGCAACCAGCGAGATTGAGGAATACGTTGAAGCTTTTGTCTGGCAATTCGCATCCGGCGCTGGCCAAGGCGATCGCCGATTATATCGGCGAGCCGCTGGCTGGCGTGCAGATCAGCCGGTTCCCGGACGGAGAGATCTTTGTCAAGATAGTGGAGAATATCCGCGGGCAGGATGTGTTTATCATCCAGCCGACGTGCAATCCGCCGAATGAGAGCATCATGGAGTTGCTCATCATCATCGATGCGGCGAAGCGCGCATCGGCGGCGCGCATCACGCCGGTGATCCCGTTTTACGGTTACGGCCGGCAGGACCGCAAGGACCAGCCGCGCGTGCCGATCACGGCGAAACTGGTGGCGAACCTGCTGGTGGCGGCGGGAGCGGACCGGCTGGTGGCGATGGATTTCCATGCCCAGCAGATCCAGGGCTTTTTCGACATCCCGGTGGACCATTTGTTTGCGTCGCCGGTGATCGTGAAGCACCTGCGGCAGCGGGATCTCCAGGATTTGGTGGTGGTGTCGCCGGACCCGGGCGGGCTGAAGATGGCCTACGCGTATGCGAACATGCTCGGGGCCGGGCTGGCGATTGTCGGCAAGCAGCGCAAGAGCGCGACCGAGGTCGAGGCCATCAGCGTGGTCGGCGAGGTGGAAGGCCGCAACGCGCTGCTGGTGGACGACCTGACGACGACGGCCGGCACGCTGGCGGGCGCCGCGGCGCTGTTGAAGCAGCGCGGGGCGAAGTCGATCATGGCGGCGGTGACGCACTGCATGCTGACGGATTTGGGCGTGGAGCGCCTGAAGGCGTCGGCGATCGAGGAGTTGATTACGACGGACAGTGTTCCGCCGAAGAAGTTTGATGGGTACAAGGTGACGGTGTTGAGCGTGGCCGAGCTGCTGGGTGAAGGCATCCTGCGCGTCCACAACAACCAGTCGGTGACATCGTTGTTTCGAGTGTAGGAGCGTTTGCCCGGAGCGGGCGTGGAGAAGAAGACATGGCAACAGCAATCAAGGTTACGGCGGAGGCGCGCGCCTCCAAGGGTTCCAGCGCGGGACGCGTGCTGCGTCGCACGGGCAAGTTCCCCGGCGTGGTGTATGGCGTCGGCAAGGCGCCGATGAATGTGCAGCTCGACGAAAAGGCGTTCAAGAAGGCGATGCACTCGCACGCCAGCGAGCACGTCATGATGGACCTCGAAATCACCGGCGTGGAGACGAAGAAGGTCCTGCTGCAGGAAGTGCAGCACCACCCGATCACGCGCCAGATCCTGCACGCGGATTTCCACGAGATTTCGCTGACCGAGAAGCTCCGCATCGAAATCCCGGTGCACCTCGTCGGCGACCCGGTGGGCGTCACGCAGGCCGGCGGCACGCTGGAACACCTGCTGCGCTCGATCGAGGTCGAGTGCTTGCCGACCGACATCGTCGAGGCGTTCGACGTGGATGTGTCCGGCCTCGGCATCGGCGACAGCCTGAGCGCGGGCGATGTGAAGCTCGACCCGGCCAAGTTCACGCTCATTTCGGATGCCAGCCTCGCGATCGCGGCGGTGACCGCGCCTCGCGCCGAGGAAACGGCGGCCCCTGCGGCGGCCGCAGCCACGGCGGCGGAGCCGGAAGTCATCAAGGAGAAGAAGGAAGAGGGCGAGGCGGCCGAGGGCGCGAAGAAGGACGACAAGGCCGCGGCCAAGGCGCCCGCGAAGGATGCCAAGGCCCCGGCCAAGGAGGCCAAGAAGTAGGAACGGCTGCGCATTGAGCGGTCCGCGGGCGACCCATGAAGCTGATTATCGGATTGGGCAACCCCGGGCGCGCGTATGCGCGGACGCGCCACAACATCGGATTCGACGTGCTGGACGAACTGGCGCGTCGCTGCGGGGTCGAGTTCCGGCGGAGCTGGCGCTTCCCCGCGGAACTGGCGGAAACGGTGTTGGAAGGGGAACGGGTGGTGCTCGCGAAGCCCCGCACGTTCATGAATCGCAGCGGCGAGGCGGCCGGCCCGCTGATGCGGAAGAAGGGGATGACGCCGGCCGATGTGATCGCGGTGGTGGATGACGTGGATTTGCCGGTGGGCCGCCTGCGCTTGCGCAAGGCGGGCAGCGCCGGGGGCCACAACGGGTTGAAGTCGTTGATCGAGCATCTGGGAACCGACCAGTTCCCGCGCGTGCGGGTCGGGGTCGGGCGCGATGCGGCGGGCGACACGGTCAACCACGTGCTGGGCACGTTCGCGCCAGACGAGCGTCCGGTGATCGAGGAGGCGGTGCGGCGCGCGGCGGACGCGGTGGCGGCGGCGCTGCGGGACGGATGGGACCGCGCGATGAATGAGTTTAATTGAGAGTCGAGGGCACGAGAGTCGAGGACACGAGGGACGAGTGCGACGGATGAGTGAGAGGAAATGCGAATGAACAAGTATGAAGCGATGATTATTTTTCCGGAGTCTCTGAAAGAGGAGTTGTTGGACGCCTCGTTGGAGAAGGTCGTGGCGGAAATCGAGAAGTCGGGCGGCACGGTCGATGCCAAGACGCGCATCGGGCGCCGCAGCTTTGCGCGGCCGATGGACAAGCAGACGTCCGGCCAGTACATGGTCGTGACGTTCCGCATCGAGGGCGAAAAGATCGCCGCGCTGCAGGCCCGCTTCAAACTCAACGAGGAAATTTTCCGCACGCAGGTTGTGCGCGCCCCGGAGGTCGCCGCGCCCGCGGCCACGTAAGGTCATGGCTTCCCTCAACAAAGTCCTGTTGATCGGGCGCCTCACGCGCGATCCCGAAAAGCGGTCCACCCCGTCCGGGATGGCCGTGGCCGAGCTGGGCATGGCGGTCAATCGCCGCTACAAGGCCAGCTCGGGCGAGGATCGCGAGGAGACGTGCTTCCTCAACGTGACGGTGTGGGGGAAGACCGCCGAGTTGTGCGCGGAATACCTGCGCAAGGGATCGCCGCTTTTTGTCGAAGGCCGGTTGAAGCTCGACGAGTGGGAGAAGGACGGCCAGAAGCGCAGCAAACTCGGCGTGGTCGCCGAGCGCGTGCAATTCCTGGACAGCCGCTCGTCGCCGTCGCGCCGCTCCGAATATGGAGACGGCCCGGACGACGCCCCGCCGCCCGCGCGCGGCGGCGGACGCCCCGCGCCGGCGAGCCACGAGGACTCCACGCCGCACGAAGCGGCGGCGGATGACGATTTGCCGTTCTAGCATCAGCACGAAAAAGAGGACATGCCATGCGAGTGAAGGAAAAGACCGAACGCCGGCCCAGTCGCGAACGCGACATGATGGGCGATATGCAGCCCCTGCTCAAGAAGGGCGCCAAGTATCTCGAAGGGGTGACCCACATCGACTACAAGGACAGTGAACTGTTGCGCAAGTTCATGACGGAACGTGGCAAGATCATGCCCCGCCGCATCACCGGGACCAGCGCCAAGCAACAGCGCCAGATCCAGATGGCCATCCGCCGCGCCCGCGTCATGGGCCTGCTGCCCTGATCCAGGAGAGACACCATGTCAACTGAAGTCATTTTGATGGAAGACGTCGACGGGCTCGGCCTGACCGGCGACCTCGTGAAGGTCGCGGACGGCTACGCCCGCAACTACCTGCTGCCCCGCAACATCGCCGCCCCGGTCACCGAGGCGACCCGCCGCCGCGTGGAAAAACGCCGCGCCGCCGCGGAAGCGAAACGCGCGGAGCGCCGCGCCGCCGCCGACGCCCTGTCGGCCCGGATCACCGCCCTGAAGCTCCTGATCCCGGCGAAGACCGGCGCCGAGGGCCGCATGTTCGGCTCCGTCACGGCGGCCGACATCGCCGCGGCGTTGAAGCGCGAGGGCATCGAGGTGGACAAGCAGAAGATCGTGCTGCCCGCCCCCATCAAGGAACTCGGCGAGGCAACCGTCACGGTGCGCCTGACGTCCGAGATCCACCCGAAGCTCACCGTCAGCGTCGTCTCGGAGTAAGCCCATGGCCCCGCCGGATGCCCCGGCACCGCAAGGCCGCGCAGACCGCATCCCGCCTCACAGCGAAGATGCGGAGCGTGGCGTGCTCGGGTCCATGATGGTGGACGCGCAGCGGGCCGTGGACCTGGCCATTGAGCGGCAGATTCGCACCGAGTCGTTCTATGTGCCCAGCCACGGGCAGATTTTCGACGCGATTGTCGAACTGCACGACAAAGGGCGCCCGGTTGACCTGCTGACCGTCGGCCAGCGCCTGCGCGACCTCGGCACCCTCGACGCCGTCGGCGGCATGTCCTACCTCGAGGGGTTGATGGATGCGACGCCCACCTCGGCGGCGCTCGACTACTACATCGACATCGTCCGGCAGAAACACATCCTGCGCCGGATCATCGAAAATTCGCGCGAGGCGGTGGAGTCCTGCTATCGCGCCGACGAGGCCGCGGACCTGATCCTCGACCGCACCGAGCAGAATCTCTTCGACATCTCCCACGACCAGCGCCGCACCGTGGTGCCGTGGAAAGAGGCGGTCAACGAGACGATGGTGCACATCGAATCGATCTTCAACAACAAGAGCGGCGTGACCGGCGTGCCCACCGGCTATGTGGACATCGACAAACTGACCGGCGGCCTGCAGCCCGCCGACATGATCATCCTCGCGGCGCGCCCGTCCATGGGCAAAACCTCGCTCGCGATGAACATCGCGGAATACGTCGCGATGGGCGAAGTCAGCGACCACCAGCCGCGCGCAGTGGCGATTTTCAGCCTGGAAATGCCGCGCGAGGCGCTGGTCAAGCGCATGCTGTGCTCGCGCGCGAACCTCGCTTCGGACCGCCTCCGCAAGGGCATGCTCTCGGGCGACATGCACCAGCGCCTCGTGCAGGCGGCGTCCGACTTGCAGAAGGCGCAGATCCTGGTGGACGACTCCGCGGGGTTGGAAGTCGTCGAGCTGCGCGCGCGCGCGCGGCGCTTGAAGAAGCAGTACGACATCCAGCTCATCGTCGTGGACTACCTGCAGATGCTGAATTTCAGCCAGAAGAGCAACGAGGGACGCCAGCGCGAAACGGCCGCGATCTCGTCCTCGCTGAAGGCGATGGCGAAGGAGTTGCGGATTCCCATCATCGTGTTGAGCCAGTTGAGCCGCGCGCCGGAAACGCGCGACAAGACCGCGGTGCCGAAATTGTCCGACCTGCGCGACTCGGGGTCCATCGAGCAGGACGCCGACGTGGTGATGCTGCTGCGGCGCCCCTGCAAGTATCCGCAGGACCCGGAGGCCGGTGACAAGGCGCTTGCCATCGTGGACGTGGCCAAGCATCGTAACGGGCCGACAGGGGAGATTCGCTTGAACTTCGTGGATGAAACGACACGCTTTGTGAGCCGTTTGGAAACCGACCAGGCCGCCGGCGGCTACCGCCCCAGCACGGGAGACCTGTGAGCCCGCGCCGCCTGATGGCCCGCATCGCCGCCCTCGCGCTGCTCGGCGCGGTGTCGGCGGGCGCCGTGCCGGTCCGCGAAATCCGCGTCGAGCGCCTGGGCGGCGGCCTCGTGGAGGAGTCGGTCGTCCGCTCGTTCACCAGCGTGCAGGTCGGGCAGGAACTCACCCGCGCCGCGCTGTCGCGCGATGTCCGCGCGCTGGAGCAATCGGGCCGCTTCGCGTATGTCGCGACGCGCGTGGAGGAGTCCGTCGGCGGCGCGATCGTCACTTACGCCGTGCGCAGCAAGCCGCGTATCCGCCTGATCCGCATCGAAGGCGCCGATGACGTCGGCAACCAGAAGGTGCGCGAGCTGCTGGAGCTCGGGCCGGGCGACCTTGTGGATGACGCGACGCTGGCATTCAAGGCGCTGGCGGTTAAGGAGTTTTATCAGAAGCGGCACTTTCCCTACGCCGACCTGAAGTGGACCATTCGCGAGGAGGAGTCGAGCGGCACGGCGGAGGTGTCCGTGAAGGTGAAGGAAGGGCGCCGCGCGAAGATCAAACGGATCGAGTTCGAGAGCGATATCCCGGATCCCGGCCGTGGCGGCCGCGCGATGCGCGCGCTGTTCCCGTGGTTTTATGACCATCCGCCCGTGATCGGGCACGACCTGCGCAAGGCGATGAAGCAGCGCCAGGTGAACATGTGGTCGTGGATCACCGGCGCCGGCACCTACAAGCCGGAGGAGCTGGACGCCGATGTGGAGCTCGTCCGCCGCGCCCTGCTGGAGCGAGGCTACCTTGACGCCGCGGTGGGCGAGCCGGTCATTGAGCCGGGCAAAAAGCTGGTCGTGCGCATCCCGGTGGACGAGGGCGATCGCTACCGCCTCGGGCGCGTGGCCGTGGAAGGCCCGAAGAAATTCCCGGTGGCGGATGTGCAGAAGTCGGTGACCAACCAGCCGGGCGACATTGCCACCATCACGGCCATCGAGCGCTCTCAGCAAGCGGTGCGCGACTTCTACGGCAGCCGCGGCTACATCCGGAGTGAGGTGCAGACCCAGGTCCAGCCGCGCACCAACGAACCCGTCGTGGACCTCGCTGTCGCCGTGCGCGAGGAGGGCGAGCAGGCGCGTGTGCGCGACGTGAAGATCCGCGGCAACACGAAGACCCAGGACAAGGTCATCCGTCGCGAGCTGACCGTGTTCCCCGGCGAGATCTACAACCAGGTGCGCGTCCGCACCAGCGAGCTGCGCCTGCGCAACCTCGGCTATTTTGAGTTCGTGAATGCGATCCCGGAGGATACGACCGAGCCGGGGCTGTTTGACCTCGCCCTTGAGGTGGAGGAGAAGCGCACAGGCCAGTTCCTCGTCGGCGCGGGGTTTTCGAGCGTGGACAATCTCATCGGGTTCGTCGAACTGTCCCAGGGCAACTTCGACCTGTTCAACTGGCCCCCGACGGGCGGCGGGCAGAAGCTTCGCCTGCGCGGCACCGCGGGCACCGAGCGCAACGACCTGGAGCTGTCGTTCACCGAGCCGTGGCTGTTCGACCGCAAGCTTGCGCTGAACGTGAACCTGTTCCGCCGGAACCGGAGCTATTTCAGCGACCTCTACGACCAGCGCAACACCGGCGGCGACATCGGCATCGGCGTGCCGCTGGATGCCTTCAGCCGGCTAAATCTGACGTACGGCCTCGAGGAAATCAAAATCCATAACGTGGACACCAACGCCTCCGAGTTCTTCCAGTCGCAGAAGGGCGATTTCCTCAAGAGCTCACTGACGCTGGAGGTCGTTCGCGACTCGCGCGACAGCAGCTTCATCCCGACGCGCGGCATGCGCAGCAGCATCGCCGGTATGTGGGCGGGCGGCCCGCTCGGCGGCGAGGTGGACGTGTACTCGATTGAGGCGCAGTCTTCGAAATTCTGGCCCATCTGGTTTGAACACGTGTTCAACATCCGCGCGTGGACCGCCGTCGCGGAGCCGCACGGAGACGAGGACGTGCTGCCGGTCTTCGAGCGCCTGTACCTCGGTGGCGCGCGCACGCTGCGCGGCTACAAGTACCGGCGCGTGGGTCCGAAGGACGAGGATGACGAGCCACTCGGCGGCGGGACCGCCTGGTATGCGACGGCGGAATATACGATTCCTGTTTTTGAACGCCTGCGCTTCGCGACGTTCTATGACATTGGCTATGTGTACGACGATTCGTTCGACTGGGATTTCTCGACGTACAATTCCGACTGGGGCGTCGGCATCCGCCTGGATTTCCCGGGGTTTCCGCTCCGGCTGGATTACGCGTGGCCGCTGGAGACCGACCCGGATGACGACCGGAAATCGGGACGCTTCCAGTTTACGATTGGATACACCTACTAAATTCGAAAAGGAGTGGTCATGAAAATCGCATCTCGTTTGATGGGTGGGGCCTTGCTGGCGGCGTCGCTGCTGGCCGCGGCGCCGGTGGCGATGGCGCAGGCGCCGGAGAAGGACCGGATCGTGTTCGTGGACATGAACAAGGTCTTCGACGAGTTCTACAAGACGAAGCTTGCCGAGGGTCAGTTGAAGGAGCAGGAAGGCGAGTACAAGGAAGAGCTCAAAAAGATGGTGGACTCGTTCAAGGAGCTCCAGGAGGCCTTCAAGCTGGCGCGCGAAGAGTCGGAAGACCGCGTGTTGAGTGAGGAGGCGCGCAACTCCCGCCGCGCGGAGGCGGAGGAGAAGCTGGTCGAATTGCGCGAGATGGAAGGCAAAATCCGCCGGTTTGAAGAGACGCGCCGCCGCCAGATCGCCGACCAGATGAAGCGCCAGCGCGACAAGCTCGTCGTCGAAATTCGCGAGACGCTCGCCGGCTATGCGCGCAGCCAGGGCTTCCTCGCGGTATTCGAGTCGTCGGGCGACAACCTGAACGGCGTGCCGAACATCCTGTTTTACGATCCGCGCAATGACATCACAGCGCCGTTGATCGAACTGCTGAACACCGGGAAGAAGTAACTTCGGGACCTCGAACCCATGCGGATGACCGTCGGCGAGATTGCGCAGCGTCTGGGCATTGCCGTCGAAGGCGATGCTGGCGTGGAGATCCATGGCGTGGCCGGCATCCGCGACGCGGCCGCCGGCGAGATCGCGTTTGTTTCGCAGGAGCGCTATGCCGCGGATGCCGCGACGACCAATGCCTCCGCGCTGCTGGTCGGCCTGGAATGGAAGGCGCCGGTTTCCTGCGCGTTGCTGAAGGTGGAAAAACCCGAGCGCGCATTCGCCGCGGTGGCGGGCTGGTTCGCGCCGCCCGCTCCGGAGTTCGCACCGGGCGTGCATCCGTCGGCCATTATCAGTCCCGATGCGGTCCTGGGCTCGGGCGTTCATGTCGGGCCGCTCGCGGTGGTCGAGGCGGGCGCGCGCATCGGCGACCGGTCGATCATCGGGGCCCAGACGTATGTGGGCCATGGCGTGCGCCTGGGTGCTGATTGCCGGCTCTTCCCGCAGGTCTCCATTCGCGAGCATTGCGTCCTTGGAGATCGCGTCTGGATTCACAACGGCACGGTGATCGGCAGCGACGGCTTCGGCTATGACGTGGACAAGCAGGGCGTCCGCACGAAGCAGCCGCAAATCGGCATCGTCGTCATCGGCGACGATGTGGAAATCGGCGCAAACGTGACCATTGACCGCGCCCGCTTCGGCAAGACGCGGATCGGCAAGGGCGTGAAGATCGACAACCTCGTGCAGGTCGCCCACAACGTGAACATCGGCGACCATTCGGTCCTCGTGGCGCAGGTCGGCATCGCGGGCAGCACGTCCATCGGCGAAAAATCGATATTCGCCGGCCAGGCCGGCGCCATCGGCCATCTTACCATCGGGCCGGGCACGATCGTGGGCGCCCAGTCGGGTGTCCTGACCGATGTGCCCGCGGGCTCGTATGTCCTCGGCTTCCCCGCCGTCCCGCAGAAACAAGCCGCCCGCCAGTACGCCGCCATCTCCCGCCTGCCCGAACTCCGCGAGCGCCTGCTCGCCATCCAAAAACGGCTCGACGCCCTCGAAGCGCGCCTGCGCTGACTTGAGCCTTGGCACAAGGCTTGCTCATTAATCTCCTGCAATAGGGCCTATACGACCTATAGGGCCTGTTATGAGCGAGTTGTGATAATCGCCACGTTCGCGATGTGCGACATTGTGTCGCGCATGCGGGTGCGAAGGAGTGACAACCATGCAACTGGACAAACTGACGATCAAGTCGCAGGAGGCGGTACAGGCGGCGCAGCGGGTGGCCGATGAGCGGCGGCACGCGGAGGTCGAGGTGGACCATCTGGCGCTGGCGCTGCTGGACCAGCCGGAGGGCGTGGTGCGTCCATTGCTGGAGCGGCTGGGCGCGAAGGCGGACGCGTTGCGCGGGCAGCTCGACGGGGAACTGGCGAAGCGGCCGAAGGTGGAGGGCGTTGCCGAGCGCTATCCGTCGCGCGGGTTCCGCGAGGTCCTGCAACAGTCCTTTTCCATCGCGACCGCGATGAAGGACGACTACGTCAGCACCGAGCATCTGTTCCTTGCCGCGCTGGACGCGAAGGATTCGGCGTTCGCAAAGCTGGCGAAGACGGCGGGCGTGACGAAGGACGCGGCGTTGAAAGCACTGCAGGCGGTGCGCGGGAGCCAGCGGGTGACGGACCAGAATCCGGAGGACAAATACGAGGCGCTCAAGAAGTACGGGCGCGACCTGACCGACGCTGCGCGGCAGGGCAAGCTGGACCCGGTCATCGGGCGCGATCAGGAAATCCGTCGCGTGGTGCAGGTGCTGTCGCGCCGCACGAAGAACAACCCGGTGCTGATCGGCGAGCCGGGCGTCGGCAAGACCGCGATCGCGGAGGGCCTCGCGCAGCGCATCATCGCGGGCGACGTGCCGGAGAGTTTGAAGAACAAGCGCATCGTGTCGATGGACCTCGGCGCGATGCTCGCGGGCGCGAAGTACCGCGGCGAATTCGAGGACCGCTTCAAGGCGTTCATCAAGGAGGTCATCGACGCGGCGGGCGGCATTGTGCTGTTCATCGACGAGTTGCACACGCTGGTCGGCGCGGGCAAGGCCGAGGGCGCGGTGGACGCGTCGAACATGATCAAGCCGCCGCTCGCGCGCGGCGAGTTGCGCTGCGTCGGCGCGACGACGCTCGACGAATACCGCAAGTATATCGAGAAGGATCCCGCGCTGGAGCGGCGGTTCCAGCCGATCACGGTCGGCGAGCCGACGGTGGAGGACACGATCGGTATCTTGCGCGGATTGCGCGAGCGGTATGAGGCGCACCACGGCGTGCGCATCCAGGACGCGGCGCTCGTCGCGGCGGCGACGCTGTCGCACCGCTACATCAGCGACCGGTTCCTGCCGGACAAGGCGATCGACCTGGTGGACGAGGCGGCGAGCCGGTTGCGCATGGAAATCGACAGCATGCCCGTCGAGATCGACGAGGTGCGGCGCCGGCTGCTGCAACTCGATATCGAACGCGAGGCGCTGCGCAAGGAGAAGGACGACGCGTCGCGCGAGCGGCTGCAGAAGCTCGACGCGGAGCGCGCGCGGCTACAGGAGGAGAGCGCCGGCATGATGCTGCACTGGGAGAAGGAGAAGGAGTTGATCGGCCAGCTCCGCTCGCTGACCCAGGCGCTGGACCTGCTGCGCGGCGAGGAGGAGGCCGCGAAGCGGAACAACGACCTCGGCAAGGCGGCGGAGATTCTCTACGGCAGGATTCCCAGCGTCGAAAAGCAGATGAAGGAAGGGCAGGCGAAGCTCGCGGAACTCCAGAAGGACCGCCAGATGCTGAAGGAGGAGGTCGACCCCGAGGACATCGCGTCGGTGGTTGCGCTGTGGACGCGCATCCCGGTGAGCCGGTTGCTGGAGACCGAGAAGCAAAAGCTGATCCACATGGAGGACCGGCTGCGCGAGCGCGTGGTGGGGCAGGAGGAGGCCGTGTCCGCGGTCGCGCGCGCGGTGCGTCGCTCGCGGTCCGGGTTGCAGGACCCGAACCGGCCGCTCGGCTCGTTTATCTTCCTCGGCCCGACCGGCGTGGGCAAGACCGAGCTGGCGCGTGCGCTGGCCGAGTTCCTGTTCGACGACGAACATTCCATGGTGCGGATCGACATGTCCGAGTTCATGGAGAAACATTCGGTGAGCCGGTTGATCGGCGCGCCGCCGGGCTACGTCGGCTACGACGAGGGCGGCTACCTGACGGAGCACGTGCGCCGCAAGCCGTACTCCGTGATCCTGTTCGACGAGATCGAGAAGGCGCATCCGGACGTCTTCAACGTGCTGCTGCAGATTCTTGACGACGGGCGGCTCACGGACGGGCAGGGGCGCACGGTCGATTTCCGCAACGCGCTCATCATCATGACGTCGAACCTCGGCGGGACGCTGATCCAGGAAACGCTGGAGAAGCACCCGAACCTGAAGGGCGACGACCCGGCGTATGAGCAGATGGAGGCGCGCGTGCACGAGACGCTGCGCAAGGCGTTCCGGCCCGAGTTCCTGAACCGGATCGACGAGACGATCATCTTCCACAGCCTGTCGCGCGAGCAGATCGGTCGGATCGTGGACATCCAGCTGGCCCGCCTGCGCAAGCATCTGGCGGAGCAGAAGATTGAACTGGAGCTGACCGATGCCGCGAAACAGGCGCTGGCGACAGAAGGCTATGACCCGGTCTTCGGCGCGCGTCCGCTCAAGCGCGTTATCCAGCGCAAGGTGCTCGACGCACTCGCAATGGAGCTGCTCGATGGCCGCATCGCGGCCGGCAGCCGCGTCGTCGCCGACGTATCCGCCGCGAAAGCCGGCGAGCTGGAGTTCCGGACGACCGCCTCCTCAAAATGAAAATCGTAGGCCGAATGGACCCCGCGAATTTGGTGAATTGAGGACCGCGAAACGGGAGGGGGGAGGGCGGGTTTTGCGGGCGGCGATTGTTTGCTGTGTCGATAGCAAATAGAAGTGGCCGCTTTTCGTAGCAAGTGATCTGGCCGCTTT
>CALKUH010000037.1 GCA_937996795.1 uncultured Verrucomicrobiota bacterium | reverse complement strand
CATGACGGCATCGCCTTAGCCCCATCGCACGATCAATCCCAAGCCCCAATCCACGACTGGCCGAGGTAAGTCATCTCATCAATCCGCAAAACCAGAAGTTGCAACTATGTGCGGACTAACCCCTTTACCCCGCTTTACTCAATGGAGATGATTTTGCCGTCCAGCGATGCCTTGATAACCACGTAAGATCGCTTCTTGGAGGGTACATCCAGAACGTACTTCGCGGTCTCAGATGCGGGGATCTTGTCACGTAGAACGACATTCACCTGATAATAGTCACCCTTCTTCGTCGGCTTGTACTTATCCCCAACAACGAAACCCTCTTCACCTAACGTGACGATGGCATCATCAAGATCCGCTCCGACCTTGATAAGTTCCTGGATGCGTTTGTCTGCTGCTACAACTGCCGCGTCCTTCTCATCACACCCGACAAGACAAAAGACCGACAGGAGACAGCAAAGCACAGTAATCAAGGGAAGGGGACGGGAAGGGGTCAGACGGGAAGGGGTCAGTCCGCACATAGTTGCAACTTTTATTCTCCGCGACAAATCACATGCTTCTGCGCACGCACTTCATTAGGCTGCTCCTCGGCATACTCATGCCGAAGCTCATCTTCACGTCATCACCGTTCCGCAACCATGTGCGGACTGACCCCTTGACCCCTTTACTTTTGCCGCGGCTGATCACGCGGCTCAACATCCTCGACCGTGACCGTTGCTGACTCTGGATTCCACGGGACTTCAACCCCATTACTGTTGACAGACCATGAAACAACGCGGCGGTCGAACAATGGTTCATCTACATCGAAAAACAATTTTACACCAGGCGGCGCGACTGAAAACACACGGTTGCTCCAAACCGCGAACTCAGCGCTCTCTCCCCTCGCATGGTATACAATTGGCTGATACAGCCGACACTTCCTGACTATCTTCCACCCATTAGTTGTCTGCTCAAACAGTGTTATCCGGTAATATCCAGGCCGAAAAGGAATAAACTGGTTGTACCGAGATTCCACCTTAGCAAGATACCTGCCGTCGGGGGATGGAAGCATAATCCCCCCCATGCACCCCCGCTCTCCGGCCAGAAAAACAATTCCAGCGCAAACGGCAGCAACAGGCAGACACTCACGTGCGAAGCCAATCATTCGCTTGGCGAATGCGGACACGGCAGACTCCGAATTTCGACATTATTCTCTCTCCCCCAGGAACGGAAAGGGGGCGGCTCTTGGTATTGTCTACTCACGTGCGTCGTCGACCGGCCATCGAGGGGTTGTTAATGCCGGAACTGACCCCGCAGCCGTTTATTTCTTCTGCAACTGCACCGCGCCGTCGAGGTCGCCGGTGGTGGCTTTTTGCAGGTCGGTCCACAGGGTGCCGTCTCCGGCGTGCAGGATGTTGATGTTCACCCGGGGGTTCAGCGCGCGCGCGAATTCCCACATGGCGAAGGCCTGCGGATCGCGGAAGGCTTTGGTCTTCAGCTCGAAGCCTTTGGCTTTTTCGCCTTCCACCAGCTCGACCACCTGGGCGGAGGCCTGGCCGAGAATACGCGTCTTGTCGGCGCGCACGGTGGCGGTGGTCTTTTCGATCTCGGCGACTTTCTTCAGCGTGCCCGCCTGAATTTGCGCCACTTCGCGCTCCTGGCCGGCCATGATTTCGGCGCGCAGTTTCTCGGTCTCCTGTGCGACCTGTTCGCGGCGCTGCTCGATCAGCGTCTGCTCGGTGTTGAGTTCCGCCTGCTTCCGCGCGGTGTTCTGCTTCTCCTTGTTCGTCAGGTCCTGCTCGACCGCGATGCTCGCCTCCTGGATGGGGGACAGAATCTGGTCGGGCACGTTGACGTGGCGGATGAGCGCGTTGTGGATGAGGATGCGCTTGTCGTTGAGCGCCGCGCGCAGGCCGTCGGTCAGGTCGGTCTGGAACTTCTCGCGGCCCTCGCCGACAATGAAGTCCTTCGCGCGATAGGCCGATCCCTTCAGGCGCGACACGGACAGGATCTGCGGCATGATGATCTTGTCCACGACGGCCGGCAGGTCGCCATACGTGCGGTAAATCCACGCGATGTTGCCCGGCTGAAGCTCGAACTCAACGGTCATGTCGAGGCTGATCTCAAAGCCGTCACGCGACGGGAATTCCACGAACTGGTTCAGGCTCAGGATCGGGTCCGCCCCGGTGATCGGCGTGTGCTGCGGGCGCCGGCCCTCGACGGCCGTGGGCGCCGCCTCGGCTTCGGCTGCATAGTCCGCGCCCCACGCCATCTTGCGCGGCGATGCGACGGAACTTGCGCCGCGTTCCCGTTCGGCGTAATCGCGGCGCGTCTGCTGCTGCGCCTCCAGCGTGCGCGCGCTCAAGGCGCCGACGGCGGCGTTCTGCATCGCGAGCGGCGCCTTCGTGATGACCGCGCCGCCGAGCTTGCCGAGCAGCGAGACCTGGTTCAGGCCGATCTCGAGCACGTCCACCTTCAGTTCCTTCGGATTCACGTAGTACAGGCCCGGCTGCAGGATGTCCTCGCGCACGCCCTTCTGGCCCGGCCCCGCGAACGCGCCGTCGTCCGGCTGCTCACCCGAGAGGCTCGTCAGCACGCCGACATAGCCGATCGGGATGCTGATCGCGTCCACGATTTCCAGCGTGTAGCCGTAGGGGTTCAGGCGGTACTTGCCCGGCCCGAGCACGCCGCGCCGGATGCCCTTCTGGCCTTCCTCCGCGATGAACACGCCCTCCGGCAGTTCGTCGCCGACTTTCGCGGTCACGATGCCGACCTTGCCCGCGGGGATGATGTCCGCCTGGCGGATTTCCCAGTCATACATGACCGGGTTGAGGAAGTGGCGGCCCTCGGCCACGGGCGCGGCCCGGATGCCTTTTTGGTCCGCATCAGCGAGCAGCTGGCCCTCGCGCAGCGGGGCGCCGCTCTTCGCCGTAATGATGGCCATCTGGTCCGGCCCCACGTAGAAGCGGCAGAAGAACCAGAGCCAGAACCCGTACATCGCCGCGATCAGCAGCGCCAGCGGAAGCAATGCGAGAATCACCTTCTTCATGGCTGGCCTCCTTTCGCGCCCGGCATGTAGGCCCTGAAGAGGGAACCAAGGCCCTCCTCTCCGTCGTTCGACAGGATCGAGCCGATGCGCGGACCGATCTTCTGGTAGAGCGTGTAGCGCGCGAAATTCTGGCCGCCGCCGAAGGCCGCGACCTGGTTGGCGATCACCGCGGCCTGCGCCTCGTTGTCCAGCTTGATGACATCGCGCTCGCCTTCCGCGCGCGCGACCTGCGCCTGCGCCTGGAAGGCCGCCGCGTCGCGCTCCAGCGTCACCACGTCGAGTTCGCGTTCGGCCGCCGTGACGCGCACCGCCTGGTCCTGCTGCGCCTTGATGACGGCGCGGATCTTCATCGTCTCCTGCTGCACCTTCTCCTTGTTCTGCACCGCCAGCATCTCCTGGCGCACCAGCTCGGCCTTCGACTTGGCCTGCTCGATCTGCTGCTCGAACATCCGCGCGTTCTGCACCGCGACCTCGCGCTCGCGGATCACGCTCGCGATCTGGTCCGGCGGCAGGATGTTGCGGACCAGCACGGACTTGATCGACACGCCCCACGGTTCGCATTTGTCGCGCAGGTGCGTTTCGAGGCTGTTCTGGAACTGCTGCCGCGTCTCACCGACGATGAAGTTGATCGCCGGCTGCTTGCTGCCCTCGATGCGGCTGAACCCGCGCGCGCGCGGCAGGATGATTTTTGTCAGCACGTCCTCCATGTCGCCGATGCGGTGCGTCAGCAACGCCGCGTCCGCGCGCTCAATGCTGAACTCGATCGTGCCTTCCACGTTCACCGTGAACCCGTCGGCCGTGAGGAAGCTGATCGCGTCCTCGCCGCTCAACTCGAAGCGCTGGCTCTGCAGGTTCACCTCCACGACGTTGACGAGATAGGGATTCAGGTAGTGCGTGCCCGGGTCGAGCACCTCGCGCACCACGCCCTTGCGCCCCGTTTCGACGAGGAACGCGTTGCGCTGCTCCGCCGGGATGTCGTGGTTCAGGATGTCCTCGCCGATCAGCGACGTCACCACGCCGATGGATCCCGGCTTGATCGACGTCGCGTCGAACAGCTCCACCTTGTAGGCGTAGGGATTGATCCGGTATTTGCCGGGCCGCAGCACGTCCGCCACCAGCCCCTTCGTGTCCGGCCCCGCCATGATCGATCCGCGCGGCAGGTCGTTGCCGTAGAGCCGTGTCAGCACGCCGAGTTTCCCGGCGGGAATATCCGTGATGCGGTGATAGCGCCAGCCCCACGTGTACGGATTCTTGAAGTAGCGGCCCTCGGCGAGCACCTCCAGTTGGATGCCCTTTTCGCCCGGCGCCGTCGCGAGGATCTGCTGGGGCGGCAGGTCGCGGCCCGTCTTGCGGATCAGGATCGCGATCTGGTCGGGACCCGGCTCGATGCGGCAGAAAAACCACCAGAAGCCGGCGGCGAAAAATACCGCGCCAAACAGCAGGATGCCCAGCGTCGCGCCGCGCGCGGCGGGCGGAAGCGAGCGTGGCGTCATGCGCGACGGGAACGGAGGGGGCGGTGGCGGTGTGGACATGGGGGACCTCCTTGAAACGCCGAACACTCTACCGCCGCACCCGCCGCCGCCGCAATCGATTTGCAACGTCTGTAAAAACGATTCGACTGCGCGTGCAACGTCTGTAATTTACAGGCTCTGCAAAAGGGGGACGTGGGAATGCCTGTTCGCAAACGGATGGTGGTGCCCGATTGGGCGCGGGATGCGGTGTGGTACCAGATTTTTCCGGAGCGGTTCCGCAACGGGACGCGGCGGAATGATCCGAAGTTGTCGGATATCACGGATCGCAAGGTGCCGGGGTGGCGGATCATGCCGTGGGGCATGGATTGGTATGCACTGGACCGCTGGGAACAGCCGGCGGGGGATTTCTGGAAGACGGTGTTCCTGCGGCGCTACGGCGGGGACCTCGTCGGCGTGCGGAAGAAACTCGGGTACCTGCAGGACCTCGGGATCAACGCGATCTACCTGAACCCGGTGTTCCAGGCGCAGTCGCTGCACAAATACGACGCGACGTGCTTTCACCACATCGACCCGACGTTCGGGCCGGATCGCGCGGGCGACCTCAGGAAAATCGCGCGCGCGCGGGAGACGGAGGATCCGCGGTCGTGGGTGTGGACGGAGGCCGATCTGTATTTCCGCGAGTTCCTGTCCGACGCGCGGGCGCACGGCATCCGTGTCATCATCGACGGCGTCTTCAACCATGCGGGCCGCGAGTTCTTCGCCTTCCGCGACCTGCTCAAGCACGGGCGCGCGTCGCGGTATGCGGACTGGTTCAAGATCAAGCAGTGGAACAAGGACGGCACGTTCGAGTACGACGGCTGGTTCGGGCACAAGGCGCTGCCGGAATTCGCGCGGACGAAGACGGACCTTGTCGCGCCGGTGCGCGAGTATGTGTTCGACATCACGCGGCGCTGGATGGACCCGGACGGGGACGGCGACCCGTCGGACGGCATCGACGGCTGGCGCCTCGACGTGGCGTTCTGCGTGCCGCTCGGATTCTGGCGCAAGTGGCGGCGCGTGGTGAAGGGGATCAATCCGCAGGCCTACACGACGGCGGAAATCGTCGGGCGGGCGGACGAGTATCTCAAGGGCGACACCTTCGACGCGGTGATGAACTACATGTGGATGTATCCCACGGTGAACTTTTTCGCGCCGCACACGCAGGCGTACACCGCGCGCACGGTGCAGCGGCGGATGAACGCGCTGAAGCGCGCGTATGCGCCCGAGTGCCTGCCGGTGTTGCAGAACCTGCTCGACTCGCACGATGTCGCGCGCGTGGCGTCGATGTTCGAGAACGTGCGGAAGCCGATCGAGGATTTCGCGGAATACTTCGAGTCGTCGCGCATCCGGCACCGGCCCGAATTCCGCACCGGCAAGCCGGGCCCGGAGGCGATGGCGGCGCTGCGCCAGGCGATCGTGTACCAGATGTGCAGCCTGGGCGCGCCTATGCTGTATTACGGGACCGAGGTGGGCATGTGGGGCGCGAACGACCCGTGCGACCGGCAGCCGATGCTGTGGGACGATGAGTGGTATGACGACGAGCGCCACTCGGTGGACGGGCTGGCGGCGCGGCGTACGCGCGCGCCGGACCATGAATTGCGCGCCTTCGTGAAACAGGCCATCGCGCTCCGGCATGCCCACGCCGCCCTGCGTCGGGGCACCCTGCACTGGATCAATACCGGACACGACCGTGTCCTGGCCTTCGAGCGGCGGTTGGGCGGGGAGCGCATCCGCGCGTACTTCAATGTGAGCGATGCCGATGTGACCCTGCCGTTAAAACAGACGCCCCGCGATCTGTGGGTGGGGGGGGGCAGCAGGGTTCGCGGGGGCGTCTGTATAGTCAAAAAGGGTTGGGCGGTGTTCGCGCTGGGTCGTTAGTTCTCCTCGAATAGGACACCGAATCCATTGGAAACCGCACGGCCCTGCCAGGAGGGCCGGCTTGTGTTCATGGCGACGTCGCCGGACACGATGGCGCGGAATTCGTGGATGCCGCCGCGGTCAAAATAGTAGGTGGTGACCACCGAGTGGGCGATGTGCTCCTCGCCGGGGTTGAGCGTGAGCCATTTCGATGCCGTGGTCTTTTCACCGCGAATCAGGTTGTCGCGCTTGCCGTCCGGATAGACCCAGGTGACGAGGAGGTCGGGATCCGCCGGGAACAGGACCGGCGCCGTTCCCACATTGCGAATCGCGATCCGGAAGGTGACCGGATCGCCAATGCGGGCGCGGTACTTGTCGGGGCTCAACACGACCTCAATGCCATCCATGCCGCGGCTGTCCGCCATGTTGCCCAGATGCTCGGGCTTGTAGGCCTGCCGTACCGTGCCGCAGCCTGATAGAAGAGCCGCGACCAGCACCGCGCCGGATATGGAAGCCGTGACGTTCATCGTTCCTGTAACGCATAATAAGCAGGCAGCATGCCAAGATTATAGCGATGACCGAATCGCCCCGATTTTGATTCAAAATGACCGCTTATGCGGTTCAGTCGTGCCGCGCCGTGTGGGTTTCCGTCGCAAGAATGAAAGCGCATGCGCAAATTTGAAGAGGAAGACCTGCGCAAAATTGATCGGGTGGCGCGATCAGCGCTTACTGGCGGGCGAGGACGAGGTCGGGGTGGTCGTCGTGGACGTGCAGGGCGGCGGGTTGGAGCTGCTGAACGGGTTCGGGCAGGCGCTCCGGGGCGGGTGAGGTGTCGGGCGCGGGCGCGGCTTGCACGTCGGCCCAGGTGATCAGTTCGAGGCGGCCGTCGTGGTGTTCGACGAGGGAGGTGCAGCTTTCCACCCAGTCGCCGTCGTTGCAGTATTGCACGTCCTGGATGGTGCGGATTTCGGCGCGGTGGATGTGGCCGCAGACTACGCCGTGGCAGTTGTGTTTGCGCGCGAGTTCGGCGAGCGCGTTTTCATAGTCGCTGACGAATTTGCAGGCGTTCTTGACCTTGTATTTCAGGTAGGCGGAGAGCGACCAGTAGGGAAGGCCCATGGCGCGGCGGATCGCGTTGAACCAGTGGTTCAGCACGAGCGCGGCGTCGTAGGCGCGGGAGCCGAGCAGCGCGATCCACTTGTTGTATTTGACGACGCCGTCGCATTCGTCGCCGTGCAGGACGAGCAGGCGCCGTCCGTCGGCCGTCGTGTGGACGACTTCCTTCTTGATGGCGATGTGCCCGAATTCGAGGTCGACGAACTGGTGGAGGAATTCGTCGTGGTTGCCCGGCAGGTACACGACGCGGGCGCCTTTGCGCGCCTTGCGCAGCAGTTTTTGGACGACGTCGTTGAAGTCCTGCGACCAGAACCACGATTTGCGCAGCGCCCATCCGTCGAAAATGTCGCCGACGAGGTAGATGTACTGCGCGTCATTGCACCGCAGGAAATCGAGCAGCGCCTGGGCTTTGCAGCCGCGCGTGCCGAGGTGGACATCGGAGATCCAGATGGTGCGATAGGTGTTCACGATGTGGTATCCTGTGGCCTGAGGGTGCAAGACGCCGTTTGTTGGCGGAGGTTATTCACAGCGTGCGTTAGCGATGCGTGAGGAGGATGTGTGAAATCCGTAGGTCGAACCACCGGGCTGACATGGGTGTACATGACCGCGCCGAGCCGGGCCGTGGCGCGCCGGATCGCGAAGGCGCTGGTGGCGGAGCGGCTCGCGGCGTGTGTGAATGTGCTCGGACCGATGGAATCCATCTACCGGTGGAAGGGCGCCGTGGAGCAGGCGCGCGAGGTCGCGTTGATCGCGAAGACGCGGCAGGGCCGGCTGGCGGCGCTCACGGCGCGGGTTGCGGAACTGCACCCGTACGAGGTGCCCTGCGTGGTTGCGCTGCCCATCCGCGGGGGGCACCGCGCGTTCCTGTCGTGGGTTCGCGAGGAGACGTGAGGCGGGCTGGGGATTACGACGACGAGGACGAGGCCGACGACGAGGAGGAGGTGTCGTCGGGGGGTGAGTCGGGCCATTCGTTGACCACGGTTTTTTTCCACAGCGGCGTTTTGGCGAAGAAGGCGGAGCGGCCGATCATGTGGGCGGCGACCGGCGCCGTGATCAGGAAGAACAGGCTGATCAGGATGGCGCGGCTGACGATGCCGAGGTCCCCGAAGTGCAGGGCCACGGCGGCCATGACGCCCGTGACGCCGACGGTGCCGACCTTCGTGGCGGCGTGCATGCGGGTGTAGAGATCGGGCATGCGGATGACCCCGACGGCGGCAAAGAGCATGAACAGGCTGCCGGTGATCATGCAGATGAGCGTGAGGATGTCTCTCATGGCGGACCTCCGCGCCGGATGTAGAGCGCCAGGGCGACCGTGCCGAGGAACGCGAGCAGCGCGAGCGCGATGCCGGCCGACAGGAAGACCTTGTAGCCCGTTTCGATGGAGTACAACGCGATGATGCCGACGGCGACGGTGGTGAGCAGGTCGATCGCGATCACGCGGTCGGGCAGGCTTGGCCCCTTGATCACGCGGTAGAGCGCGAGCAGCATGGCGAGGAAGAGCACCGCCATCATCACATGCGCCACGTCCTGGATGAATCCGGTCATCGCATCAGCTCCAGCAGGCGTTTTTCGAGCTGTTCCTTGATGTCGTGGCGGATGGCGTCCGGGTCCGCGGCGAACATCGCGTGGATATAGAGCGTCTTCCGGTCCGGCGAGAGGTCGAGGCTCAAGGTGCCGGGCGTCAGCGTGATCAGGTTCGCGAGCAGCGTGATTTCAAGGTCGGTTTCGGCGTCGATCGGGATGGCGAGGATGCCGGGCCGGCTGTAGTGGGTGGGGGTGATGACGTCCCAGGCCACGCGCGCGCTGGAGACGATCATCTCCTTGAGGAAGTAGATCGCGAAGGAAATCGCGCGCGGGAATTTCTTGAAATACGCGTGGTCGCCGAGCAGCGGCTTCAGCAGGTAGAGCGCGAGGTAGCCGAGCAGGAATCCGACGACGAGGTTCGGCAGCGTGACCGCGCCGGTCATCGCGGCCCAGATGAGCGCGAGCAGCAGGTTGGAGGTCAGCATCATGGCGCGCCTCCGAGCACCGCCTCGATGTAGGGCTGCGGGTTCATCAACTGGCCGGCGGCCTCCATCGCGAGGGTGAAGAGCGGGCCCGCGGCGAGGCCGATGACCACGGTGATGGCGGCGAGCAGGACGATGGCCGCGATCATGAGGCGCAGGCGCGCCGGTTCCAGCGCGGGTGGCGCGTCCGGTTCCGGCCGGCCGGGGGCCGCCTTCCAGAACACCTCGCCCCAGATCTTCGTCATCGAGAACAGCGTGAGCAGGCTGACGCCGAGCGCGGCGCCGACGATCAGGTAGGCCTGTTGCTGCAGGCCGGCCACGATGAGCGTCAGCTTGGCGAAGAAGCCGGAGAGCGGCGGCAGGCCGGCCAGCGAGAGGGCGGGAATCAGGAAGAGGATCGCGATCCACGGGTGCGCGCGATAGAAGCCGCCGAGTTGCTTTAACTCGCCCGTCCCGCGCAGGTAGTGCACCACGCCGCTCACGAGGAAGAGGTTCGTCTTCACGATGATGTGGTGCATGATGTAGAAGACCGCGCCGGCGAGGGCGAGCGGCGTGAAGAGCGCGAGGCCCATGATCATGTAGCCGATCTGGCTGACGATGTGGAACGACAGCACCCGGCGGAATTCCATTTGCGCCGCCGCGCCCAGCACGCCGGTGATCATCGTCAGCGCCGCGAGCCACAGCACCAGCGGCTGCGTGAAGGTCGGCTCCAGCGGGAAGATCAGCGTGAACGTGCGGATGAGCGCGTAGACGCCGACCTTCGTGAGCAGCCCCGCGAACAGGGCCGAAACGGCGGGTGGCGGCGTGTGGTAGGAGGCGGGCAGCCAGAAGAAGAGCGGGAACATCGCCGCCTTGATCCCGAACGCCGCGAGCAGCAGCAGCGCCATCGACGTGAGCAGGCGCTTGTCCTCGACGGCGGCGACTTTTTGCGCGAGGTCCGCCATGTTCAACGTGCCGAGCACGCCGTAGATCAGGCCCGCCGCGGCGAGGAAGAGGGCCGAGGAGAAGAAGTTGAGCGCGACGTATTTCACGGCGCCCTCGATCTGCGGCTTCTCGCAGCCGAGCGCCAGCAGCACGAACGACGCCATCAGCATCACCTCGAACCAGACATACAGGTTGAAGAGGTCGCCGGTCAGGAACGCGCCGTTGACGCCCATGAGCAGGACGAGCAGGAGCGGGTAGTAGCCGTGCCGCTCGCGCGCGCGGTCGTGCACGCCGATGGAATAGAGGGCGATGGCGAACCCGGTGAGGGAGGCGAGCACGACCATGATCGCGCCGAACAGGTCGGCGACGATGGTGATGCCGAAGGGGGCGGGCCAGTGGCCGACCTGCACGGCGACGATGCCGCCGGCGCGGACGGAGAGCAGCAGGGCGACGGAAACGATCGCCAGCAGGCCGGTGCCCGCGAGGGCGAGTGCGCGCTGCGCGCGCGGGTGATGCAGCGCGAAAAGCGCCAAAATGGCGAACAACAGCGGCAGGACGATGGGCGCGAGGAGCAGGTTCATGCGTCCGTGCTCCGCAAGTCGTGCAGGTCATCCGTCTTCGTCGTCTGGTACGCGCGCAGGAAGAGGATCAGGGCGAACGCGAGGACCGCGAAACTGATGACGATCGCGGTCAGGATCAAGGCCTGTGGCAGCGGGTCGGCCTGCAGCGGGTCGGCGAGCGTCGCGTCCTCCGCGATGATCGGCGGGTGCCCGCGCGTGAGGCCGCCCGCCGTGAAGATCAGCAGGTTGGCCCCGTGGCTCAACAGCGCGAGGCCGATGAGGAATTTGACCATGTTGCGGCGCTGCATCAGGAAGATGCCCGCGGCGTAGAGCAGCCCGACGATGATGGACATCAGGATTTCCATCGCGTTATTTCGTCTCCTCGGAGAGGGAAAAGATGATCGACATGGTCACGCCCAACACGACGAGATAGACGCCGATGTCGAAGAATACCGGGGTGCCGACCTTGATCGGATCGAAGCCCGGCAGGGGCAGGACGATCCACTGCCCACTCATGTAGGGGAGTTGCTTGAACAGGCCCGGCAGGCCGCTCAGCGTGGCGATCAGGAGCCCGGCCGCCGAAACGGTGGTGGGCGTGACGCGCAGCATCGCGCGCGCCGAACGGACGTCGAATGCGAGGGCGTAGAGGGCGAGGCCGGCCGACGCGGCGAGTCCGCCGACGAACCCGCCGCCGGGATAATTGTGCCCGGCGAGCAGCAGGTAGATCGAGAAGAGCAGGAGGATCGGCACCAGGTAGCGGGTGGCCGTGCGCAGGATCAGCGTGCTCACGACGGGCCTCCCTTCCCGACCAGCCGCAGTTTCAGCAGCGCGATGACGCCGAGGCCCGCCACGGCGAGCACGGTGATTTCACCCAGCGTGTCGAGGGCGCGGAAGTCCACCAGGATCACATTGACGATGTTCTTCCCGTAGGCGCTTTTCCAACTGTGTTCGGCGAAGAACCCCGAGATCGGTTCGGCGAAATTCGCGCGATTCGCCGCCAGCGTGAGCGCGGCCATGAAGATGCCGACGAGTGCGGCGGGCAGGATGTCGAGGAGCTGGAGCCGCGCCGAGGATCGGCGGGTGAACGGCGGCAGCCGGTGGAAGGCGAGCACAAACAGGATGACCGTCAGTGTCTCGATCACGAGCTGCGTCATCGCAAGGTCCGGCGCGCCGTACAGCACGAACAGGAGCGCCACCGCATAGCCCACGACGCCGAGGGAGGCGATGGCCGCCATGCGCGAGGGGGAGAACACGGCGCCGAGCGTTGCGACGAGGATCAGCGTGACGATCACGACGTCGCTCATCGTGATGGAAGTTTCGGCGTGCGCGACCGGCACGGGCTGCGAACGGAGCATCCAGGTTCCGCCCGTGGCAAGCACGAAGAGCAGGGTGATCTCAAGGTAGGTGCGCAGCGAGCCGCTTTGCAGGATGCGCGTTTGTCCTTTGGCCACCGCGTTGAGCAGCGCCAGCGCGCCCTGGTAGGCGCGGTCGGGCCCCCATGCGGTAACGGCTGCGAGGCGTTCCAGCGCCGGGCGGATGCGCGGCAGGAGCGCGAGCGCCGCGCCGCCCATCGCGAGGGTTGCGAGGCTCCACATCAATTCCTTGTTCCATCCATGCCAGAGCGCGAGCTTCACCTCCGCGGGCTGGCCGAGCACGGAAGTGACCGCCGGGCCGATGAGATGGTGTCCCAGGGCGGGCGCAACGAGGCCGAAGAGGACCCCGAGCGCGCCCATCACCACGGGCCCCGCCCACAGCGCGACCGGCGCTTCGTGGTGCGGCGTGTGCGGGGTCGGCTGCACGGCGCCCAGGAACGGTTTGAGGCCCGTCAGCGCGGCGACGACGAAAAAGAAGACGCCCGCGAGAACGGACACGGCGAAGACCCACGGCCATTCGCCGGCGGCGTAGAGCAGTTCCTTGCCGAGAAACCCGAACGTGGGCGGGACGCCCATCATGGAGACCGCCGCGAGCCCCGCACCGCACGCGGTCCACGGCAGGTGCGTGCGGAGTCCGCCGAGGCGGCGCACATCTTTTTCACCCGTCTCGTGGTCGATGATGCCGGCCACGAGGAACAGCGACGCCTTGTACAGCGCGTGCGCGAGCAGGAAGGTCATGGCCGCCTTGGCCGCGCCTTCGACGCCGAGGCCGAGCAACATGACCATCGCGCCGAGCGCGGCGACCGTGGTGTAGGCGAGAAGGCGCTTGAGGATTGTCTGGCCGTACGCCATGCACGCGCCGATGCCGAGCGTAGCCGCGCCGACCACGGGGACCACGGCCAGCCACAACGCGGACTCCGAGGCGACCGGATGCAGGCGCGCGAGCAGGTACACGCCGGCTTTCACCATCGTCGAGGAATGCAGGTAGGCGCTGGCCGGGGTGGGGGCGGCCATCGCGTTCGGCAGCCAGAAGTGGAACGGGAATTGCGCGGATTTCGTGAAGGCGCCGACCAGCAGCAGGCCGAGGGCCGCAGGGAAGAGCGGGTGCTCCGCGAGGGCCTTGTTCTCCATCAGGACCGACAGGTCGTAGGAGTCGCCCGCGAGGCCGAGGAGGATGAGTCCGGCCAGCAGGAAGAGGCCGCCCAGCCCGGTGACGAGCAGCGCCTGCAGCGCCGATTTGCGCGAGGAATCGTCCTCGTGGTGGTGGCCGATCAGCAGGTACGACGTGAAGCTCGTCAGTTCCCAGAACACGAACAGCACGATCACGTTGTCGGCGAGCACCACGCCGAGCATCGAGGCCATGAAGAGGAAAAGCACCGCGATGAACCGGTGGCTCGCCGGGTCTTCCTTGAGATACGCGCCCGAATACCAGACGACGAAAGTGCCGATGCCCGTGATGAGCAGCGCGAACAAAAGGGCGAGTCCGTCGAGATAGAGCGTGAAATCGAAGCCGAGCCCCGGCAGCCAGGCGAATCCCTGCACCAGCGCGTCGCCCGCGCGCACGGCGGGGAGTTGCGCCAGGAACCAGACGAACAGCGCCGCCGGGAGGAGGGCCATGCGGCCGGCGGCGCGAGGGCCCCACGCGCGGCAGAGCCACGGCGCGGCGAATCCGGCAAGGACGAGCGCTGTGAGGGCAAACATCATGTCGGGCCGGAACGATAAAGAAAATGCGCGTGATGTGAAGCGAAACCGGCGCGCGCGCAGGCCGCACTTGCGTTCTCGCGGACACGCGGCATGATGAGAGGCCTTATGCCCACGCCATTGCGGGTCCTCATTCTCTCGGCCAGCGCCGGCAGCGGCCATTTGCGCGCGGCCGCCGCGCTCGAACACGTCTGCCGGGCGCATCCCGCGATCGGCGAGGTGGTCAACGTGGACGCGCTGACCTACACGAACAAAATATTCCGGCAGTTCTATTCCAAGTTCTACCTGCAGTTGATCCGCAACGTGCCCACGCTGCTGGGCTGGTTCTACGACAACCTCGACGAACCGTGGAAAACGGAGCGCATGCGCCTGATGCTGAGCCGGCTGAACACGCGCCCGCTGGTGCGGATGATTCGCCGCATGCAGCCGGATGTGACGATCTGCACGCACTTCCTCCCGGCGGAAATCATTTCGCACCTGCTCGCGCGCGAATCGATCCAGACGCGGCACGCGATCGTGGTGACGGATCTGGACGTGCACGCGATGTGGCTCTCGCGCCACTTCCACCAGTATTTCGTCGCCATCGAGGAGGCCCGGGTGCATTTGCAGATGACCGGCCTTCCCGCGGACCGCATCACCGTGTCAGGCATTCCGATTGATCCGGTTTTCGAACAACCCAAGGATCGGTCGGCCCTCTGCCGCGCGCACGGGGTGGACCCGTCGCGCCCGTTGCTGCTGATCTCGCTTGGCGCGATGGGCAAGGTCGCGGCGGAGGAGCTGGTGCAGGCGTTTTCCTACCTGAAAACCTCCACCCAGATCGCGATCGTGTGCGGGGTTCACGAGGAGTTGCAGGAACGGCTGCAGGAGGCGATTCGCAAGGTGAACGCCCCGCCGCATGTGACCTTCCGCGTCCTCGGCTACACGCGCCAGATGGACGAGTGGATCCGGATGGCGACCCTGCTGGTGGGCAAGCCGGGCGGGCTGACGCTCTCCGAGGCGATGGCGTGCGGGCTGCCGATGGTGATTTACCAGCCAATCCCCGGCCAGGAGGAGCGCAACAGCGACCAGTTGCTGGAGGCCGGCGCCGCGATCAAGTGCAACCATGCGACGACGCTGGCGTTCAAGGTGGATGCGTTGTTGAACGATGCCAACCGACTCGCAGACATGAGCCGCGCGGCCCGCCATCTTGGCCGGCCCCACGCCGCGCGCACGGTGGTCGAAACCCTGCTGGCGAACCTGGAAATGCCGCCGGTGCAGATCGTGCGCGCCGGGGACTGACGCCCGGCAACGCTTGATTTTGGCGGAAACGCTGTATACTTCGCGGCAACAACAGGAGCCGTCTCACCATGAAAAAGATGCTGTGTTCGATGGGTTGTGTTCTCGCGATGTCAGTCGCTCCGGTTCGCGCCGAAGAGGCGAGCCTGGGTCTCGGGTTGCGCGTGTTCCGCACGGTGGACAGTTTGCCCAACGCGTTCACCGAAATGGGCGTGGGCGGCTATGTGAACTGGCGCACGTTCTGGACCGAATGGGTCAGCGGCCAGCTCGAACTGGCATTGTACGAGGACGGTTATGCGGGCGCCCCGCAGGAAGTCCTCTCCCCGCAGGCGTTCGTGTTGCTGGGCCGTGAGTGGTATGCGGGTCTGGGCGCGGGCATGCTCTTCGCCGACGGCGACTTCTCGGACCAGCCCTTCCTCGCGCTGCGCGCGGGGTACCAGCGCGGGTGGACGGATTGGATGACCTTTGATGTGTCCGTCACCTACGAGTACGCCGAATGGGAAGGCGTCAACGACGAGGACGCGTCCGAGGAAAGCGACACCGTCGTCCTCGCCGCCGGCGTGCGGATGTACTTTTAGCCTGAAACGAGCATTGAGACAGGATGAACAGGATTACAGGATTGAAGGGGAACCCGTTGTATCGCGCGCAGGCTTCACGCTCGTGGTGAATGTCGGTTCCGACGCCACCCCATCCTGTTCATCCCGTTGATCCTGTCCGCCGATGCTGAACGGCCGATTTTAGGTTTAGCGTCTGATTCCCCGGGCATACCGCGGGGCGGAAACGGTCGCGGAGCTTCCCGCCGCACGGATCCGATCAGTCGCCGCCGAGGTAGGCTTGTTTTACCTCGGGGTCATCGGCGATTTCCTTCGCGATGCCCTGGTGGGTGATGCTGCCCGTTTGGAGCACGTAGGCGCGTTGCGCGATGTGGAGCGCGTGCCACGCGTTCTGCTCGACCAGCAGGATGGTTTTCCCCGCGCGGTGCAGGGTCTGCAGCGTTTCAAAGAGGTTTTCCACAAGCACGGGCGCCAGTCCCAGCGTCGGCTCGTCGAGGAGGAGCAGCGACGGGTTCTGCATGAGCGCGCGGCCGATGGCCAGCATCTGTTGTTCGCCGCCCGACAGGGTGCCGCCATCCTGTTTGCGGCGTTCGGCGAGGCGTGGGAAAAGCGAGAAGACGTCCGTTTTGCGCCGCGCGATCACCGCGGCGTCCCGCTCCAGATACGCGCCGATTTCCAGGTTCTCCTCCACGCTGAGGCGCGGGAATATGCGGCGGCCTTCGGGCGAGTGGCCGATGCCGAGGGCCGCCACCTCGAAAGGTTTCAGGCCGTGGATCGGTTGTCCGCGCCAGAGGATCTCGCCGCTGCGCGGCGCGAGCAGGCCGGAGATGCAGCGCAGCGTCGTGCTCTTGCCCGCGCCGTTGGAGCCGATCAGCGTGACGATCTCGCCTTCCTGCACGTGGATCGTCACGCCCTTGAGCGCGTGGATGTGGCCGTAGCAGGCGTGCACGTCCCGGAGCTCGAGCATGGGCGCGCTCACGCGATCATCTCCAGCGCGCCCTTGCCGAGGTACGCCTCGATCACGGCGGGCACCTTGCGCACGTCCGCCGGCCGGCCCTCGGCGATTTTCCTGCCGTGGTCGAGCACCACGACGCGGTCGGAAATCTCCATGACGACCTTCATGTGGTGTTCAATCAGCACGACGGTGATGTGGAGGTCGTCGCGCAGGCGGCGGATCAGGTGTTTCACCTCATCGGTTTCCTGAGGGTTCATACCCGCGGCCGGCTCGTCCAGCAGCAGCAGGGAGGGGCGCAGCGCCAGTGCGCGCGCGATTTCGAGGCGCCGCTGGGCGCCGTAAGGCAGGTTCCGCGCGAGCTCAAACGCGCGGTCGTTCAGCCCCAGGTATTCGAGCAGTTCGTGCGCGCGCACGCGGGCCTTTTTCTCCGCGCGGAAGTAGCGGAAGGTGCGGAAGATCGCGTCGAGGTAGTTGTAGCGGATCGATGGATGCTGCCCGACGAGCACGTTCTCGTAGACGGTCATCGCGCCGAACAGGCGGATGTTCTGGAAGGTGCGCGCGACGCCGCGGTGCGCGATGCGCTCGGGCGGCAGGCCGGACAGGCGCTTGCCCTTGTACAGCACCCGGCCGCCCTCCGGCCGGTACACGCCCGTCAGGACGTTGAACAGGGTGGTCTTGCCCGCGCCGTTCGGGCCGATCAGCGAAAAGATCTGCCCGGCCTCGACGCCGAAGCTCACCTCGTTCACCGCCACCAATCCGCCGAAGCGCTTGGTCAGATTTTGGACGTCAAGAATGGCCATGGGTTATGAAGGAGGACGGGATGAACAGGATGCACGGGATGGAAGGGTACGTAATTTGCGGCGAACCTCCACGCG
This sequence comes from uncultured Verrucomicrobiota bacterium, assembly GCA_937996795.1. Taxonomy (GTDB): domain Bacteria; phylum Verrucomicrobiota; class Kiritimatiellia; order CAIVKH01; family CAIVKH01; genus JAMLJG01. Next base: position 104,606 of record CALKUH010000037.1, on the reverse strand, counting down.
AGCTTCCCCAAAATTGAGCAGCAAACCGGTTTCGATGCCTGTTGCCGTCAGATAATTTACGAGCTGCACTTCATGCGCTTCGATTAGCGCGCGAACGGATTTTAGCTCAACGAGAACGACTTCATTAATAAGCATATCTGCCACGAAATGGCCGACTTCTTCGCCGGAATAGTGGACGACCAGGGGGCGTTGGAGATCGACTTGAAGAGCCGCTTTGCGCAGTTCAATCGCCAGGCATTTCTCGTAAACCGATTCAAGAAAACCAAACCCGAGTTGGTTGTGGACGGTGAATGCACAGCCGATAATGGTTTCGGTGAGCGCCTGATGTGGCCCCATGCTTTGCGCTTCCCGCATCTTGTTCATCCCGTCATCCCGTCCTTCTTCTCCGATCCCGCTTCCAGCCGGTGGCGGCTTTCGGGGATCAGGCCGCTGGGGCGGAAGATCATCATCAGGATGAGGATGATGCCGAAAATCATGCGCTCGTATTTGGCGGGCTCGACCTGGTCCGACAGGTTCGCGAAATTGAACGAGACGATGCCGAGGTCGAGCACGTACCCGGATTGCCGCAGGTCGACGAGGAAGTCGGAGAAGCTCTTCAGGACCTCGATGTTCAGCAGCGTGACCGCCATCGCGCCGACCAGCGCGCCGCGAATGGAACCCATGCCGCCGAGGATGACCATGGCGAGGATCGTGATGGATTGCAGCAGGGTGAAGGATTCGGGGCTCACGAAGAGCTGTTTGGCGGAGAAAATCGCGCCCATGACGCCGGAGAACGCCGCGCCGGTGGCGAAGGCCTGCAGCTTGGTGCGGGTCAGCGAGATACCCGAGGCGCGCGCGGCGATTTCATCCTCGCGGATCGCAACCCACGCGCGGCCGAAGCGCGAGCGGTCGAGCCGCACGTTCACGAGCACGACAATCCCGATGACGGCAAGCACGAGCAGGTAGAAGAAGATCGCATAGCCGAGCGCGGGGTTGTCGCCCAGTCCGATGAAGCGCATGAAGCCGAGCAGCCAGCCAATGGGCGGGCGTTCGATCGGCGTGATGCCCTGCGGGCCGTTCGTGATATTCACCGGCTGGTCGAGGTTGTTCGCCAGCACGCGCACCACCTGGCCGAGGCCGAGCGTCACGATGGCGAGGTAATCCCCGCGCAGGCGCAGCGCGGGCAGGCCGATCAGCGTGCCGGTCAGCGCGGCGGTGATGATCGCGAGCGCGGAGAAGAGGTAGAAATAGGGCCAGCCCGCGAGCGGGAAGGAGCCGCTCATGAATTCCGCCGCCTGCCCGGAACCGAAAATGGCCCATGTGTACGCGCCAATGGCGAAGAACGCCGCGTAGCCGAGATCCAGCAGCCCCGCCATGCCGACGACGATGTTCAGGCCGAGCGCCATCGCGGCGAAGATGCCCATCTGCGTGACCAGTTCGAACAGGAACGTGTTTTCCGTCCCGGCGGCGGGGATAAAAAACAGCAGCAGCGCCAGCGCGATGGCGAAGCGCGACGACTTGTGGCCGCGCACGCTGAGGCAGGCGAACAGGACGCCCAGCACGCCGAGCAGCGGCCACGTGCTGCGCGGCCAGGCCATCAGCGCGCCGCCGGAGGCGAGGCCGGCGGCCGCGATCACCGCGATGATCCAGCCCGGCGTCACACCTTGTCCCCCTGCGTCCGGCCCAGCAGCCCCTGCGGGCGGAACAACAGCAGCAGCACGAGGATCAGGAAGGCGACCACGTCCTTGTACTCGTTGCCGATCGCGCCCTCCGTCAGGAAGAAGAGGTAGGTCCCGCCGAGCGTTTCCACCGTGCCGAGCACGAGACCGCCCAGCATCGCGCCGTAAATGTTGCCGATGCCGCCGAGAACCGCGGCGGTGAAGGCCTTAACACCGGGGACGAAGCCGACGAACGGGTTGATCTGCGAATAGAGCAGGCCGAACATCACGCCCGCCACGCCGCCCAGCGCGCCGCCGATCAGGAAGGTGCGCGCGATGATGCGGTCCGGGTCGATGCCCATGAGGCTCGCCGTTTGCAGGTCCTGCGCAACGGCGCGGATGGCCTTGCCGAGGCGCGTGCGGCGCACGAGGTGGTCGAGGCCGAGCAGCATCGCCGCGGTGACGACGATCACGATGATCGACTTGGTCTGGATCGTCATCCCGAGCGGCAGCTCGTGCACGGCTTCCATGCGCGCGTCCGCCGGGTAGTTCATGTAGAACTCGCCGTGCCAGAGACCCTCGATGAGGCGGACGAAATCCTGCAGGAAAAACGACACGCCAATGGCGGTGATCAGCGGGACAAGCCGGTTCGTGCTGCCGCGTTTGCGGAGCGGGCGGTAGGCGAGGCGTTCGATGGCGACCGCGAGCCCGCCGGACACCCCGGCGGCCACGAGCATCGCGACCACGGCGAGCGCGTAGGGGTTGTCGATGTGCGGGCCGACGTAGCGGTAGACTTCGATGCCCGCGACGGCGCCGACCATAAAGACCTCGGAGTGCGCGAAGTTGATGAGGCCGAGCACGCCGTACACCATCGTGTAGCCGAGCGCGATCATCGCGTACACGCAACCCAGCAGCAGCCCCTCGAGCAGGACGCTCGGCAGCAATTCTATCAGCGCATCAGACAACTCGTGTTTCCCCCGCCAAATGCGTGGAAACTAGCAGGGACGGGGGGAGGGGGGAAGCGGGAATCGGTATCCGGTGTCCGGTTACCGGTCACTTCTTCGCCGGCGGCGCGGAGGTGATCGACTTGACTGCCTTGCCGGGGTATTTCGCTTCCTCGAAGTGGACCACCCAGTAGTCGGCTTGCGTGCGATCGCCGTTTTCATTGAACGCGATGGGGCCCGTGATGCCCTCGCGTTGCACCTTGCGGATCGCCTCGGCCACCTGCTGGCGGGTCGGCTTCCGGCCTTCATTCGCCGCGGTGGCCGCTTCGATGCCCGCGAGCACGACGTTGGCCGCGTCGTAGGAGTACAGCGCGTAGGCTTCCGGGGCGCGGCCAAAGCGCTTGGTGAACGTGTCGGCAAACGCCTGGGCCAGGGGATATTTTTCCACCGGGCCGGCGACGGTTGTGTAGTACGCGCCCTTCGCGGCGTTCTGCGCGATGTCGATGAAGGCGGACGATTCCAAGCCGTCGGGGCCGAGGAATGTCGCGGTGATGCCGCGCTCGCGCATCTGCTTGAGCAACACGCCGCCCTGGTCGTAGATGCCGCCGAAGTACACGAGGTCCGGTTTCAAGACGCGCATTTGCAGGATCAGCGACTGGAAGTTGGTTTTCTCCTCCGTGCCGAGGAAGCCGACGACCTGTCCCTTCAGCGCCTGCGCCTTGTCGCGGAAGGCCTGCGCGATGCCCTGTCCGTAGGCTGTCTTGTCGTGGACCACAAGGATGCGTTTGGCCTTGAGGTCGTTGATCGCGAATTCCGCGCCGACCGGCCCCTGCACATCGTCGCGCCCGCAGACGCGGTTCACGTTGTTCAGTCCGCGCTCCGTCACGCGCGGGTTCGTGCTGCCGGGCGAGACCATCGCGAGGTTAAACTCCTTGTAGACCTCGGAGGCGGGGATCGTGACGCCGGAATTGAAATGGCCCACAAGCGCGAGCACGTCGGGCTCGTTGACGATGCGGCGCGCGACCGCGACGCCCACGTCGGGCTGGGCCTGGTCGTCCTGCGGCGAGAATTGCAGGTCGAAGCCCTTCTCCTTGAAGCGCGGCTGCGCCTCCTCGACGGCAATCTGCACGCCGAGTTTGATCATTTCGCCCAGCCCCGCCTGCGGACCCGACAGCATGCTGGCGGAGGCGACCTTGATCACCTCGGCGCGCGCCACGCCGGCAAGACACGTCAGCAGGATCGGGAGGGACAGCGCGAAGCGGATAAGCGATTTCATGGCCTTCTTATGGCGTCGCGGAGGGCGGCTGTCAATCGAACGGCGCGCGCGTGCATCCGCAATTTCCTCGACGGCGAATACCTGCGGCTCTATCGTGGATGGCGCTGCGGCGATATATGCTGTGGCCGAAATGACCCGGGATCATTCAGAGATTCATGTGAAGCGGTGGACCCTGTGGGGGCGTGTATTGCGGTGTGCGGTGGTCGGTGGCGTGCTGGCGGGCGCCACCGGCGGTGAGGTGGGCGCCGCGGACGAGGATGCCGTCATCCGCCTTCAACTCAAATGGGTGCATCAAGCCCAGTTCGCCGGCTATTACATGGCGGAGGCGAAGGGGTATTACGCTGATGCGGGGTTGCGAGTGGAAATTTTGGAGGGCGGCGCCGCCCGACCTCCCGTTCGCCAGGTGTTGGAGGACCATGCCGACTTCGGGGTGAGTGATTCCGATGTGCTGTTGCAGCGGCTCAACGGGAACCCTCTCGTGGCGTGTGCGGCGATCTTCCAGCACACCCCGTATGTGTTCATGAGCCTGCGCGAGCGGAACATCCATGTGCCGTCCGATCTCGTCGGCGCCCGCGTGATGCTTTCCGACGATCAAGGGGCCGCCCAATTGTGGGCCATGCTGACCCACGAAGGCATCGATCCCTCGCAGGTGTCGGTCCAGCAGCATTCCTGGGACACGGATGACCTGGTGCAGGGGCGCGTGGATGCGGTGTCGGCGTATGCCATGATGGAGCCGATCCGCTTGCAGGCGAAAGGCATCGAGACGACCATCCTCCGCTCGCTCGACTACGGAATCGATTTTTATGGCGACACCCTCTTTACGACCGAGTCTTTTGTCCGGCGGCGCCCGGAAGCGACCTGGGCCTTCGTAAGGGCCAGTTTGAAGGGGTGGGCGTATGCCTTCGCGCATCCCGAGGAAACCGCGGATGTGATCGCCGGGTTTAAGAGCGTTCAGGATCGCGGGGACGACCGCGCGCTCATTTTGAGGCAACTGGAGGCGATGCGGCCTTATGTGCTGCCCGATTTGGTCGAACTCGGGCACATGAACGTGAGCCGATGGAAGCACATTGCCGGTGTGTTTGCCGAACGGGGCATGGCGCCCGCAACGGATTCTCTGGAAGGCTTCATGCTGGACCCGCACCCCCCGGGGGAACATTGGTTGTCGCGACGGACGATGGGGTGGGTGTTTGGTTTGCTCGGCGTGATGGCGGCGGTCTTGTTCTGGAATCTCCAGGTGCGTCGCCAGGTGAATGCGAAAACCCGCGTGCTGCGGGCGAGTGAAGAGGTCCAGCGCCACACCGTGGCCATGCAGACGGCGATTTTGAACGCGTTGCCGGCCGAAGTGGCGCTGCTGGATCAGCAGGGGGCGATTGTCGCCGTTAATGAAGCGTGGCATCGCGTGAATGGCGAGCGCGTCGTTCCGGGGCGTACGGACCCGTTTATCGGCCAGAATTACATCGCGGTATGCCAACGCGCGGAAGGCGAGGGGCAGGAGGATGCCCGTCGGGTGGCGGCAGGCATCACGGCGGTGCTCAACGGCCAGCAGCGGGAATTTTCCCTGGAGTATCCGTGCCATTCGCCCACCGCCCAGCATTGGTTCCGTTGCATCGTCACTCCCGTGGGCGCCTCGCCACCCACAGGGGCGGTGGTGACACACTTCGATGTCACGGATCGCAAACTGGCGGAATTGCGCACCCATCGCCTGAACCGCCTCTACTCGCTGTCCAGCGCGGTGAACGAGGCGATTGCCCGGATATCCGATACGCTCCAGTTGTATCGCGAAGCCTGTCGCATTGCCGTGGAGCGGGGTGGTTTCCTGATGGCGTGGGTGGGAGAGGTGTCGCCCGGAAGCGAACGTCTGCAGCCCGCGGCCATGTATGGGCGGGACGATGGGTATCTGGAGGCCATACGAATCACGGTGACGCCGGGTCCGATGGGTGAAGGCCCCGCCGGCACCTGCTATCGCGAAGGCCGCGTGATTTTCTGCAACAGCGTGGAGACCGATCCGTTGCTCAAGCCGTGGCGCGACCAGGCCCTGAAGCGCGGCTATCGGTCCAGCGCCGCCTTCCCGCTGCGGCAAGCCGGGAAAACCATCGGTGTGTTCACCGTGTATGCCGGGCAATCCGGCGCCTTCGAGCCCGAGGATCTGCGCTTGCTGACGGCCCTCGCGGACAACCTGTCCTTTGCCGTCGAAGCCAATGCGCACGAGGCGGATCGTCAACGCGCCGAAGAGGCGTTGCGGAGCAGCGAAGAGCGCTTCCGCGAACTGGCCGAGAACATCAACGAGGTTTTCTGGGCCTCGGACCCGGACAAACAGCGGATCCTGTACGTCAGCCCTGCGTATGAAGCGATTTGGGGCCGCTCCTGTGCCAGCCTGTACCAGTCGCCGCTGACCTGGGTGGAGGCGATTCATCCGGATGACCGCGCCCGCGTCGCGGAGTCGGCCCGGCTCCGCCAGGTGACCGGCGAATACAATGAGGTCTATCGCATCTTGCGGCCTGACGGTTCTCACCGGTGGATCCGGGACCGGGCGTTCCCCGTGCGCGATGAAAACGGGCGCGTGTACCGGATTGTCGGCACCGCCGAGGACATCACCGAGCAGAAACGAATGGAGTCGCAGTTCCTGCGCGCCCAGCGGATGGAAAGCATCGGCACGCTGGCCGGGGGCATCGCGCACGATCTCAACAACGTCCTGACACCCATCACGCTCTCCCTCCAGATGTTGCAGGACTTTGTGAAGGAGGAGGAAGGGCGCACGCTGCTCAAAACGCTGGAGAGCAGCGCCCACCGCGGATCCAATCTTGTCAAACAGGTGCTGTCGTTTGCGCGCGGGGTGGAAGGGCGGCGCGCCTCAATCAACCTGTTGCACCTGTTGCGCGAAATGGAGCGGGTGGTTGCGGACACGTTTCCGAAGAACATCGCGTTTGTCCTCGAGACCTGCAAGGACCCCTGGCCCGTCAGTTGTGATCCGACCCAGATGCACCAGGTCTTGATGAACCTGTTTGTGAATGCCCGGGATGCCATGCCCGCGGGCGGTCGCATCCAGGTGACGCTCCAGAATGTGGAACTGGATTCCACGTACGCGACGATGAATCCGGAAGCGCGTCCGGGCCGCCATCTGGTTGTGAGCGTGGTGGACGATGGGATGGGTATGACGCCAGAGGTCCTCGACAAGATTTTTGAACCGTTCTTCACCACGAAGGAGGTTGGGCAGGGCACGGGCCTGGGCCTGCCGACCAGCCTGGCCATTGTCAGGAGTCACGGCGGATTCATCAACGTGTACAGCGAGCCCGGCCACGGCAGCACCTTCAAGGTCTACCTGCCGGCCGAGGCATCCGGCTCAGTTTCCGCCGACGTCACCGAAGCGCCCGCCAAGCGCCCTCGTGGCGCCGGCGAGGTCGTCCTGCTGGTGGATGACGAGGAGAGCATTCGAACGGTTGCGCGGGGAACGCTGGAGCGGTTCAGCTACCGTGTGATGGAAGCCCGGCACGGCGCGGAGGCCGTTGCCATCTACGCTCAACATCAGGACGTCATCAGCGCCGTGCTGACGGACATGGCCATGCCGATCATGGATGGCCCTGCGCTGATCATGGCGCTGAAAGCCATCAACCCGAAGGTCCGCATCATCGCGTCCAGCGGACTGGCCAGCAACGGTGGTGTGGCGAAGGCCATCGGCGCGGGCGTCGCCGACTTTGTCCCCAAACCCTACACGGCCGACGTTTTGCTGGCCACGCTGCGGCGGGTGTTGGACGACGGCGTGCCGCCCGCCCGTTCCTGAACCCGCCTCCATCCCGAGCCCGAATCCGCGCGCAGGGCTTGGGATCAGATGGCGTGCGGGAAGTTGGCGCTGCGCCCTCCACGTCAATGGTGCCCGGGGTGGGACTCGAACCCACACGATCTTTCGATCAAGGGATTTTAAGTCCCTTGCGTCTGCCATTTCGCCACCCGGGCGAGAGTGAAGCCCGGTAAAGGTAGCAAAGTCGTGGCCTGTCGTCAGCAGGGGTTGCTTCGCTCCTAAACAAAGCCTTCCTGCTGCAACTTGTCGAGGAAGTCGGTGGGCTCTTTTTCGCCTTGTGCGCGGACGGGCATTTCGGGGGCGATGCGGTCGAGTTTTTGGCGTTTGATCCAGAAGTAGGGATGGCTCTCCGCGAGGGCGATCATTTTCGAGTGGCGCACGATACGGTCAAATTCGGTGACGTATTCGCTCAGGTACATGCCGACCATTGGCGGCCAGGCGTGCTGGATGATCTTGTCTGCGAAGAGAGCCTTGGCGTTCAGGCTTCGGTCCACATACGCGTCGCGCGCCTGCAGGATGGCGTGGGCGGTGGCTTGGAAATCCGCCTGGTCCGGATCCAGCGAGGCGATGACGAGCTGGAGGACGCGGTCCGCCGACTCGAACAGGCTGAACAGCGCCTGCTGGGCCTCGCTCGGGAACGGCGCGGTCCGCGCGGCGAGGCGCTGCTCGGTCAGGTCGGCGATGTTCTCGTTGTGGTCGCCGATGCGCTCAATGTCGATCATGCAGCGGTTCAGGTGCTGGAGCATGATCGATTGCCGGCGCGAGAGGTAGCGGCTGGTCAATTCCTGCAGGTAGCGCTTCAGCGCGCGCTGGATTTCGTCCACCGCCTCCTCGTTGTGGCGGATGGTCCGCAACGTCGCGCGATCGAGTCGGAACATGATCTCCGCATTCAGGCGGAACGTGTGTGCGCACATCGCGGCCACGCGCTGCAACTCGCGCACGGAGAGGTAGAGGGCGCGTTCGGGCTTTAGCAGCGCGTCGTCGTCGAGCGCGCTCGCGGCGGGCGCGGGTTGGGCGGAGCGCGTCACCGCGCGCACGGCCCATACAAACGGCGTGCGCAGCGGCAGCACAAGCAACAGCGTGCCGAGCATTACCGCGGTATGCAGGTTGGCCGTCTGGCGCACCAGGTCGGACGACGAGGCCTCAATGAGTGGCACCACCCAGGGCGTTGCGGCGAGCGCGGCCATGGCCCCGATCACATTGAAGAGCAGGTGGGCGACGGCGCCGCGCCGCCCTTCGATGGAGGTGCCCATGGCTCCCGCGAGCGCCGTGGAGCACGTTCCAATATGGGCGCCGAGGACCAGCGGGAGAATTGGTTCAATCGACGGGAAGACGCCCGCGCCGATGAGGGCGAAGAGGATCCCGATCGTGGCGCCGCTGCTTTGGAGCACCGCGGTGACCGCCGCGCTGATGAGCAGCGCCGAAACCTGGCCCGCGAGCCCTGCCTCACGGGGGAACGCCAGCCACGGGCTCAATGCGTCCCGGTGCGGGGCGACCGCGCCGCTCATCATCTGCATCGACAGGAACAGCAGGCCGAACCCGACCAGCGCACGCCCCGTTTCGTCCCATGCCCGCCGCCGCGCCGCCAGCGTCAGCGCGCCGCCCGCCAGGATCGGGACAAAAAAGTAGTCGCCCAGCTTGAAGGAGATCAGCTGCATCGACAGCGTGGTGCCCAGGTTTGCGCCCGCAATCGGACCGATGGCTTGGGGCAGGGTGAGCAACCCGGCGTGCAGGAAGCCGACGAGCAGGACCGTGGTCGCGCTGCTGTGGAGCAGGAAGCCCAGCGCCGTTCCGAGCAGGCCACCCGTCCATCGGCCGCGTGTCGCGCGCCGCACCCATCCGCGCAACGCATGGCCGCCGGCTGCCTGCAGGCTCTTCGTCATCAGTGCGATGGCGAAGAGAAACAGGGCCAGTCCGCCGAGCAATCGCAATCCGGTCAGCAGCACCTCGTTCGCATGCATGATCAGGCCGTCGCGCGGCCTACGGTCAGATCATAGCCGAGCATCGAATCCCCGGCAAACAGGAAGCGGCCCGTGAAGGGGCGTCCCTCCAGCATCAGCGGAATCCAGATGCGGTCGTCGGCCCACATCTCGGCGTAGGGGATGCGGTCCAGCGGCGTCCAGAGCGGGTCGGCCTCGCCCGTGGGCTGCGGCTCGCCGTCGCAGCCGGTTGCGGTGAAGACATACCCGTGGATGGAGTGGCCGTCGGCGAATTGGAACAGGAGTTCACCGGCGTGCGCAACGCCGGTGGGCGTGACCAGCAACTCCTCCTGCACTTCGCGGATGGCGCATTGCTCTGGCGTCTCGCCGGGGTCGAGGCGTCCGCCGGGCCCGTTGATTTTCCCCGCGCCGAGCCCGCGCTTCTTGCGGATCAGCAGGATCTGCCCGTCGCGGATCACGAACAGCAGCGTGGCCCGTTCGACGGGTTTCCATGTGGCCCAATCAATTTCGTCAAAACGGCTGTACGTCGCGGATTTCGTCATGGGTGCCCTTGACCTCCCGGATAAACCGTCATAGGTTGCTCAAAAGAGGCCCCCATGACGATTCTTTCTTATGCGGTCGCGGTAATCATTGTGCTCGGCCTGTGTGCCTTGGGCCTTTCCGTGGGTCTCCTCCTGCGTGGCCGGGGGCTCCAGACCTGCGGCCGCGCCCAAACCAAGACCGGCGATGGCGAGGAAATCACCTGCCCCGCCTGCAGCGGAAAAGCCTCCGACTGCAAACGCTCGTAGGTCGCGTTCCCCCTTCCAGCGGCGCCTCCCCGGCGCAACACTCCACAGATTCCTGTCCGTCCCCCCCCGCGCAGGCGGCTTCATTCCCACCCGCGTGTGCCATCGGGTTTTCCCTGAGCGAGAATGCAGGGTTTAACTCGATGTACACACATTGAACGAGAACGGACTAGCATCACCACAGTGGGTCGGCAGCTGGATGCTTGCAGGGAATTCAGGAGGTCCCGGTTATGCAGACGGACGCTCGGGGAAGGGGCACGGTTCAGCGGGGTGAGCGTGTGGGGTGGCGAAGAATGGGCATCGCCTGTGCGCTGCTCCTGGCGGCGGGATGTGGAACGCCGCGTCCATCGCGGATTGACGCCAGTCAGGCGGTTCCTCCGCTGGTGATGTACCTGATGCCAGGCGACGAGATTGAGGTTTCGTTCTTCGGCGCGCCGGATCTCAACACGACGCAAGCCATTCGCCGGGACGGGAAGATCTCGTTGCGGCTGGTCGGCGATGTCGTGGCCGCCGGCAAGACGGTCGAAAACCTGCAGGCGGATTTGCGCGAGAAGCTTGCGAGCCAGTTGCAAATTCGCGACGTGAGCGTGGTGCTCCGCGTGCCGTCACCCGTCATTGTGTCCGGTTCCGTCCTCAAGCCGGGGCGCGTGCTGCTCAGCCGCCCGATGACCGTCCTCGATGCCATCATGGAATCGGGTGGATTTAACGCGCGGGAGGCCGAGGTGCGGAGCGTCGTATTGATCCGCCACGAGGATGGGAAGCGGAAGGGGTTCATCTTCGACTTCTCCAGGGCGTTGGCGGGCGAGGGCGAGGACCGCCCGTTCTATGTCCAGCCGTTCGACATCGTGTACGTGCCGCGCACACGAATCGCAAAAGTCAACCAGTGGATTGACCAGCACATCAACAAGATGCTCCCGGATCTCGGCTTCGGCTACAGCTCCGATGGGGAGGCCACGGTCTATCGCTGAGGCAGGATATGAACAACTCTCAAGCGTCTGAGCCCGGGCGTCGCAATCATGTGTATGAGCCGTCCCAGCGACTGCTCCGCGAAGAGGTGTTCTGGGCGATGCTCGATCGGGAACGCGCGCTCGCGGATCGCGGGGGGCGTGAATTTGCGCTCGCCGTTTTCGACACCTTCTCCTCCCGCGCGGGCGAGACACTGGCCCGCGCCGTGGAGGCCGCGGTATTGTCGCGCATCCGGCGGAGCGACGCGGCGGGCTGGTTGGATCGCCGCCGGATCGGCGCGCTGTTGACGGGCGCGGGCCCGGACGCGGCGCGGCACATTGCGGAGTCGATCTGCGACGAGGCGGCGGAGCAGGTGTCGCGCCCGGATTGCCGGATCTACGTCTATCCGATGCCCGGCGAGGGACGTGATTTTATTCTCGATCGCGGCGTTGAGCCTCGGCCCACCCGATCGGAGGGCCGCGTGACCATGTCGTACCCGCGCGCGGTGCATGAGTTGATGGTTCCGCCGGTGCCTGTCGGGAAACGGCTGTTCGACATCGTCCTGTCGAGCCTGGCGCTGGCGGCGCTCTCGCCGGTCTTCATCGCGATGGCCGCCTATGTCTGCGTCGTATCGCCCGGCCCGGTCTTCTTCCGGCAGACGCGGATCGGGCGCGCCTGCCGGACCTTTGAATGTCTCAAGTTCCGCACGATGCATGTCGCGGCGGACACGACGGTGCATGCGAACCATGTTGCGCAGCTGATGGCCAATGACACGCCGATGACGAAGCTCGAGTCGACCCGCGATCCGCGGCTGATTCCCGGCGCGCGCCTGATCCGGGCGTCGGGCCTCGACGAACTGCCGCAGCTGCTGAACGTGCTGCTCGGCGACATGAGCCTTGTCGGCCCGCGTCCTTCGGTTCCGTATGAATTCGAGCACTTCGCGCCGTGGCACCGGCGCCGGTGCGACACGCTGCCCGGGATGACGGGACTTTGGCAGGTGAACGGAAAGAACCGGACGACGTTCACCCAGATGATGCGGTACGATGTGAGGTACGCCGCGCACCCGTCCCTTGCGACGGACACGCAGATCCTGCTGCGCACACTTCCCGCGATCGTTGACGAAGTGCGCGCGGCGATGCGCACACGGAGGCCGACATGAGCGCCATGATGCGTGCGGCGGTGATCGGGTGCGGCTACTGGGGTCCGAACCTGATCCGGAACCTCCGGCTGGCGCACGGGTGCCGCCTCGCCGCGGTGTGCGACCTCGACGAGAAACGGCTCGCGCACATGAAGACGTTGTATCCCGAGGTGGCGACGACGAAGGACTTCACGTCGATCGTCAACGACCCGGCCATCGACGCCATCGTCGTGGCGACCCCGGTCCACCCGCACCACGCGATGGCGAGCGCCGCGCTGCAGGCGGGCAAACACGTGATGATCGAAAAGCCGATGGCCCGCTCGTCGCGCGAGTGCGAGGAGCTGTGCCGCCTGGCGAAGCGGCGCAAGCGCGTGCTGATGATCGGCCACACCTTCCTCTACTCGGCGCCGGTGCGGAAGATGCGCGAGATCGTCGCGGCGGGCGATCTCGGCGAACTGCACTACATCAGCGCGCGCCGCCTGAACCTCGGGCTCTTCCAGCGCGACATCAATGTGACGTGGGATCTCGCGCCGCACGACCTGTCGATCATCCTCTACCTGATGGGCACCAGCCCGACGGCGGTGAACTGCCAGGGCAGCCACAGCGTCGACCCGGAGGTCGAGGACGTGACGAACCTGTCGCTGTTTTTCCCCCGCGGCGACTATGCGACGATCCACAGCAGCTGGCTCGACCCGCGCAAGGTGCGCGACATGACGGTGGTCGGCAGCCGCCGGATGATCGTCTATGACGACCTCGAACCGCTGCGGAAGCTGACGATCTACGACGTGCACGTGGAGCGGCCCCCGCACTACGACACCTTCGCGGAATTCCAGTACGCCTACCACTACGGCGACATGTACTCGCCGTACATCAAGCAGGACGAGCCGCTGAAGGTGCAGTGCCAGCACTTCGTCGATTGCGCGCTGAACGGGACGACGCCGATGACGCCGGGCGAGCAGGGGCTCGAACTGGTGCGCATCCTGGAGGCGGCCTCGCTGTCGCTGCAGCGACAGGGCGCGCGGGTGGCGCTCGCCGATCTGTCGCGGCCGCGCCGCCGCCGGGGTGCCGCATGAGCGCAACCACGCAGCGGATCGCGGAGGATGTGCGGATGGGCGCGGGCGTGCGGGTCGCGGATTTCGTGAACCTGTACGGGTGCGAGATCGGGGACGGGACACGGATCGGTCCGTTCGTCGAGGTGCAGCGCGGCGCGACCATCGGCGCGCGCTGCAAGATCTCCAGCCACGCGTTCATTTGCGAAGGAGTCACCATCGAGGATGAGGTATTCGTGGGCCACCACGTGTGTTTCGTGAACGACCGGGCGCCGCGCGCGGTGACAAAGGACGGCCGGATCAAAGGCGATCACGACTGGACGTGTGAACCGACGCGGGTTGCGCGGCGCGCTGCCATCGGGTCCGGCGCCGTGATCCTGTGCGGGGTCACGATTGGGGAAGGCTCGCTGGTCGGCGCGGGCAGCGTCGTCACGCGGGATGTTCCGCCGGGGATGGTGGTCGTCGGGAATCCGGCCCGGGTGTTGCGGCCGGTCCACGAGGGAGAGGTATGAAGGTTCCGTTCCTGGATCTGAAGTCGCAGTTCGGGGCGCTGCGGGACGAGGTCATGCCGGCGATGGAGCAGGTGCTTGCGGAGGCGGCCTTTGCGGGTGGCCCGTTTGTCGCGCGCTTTGAACAGGAGTTCGCGGCGTACTGCGGATGCCGGCACGCGGTGGGGGTGGGCAACGGAACGGATGCCTTGTGGCTGGCGTTGCTGTCGCTGGGCATCGGACCCGGCGATGAAGTCGTCACGGCGCCGAACTCGTTCATGGCGACGGCGGAGGCGATCTCGCTGACCGGCGCGCGGCCGGTGTTCGTCGATGTCGAGCCGCTGTCGCTGAACCTTGACCCGGCCCGCGTGGAGGCGGCGCTGACGCGCCACACACGCGCGATCCTTCCGGTCCACCTGTACGGCCAGACGGCGGACATGGCCCCGATCCTCGAACTCGCGGCGCGGCGCGGCATGCCGGTGATTGAGGATGCATCGCAGGCGCACGGGGCGGAATATGGCGGCCGGCGCGCGGGGTCGATGGGTGTGCTCGGCTGTTTCAGCTTCTATCCGGGTAAAAATCTCGGCGCCTTCGGCGAGGCCGGCGCGGTGGTGACGAACGACGCCGCGCTGGCGGAGCGGATGCGCGTGCTGCGCGAACACGGACAGACGCGGAAGTACGTGCACGCGAAAATCGGATGGAATGCGCGCATGGACGGCCTCCAAGCCGCGGTGCTGAGCGTGAAACTGCGGCATCTGGATGCCGCGAACGAGGCGCGGCGCTCGCATGCGCGGCGTTATGCCGCGCGCTTGGTGGACGTGCCGGGGCTGCGGCTGCCGGTGGAGCGCGCGGGATCGAAACACGTGTTCCATGTGTATGCGGCGCATGTGCCGCGGCGGGATGCGGTGCGCGCGGACCTGGAGGCGCGCGGCGTTTCGTGCGGCATCCACTATCCCATCCCGATCCACCTGCAGGAGGCCTATGCCCCGCTGGGCCTGCCGCGCGGCTCATTCCCCGTGGCGGAGCGCTCGGCGGCGGAAGAGCTCTCCCTCCCGATGTATCCGGAGTTGACGGACGAGATGATCGACTACGTGGCCGAATCGCTGGGCGATGTTCTCCGACACGAGCCCGCATCGGCCGCTTTATAACCCATGAACACAGTGCGTCAGGTGACCTTCGTGGATCCGCGCGACGATCCGTCGTGGGATGAGCACGTAGCCGGATTGCCCGGCGCCACCGTGTTCCACAGTTCGGCGTGGGCGCGGTGTCTCTGCGAGACCTACGGTTTTGCGCCCTGTTATGCGGTGATTCAGGACGGCGTCGCACTCATCGCCGCGCAGCCGGTGATGGAGGTGCACAAAGTGGGCGGCCGTGTGTGCGGTGTCGCGCTGCCCTTTAGCGACGCCTGCCCGGCGGTTGTGCACGACGCCCGGGATCGCGCGGTGTTGGTCGCTGCGATCCAGCAGGAGGCGCTGCTGCGAGGTTGGCGGCGCGTCGAGTTCCGGGGACCCGTTGATGAGGCCGGGGCGGCGGTCTCCGCGCGATACTGTTTGCACGAAGTGGACCTGGGCGTGTCCGAGGATGATCTGCGCGCGCGATGCGATCCGTCCGTGCGACGGGCCCTGCGGAAGGCGGTTGCGACCGGTTTGCATGCGCGCTGCGGGTGCGACGCCGACGACGCCGCGGTGTTCTACCGGTTGCTCACCGTGACGCGCCGAAGACATGGCGTCCCGCCGCCCCCACGCGCATTCATCGAGGCGATCCGGCGGTATCTCCTCGCGCCCGGGAACGGGACGATTGTGACGGTATGGAAAGACGGTCGCCCGCTCGCGGTGGCGGTCTTCCTCCGCTGGGGCCGGGTGGGATTGTTCAAGTTCGGCGCGTCGGAGGCGGAGGGGCTCGAATGGCGGCCGAATGATCTTGCGATGATGGAAGGTTTCCGCTGGTGCCGTGCGGCCGGATGCACGCGCGTATCGCTCGGCCGGACGGCGAGCGGGCAGGAGGGCCTGTTGCGGTTCAAGCGCGGGTGGGCGGCCGCCGAGTCTCCGCTGGAATACCACACGTACGACGCGGAGAAGGGTGCGTTCATCGCGGGGCACGGAGAGCGCACGGGGTGGTACACGCCGGTGTTCCGGCATCTTCCGCTTCCGCTCCTGCAATGGGCCGGCAGGGTGTTGTACCGGCAGGCAGCCTAGGAGAATACCATGTCATCCGAAAGCAGCGTTGTCACCGCGCCGAAACCGGGGACCCCGCCGCAGGCGGGCCTTCCCGTGGGCGAGATCCTCGATAGCCTCGCGCGTCGCTGGTGGATTGTCGCGGCCGGTTTTGCGGCCGGTTGCGTGGTGGCGGTCGGCATCTGGCTGTACGCGCCGCGCACCTTTCTGGCCGAGGCCCGGCTGCTGGTGCGCTATGTGGCGGATACGACGGCGCTCGACCCGGGCGCGGAGTCGGGTCGCGTCGTCATGCTCGATGCGCGCGGCGAAAACGTGCTGAACTCCGAAGTCGAGATCCTCGCGAACCAGAATGCAGTGGAGGCCGTCGTGGACCGCATCGGCGCGCAGCGCTTCCCGGTGGGCGCGACAAACGGCGCCGCCCGGATGCGCGCGGTTGTCGGCGTGATGCGCAACCTGCGGATCGATGTCCCGAAGCGCAGCAACGTCATCCGCGTCTCCTACGAGGGGCCGACGCCGGAACTGTCCGTCGAGGTGTTGTCGCGACTGGTCGAACTGTACCTCGACCGCCATCTCCGCGTGCACCGCTCGGCGGCGGCGTATGATTTCCTCGCGCAGCAGACGGACCAGAACCGGGCGCGCCTCGCGGAGACGGAGGCGGAATTGCGCAAGCTGAAGAGCGCGCTGGGCGTGGTTTCGTTTGAAGAGGCCCAGAAGACCGGTTCCGCGCGCATTGAGGAGTTGAAGCGCAGCCTTGGCGCCGCCGAGGCGGAACTCGCCGCCGCACTTGCCCGGCTCGACATTCTCGCGAAACAGGCGCCCGCGGAACTGCCGGCCGCGGCGGCCCCGGGCGTGACGAACCTGTCGACGCATGCCGCCATCCTGCAAGACCGGCTCGCGAAGATGAAGTTGCGGGAGACGGAACTGCTCACGACCTACCTGGACTCGAGCACGCCCGTGCAGCAGCTCCGCGCGCAAATCAACGAGCTCGAACGGGCGCTGGAATCGGAGCCCGGGGCCGCCTTGACGAACCGCCTCGTCGCGCTCGTGAGCGAGCGCGCCGATCTCGCGGGGCTCCGCGCGCGGATTGGCGTGTTGCAGCAGCAACTGGCGGACGCAACCGACGAAGCGCGACGGCTCGATGAGATCGCGAGCCGCATCGTGCAGCTGGAGCGCAGCCGGGATATTCAGGAGGACAATTACCGGAATTTCTCACGCAGCCTGGAACAGGCGCGGATCAACGATGTCCTCGATGCGGCAAAGATCAGCAACATCAGCGTCGTGCAACCCGCGATGCTTGTCGCAGTCGGTTACCGTCGTGAACGGCTTCGCGCGTGTGCGATCGCGGCCGGTGGCGGCCTGGCGTTGGGGATCCTGGTGGCGCTGCTGGTCGACTGGCTGCCGGGTCGGCGCATTCATCGCACATGCGATCTTTCGGCGGGGCTCCGGATCCCCGTGTTGCTGAGCGTGCCGACGGCCGGCAATGGAACGAGGCGCACCGCGCGGCGTGGCGCGGAGGACGCGGAGGATGGCGCGCTGCCGGCGGTGGGCGCCTTGCAGCCGTATTGCGATGCGCTCGGCGACCGGCTTGCGCGCGTCACGGGCGCAGGGTTCGACCCGCTGCTCGTCGGCCTGACCTCGTTGTCGCCCGGGGCGGGGGTGACGACGCTCGCCTCCGGCGTCGCGCTGGCGCTCGCTCGCCAGTACGAGGCACGCGTGCTGCTGATGGATCCTGAACCGCGCAGTGCGCGCGGGGGACGCCTGCCGGGCTTGCGTTCGACAAGCGGGGCGCTCGACATCCGCGCCGACGCGGCGGGCAACATCACCGTGATCGAACACAACCTCTTCCTGCTCGGCCCGGGCGGCGCGTCCGGCGCACCGGGCTCGTCGAGCCTCGTCCGCCGCTGGCCGGATCTGGTCGAATTGGCGCGCGCGGGCGGGTACCGGTTCCTCGTGCTCGATTTGCCGCCGGTCTCGCCCGTGAGCGCTGCGCTGCGCATCGCGGCGCAGTTGCATGCGACCGTGCTTGTCGTGCAGGCGGAGCGCGATCGGATGCGCGACGTGGAACAGGCGTGTGAACTGCTTTCGGCGAACCAGGTGCGCGTGGCGGGCGCGGTGTTGAACCGATGCCCGATGCGCGATGTGGGTGCGGTGGAAACGGTGCACTCGTAGGGAGCGGGGCCCGGTCGGCGGGCCATTTCATGACGGGTGTGACTACGTATGGCGGCTGGAGGTCACTCTCGCGCGGGACGTGACGGGCCGTAGGTTTGCGTCGCGCCATGACCATGAATGCAGCGTTCATTGAAGTCGCGAAGCGGGTGCTCCCGCGAAGCGCGCAGATCGCACTGCGGCAGCGGCGCGCGCGGCGACTGCTGGAATCGGTGCGCGACGAGTGGCCGATCCGCGATGACGCCTGCCGTGCGCCGGAGGGCTGGCCGGGGTGGCCGTCCGGACGGCGCTTCGCCCTGGTGCTTACGCACGACGTCGACACACTGCGCGGCTTGGACCGCTGTCCCGCGCTCGCGGAACTGGAACAGCGGCGCGGCGTGCGGTCGGCGTACTATTTCGTGCCCGAGGGCCGCTACGCGCTTCCACCGCGCCTGCGGCAGGAGCTCTCGGCCGGCGGGGCCGAAATTGGCGTCCACGGCCTCGTGCACGATTGGCGGACGTTTCTTGACCGGCGCACATTCGAGCGGCGCGCGGAGCGGATTGATCGCTACCTGCGCGACTGGGGCGCGGAGGGCTTTCGCGCGCCATCCACCGTGCGGAACCTCGACTGGATCGGCGAACTGGCGATCGGCTATGACTCATCCGGATTTGACACGGACCCGTTCGAGCCGCAGCCGGAGGGGTCCGGCACCATCTTCCCGTTCTGGGTCCGCAGCCGCACCTCCGGCCGGCGCTACGTCGAACTGCCGTACACGCTGCCGCAGGACCACGCCGTGTTCGTCACGCTGCGTGAACCCGGCATCGACACGTGGAAACGGAAGCTCGACTGGATTGCGGCCGCCGGCGGCATGGCTCTGCTCATTGTGCACCCGGACTACATGGCGTTTGATGGCGCGCCGGGCCCGGAGGAATACCCCGCGGCGTGGTACGACGAACTGCTCGCGTATGTCGCGGAGCGCTATCCGGGGCAGGCGTGGAACGCGACGCCGCGCGAAGCGGCGGCGTACTTCCGCTCCGTGCTGCCCGATGCACCGGAACGGTCGCGCCGTCGCGTCGCGATGGCGGCCTATGCGTTTTACGACAGCGACAACCGGATCATCCGCTATGCGGAGACCCTCGCCCGCCGCGGGGATGAGGTCGAGGTGATCGCCCTGCGCCGTCCGGGACAGCCGCGGACCGGCTTCCGGAACGGCGTGCGCATATTGCGCATCCAGCAGCGCGAGCGAAATGAGCGCAAGACGCTGGCGTATCTCGCCCGCTTGACGGCCTTTCTCCTGCGCTCGTCGTGGACGCTGGGTACCCGCTCCCTTGCGCGCCGCTACGATGTGGTGCACGTGCATTCCGTCCCGGATTTCGAGGTGTTCGCGGCGTGGCTCCCGAAGGCGCAGGGCAGCGGTGTCATCCTGGACATCCACGACATCCTGCCGGAGTTCTTCGCGAGCAAGTTTGCCGTGGCCACGACGCATCCGCTCGTGCGCATGCTCCGCGTGGTCGAACGCGTCTCGTGCCGCTTCGCGCACCACGTGATCGTGGCGAACCACTTGTGGCGCGACCGGCTGGTGGCGCGCTCGGCGCCTGTGGATCGCTGCTCCGTGGTCCTGAACCATGTGGATTACCGCTTCCTCGAGCCGCGTCCGCGCGCAGGTGGCGAAGATCGTTTCCGCATCGTGTATCCGGGCGGCTTGCAGTGGCACCAGGGTCTCGACCTCGCGATCGAGGCCTTTGCCCGGTTGCGCGTGCGCGTCCCGGCGGCGGATTTTCACATTTATGGCGAAGGCAGCGAGCGGCAACGCCTGGAGGGCGTCGTGGCACGTCTCGGCTTGGAGCGCGCGGTGCTCTTTCACCCGCCCGTCCCGTTCGCGGAGATTCCGGACCTGATGGCGACGGCTGACCTTGGCGTGGTCGCGAAGCGGGCGGACTCGTTCGGCAACGAGGCGTTCAGCACGAAGATTCTCGAATACATGTCGCAGGGGGTCCCGGTGATCTGCGCGCGCACGGCGATCGACCGTTTCTATTTCCCGGAGGACACGGTGCGGTTCTTCGCCTCGGGGTCGGTGGACGAACTCGCGGAGGCGATGATCGAGCTCGCGTCGCGTCCCGAGGAGCGGGCGCGTCTCGCGCGCCGTGGGCGCGCCTACATCGCGCGCGAGAACTGGACCGTGCACCAGGGGGAATATCTCGACCTTGTCGATCGCCTCGCGGAGCGACGGACGACGATGATGGAAGGATGGACCCCATGCGGTTCGACCGCGCAATAACGATGGCCGCGCATGCCCTCCGTGGCCCGCGCCCCGTTGCAGCGGCGTTGCCGATCCTGATGTATCACTCCGTTTCCAGCGTGGATGACACCCGGCGCCACGCCTACTTTGTCACGAACACGCGTCCCGGCGTGTTCGAAGATCACCTGCGCTGGCTGCGCGACGAGGGCTTCCGGACATTGTCGCTGGAGGACGCGAGGGCGTTTATCGAGGGCGCCACGCTTGCCAGACCGTCCGTGGTGCTGACGTTCGATGACGGGTTCGCGGATGTCGCCGAGACGGTGGCGCCGATGCTCGCGCGATAT
Source organism: uncultured Verrucomicrobiota bacterium (assembly GCA_937996795.1). GTDB lineage: Bacteria > Verrucomicrobiota > Kiritimatiellia > CAIVKH01 > CAIVKH01 > JAMLJG01. Next base: position 83,705 of record CALKUH010000037.1, on the reverse strand, counting down.
GGATTCACGGCGAGCGTGTTCCTTCCGACCGCGTATATCGGGGATGCGCGCCGGGAGTTCCTCGGCCGGCCCTGCCTTACCTGGGCGGAGGTGCGCGACCTGCATGCGGCGGGCATCGAATTCGGGTCCCACACGGTGTCGCATCCGAAGCTGGTGGAGCTGGACCGCGAACAGCGGCGGCGCGAGCTGACCGAGTCGGCCGCGCGGATTCGCGGCGAAATCGGGGAAATGGTGACGATGTTTTCGTATCCGTTCGCGTTCCCGGAGGGCGACGGGGAATTCGTCGCGGATTATCGCGCGATGCTGCGCGACACGGGGTATCGCGTCGCGGTGACCACGCGCATTGGCAGCGCCGTGAGCGGGGACGATACGTTGCTTCTGCGGCGGCTGCCGATCAACTCCGCCGATGACCTCAAACTCTTCGCCGCGAAAGTGAGCGGCGCCTACGACTGGATGCAGGCGCCCCAGCGGCTGGGCAAACGCGTGAAAGCGTGGATGGCGCGTCGATGAGCGACACGGGCGACTATGTCCTGATCACGCCGGCCCGCAACGAGGCCGGGCATCTGCCGCGCACGATTGCGGCGGTGGCGGCCCAGCTGCGCCTGCCGCGGGAGTGGGTGATCGTCGATGACGGTTCGACGGACGCCACGGCCCGAATTGCGGAAGAGGCCGCACTCCGGCATCCCTTCGTTCGCTGTCTGCGGGTGGAACGGGAGGGCGGTCGTTGTTTCGGGCAAAAGGCCCGGGCGTTTGCAGCGGGTCGCGCGCATCTGCGCAGCGATACTTACGCCTTCATCGGCAATCTCGATGCCGACATCGAGTTGCCCCCCGATTATTACGCGCGGGTGCTGGAGCGGATGGCGCGTGATCCGCGGATCGGGCTGGCCGGCGGCTGCGTGCAGACGCGGGTGGGGGAAACGTTTCATTGTTCCGATCGCTCGCCCGATACCGTGGCGGGCGCGGTGCAGCTGTTCCGCCGCGCCTGCTTCGAGGAAATTGGCGGCTATCCGGCGTTGCCCTTTGGCGGCATTGATGCGGCCGCAGAGTTGTCTGCCAAGCAGCACGGGTGGCGGGTGGAGAAGTTGCTCGACCTGACGGTATCCGAGCATCGGCGGACCGGCGGCGCGGAGGCCCATCCGCTCCGCGCGAAGTTTAACGAAGGCCGGCGCTTCCATTCGCTCGGTTACGGAACCGGCTGGTTCCTGTTGCGCTGCCTGTACCGTGCGGGCGACCCGCCGCTGCTGGCGGGCAGCGCGGCGGCGGCCGCCGGTTATCTGGAGAGTGTGGTACGCGGAAGGCCGGTCGTGCTGCCGCCCGCCACGGTCGCGTACTGGCGGAGCGAACACCGCCGCCGGATCCGCAATGCAACCTGAATTCCGATGAACCTTTCGCCCCATGTGTTTACGTTCCCGTTCCTCCTGCCGCGCGTGGTGGCCTTGCTGCGCAACTGGCCCGTGTATCTCCTGCATTACCTGGGCCGTACCGGCCGGCCCGCGCGCTACCTGCTGCGCGATGGGCGCGTCCTGGTGGATGAACCCGGCACGCTGGCGGGCACGTTCGCGGTGGTGTTCATCCGCCGGGAATACGGGGTGTTCCGCGATCTTCGCACCATCGTTGATATCGGCGCCAACATGGGCACGTTCGCGGTGTATGCGGCGGGACTTTGTCCGCAGGCCCGCATCCTGTGCGTCGAGCCAGAGCCCCGCAACTATGCGCGCCTGCAGGAGCACCTGCGCATGAACAACCTTTCGGACCGGGTGACGGCGCTGCCGCTCGCGATCGGCGGCCGCGCGGGTCCGCGTCGATTGGCCCTGCGCGATTCCCCGGTTCACTCGCTGATCGCGGAGCAATCAGACGCGCAATTCTTGGAGGTGCCCTGCACGACGCTGCCGGAGCTGTTGCGCGAAAACGGGATGACGCAGGTGGACTTGCTCAAGATCAACTGCGAGGGGATGGAATACGAAATCCTCGAAACCCTGACCGCTGCCGATGTGGCGGGCATCGACCGGATCCGGATGGAGTACCACAATCTCGACGGCGGGCGCCGCAACGGTCCCGCCGCGCGGGCGCGGCTTGAGGAACTCGGTTTCCACATCGAACGCTATTCCCGCTACCGCGATTCTTCCGGCTTCATCTGGGCCCGCCGCGAGGGTGTTCCGTGAATTCCGCGCACATGGACCTCTCCATCGTCATCGTGAATTGGAACTCCTGCAAGCACCTTGCCGGTTGTCTCGGTTCGATTTATGCGCATCCACCCGCCTGCACGTTCGAGGTGATTGTCCTCGACGCCGCTTCCCATGACGGTTCCGAGGCGCTGGTCCGCACGCAGTTCCCGTCCGTGCACTTCGTGCAGGCGGAAACCAATCCCGGGTTCGCCCGGTCCAACAACGCCGCCGCGCACCATGCGCGCGGTGAGTTTTTGCTGCTACTCAACCCGGACACGGTCTGTCCGCCGGGCGCGCTGGATGCATTGATCCGCGCGCTGCGCGAGCAGCCCGACGCCGGGATTGCGGGCGCGCGCCTGCGCAATGGCGATGGTTCGGTGCAGGACAGCTGCGTACAGGCGTTTCCCAACCTGCTTCGCGAAGTCCTCGACAGCAACCTGCTGCGGCGCTGGTTCCCGCGCGCCTCGCTGTGGGGGAATGCAAGGATTTGGGACGAGGCGGTCGGGCCGTCGCCGGTCGATGCCGTGTCCGGCGCGTGCCTGCTGATCCGGCGCGAGCTCTTCGAGCGGGTTGGGCGCTTCAGCGAGGACTACTTCATGTATTCGGAGGATGTCGACCTGTGCTTCAAGGCGCACCGCGCCGGCTGGGCCGTCCTGCTCGTGCCGGACGCCGCGGTGATTCATTACGGCGGCGGCAGCAGCGCGCACGCGGGCTCGTCCGTCTTCAGCGATGTCCTGCGCATGGAATCGCGCTGGCGCTTTTTCCGCAAACACCGGTCGCGCGGCTACGCGGCCGCTTTTCGCGCGGTGATGGGTATCGCCGCGCTGATGCGGCTGGCCGCCTCGTCAGTGTGGTGGTTGTGCACGCCGTCGCCCCGCCGGAATGCGCCCGCCGCACATGCCCTGCGCCGCTGGTCGGTCCGGCTGCGCTGGGTTCTGGGGGGCGAACACTGGGCCCGCCGTGACCGGTCGCCGGAAACAGGGCGTGCGCTGCCCGCGACGTCCGCGCCTCTATGAATCAGGATCCCAAGAAACTGCACATCGTGTTGCTGGGTGCCGGCTACACCACGCAGAACATGGGCGTGTGGGCGCTGGCCAGTGGCGCGGTGACGTCGCTGCTCCATTGTTTCCCGGAGGCCGGGGCGGTGCTGGTGGATTATGCGCGCAGGGAACAGGTCCACACCCTGGCGCTGGATGGACGGAGTGTTCTGGTGCCGCTGTATCCGCTGCGCTATTCCTGGCGGATATGGCTGCCCAACCATGTGGTCCGGTTGCTTGCGCGCGCCCGCTCCGTCCGTCGGCGTAACGCGGCGCGCAGCGAGATGGCGCGTAGCGAACCGGCCGCGATGCGCGCGCTGTGCAACGCGGATGTGGTGGGGGCGCTGGCCGGCGGCGACAGCTTCAGCGATCTCTATGGGGCAAACCGGTTGTGGTACGTCACGTTGCCCGCGCTGCTCGCGCTGGCCCTGGGCCGTCCGCTGGTGTTGCTGCCGCAAACGATCGGGCCGTTCCGTCGTGCGTGGTCGCGCCGCCTGGCCGCGCAACTCCTGCGCCGGGCCCGCCGGGTGTATGTCCGCGACCGGAGCAGCATGGAACTCGCGCGCCAGTTGGCGCCCGAGGCCGGGGATCGTATCCGGTTCTGCCACGACCTGGCGTTCGCGCTTGAGCCGCATCTGCCGGCGGAGCGGCGTCCGCCGTGGCTGATGTCCGACCGGCCGCGCGCGCCCCGCATTGGGTTCAACATCAGCGGCCTGCTCCACATGGGCGGATACAACCGGCGCAACATGTTCGGCCTTGCGGATGATTATCGACGCCTCGTGGCGGACCTCATCCTCGACTGGGCGGGTGCGCGCGGCTGCGAGGTCGTGCTGCTGCCCCATGTGTGGGGCGCGCGGAATCCGGAAAGTGATGAAACGGCGTGCGCGGAGGTCGAGGCCGGACTGGACCCGGATCTGCGGGCCCGGGTGCGCCGCGTCGAGGGTCCGCGCGACGAACGTGAGTTGAAGGCGATCATCGGAAGCTGTGACTTCTTCCTCGGCTCGCGGATGCACGCCTGCATTGCCGCGCTGTCGCAGGGCATTCCGGCGGCCGGCCTCGCCTATAGCGGAAAATTCGAGAGTCTGTTCGACACCGTAGGTGTGAAGGAGCTGGCGCTCGACTTGCGGCGGTGCTCCAACGAGGAGGTGCGGTCCGCGGTGGCCCGGTTGTTCGACCAGCGCGAGTTGTACCGGGCGCGGCTCGCGGACCACGTGCCAGTCGCGCGGCGCGAAATTGCCGCCCTGTGGGACGATGTGGCGTCCATCGCGGCGGAGGCGTCCGCATGAACGCCTATGCCCTGACGGTGTTCGCGGTGTCGGCGCTTGCGCTGATGTTCCTGCCCCGGCGCTGGGCGTCGGTCCCGCTGCTGGTGGGCGCAGTCTATGTGACGCTGGGGCAGGGTGTGATGCTGGCGGGCGGCAATTTCACCATCACGCGCCTGCTGTTGCTCGTGGGGCTCGTGCGCGTGCTGGCGCGGGGCGAGGGGCTGGACGGCGGGATGAACCGCATGGATCGCTGGATGTGGGTCTGGGCCGCGTGCTGCGTCTGGAGTGGATTCTTTCACGAGCCGGTCGGCGAGTCGCTCGTCTTCCGGCTGGGCATGGCCTACAACGCCTGCGGCTTCTATTTTCTCGTGCGCATTTTCTGCCGCGAACGCGCGGACGTGGTCCGCTTCTGGACCGCGACGGCCGTGCTGCTGATCCCGCTCGCGGCCGCGATGGCGTGGGAACGACGGCACGGGATCAACGTTTTCGCCTTCATGGGCGGCGTGCCGGAAACGCCGCTGCTGCGGGGCGGACAATTCCGCGCGCAGGGTCCCTTCCTGCATGCGATCCTCGCCGGCACGGTTGGCGCGTTGTGCGTGCCCGTGCTGCTCGGGTTGTGGCCGCGCCGCCGCCTGCTCGCGCTGCTGGGCCTGGGCGCGTGTGCGGTCATGATCTGGGCCAGCGGATCAAGCGGCCCGTTGATCAGCGCGGCTGCGGGCCTTGGCGCCGTCTGGTTGTGGCGCCACCGCGCCTGGGTGCCGCGCCTGCGCTGGGGCGCGGTGCTTTTGTATCTCGCGCTGGAACTGGTGATGAAAGCGCCGCCGTATTACCTGCTCAACCGCATCGACGTCATCAGCGAGAGCACCGGTTTTCACCGGGCGGCGCTGATCGATGCCGCGTTGGAACACGTCGGGGACTGGTGGTTCGCGGGCACGGATTACACCCGCCACTGGCTGCCCACCGGCGTGACGTACAGCGCGGAGCAGGTGGACATCACGAATTACTTCATCAAGCTCGGCGTCGTCGGGGGATTGCCGCTGCTCGCGTCGTTTATCGGCATGCTGGTCCTGGCGTTCCGCCGCGTCGGCGCGCAGGCGGAGGATGAAGAGATCCCGGCGAGCGATCGCTATTTCGTCTGGTGCATGGGCGCGATGCTGCTGGTCGCCGCGGCATCCGGCCTGTCCGTCTCGTTCTATGACCAGTCGGTGCTGTTCATCTACGGCCTCCTCGCCACCGTCGGCTCCCTTCCGCTTGCAGCGCAGCTGGCGCCCGTTCCGGTCGCCGCATCCGACCCCCTGTCGATTCCGGGCGATCAGCCTACGCCCTTTCCAGAGGAGGGAATGACGCATGAACAAGCAACCTAGAAGCGATTCGCACCTCCACACGCGCGCCTGGGCGATGGCGTGGTTCATCGCCTGTGTCATGCTGGTGTGCGGGGCGGGACCGGCGCGGGCCACGAACCTGGTGTACTGCGTGCGCGCGGACGCCGCCGGCGACCAGACGGGCGCGGACTGGCACCACGCGTTCACGAGCCTGCCGGTGAACCTGGTGCGCGGCGCGACGTACTACGTGGCCGACGGCAGTTATCCGGGGCGGGTCTTCCGCGACGCCGAGCAGGGCACGAATGTTATCGCGATCGTGAAGGCGACGCCCGCGGCGCATGGTCCGGCTGACGGCTGGGTCGACGGCTATGGCGACGGCGTCGCCGAGTTCCGCGTGGACCTCGATGCGGGCAACGGCTACTGGGCCGGGCTGGTGTTCCTGCGCAGCTTCTACCGGCTCGACGGCGTCACCGGCGGCGGGCCCGACGCATGGGCAACCAACCACGGGTTCCGCATCAGCAGCCCCGAGAAGACCTCGATCCTCCTCATGCTGAGCGACAAATGGAGCAAGTGGGGCCTGCGTCCGAATGTGCATTCGATTTCCATCGCCAGCGTGGAGTTCACGGGCCAGCGCCTGCCCGGCTACGGGATCGCGGTGCAGGCGAATGCGTCCGCCACGACGGTGACGAACGTGCACCTGCGCCGCTGTCATGCGCACGACATCGGGGGGACGTTCGTCGATGTGCGCGCCAATCCCGGCGGATGGTTGATCGAAGCGTGTTTCTTCGCCCGCAACGCCACGAGTCCCGAGCACCACGGGGTGGGCCTGCGGTTCGACAACCTGGCCGGCTCCCTCGTCTTCCGCAACAACCGGATGGCCGACATCGTGGGCACCGGCTGGATCGGACACTACACCGGCGCCGCCCAGCACGGCGACGGCGCGGAGTTCTACGGCAATGTGTTCTACTGCTCGCCCGGTGTCACCAACATGACCGGGTGGGCGCCGATCTTCTCCGACTCCAACGCCGGGGTCCCGGTGGTGGACAACTGGAAGATCTACAACAACACCTTCTGCAACCTGCCGTACCGCGGCACGCTCGTGCAACTCGACACGACGAATTCCACCCAGATCGAGGCCCGCAACAACCTCGGCTACGCCCTTGGCGGTCCGCTCGGTTTCGTCAACGTGGATCTCCGGGTCTCCAATGTCGTGGCCTCCGTGGACCCGTTCGTCAACTGGACGGCCGGCGATTTCCGCCTGAAAGCCGCGCTGCCCTCGGCCGTCCTCGCCAGCGGCGCCTGGCGCACCGACGCCTACGGGGCCACACGCGGCGCCGACGGGACAACGGATGCCGGCGCCTACGAATTCAAGGACACGATTGCCCCGCCCGCGGCGCCGGGTCGACCCAAGGTGCGGCGCTGATGAGCACATGAACTCGGAATGGCTATCTGAAGCGGCACAACTGGAGCGCCTGCGTGAGCGCTGGGATGCATGCGAACAGCATCCCAACAGCGTGCTCGATCATTTCCTGCTGGTCAGCCGGCTGGCTCCCGGTGTCGAACGCCCGCTGGTGTGGATCGACAGCGAGGTCGACCGGACCCGCGCGTGGGCGGCCGCCCGGCTGGAGCGAACGCACCTGCCGCTGCGTATCGGGTATCTGTCGTTGGGCCACGTTCCCGTGCGCTTGCTGCGTGTCATCATGGGTGGTTGCCTGGGCGCGTGGGATGTCGAACAGGCGGGGCGTTTCGTCGACGACTGCGATGCGTTCCTGCGCGACGGCCGGGCCGATGCAGTGGAGTTCCGCTGCCTCGCTGAACAGTCCCCGCTGTGGGCAGCCCTCGCGCATCGTTCACGCACCTGCGGCGTTCGAGCGCCCGCGTGGAACCGGCACTGGGCGCTGACGGTGGACGGAGAGCCGGGGTTCCTGCTCAACCGGATGCGATCCAAGCACCGTGCGTGGATACGCCGGAAGACGCGCGACTTGGAGGCCGCGTTCCCGCAGCGGATGCAGTGGCGCTGGCACGCGCCCCGTGAGGGGGTGAGGCTGCTGTGCGATCAATTGGAAACGGTGGCGAAAACAACGTACCAGCGCGGGCTCGAGGCCGGGTTCGTCAACAATGCGTTGACGCGGGCCCGCCTGGAGTTGTGGGCGCGGCGCGGAGCGTTGCGCGCGATGGTCCTGGAGATTGATGGCGTTGCGCAGGCGTTTTGGATCGGCACCCTGCTGCACGGTTCCTTCCACTCCTCCGCGACCGGCTACCGGCCCGAGCTCCGCGCATTCGAAGCGGGCACGCTGATGTTTCTCCGCATGGTTGATGAACTGATCCGCGAAGGCGTGCGAAGGATCGATTTCGGATTGGGAGACGCGCACTACAAGCAGCGGTTCGGCGATCACAGCTGGCGGGAAGCCACCGCGCTCCTGATGGCGCCTTCGTGGCGCGGTTGGTCCGCGGGAGGCGCCACCGCGCTCGCGGCCGCAGGTGAACGCGCGGCGCGGCGGATTGCGAAACGCACGGGTGCGTTGGATCGCATCAAGCAGCACTGGCGCGACCGGCTTCGCCGCCGCACGGAGGCCCTGGACGCCGAGGCACAAGCCCCTCTATGAAAACAACGCACGTCCTGATCCCGGATGCGGACGCCGAACTTTCCCTGAAAGTCCTTCGGTGTCTGGGCGCCGCGGGTTGCTACGCGACGACCCTGATGACGACGCTGGACGACAATCCCGTCCGGTACAGCCGGTTCTGTTCGGGCCTCATCAAGGGTCCGGCGCCGACCGCGTCCGACTGGCCCTCCGCGCTGGAGCAGTGGGGTGTCGCTCATCCCGGCGCGGTGCTGCTGCCGGTGACACTGGCCGGTTTCCAGCAGGTGGCGTCCCAGCGGAACCGTTTGGAGAAGTGGTTCCACGTGGCGCCGTTGCCGTCGCGCGAGCGCATTGATCTCGCCTCCGACAAATGGCGGCTCTTCGAGGCGGCGCGCCCGCGCGGGTTGCCGCTGCTGCCCTCCTGTCCGGCCTCGGCCGAAAACCTCGCCGCGCTGGCCGGCGGGCGGGGCGAGTTCGGCCTCCCGGTGCTGGTCAAGTCGCGCCACCGGCGGGGCGGATTCGGATTCCAGAAACTGGAAACCCCGGCGGCGGTCACCGCGTTCGCGGCAGCCGTGGGCCCCGGCGGTGAACAGGAATATCTCGTACAACCCTTCATCGACGGAGTGGACTATTCGCTCTCGGTCTGCTGCCGGAGCGGGCAAATCATGGCCTACACCCTCTGGCGCGCGCTGCGCTATGGCGGACGCCGCTACTCCATCCCGCGCATCGTGGAGTTCGTTGAACACGCGGACATCCTGGCCGCCGGGCGCGCGCTGATGGCGTTGCTGGAGTGGGAGGGCGTGTGCGATATTGATTTCTTCCTCGATCCGCGCACCGGCCGCTTCTGGTTGCTGGAGGTGAACGCACGCTTCTGGCAGACGGTGATTGCCTGTTTGCCGGCGGGCATCAATTTCCCGGACCTGTGCTGCCGCATCGCGACCGGCGCGCCGCCCGCGGAGTGGCCGCTTCAGCATGCGGGCCTGCGTTACAGCCGGCCCAGCGGCGTACCCGCGTTGCTCGCTCCGTCGCCGATCCACCTGCGCGGCTGGCGCGACCTCACGCGGCAGACCGGCGTCGGCGACCTGCTGCGCGATCCGGGGCCTGAATGGCACGCCCTCTGGCGCTCGATCCGGCCGCGCCGCCACCCGCCGGGAGAACCAGCATGAGCGTGGCCGGTCAGGCCGTCGTGCTGGGCGGAGCGCAGGCGCTTGGATTCTTCCTGTCGCTTGTCCGGAATCTATTGCTCGCCCGCCTGCTCACCAAAGACGACTTCGGACTCGCCGCCGCCTTTGCGATGACCATTGCCATGCTGGAGCTGGCGGGCCGCATGGCGTTCGGCAAACAAGTTGTCCAGGACGATGCGGGAGATGCGGAGTGCTTCCAGGGCAACGCGCAGGCCTTTCAATTTCTTGCCGGGCTCGCTAGCGCGCTGCTCGTGTTGGCGCTGAGCGCGCCCATGGCGGTGTTTTTCAATGTCCCGCATGCCGGCTGGGCCTTTGCCGTGCTCGCCCTGGTGCCGCTGCTGAAAGGGATCGAACATCTCGACAAGGATCGCGCCCAGCGCGACCTGCGTTTCGGTCCCCAGCTGTGGACCGAACTCCTCCCGCAAGTGGCGGTGACGGCGCTGGCCTGGCCGTTGGCGCGCGCATGGCCCGATTTCCGCACGGTGTTGGCGCTGTTGCTTCTCAAGGCTGCGCTCACCTGTGCGATGACCCACGCGGTGGCGTGCCGCCGCTATCGCTGGGCGTGGAATCCGGCGCTCCTGCGCGGCATGCTGGTCTTCAGCGCCCCGTTGATCGCCAACGGCCTGCTGATGTTCATCGCCAAGCAGGGCGACCAGCTGCTGGTCGGGCGATGGCTCACGCTGGGCGATCTCGCGGTCTACACGATCTGCTTCTCGCTCGCGGGCGTGCCGTGGTTTATCTCGGCGCAGGTGGTCAATGCGCTGCTGCTCCCGCTGCTGGCTCGCGCCAAGCATGATCCGGCGCAGTTCGAGTCCCGCTATGGCTCGGCGCTGGCCTTCACCGCGCTCGCCGCGGTCGTTGTCGTGCTGCCGCTGGTGATCGCCGGTGAACAGGTGGTCCGTCTGCTGTACGGCCCGCACTATGACGGGGCGGGTCCGGTGATGGCCTGGCTCGGCGCGGCGTCGGCTTTCCGCTTCCTTCGCATCACGCCCGCGGTGGCCGCGATGGCGCGGGCCGACACGGCAAATCAACTGGTGTCGAATGCGGCCCGTATCAGCGCCCTGCCGTTGGCGGCGCTCGCGCTCGCGCTGGGAGGCGGCCTCGGCGCGGTGGCGGCCTCGGCACTGGTGGCCGAGGTGTTCGCGGGCGCGGTATCGCTGGGGCGCCTGCAACTCCGGCAGGGTATCGCGTGGCGCCGCCATTGGGCGCCGGTGGCGTATCTCGCGGTTGCGATCGGCGCGGCCGAAGCCCTGGTCCTCGCGGGCGCCGCACAGTGGTCGTGGCCGGTCCTGCTCGGCGTCGTGGCGGTATTCCTGGCCGCGATGGCTGCGCTGGCCTGGTGGTGGATGCCCGATATGGCACGCGCGCTCGCAAGGGCCCGCGTTGCGCCCGCAGCGGCGGGGAACTGTGCCGTGGGATGACCCTCCTCATGGATCCGGTTATTATGCTCGGCAGTCTGGCGGCGGCGGTGCCGGCGCTGCTTGCGCTGGTGCTTTGCCTGCGGGAGGAACGCACCCTCCCCACGAACCTGATGGTGGCTGGGCTGCTCGTGCTGGCGGCGGAGCAGGTCGCCGTGACGGCGGGCACGGTCGTGCTGCTGCCGGAGCAGGTCGCGCAGTGGCAGCGCATCCGCCTGTTGTTCGCGGCGCTCGCGCCGGGTCCGTGGCTGGTCTTCAGCCTCGTGTATGCGCGCAGCAACTTCCGCGAGTTCATCCGGTCGTGGCGCGTCCCGCTGGTGCTGGCGGCTGTCGGACCGCTGGTGCTGGCGCTCGCGGGCTGGGGGGGGCTCGTCGGGTCCGCGCTGCCGGAGGAGGGCCGCGTGTATTGGCCGGTGGCGTTGGGGCCCGCCGGGCGGGCGCTGCTGGTCGCGCTGGTCCTGTTCACGGTGCTGGTGCTGATGAACCTGGAGCGCACGTTGCGCGCGTCCCGCGGCACCCAACGCTGGCGCATCAAATTGCTGGTGGCCGGGCTGCTGGTGATGCTCGGGGCGCGCCTCTATGGACACGGGCAGGCGCTGTTCACGCAGGCGCTCGATCCGCTGATCGAAGTGATCCCCGCGCTGGCCCTGGTCCTGGGCTGCGCGTTGATCGGCCTGTCGCTGCGGCGTGCGCCGGGCCTGCATGTGGATCTCTACGTTTCGAACCAGGTCGTGTTCGGTTCGCTGACGCTGTTGCTGGCGGCCGTGTACCTGGCGGGATTGGGCGTGTTCGCCCGTTTGCTGGCGCGCGAATCCGGCGGGACCGGTGTGCTGCTGGGCGGGACGGCGGTCGTGGCGGGGCTGGCCTTCCTGCTGTTGCTGCTCCTGTCGGATCGATTCCGGGTTGCGCTCCGCCGCGCGCTGACCCGCCACCTGCGGCGCCCCGCCTTCGACTACCGCGAGGTGTGGCGCGCGTTCACCGCGCGCACGATGCGGGCCCTGAATGAAGATGACCTCGCCCGCGCGGTGGCGGACCTCGCGTCCGAAACCTTCGAGACGCTCACCGTTTCCTTCTGGCTGCTCGATGATCGCGGAGGCCTGCGCCTGGCCAGTTCCACCGGACTGGCGCAGCCTGCAGACGTTACGGCGGAGCCGGTGCCGGAGGAGGTGATCGCCTGCTGGCGATCCCTCCAACATCCGGTGGATCTCGACCATACCCGTGAGCCGTGGGCGGAGCGCGTGCGGCAATGGAATCCCGGCCAGTTCCACACGGGCGGGCACCGGTTCTGCGCCGTCGTGCAGGCGGAATCGCATGTGCTGGGTTTGATGACGATGGGGGACCGCGTGCGCGGCCTGCCGTTCACCGCCGAGGAACTCGATTTGTTCCAGCTGCTGGCGGATCACAGCGCGGCGCGCCTGCTGGCCCTCCGGCTGGCCAACCGGCTGCTGGCGGCCAAGCAGATGGAGGCGTTCCAGATGATGTCCGCGTTTCTGATCCATGATTTGAAAAACACGACCTCGAGCCTTTCGCTGACCCTCTCGAACCTGAAGCAGCACATGGATGAACCCGCGTTCCGGAAGGACGCGGAGCGGACCATGAGCGCCGGGGTCCGGAAGATGAATGATGTGGTGGCGCGACTCGGCGCGCTGCGGCGCGGGTTCGAGATCCAGCCGGCGGAGGTCGAGGTCGCGGCCTGGGTGGCGGATGCGTTGAGGCAGTTGGACGCGGAAACCGCGGCGCGTGTGGCGTGGACGCCGGGCGAGTCGCTGCGATGGCGGATGGATCCGCAGCAAATGCAGTGCGTCCTGCTGAACCTGGTGCTGAACGCGCGCGATGCCTCGCCGCCCGGCGCGCCGGTCGAACTCCGCGCAACGACGGAGCGGGACGAAGGCGTGCTCAGTGTGCGCGACCATGGATGCGGGATGACGCGGGAATTCCTGGCGACCCGCCTCTTCCGCCCTTTCCAGACCACGAAAAAAAACGGCATGGGCGTCGGGTTGTTCCAATCGCGAACCATCGTGGAGGCGCATGGCGGACGCATGGAGGTTGAAAGCGAACCCGGGCGCGGGACGGTCTTCCGCGTGCGGATTCCGGTGAGGGGAGCCACAACATGAAACCACTCCTGTTGATCGTGGATGACGACGAATCCATTCGCACGCAGATGAAGTGGGCGCTGGCGAATGACTATGAGGTCGAACTCGCGGAGACGCGGGAACAGGCGGTTGCCGTTGTCCTTTCGCGCAAGCCCGATGTCGTGTTGCTCGACCTCGGATTACCGCCGCATCCGGCGGATGCCTCGGAGGGGCTCCTGGCGCTCTCCGAACTGCTCGCGCAGGCGCCGCATGTGAAGGTCATCGTGATTACCGGCCAGAGCGAAAAGGAAAACGCGTTGCAGGCGATCGGGCAGGGGGCCTACGACTTTCTGCACAAGCCGGTGGAGATCGAGGAACTCACGAACGTGCTGAAACGCGCATTTTATGTGGCGACGCTGGAACGCGGATATCGCGAGGCGCAGGCGCGGCTCGCCGTCGGCGGTTTCGAGGGCATGTTGGGCGACAGTCCGCAGATCCAGTCCGTCTTCGCATCCATCCGGAAGGTGGCGACGGTCGATGCGCCGGTGCTGCTGCTCGGCGAGAGTGGGACGGGCAAGGAGATGGTGGCGCTCGCGATCCACCGCCGCAGCGCGCGGAAGGGCGGCCCTTTCGTTGCGATCAACTGCCATGCAATCCCGGAGACGCTGCTGGAAGGAGAACTGTTCGGCCACGAGAAGGGATCGTTCACCGGCGCGCACGCGACGCGGGCCGGCCGGATCGAGATGGCTGCGGGCGGCACGCTGCTGCTCGACGAGGTCGGCGAGCTCTCGCCGTCGCTGCAGGTCAAGCTGCTGCGCTTCCTGCAAGACCAGACCTTCGAGCGGATCGGTGGCCGCCAGATGTTGCGCGCGGATGTGCGCGTGATTGCGGCGACGAACGCGGACCTGCAGAAGGCGATGACCGCCGGGACGTTCCGGGAGGATTTGTACTTCCGGATCGCCGTTGTGACGCTGCGCTTGCCTCCGCTGCGCGAGCGGCCGGGGGATGCGGTGCTGCTGGCACGCGCATTCCTGCAGCGGTATGCGGCGGAGGCGGGGCGCGACCTGACCTTTTCGGCCAAGGCAGTGAAGGCCATCGCGGACCACGAGTGGCCCGGCAATGTGCGGGAGCTGGAAAACCGCGTGCGCCGGGCGGTCGTGATGGCGGAGGGCCGGTACATCCGTCCGGTGGATCTGGAGTTGGACCTTAAATCGGGCGTTTCCGCCGCCGTCACGTTGAAGGAAGCGCGGGAGCAGGTGGAACGGGATCTGGTCCGGCGCGCGCTGACGAAGCACAAGGGCAACATCAGCCGCGCCGCCGAGTCGATCGGCATCAGCCGGCCGACGCTCTACGAGCTCATGGAGAAGCTGGGCATTGAGCGGGAGGCGGATGTCGTATGATTGAGCCCGCCACGCCGATTTCCAGCGCGCCCTGCCGCTGGGTCTGGTGGGCCTACGTCGCCGGCCTCACCGTCCTGTTCGGCGGGGACCTCGTGGCGTGGGCGCGGTTCGGGTTGGGCTCATCGCTTCATTCCTATGTCCTGCTGATCCCGTTCGTCTCGCTGTACCTGCTGCATGAACAGAAGACGTCGCGAGCCCCCATCTATACGACGCCGCGCGCCCGCGCCGTGCTCGCGGTGGGGGCGGCACTCTTTTTCCTGCTCGCATTTGCCGGCGCCGCGCGGACGGATTTCGACGGGTCGTTGGATCGCTCGCGCCTCTTCATGGCCATTGCGCTGTTCGCCGTCGGGCTCTTCATCCGCTGGGGAGCGCAGGGCTTGCGACTCCGCGCCTTCCCCGTGTTGTTTCTCTTCCTGATGCTTCCGCTCACCCCTGCGCTGGAGCAGGCGTTTTCCGCGCTCCTGCAGTGGGCCTCCGGCTGGACGGCGTATGCCTTGATCCGCGCGACGGGCACGCCCATCCTGAAGGACGGGCCGTTCCTTTCGCTGCCGGGCCTTGAACTTGAAGTGGCCGAGGCGTGCAGCGGGATCCGTTCAACGCTGGTCCTGCTGGTGACCTCGATCGTCGTCGGGCAACAGTTCCTGCGCGGGCGCGGCGCCCGCCTCCTGTTCACCGCCGTCGTGATCCCGATCGGCATCCTGCGCAACAGCCTCCGGATTCTCGTTATCGCGTGGCTTACGGTGCATGTGGATCCCGATATCATCCGGGGCCCCCTCCACGTGCATGGCGGGCCACTCTTTTTTGCCCTTTCGCTCGTGCTGCTGTTCGGTGTGCTGGCGTCGCTGCGCTGGCGGGAACGACCGGAACTTCGCGCTTGAATCCAACCAGGAATGGGAGGCGGTCATGAATATGCGCATCGCAAAATGGCTCATGCTTGTCGCAGGCCTCAGCACGGGTTGCTCGGATTCGGCGGCGCTGAAGCGGCATCTCGAACGCGCCGACGCATTCATCGAGCGGGAGCGCTATGCGGAGGCGGTGATCGAATACATCGGCGCGCTGAAGATCAACCCGACGAATGCGGCGGCGCTGGGCTCGCTCGGCGTGGCCCACATGCGTAACGGGGATTATGCCCGCGCCTATCCGGCGCTGCGGCGCGCGCTGGAGCTCGACCCTGCGCTTCCCGGCGTGAAGACGTGCCTTGCGGAGTTGTACCTCGGCGGGGGCGATCCCGGGGAGGCGCGCCGGCTCACCGCAGAGGTGCTGGCCGGGAACCCGGAGGACCTCGATGCGCTGATGGTGTGGTCGGCCGCGGCGACGGACCCGGCGGGCGTCGAGGAAAGTCTCGCCGGCCTCGCGTCGCGACGGGGCCTGCATGCGGAGTCCGCGCGCTATCAACTCGCCGTCGGTTCGCTCCAGTTGCGCAAGGGCGATCTCAAGGCTGCGGGCGCCGCAATCACGGAGGCCCTGCGGCTCGACCCGATGTCGCCCGATGCGCTGCTCGCGAAGGCGGAGTGGGCCCTGCGCCGGGGCGAGATGGAGGCGGGCCGCGCCGCCCTCGAACGGGCGTACCAGATCGCGCCGACCTCCTCGCTTGCGGGCGTCCGGCTCGCCGCGTTTCATCGCATGGACGGGAAACCCGGCGAGGCGCGCCGCATCCTCGATGAGATGATTGCGGCGATGCCGACCTTCGTGCCCGCCCTGCTGGAGCTGGCGTCGATGGATGTGGCCGAGCGGAAGTACGAGGATGCCGCCCGACGCATCGAAACCCTGCTGGCCGAACACCCCAGACATCCGCCGACGCTGTTGCTCCGGGCTCGTTCGCACCTGCTCCAGGGCCGGCTCGACGCGGCGGAGAAGGAGGTCGCCGCGCTCATTGAAGCGTTCCCCACGTACGCCGCCGCCCATGTGGAACGCGCCCGCATCAAAGTGCGGAAGGGCCGGGTCGAGGAGGCGGAGCGCGACTTGCTGCGCGCATTGGAGCTTGTGCCGGGAAATGTGGAGGCGTCGCTCGCCCTCGCGGAACTCGACCTTCGTCGCGGCCAGGCGGAAGGTGCGATTGCACGGCTCCTGCCGCTGTCCGGGGACGGATCCACCGAACGCGTGCAAGCATTGCTGCTGCTCGGCTCCGCCTATCGCAGCGCCGGCCGCTGGCCGGATGCCCTGTCGGTCTATCGCGACCTCGGGGCGCTTCTACCGGATTCGCCGCAGCCACTCTATCTCGCCGCGATGACCTTGGATGCCGCGAAAGATGTCGCCGGGGTGATCACGAATCTGGAGGCGGCGCTCGTGAAGTCGCCGGAATTTGTTCCGGCCGCCTCATCGCTTGTCGGGATCCTGATGCGTGAGGGGCGAACGAATGAGGCGATGGCGCGGATCGACGGATGGGTGTCCGCGAGGCCGGAGATCGCGGGGTTCCACCATCTGCTCGCCTCCGCGAAACTCGCCGTCGGCGACGATGCCGAGGCGGAGGAGTCGTTGAAGCGGGCGATCCAGGCGACGCCACAGAATCCGTCCGCCTGCATGGATCTCGGCCGGCTGTACGTCCGGCAGGGGCGGATCGACGAGGCGATGGCGCAATTCCGCGATTCGGCCGCGGCGAATCCCCGCGACCCGGTTCCGCACATGATGATGGCGGTGCTGAACCAGAGCCGGAACCGGGATGACGAGGCGATACGCGGGTACGAGAAGGCGATCGAGATCGCACCTTCCTTTGTCGGCGCGCTGAACAACCTCGCCTATCTGCTGGCCGTACGGGAGCAGGACCTTGACCGCGCGCTGGATCTCGCGCAACGAGCGCGCGAGCTGGCAGCGGGGGATGCTGCTGTGGCCGATACGCTCGCCCTGGTTGCGTTGAAGCGCAAGGATTACCGCTGGGCCCTTGCGTTGCTGGAGGAATGCGCGCCGCAATTGGCGTCCGCGCCCGAGGTGCAGTACCGGCTTGGCCTCGCGCGGCAACGGCTGGGACTCGAGGCGGGCGCGCGGGACGCGCTGCTTCGCGCGCTCGGGTCCGACCGCGACTTCGCCGGACGCGACGATGCGCGCGCGTTGCTTTCGGTCCTCGACGTGTCGCTGCAGGATGCCGGTGAATCGGATCGTGAGCGGCTGGAACAGGCGCTGAAAATCCTGCCCGGGAATCCATCCGCGCTCGCCCGCCTCGCGCGCATCGAGGAACGCCGCCAGGAGACGGCGAAGGCGATTCGTCTGAACGAGGAGGCGTTGAAAGAGGCGGCCGATTACGCGCCTGCACTGATCGCGTTGACGCGACTCACGGTCGATCAGCCGGAGCGTGCCCTGGCCTACGGCCGCAAGGCGCGCGAAGCTGCTCCGCAAAATGCGGAGGCCGCGCACGCGCTGGGCTGCGCCGCGCTGAAGGCGGGCGACTATGCCTGGGCCCGCAGCATCCTGAGCGAGGCGAGCGTGCTGGCGGGAAACGATCCGCGCGTGCGGCGCGATCTCGCGGAAGCGTCGCTCCTGTGTGGACGGGTGGAGGAAAGCCGCCTCGAGGCCGTGCAGGCTGGCGACACCAGCTTCGTTTCCCTGCTCGATGCCTACCTCGGTCGCGTCGACATTGATCAGGCGCGATCCATTCTCGCCGCAGCGGCGGCATCCGCGTCCGCATCACCCGCTTTTCGACTCGCGGCCGCGAAGGCGGCGCCGGCAGAGGAGTCGAAGGCCGCTTATCGCGCTCTTGCGGAGGCGTATCCCCGATGGGGGCTGCCTGTGCGGGATCTGGCGGTCCTTTCCGTCGAGGCGGGGGATCTCAGCGATGATACGCTCCAGGTCGCGCAGCGGGCCCGCGAACTTCTGCCGGACGATACGCTGGCGCGCCGGGCCCTCGGTATCGCATGGGCGCAGCGTGGCTCCTTTGCGCAAGCGGCGCCGCTTCTTGAAGGCGCCGCCGCGACGGACGGTGTCGCGTTGTACTGGCTCGCAACCTGTCAGGGGGAAACGGGACACGTCGCGAAGGCGTTGGAGACCCTGCAGCGCGCCCGGGACGCAGGACTTCCGCAGGCGCTGCTCACCGATGCGGAACGCCGGATGAAGACCTGGGAGGCCTCCCGCGTGCCATAATTGCGAACTAATTCTCAAAATAGACAACGAATGTGCGCTTCGGAGTAACAGGATTCTTTTTGCTGCAAAAATATTTTATGCGCAGGTGAGGGGGCATGGCGGATTTCGTGCGCGCGTCATTATTTTGGGAGATTGCTGCCATGAAGATCTTGCAGAAATTGGCAGCGACGCGAGGTGTCGGATTTCCGACACGTGTTCCTTGGATTGAGAAGACAAAATGACTTAATCCATTAATCCCGGCATTCAACGTGCTTCATTTTACGACGGTGAAAGACCGTCCTATGAAGCACACGGGAATAGCGATAAGGGAGCACACGTGGTATCAGTCGGCAACGCGACTTGTCGCCGTGTCACTGCTGCTCTTGAATATTGGAGTTGCACAGGCCGTTGAGATCTCGCTGTCGTGGGATCCGCCGAGTACGCGCATGGATGGAGCTCCGTTGAACACACCGGTGGACTACCATGTGCACTATGGCACGGAGCCCGGCCGGTATACGCGTGTCCTTGCCGTCCAGGCATCCTCGACTGTGCAGATCGCGGACTTGGAGGACGGACGCACGTACTACTTCGCCGTGACCGCCGTGGATGAACAGGGTGTCGAAAGCCCCTTGTCGCCGGAGGTCGCCTGGAATTCGCTGGACGAGGATGTCGATGACCTCCCGGATGCCTGGGAGCAGAACCTGCTGGGGGATCTTACGATCGCGGACGGAGCGACCGACACGGATGCGGACGGGCTGTCGGATCGGGAGGAGTTTATCGCGGGAAGCGACCCCAACGCCCCCGATACGGGGCCGATCCTGCGCATCGTTCCCACCGCGGATGGCGTGGGCTTGATCTTTGACTCGAAGGCGGCGCAAGGCCCGGGGTACGAACGCTTCCAGCGGACGTACGCCGTGGAGATGGCCGCAGCGCCCTCCGCGCCCTGGGTCGTGGTGGAGGGCGCCGGTCGGATGCTTGGAACCGGCCTGCCCATCGCGCTCTCCGCGCCGCGCGCCGCAACGGCGTTCTATCGCCTCCGCTGCCAGCTGGAACCCGCCGTGCTTTGATCGCGCGTCGCGTTTCGATCGCGGACTCGCTTGTGTCATGATACCGTTCCCACGTGGAGTCCCCGGAACGGGATGGCCTCATGAGCGCCGTTGTAACTCGTAACGTTGCCGTCTGTGCCCTTGCGCTGGGGTTGTCGTCACTTCGCGCGCAAGCGGAATCCCCTGTGCTGACGAATGCTTTGCGATCGGGCGAATCCGTCACGCTGCAGTGGAGTTCGCCAACCAATCGCAACATCGTGGGGTGCGCGACCACGCTGCTCGCCGACGCGTTTGCATTCGTTACGCCCGTGATGACGGACCGCGTGGCCATGGTGACCAACGCCGACGCCCCGGTGTTCTACCGCGTCCAGCGGGTGGCGGTGGTGGCGACGCCCGATCCGGGAATCTCCAACGCGCTTTGGGGTGCGATCACGAGCAAGACGGCGCCGACGAACGAATTGTACGACTTTGAAACCGCCGCCATCACCAATCTCTCGCTGATCAACAAGGGCATCACCAACCTCACCGGTTTGGACTACACCGCGCTGGCCTCCCTGAACTTGAGCCTCAACAGCGACCTGCGCGACCTGTCCCCGCTGGCCGGCCTTACCACATTGCGTCGGCTCGAATTTCTCAGCAACCAGATCACCAATCTGTCGCCATTAGCCGGACTGACGAACCTGTGGTCGCTGGAACTTCCGGACAATCAGGTGAGCGACCTGGGTCCGCTGAGCAATCTGACCGCGTTGGTCCGCCTTTATTTCTTCGGCAACCAGGTGGCCGATCTCTCGCCGCTGTCCGGTTTGACGAATTTGGAACAGTTGCTGGGTGCGGACAACTTGATTGTCGACGTTGAGCCCCTGGCCGGGTTGACGTGTTTGGAAGACCTGCGGCTCGAGGCCAATTCTATCAGCGACCTGTCCCCGCTGGCCGGCCTGACCAACCTGTCCCTCCTGTATCTGACCAGCAACCAGGTGGTGGAGATCGGCGCGCTGGTCACCAATCGAATGGCTGGCGGGTTGGCCAGCGGCGCCGTGGTGCGCCTTCGCGCCAATCCGTTGAGCGACTACGCCAAAACCAATGATATTCCGTTCCTGACCAACCAGGGCGTCTCGATCCAGTACGACCCTTGAGGAAACGGAAAACGAGAAGCCGCGACCTCCTTGAGGCCGCGGCTTTTTTCTCTCGCGCTTACTCTCAGCGCACCGCCAACCGGCGCCGCAACATGTTCACGCCCATCAGGGTCGCGCCCAGGAGGGCGACCGTCAGGCCGCCGTCGGCGATCTGGACCTGCCCGTTGGGCCGTGCAATGTGCAGCCCGTCGTTCCCGTCTTCCAGCGAGAAGCCCACGTTGTAGGCATAGGTGAAGCCTGCATCGGGTCCGCCGGAGTTGTGCTTGCCGTCCTTGGCATAGAAGTCACCCCAGACCGGAGCGCGCCAGGTGGTGAATTCGAAACCGAAGATCGGCGTGTCCTCCGTGGTGTTCAGGACGAATCCGTACATGGAACCGGGCATGCCCAGATTGCTGCCTCCCTGATCCGGGCCGAACCACCCGAAGGTCGGATCACCTTCCTGAACGCCGGAATACGCGTACTCCCAATCCCAGAAGTCGCTTCCAGGGGCGCCTTCCGTGACCTCGATGATGATGTGGCTCAAGTCCGCGCCATCGGTGTGCCACACGTATTCGTAGTGCCAGAGATCACCCTCCATGGCGGTGATCTCCCAGCTCAACCAGGTCCCGGACGTGCTCCAGTTCGGAGTCGCCGTGATCCCGTCGCTGAACTGGAGTGTATCGCCCAGCAGGTTCAACGGGAGGGCCTTGGCCGTTCCGCTTAATCCCGCCGCGATCATCAGCAGTGCCAGTATCTTTTTCATATGATGCACCCTCCTGTTGTTATCCAGTGATTACGCCTGCTTCCTCCGCATGATCCATCCGCTGGCCAGGCTTAATCCCAGCAGCGCGATCGTCAACCCGCCGTCGGGAATCCTGACCAGCTGGTCCTGCCGGCGCGATCCGTTCTGCGTCAGGTTCAGGACATATACGCCATAGGCGCCGGCCGTCGCATCCGCCTTCGCGGCGATGGCGCTGCTGAATTGGCCCAGCACGGCGCCGATGAACGGGTTCGCCTGGATCTGCGAGAAGGTCAGGGTGAGTTCTTCTTCCAGCCACCAGATGGCGTTTTGCAGGTTCCGCGCATGCGACGCGCGCGTCGCGCCCGGCGTGTACTGGTAGCCGGCGAGCGCGCCGCTCGCGAATTGATTGTAGAGCCATGCCGTTCCGATGGAGATCGGATCGGGCGAGGGGCCGCCGACGCCGCCAGCGTTCGCCGCGCTGCTCACCTGGTACGAGTATGTACCGGGAATTGAGATGACCTCATCCTTTTCAAGACAGAACGACTGGAAGCCGCTCCCTGCTGTCGCGTCGGCATCGTAGTAGCCCGTATACGGGGTGCCGGAGAGCGTGAATTCGCCTCCATCGAAACCCGACTGGTAGTAACCCGAAATGCGATTAACCGTCAGCGAGGGCAGGGCGAAGGCCTGCATGCAAAACAACAGAACGACTCCCGCCACAGCCGCCATCTTTGAAATGCTCTTCTTCATGGTGCCTCCGACTTTCCTTGTTCCGGTCGTATATCCAGCTACCGCCATGCCAAAAAGCGCGGGACGTTCGGCCGTCTCCTGCAAGGGGTTGCCCGCGAGCGGATTGTGCGCGCAGTGAATTCGACGGCCCGGCGACGATGGGCTGGTGATCGACCTGAATGTGTCAGGAATTCCGACGCTTCGCGGCGAAGTACGGGTGCAGGGCTCAGCGCGTTTGGGGCGCGTAGCCGGTGCGGGCGGTCAGGCCGGGGGAGGCGATTTCGCGGAATTGGTTTTCGCCTTCGCGCATCAGGAAGAGCGCCTCCGCATCGGTGTGTTCCGCGAGCCACGGCAAGCCTTCCTCCGGGCCCATGACGAAGAGGGTGGTGGCGAGCGCATCGGCCCATGCGCCGTTGTTCGCGACGACGGTCACGCTGGCCACGCGGCTGATCGCGGGGCGGCCGATGCGCGGGTCGAAGATGTGCGAGTAGTGCACGCCGTCCTCGCCGCGTACGTAGTTCCGGTAATCGCCGGACGTCGCAACGGCCGCATCGGTGACCGCGAGCACCACGTCAATCTGCCGGCCCGGCTCGGCGTCATAGGTGGGGCGCTCGATGCCGATCCGCCACGGCTGGCCGGAAAGGTTGCGCCCGCGCACGACCGTCTCGCCGCCGACATCCACGTAGAGGTTCGAGAAGCCCTGCTCGGCAAGCAATCCGGTGACCTCCTGCGCCGCGTAGCCGGGCGCGATGGCGTTGAAGACGAGTTGCAGGCCCGGCACGGCCTTCTGGAGTTCGTTGGAGGAAACGATGGAGAGGTGATGGATTCCGCACTGCGCGAAGGCGGCGGCCTCCGTCGCCGGGTCGGGGATGCGTTTGGGGCCGTTGCGTCCGAAGCCCCACGCGTCGAAGAGCGGGCTGAACGTCACATCGAACGCGCCGCCTGACGCGCGGCTGATCTCCATGGAGAGCGCGGTCAGTTCCACGATGCGCGGCGTCACGGCGATGGGCGCCAGCGAGGGGTTTGCGTTGAACCGGGAAAGCCCGCTGTCCGGCAGCCAGGTCGACAGCTCGCTGTTCATCGCGTCGAGGTGGGACTGGACCGTGGCCTGCAACACCGCCAGCCGTTTCTCCGACAGGCCGCGGTCCACGAGCTGCACCGTGTAGGTCGAGCCGAAGATTTCGCCGTCAAAGCGCCAGAGCTGCGGCGGACGGTCCCGCTGCGTCGTGTAGACCATGAAGCCGGCGAGAACCGCCAGCACGAACATCGCTTTGCGCGGATGGAAGCGGCGGGGCTGGAGGAGCTTCATTGGAAAGGGAGAATGTAGAATTCAGAATGAAGAATGCAGAAATAGGAGGGTCAACATTTCTTCATTCTGCATTCTCCATTCTGCATTTCCTAGAACTCGTCATACGCGATCTGCTCTTTTTCGACGCCGAGGTCGAAGAGCATCTTGTTCACGGCGGCGATCATCGGGGGCGGACCGCAGAGGTAGTACTCAATCTCCGACGGGTCGGGGTGCTGTTTCAGGTAGTTCTCGAGCACCACCTGGTGGATGAAGCCCTTGTAGCCGGTCCAGTTGTCCTCGGCTTGCGGCTCGCTGAGCGCGACGTTGAACTTGAAGTTCGGGAATTCCTTTTCGATTTTCCGGAAATCCTCTTCGTAGAACATCTCCCGGTAGGAACGCGCGCCGTACCAGAACGACACCTTGCGATTCGTGCGTTTCGTGTGGAACAGGTCGAAGATGTGGCTGCGGAGCGGGGCCATGCCGGCGCCGCCGCCGATGTAGACCATTTCCTTCTCCGTCGGCTTGGCGAAGAACTCGCCGAACGGGCCGCTGATCCAGACCTTGTCGCCCGGCTTGAGGCTGTAGATGTAGCTCGACGCGATGCCGGGCTTGATGCCGGGCATGTTCGGCGGCGGGGTGGCGATGCGGACGTTCAGCATCACGCAGTTGCCCTCGGCCGGGTGGTTGCCCATCGAGTAGGCGCGGAAGCAGGGCTCCTCGTTCACGCACTCCAGATCCCACAGCTTGAACTTGTCCCACGCGTCGCGGAATTTCGCGTCGATGTCGAAGTCCTTGAACTTCACGTGGTACTTCGGGATGTCGATCTGGATGTAGCCGCCGGCCTTGAAGTGCAGGTCCACGCCGGGCGGCAGGTCCACGATGAATTCCTTGATGAACGTGGCGACGTTGCGGTTCGAGCGCACGGTGCCCTCGAACTTCTTGATTTCGAGCACTTCATCCGGGACGTGGATCTTGAGGTCGTTCTTGACCTTCAGCTGGCAGGCGAGGCGCTGGCCCTGCTTGGCCTGCTGCTTGTTGATGTGGCCCGTCTCGGTGGGCAGGATCGATCCGCCGCCCTCGACCACGTTGCACCGGCACATCGCGCAGGTGCCGCCGCCGCCGCAGGCGGAGGGCAGGAAAATCTTCTGGTCGGCGAGGATGCCGAGCAGCGATTTGCCCGGCGCGGCTTCCAGGACCTTCGCGCCGTCGTTGATGTCGATCTTGACCGTGCCGCCCGGCGCCAGTTTGCGGGAGGCCCAGATGATGCCGAACACCAGGATGAGGATCAGGCCGGTGAAGACCGCCACGCTCGCGGAAATATAGGTGATGTCCATGTTGGTGACTCCCGATGAATACGTCCTACAGGTCTTATAGGTCCGGTTGAATTCCTTACAGATTGATGCCCGCGAAACTCATGAACCCGAGCGCCATCAGGCCGGTCATGATCATCGTGATGCCGAGGCCCTTCAGGCCCTCGGGCATGTGCGAGTAGCGGAGCTTCTTGCGGACGGCCGCCAGGGCGACGATCGCCAGCGCCCATCCCGCGCCGGAGGAGAGGCCATAGACCGTCGCGTGGGGGAGGTCGTAGCCGCGCTCGTTCATCAGCAGGGAGCCGCCGAGGATCGCGCAGTTCACGGCGATCAGCGGCAGGAAGATGCCCAGCGAGGTGTAGAGCTTCGGGAAGTACTTATCGAGCGTCATCTCGACGATCTGCACCATGAACGCGATGGTCGAGATGAAGCAGATGAACGTCAGGAACGACAGGTCCAGCGCGGCGACGCCCGGCAGGCCGGTCCACGCCAGCGCGCCCGGCGCCAGCAGGTAGGTCTTGATCGCCCAGTTCGCCGGCACGGTGATCGTCTGGACGAAGATCACGGCGAGGCCGAGACCCGTGGCGGTTTCCACCTTCTTGGAGCAGGCCAGGAAGGAGCACATCCCCAGGAAGAAGGAGAGCAGGATGTTTTCAACGAAGATGTTCTTGATCGCGAGATTGACGAATTCCATGGCAGTGCTCCTTAGGCCGTCTCAAATTTCTTGATGATCTGGCGCTGCGCCCAGATGAGCAGGCCGAGTCCGAAGAATGCGCCCGGCGCCAGCAGCATCAGGCCGTTGCCCTGATAGCCGGCGGGCATCAGCTGGATGCCGTGCCAGGTGCCGAAGCCGAGAATTTCGCGCATGGAGGCGACGGCGACCAGGACGGCGCTGTAGCCGAGGCCGTTGCCCAGGCCGTCGAGCAGCGAGGGCAGGGGCTTGTTGCCGAGCGCGAACGCCTCCAGGCGCCCGAGCACGATGCAGTTCGTGATGATCAGCCCGACGAACACGCTCAACTGGCGGCTGATGTCGAACATGTAGGCCTTCAGGAGCTGGTCCGCCAGAATCACCAGCGTGGAAACCACGGCCAGCTCCACGATGATGCGGATGCGGCCCGGGATCATGTTGCGCATCAGGCTGATGATCAGGTTGGAGAACGCGGTGACCGCGGTGAGGCTCACCGACATCACGATGGCCGTGTCCACCTTCGTCGTCACGGCCAGCGCCGAGCAGATGCCCAGGATCTGGATCGTGACGGGGTTGTTGTCCGACAGGGGGTCAACGATGGTTTTCTTCAGGTTGTTCGCCATGGAGGTGCCCTCAGGTGCCGCGTTTTAAGCTGAAATACTTTTCGTAGTTTGCAAGGTCGCTGTTGATGAATTTGGTGACGCCCTTCCCGGTGATCGTCGCGCCGCTGATGCCGTCCACCGCGTGGTCGTTGCCCTGCGGGTATTTGTCCGCCACGGTGCCCTTGACGACTTCGAACGGGATCAACACGCCTTCGCCGAAGATGCGCTTGCCCTTGAAGTTCTCCTGGAACCAGTCCTTTTCGACCTCGCCGCCGAGGCCGGGCGTCTCACCGTGCTTGTAGAACGTCACGCCCGCGATGGTGGCGAGGTCCTGGTTCAGCGCGAGGTAGCCGTAGATCGTGGACCACAGGCCCTTGCCCGAGACGGGGAAGGCGTACTTCACCACCTGGCCGTTCTCCTCGAAGGTGTAGAGCGGCAGCTTCACGCGGTCGGCGAGTTCCTTCGCCGAAACGTCGGCGCTGGTGACGCCCTCCAGCGGCTGGCCCGTCGCGCCGTCGAGGATGACCTCCTTGATGTTCTCGCGGAAGATCCGCTCGACCTCCGCGCCGGAGATCGCCTTGCCGTTTGCGTCGCGCGTGGCGACGCCGAACGCCTTGAGGACGTTCATCTTCCGGTCGAGCTCGACGTTGTAGTCCTGCTTCGCCTTCAGCGTCGACGCCGCCGCGGACAGCAGCACGCTGCACGCGACGCAGATGACCGCCGCAAATCCGATTACGTACCCGTCGCCTTTAGGCATAGACATGACGCGCCCTCCGTTTGATGTGCGCCTGCACCACGTAGTGGTCGACGAGCGGCGCCATCACGTTCATGAACAAGATCGCGAGCATCGTGGCTTCCGGGTAGGCGGGGTTCGCCACGCGGATCAGCAGGATCAGGAAGCCGATCAGGAACCCGTAGATCCACTTGCCGGGATTCGTCGCCGCCGCGGACACCGGGTCGGTCGCCATGAAAACCACGCCGAACGCGAAGCTGCCGATGGCCATGTGGTACCAGAAGGGCAGGTCCGCCAGCGGCTTGAGGTTCGCGCCGCCGACCGCCTGGAAGAGATAGGAACCCGCCGCCAGGCCGATGACCGACCCCAGCATGATGCGCCACGAGCCGACGCCGGAGAGGATCAGGATCGCCGCGCCGATCGCGCACGCGATGACGGAGGTCTCGCCGATGCTGCCCGGCTCCAGGCCGATGATCATCGACTTCAGCGTGTAGCCCGCGTGCTGCAGCGACTCGATGATCGTTTCGTTGCCGTGCGGCACCATGCCGATGCCCAGCGGCGTCGCGCCGGTCCAGCCGTCGGGCCCGCTCGCCCACACCTTGTCGCCGCTGATTTGCGCCGGGTAGGCGAAGTACAGGAACGCGCGCGCCGTCAGCGCCGGGTTCAGCACGTTGAAGCCCGTGCCGCCGAAGATTTCCTTGCCGATCACGATGCCGAACGAGATGCCCACCGCGACCTGCCACAGGGGGATCGTCGGCGGCAGCGTGAGCGGGAACAGCAGGCCCGACACGAGGAAGCCCTCGTTGATCGGATGCTTGCGGACGATCGCGAAGAGCACCTCCCACAAGCCGCCCACTGCGTAGGACGTGATGATGATCGGCAGGCAGAGCAGCAGGCCCTGGATCACGTGGTCCATGAACGCCGCGTTCGCGACGTTGTGCGCGAGGTTGTGCTGGTAGCCCGCGTTGAAGATGCCGAACAGCGTCGCCGGGATCAGCGCGAGCACGACCATGATCATCGTGCGCTTCAGGTCGAGCTGGTCGCGCACGTGCGGGGCGCCGTGCGTCACTTCGGACGGCGTCAGCAGGAAGGTTTCGTTGGCCTCGTGCAGCGGATAGAGGCGTTCGAACTTGCCGCCCGGCAGGAACAGCGGGCGCATCTTGTCCATTTGTTGTTCAAGGAACTTCTTCACGTCAGATGCCCTCTTTCTCGATGTCCGCAAGACCCTTGCGAATGATGCCGACCAGATCCATCTTCGAGAGACACGCGAACGCGCAGAGCGCGTAATCCTCCGGCAGCGTCTCGAGGATGCCCAGCTTCACGGCCTCCTCCGTGTCGTTCGCCAGCACCGCGCGCACCACGTAGTCCACCATGATGTTCAGGGGCATGTACTTGTCATACACGCCGGTGAGCACCATCGGGCGCAGCTCGCCGTGCTGGTTCGTGCCGAGCGCCCACTCCTTGTTGAGACCGCCCAGCCAGGGGGACACGAAGGCGCGGGAAACCGAAAAATATTTGAAGCCGGGCATGAGCCAGCCGAGCAGGTGGCGCTCGCGGTCCTCCTTGAGGACCGTGAAGGCCGTGTCGGTCAGGCGCACGACATCATCCGCGCCCGTCTTGTCGCCGCTCAGTGCGTCGCCGCGGATCACGCGGAGCTCGCCGTCCGCCGTGCGGCCCTGGAGCAGCGCGGACAGCGGCGCGCCGATGCGCACGCTGTAGTGGCGGCGCGCGCCTTCCGCGACGCCGGGTCCGCCGAGCGCGACCACGCGGTGCGACGGCGTCTCGCCGTTCAACAACAGGTGACCGATCTGCAGCAAATCCACCGCCTTGATCGTCCACACGATGTCCGTCGGCTTCATCGGGTCCAGGCGGCTGATGTGCACGCTGGTGTTGCCCGCGGGGTGGGGGCCGTCAAACGTATGCACCTCGACATTGCGCGCCTCGGCGAGCGCCGCGGCCTTCGCGCCGGGGCCCAGGCACAGGAACACCTTGCCCGCCGTCAGGCGCGTCATCGCGTCGAGGCCCGCCTGGAACGCGATCTCGCGTCCCTTGATGACCGCGTTGATGTCCGCCTGGAACGGGGCCGTCGCCATGCCGTTCACAAAAATCGATTTTGGCGTCGCGTCGGGGTTCGCCGCGCGGCCGAACGGGCGCTGGCGGATCAGGTTGATCAGGCCCGTGCTTTGCAGGACCTCCAGCAGCTTCGCGCGATCCGCGCTCTTCACCGCCGCCGGGTCGAACCGCGGATACGCCTCCGCTTCATCCGCGCCCTCGCGCGTGACGATGATCTTCTCGATCACGCGGCGCGGGCCGTACACGATCGATGACACGACGCCCGCCGCCGGCGCGACGCCGCGCAGCGCGGGACGGTTCTTGTCGTGGAACAGCGACTGGCCGCGCTTGACGCGCGCGCCTTCCTGCACATCGAGGCGGGGTTTAATCGGGCCGAATTCCGCGGGAATCACCGCGACCGACGCCGCGTCCGGCAGCTCCTGCACGGCGGCTTCCGGCGCGCCGGCCAACTTGATGTCGAGCCCCTTGCGAATGCTGAACGATGCCATAAGAACCCTTCCGTAATGACCGCTTCAGACGTATCCCCAAGCAAACGGAAATCGCGACAGAGTACCGGCATTCCACGCCATGTCAATGAGGAGCGGACAAAAATCGCACGACGCCAGCGGGGACGGGGAAGGGAGAGCGATTTGACCGCGGATGACGCGGATTCTCGTGGCCCCATTTTCTCCGTATCTTCGTGAACTCCGTGGTGAAGATCCGGATTCGAGGAGGAGGACGACGACGGGGACGAGGAGGAGGACGACGGGGGATTACTTCGCGGGGACGGCGAGGTGTTTGCGCAGGGCGGGGCGCATGTCGGCGGTCATGAAATTGCGCCAGGCCTGCTGGACGGCGGGCCAGTTTTGCAGCGCATCCTCCGCCTGCTGGCAGAGATTGTCGATGTACGCCACGGCCTCGGTTTGTTCCTGCGGGCTCAAGGCGCCGACGGCGGTCTTGCCGCGCGCCTCGTCGCTGCCCAGGCTCTTGCCCGACACGTCCTCCGTGCCGTTCGCATCCAGGATGTCGTCCGCAAGCTGATAGGCCGTGCCCACCGCATAGCCGCTTTCCACCAGCGTCGCCGTCAACGCCGGATCGTTCCCGCCGCACGCGCCCGCGGCGAAGGCGAACAGCGCGCCGGTCTTGCGCCGGGCGATGCTCACGCAGTTGTCCCAATTCGCCGACTTGCCGCGCAGGATCAGCTCCTGTTCCGATTCCGCGTCGCACACTTCGCCCGTCAGCCGGACCAGCAGGGGGGTGAGCCGCGCGTTTTCGACCTCGCACATCAGCTCGACCGCCTTAAAGAGGAGCATATCGCCCACGAGGATGGCCCCGGAAATGCCGCGTTCCACCCAGAACGTCGGCGCCCCGCGCCGCAGGTAGCCGCCATCGATCACATCGTCGTGCAGCAGGCTTGCCCCGTGCACCATTTCCACCGCCGCCGACGCATGCACCAGCGTCTCGTGTGGAACGCCTGCCGAGGGGCCGACGTGGAAAATCAGGCGCGACCGCAGCATCTTGCCGCTGCCGACCACCGTCGCCGGGTCATTCGTCAACTTCCCCAGCACCGTGCGGGCCAGCGCGCGTCCCACCAATTCCCGCACGTCCCGCAGCCCTGTCTCAATGGATTGCCCCTTGCTCACTTGCGACCTTTCCTCCGTGACAGCGCACTATGCTGCACGGTTAGAAACCTGTCAAAGGAAACAGGACGTTTTGCACCCCCCTTTACGAAAATCCACGCCTCCTTTTACGCAACGGGCGGCAAGAACCTGCCGCCCTCCAAGCTGCCCCGTCTTCTCCGCACCTCAATATCTCCGTGAACTCCGTGGCTAAATCCCGGATTCGACGACGAGGACGAAGTGGGGCGGGGCGCAAGTAGAGCGTTTTCTTTGCGATAAAACGCGATTTGGAAAACCACTTTCCCGTTTCAGTGCGCGTGTGTATGCTTGGACTTCAAATATGAACCACCTGCCTACAGCCCTTGGCGGCACGACGGAACCTGTGCTTCAGGAGGTCGTTCGGGCCCTCGCCCGGTGTGTGGAGGGGGCGGGTGCGGTTTCGTTTGTGCTGTTCGGTTCCCGCGCGACGGGTGCATCGCATGACCGCTCCGACTGGGATATCGGGGTCTTGCGCGACCATCCGCTAACCCCGGCGGAGCGCGCCCGCATGCATGCGGTGCTGGAAGACTGGCCCACACTCCATGCGCTGCAACTGGTGGACCTTTCCGCCGTTTCCGAAGCCTTCCGCCGCAACGCGTTGGCGCAAGCCATCACACTCGCCAAAATCGCCGCATGAATCTCGAAATCCAGTCCATCCTCGAGACCTCGGAGCGCGCCGTTACCACGCTGCGGGAAGTGCTTTCCATGCCCAAATCGGATGTGGTTCGCGATGCGGCCATCCAGCGATTTGAATACTGCTTCGAGCTCGCGTGGAAATCGATCCGGCGGTGCGCCCAAGCCGAGGGGCTGAAAGTGGATTCCCCTGCCGGCGCCATTCGCGCAGCCTTTCAGCTCGGTTGGATTGATGACGACGCCACCTGGCTGCAAATGAAAGACGATCGGAACCTGACCTCTCACACCTACGACGAACAGACGGCGGAGGAACTCTACATGCGATTGCCTGCTTACCTCCCGAGGCTCTCAACCTTGGTGGATCGCCTCAAACAGACCTTCCACGCCCCCGCCCCCCGGCGCGCGGGTTTTACGCTCATTGAACTCCTGGTCGTCGTCGGCATCATCGGCATCCTCGTCGGCCTGATCGTAGGCGTCTCCGGCTACGCCAACCGCAAGTCGGCCAACAGCAAGGCCCTCTCGGAAATGGAGCAGATCAAGACCGCGCTGGAGGAGTATCGCCTCGCCAACAACCGGTATTTCCCTTCCTCCGTGACCGGCACAGGCACCAATTCGGCCTACGCAAATTTCACCAACGATCTCTCGAAATTCGCGGCAGACCTGACGTTCATCGATCCGTGGGGCCGGAACTACATGTATGAGCCCCAGGGCGCGTTCAGTTTCCGCCTCTGGTCCGAGGGGCCCGCCACCAACACCTCTGTGGATAATGTCGATTCAGCCTCGGGCGAATTTTAGCCCGAAATCAATTTCCCGAGTGAACAAGCGCAGGTGTCAGGTGTATCGTATCCCCTTGGAGGCTATGGAGATGAAGCGAAGAATCAAGAGCAGCGACCGGGCGCGCAATGCCTTTACCCTCATCGAGATGCTGGTGGTGATCGCGATCATCGGCATTCTAGCAGCGATCCTTACTCCTGCCCTGCGCTCCGCGTTCGAAAAAGCCAAGAAATCGCGCGCCCAGACGGAGGTCAATGCGATCAAAACGTCAATTCAGGGTTTCCTAAATGATTATTCCAAGCTGCCCATCACCGGCTCACACGGCGGCGCCGACCAGGACTACCGGGACAGCAAGCCGATCATCCGCATCCTCACCGCAAACGACACGACGATCAACTCGCGCCGTATCGTTTACCTCGAAACCACGACCGCGGCCACCGACGGCACGTTCAATGATCCGTGGGGTGTGCAATATGCGATCAAGTTGGACAATAATTACGACGGACGGATCGACAACTACGCCACTATCGCAATCGTCTACAGTGGTGGGCCGGACAAGGATTTCGCCAAGACCAATGACAATATCAGTACAGTCTTCTAGAGCGCGGACACGCGGCTTTACGCTCCTTGAGCTGCTCGTGGTTGTTGGGATCATCGGGCTGCTTTTTGCGCTTGTGGTTCCCGCTTTCACCGGAATCTCAAGAGGGCAGGGAATGCGGAGTGCTGTAACTCAGTTGCGAACAACAACCGCGCTTGCCCGGCAATGGGCGGTGACGAGAAACGAGAGAACCTATGTGGTTTTTCCGGGTGACACGCTGACTTATAACCGGACAAACGTGACGATGGCTTATCGCTCGTATGCTGTTTGGGCCGAGCGAAGTGGATATGTAAGCGAGTGGCGGCGATTACCGGTTGGAGTTGTTTTTGACCCAACACCTTCTCTCACGAATAATCTCTTTAATGGCTCGGCGAACCCCGGAGACAAGATAATTAGTGTGCCGTTTCCGATGCCGACGAGCTCCAGTCAGCAGGTTTTTGCTATAGCCTTCATGCCGAATGGTCGGTTGAAGGGTGAGTCTTGGCGGAGCCTATTCCTTCGCGAGGGCTGGGTTGACGTTGATACGAATGCAGCAGCTGTGCTTGGCGTTCAGAATAAACCTTCTTCGACCTATCAGATGGAGCTGGAGTTCCGTCCGCTTACTGGTGGAGTGCGAATTTACGAACTATGAAAACATTGCCTCGATCTGGATTTTCGATTGTAGAGGTGGCTTTGGCCATGCTTGTCGTTGGGGTGGGTCTTATGGCGGTCTTTGCGCTATTCCCAGCCGGAGCGGATGCAAATCGAAAGGCAATTCAAGATACTCAGATCGGTCACTTTGCCGAATATGTTTTAAACGGGTTTCGTTTTGAGGCGGAATCGATTAGCTGGTCTCAGGTTGCCAACACTCCTGGCTTTTCGATCTCTCCGATTGCCAGCGATTACGTTTGGGATAAGCCCCCGATTATCACGGCCGGATCGGGCATCAAAAAGGCGGAGTATTTTGTTCTAAACAACCCAGAAATCGCTGAAATGGGTTTTCGCTATGAGTTCGAGGTGTTTCCGATTGCCGGACGGCCCAAGATGAAGGCATTTGTGCTAAAGGTCTGGCAAGGTGCGTTGCTCACTGCGCCTGCTGCGCCGGAAGATGCCACTGTCTTTTATACCGAGGTTTACAATTATGGTGGATAATAGCAACAGATCAGCGCCCGATATGCGCGGATGCATTGCTGTGCGAAAGCGTAATGGGTTTACGCTCATTGAGCTGCTTGCCGCAATGGCTGTGCTCATGTTGATAGTTGTTTTGTTGGCGCGTGTTTTCGGTTCCGCGTCGACGGCCTGGCGTTCTGGCAACAAGCGTATTGAGAGCAATAACACCGGGCGTGCGGCGCTCGACTTCATGGCGCAAGAACTGTCTGGCCTTGTGGTTGGTCCGAATGGGCCTACCATGTTGCTCGATTCCGATGCAACGGATTATTTGGGGATGAAGAGCGATGTATTGTCGTTCGTCTCAATGAATCATATCGCCGAATATAGACCGGCCACTACTAATCCGGCTGGCGCCAGCTATTGGGTTTCCGGAAATAAATATAGAGATGTTCAGCAGATTCGGTATCAAGTAGTTCCGATGTCTGGGTTTACAAACCGATATGCGCTTACCCGGTTTGTGGTGGAGCAGTTTGATGACAGTCTAAACAATCACGATAAATTCTCGTCGTATTGGAATTCAGATTGGCCTAATGAACCTTCTATGTTGGGCCAGATTTCGTTTGGCGGGAATACATTGGCCGAAAACATACGAAATTTTGAGGTGTTTATTACGCCGGTTGGGGCGCTTGATCCACAGGAGGATTACGATTACCTCCAACATGGTCCGCCGGCAGTCATTGATATATATCTCGAGGTGTTGGCGGAGGAGGATGCAGTACGTGCATCTCTGACGCCAGGAAATCAGCAGTTCCTTGATGCCGCCACCCGCCGATATGCAACGCGAATTTTTGTTCAAAATAGGTCTGGATATGCAGACTTCTGATATCGTCGCGAGTCGCTCGTCTGCGCGATCCGGGGTCGCTCTCGTCATCGTGTTGGGTTTTCTGGCCGTGCTTGTAATTATGGCAGTCGGCTTCGCTGTATCAATGCGCGTGGAGCGCTTGGTTGCGCGATCTGCGTTGGACAGCATTCGCGCAAAGCAACTGGGAGAAGCGGCTTTGGCGCGAGCGATTGAGGATATCGACACAGAGCTGGATTCTGCAATCTTCCCGCAATGGGGTGGAGGATCCGTGTGGGGCAATGGAGCCATATACTCCACTCCAGCCGCACCGGGTGATGTATCCCTGGGCGTTTCGGCGAGTTTATTGAGTGGGCACGTAACCAATTATATTCCGCGCTCATTGTGGGGTGCCGCAAAAGCTGCGGAAGCGAATGCAGAGTGGATCAACTTCGACGATATGTCGCGAAGTGTAAGGATTGGTCGATACTCCTACATCATCGTCGATTGCTCGGGGTTGATTGATCTGAATTTTGATTATAGCACCACCAACTACACAGCTCTTCCCCGGTGGTTGGGGCACTCACCATACGAGCTGCAAATGGATCCTGCCTTGTTGCAGGAGCTCAGCGCAAGCTGGCGCAATATGATTCTGGCCCGTGTTTATCGAACGGGGAAAGTTCCGGCACAGGGGTGGGAGAAGCCGTGGGTTAGAATGGAAACGGCGGCTGAAATTGTGCCGTTTCTCGGCGCGGGTTTTGGGTCTATCGCTCAACAGCCGTTTGCGGTTCGGACAAACTTTAACTTCGTCACCTACTCACACTTCCCCCGAGGATATTTGGATTCGGCAACAGTTCGTGATCAGATTCCGCTTGGTGGCACATTCACCACGCTGCTTTCAAATCAAGTGGCGATTGTTTCTGCTTTGACCGCGATGGGGGTTTCGGATGCCGGGGCGCTCTTTAACAATATTCGGGATTACGTCGATCCTGATCACCAACCGTTTGATCGAAACAGTTTCGGGACTGAAGCCGTCCCCCTCATTAATGAGATTGTAGTCAGCAATCGACTGTCTCAAGGCGGTGGCGTTGTTTCAAATCAGCTGCAGGTCATGGTTGAGGTGTGGTTCCCGTTTACAACCACAAATTCAAGTTCTTTCAGCCTTCGAATCGGAGCCCTGAATTCGGGGGCGACCCCGTCAACACTGGCGCCCGCGGTTTCCACGGCGCCGATCGCGCTGCCTGCTGGCGCGTGGACGCCCGGTCGTATTGCGGTTGTAACTTCGCCCGTGGCGGTTGCGACGACGACAAACGCCTATGATCTGTCTGACTGGCGGATAAGTCTTGCGATTCGTTTGTATGACGGAGCGGGACAGGAGGTTGATCTTGTCGGGGCCAATAGTGGAGCCATGGTTCCCATTTATATTGGCGAACTAATTGGCGGAGTTGGCGGATATCAACGAGGTAGGGCCGCTAACGATCCCCGGCTGAACTGGAATGGCGCCGATTCCGGCCAATGGATTGACCGGCTGGGCGCGCAAATCACACTTGGGTCCATTAATTCAACAATTACTGCTACGAATGCTGGCGGCGATGGTCATACATTGATGTATGTTGCGAATCGGCCGCTCGAAACAATCGCTGAGCTGGGCCTCCTCCTCCATGATCGCACGCGTCATTGGCAAACAATTAGTCTTCTTGATGGTCCGAACTTTCTACCCATTCTAGATCGATTCGTCCTTTCAACCAATTCGCCCGGAAAGGGACTGATTAATCCCAATAGTTATAACTCTAATGTCATTGCGACAGTTTTTAACAATATGCCGATTGAGCGTGTCCCGGGCGACCCGCTGACGGTTCGCGCCACAGTTGCAGACGCCAGAAGCCTGGCTTCGCAATTTGCGAATAAAACAATCGCCTTCACGAATCTGTCTGACTTCCGATATGGATCGGTGGCTATTTCCAACGCTTTGCCTGTGATTGCGCCAGCCGCATACGAGTCGGTCGTGCGGAATAGCGCCGGCCTCTTCTCGCCACGGCAGCAGCTTTTTACGGTCGTTCTTGCCGCAGACGTTCTAGTTGAGAATACGACGAACGTGCTCGCATCTCGCCGCGGAGTCGGGTTGGTCTGGCGAGATCCCTACCCGGTGAATGGTCGCAACGATATCCGAATTCGCAATTTTAGGTGGCTGACCGAGTAGCGGTTATCGGAGAACGGGTGGCAAAACCCGGTGTATGATTCTCTCATGAAGCGGCGGGTCCAATCTGTTTTCAGTCGACTGGTCGTTGCGACGATCGTCGTGTTGGCCGCGGCGCCGGCGCGGGCGCAGTGGACCTCGCTCTATCCGCAGATCAATATTGCTGGTAACTTTAACGGATTTGAGACGATCAACCCGAACATGACGCTGGTCTCCAACGGGGTCTGGCAGTCCTACGTGTCGCTGAGCAATTTCAGCCAGAACCTACAGTTCCTCTTTTCGACGCCCGGTTTCTCGAGCACCTGGAAGGAAACCAACCAAGTCGACGCGCTTGTTCCTATTGTTGCCACGGCAGAACTCAATGTTGGAGCCGATATCGTTGTCTCCAACTTCCCAAATGGAGTTTTGCGGTTTGAGTTCGATGATACGACGCGCATTTACAAAGTAGATAATGTGACTCCCGGCACCTCGCCGGGCGAATTATGGATCAACGAATTGCATTATGAGCATGCGGGCAGCGACACAAATGAATTCATTGAGGTGGCGGGTCCCGCGGGTACTGTGCTTACCAACTATCAGATCCATCTTTATAACGGAAATGGCGGGACGAGTTATTTCACTACGAATCTGACGGGCGTGTTGACGAATCAGCAGGCGGGTTTCGGCGCGATGGCCTTCTTTTTCAAGACGGACGGCATTCAGAACGGTTCGCCCGATGGTTTGGCCCTTGTCCGGCGAAGTGACAATTCGGTCTTGCGATTCATCAGTTATGAAGGATCCATATTTGCCAACGACGGTCCTGCCTTGGGTATGTTTTCCGAGGAGTTACCCGTTGATGAATCAAACAGTACCCGGGTGGATTACTCACTTCAGTTGGCGGGCGCTGGCGCCAATTATGATGATTTCTACTGGATTGGCCCCACCAATCAGAGCCCGGGACAGATCAATATCGGCCAAACAATGGTTACGAATCCCCTGGCCGTTTCCGTTGTTTTTTCCAATCTGACAACCTCTCCGACTCTTATCTCAACGGGTGAGGCGGCGCATGTCTCGGTCAACATCCATCCAATCAACGGTGCGACGAACATCTTTGCGGCAACGTTCTACCGCGTAAACGGTATCGGGCGCTTTTTGCCTCTGCCGATGAGCCGCACCGGTACGCTGCATCAGACGATCAGCCCGATGCCTGCGCAGCCCTCAAGTGGATTTATTGAATACTATGTCTTCGCATCATTCACCGGCGTTGGTACGAATAGTCCGAGTTACTTTCCTTCGGGCGCCCCCGCAACAAATTTCGCGCGCCTAAATATTTCGGAGTTCCGAATAGGCTCTGTTTGGATCAACGAACTGAATCCGAATCCTGATGCCTTCGGATCTTGCGGGCCATCGGATACCGAGTTCGTGGAGATTGTTGGTGTCGCTGGAACCGTTATTTCTGGGTGGCGTTTAGAGATTTACTCGAATTCAAACGGCATCCCTGACCGGACTATCACCATTCCACCCAATACTGTGCTTGGTAATGAAACCGATGGGTTCGGTTTTTTTGTTATTGGGGATACCAACACGGTCGGCGCTGACATTGTTGTTTCCAATGCCGTTGATGTGCTCCCCGCCCCGGGTGGAATACGATTTTTGAATCAGTATGGCGACGCGCTCCAGTCTCTGTATTGGGATGTCCTAGACAATACGTCGCCTTGGCCGGGCTTTCAGAAGATCGGTTTTGACGACGACTTTTTTATATGCGGCTCGATTGCATTGACTGGAACTGGTGGACTATACCCGTCGTTTTCTTGGCTGTCTGAATCATTGCTGACGCCGGCGAGCATCAACCAATCCCAAACGCTGACCGGGGGCAACACGAACACGTTGCCGCCGTTGATTGTGTGTCCGACGAACATCCTGCTTGCGTGCCCGTCGTCGCCGATTCCGGCGCCGAATACGAACCTGGTGACGGCGAGCAGTTTGTGCGGGGGCGGGGTGGTGGTGTCGTGGGTGAGCGATACGACGAACACCGGGACGGGGTGTTTCGGGAATCCGAAGATCGTCACGCGCACGTACCGGGCGGTGGCGTCGAGCTGCGGGCTGACGAGCACGTGCCAGCAGTTGATCATCCTCGAGGACGTCCTGCCCCCGGTCATCACCTGCACGCTGGCGGAGCTGGTGAATCCGGGGTTTGAGTCCGGCGATTTCACGGGCTGGTCGATCTATGGCGCGGTGTCCACGAACGTCTCCGTGGTCAGTGTGCAGCCGCAAAGCGGGTTCCGCCACGCGTGGGTGCGCGGGTCGTTCGGCGGCCTGATGGCGGACTCGTCGGGCAACGACCTCGACGGGTTCTACCTGAACGGTCCGCTGCGCGAGCAGCCGCCGGCGCGGACGGCGACGACGTTTGCGGTGTTCTTCGACGGCGTGAATGACTACGCCGAGGCGCCGAACAACAGCCTGGTCAACGGGCAGGATTTCGCCTTCGCGCTGTGGACGCGGTTCCCGACGACAACGCCGTTCAACGGCGGCGTGCTGCTCGCGTCGCGCGAGTTCAACATCAGCGAGGTGTCGGGCTACCAGCTGGTCGCGAACACGAACCGGCAGCTGGAATTCTGGACGGCGGACGGCGGCTTCTGGCACGTGCTGACGGCGTCGAACGAGTTGCCGGTGGGGTCGTACTTCCACGTGGCGGCGTCGCTGGATTTCGACGGGACGAATGCGCTCAAGCAGCTCTGGGTGGAAAACACGCTGGCGGCGACGGGCACGGCGCCGGGCTTCCAGCCGAACACGACGCGTCCGCTGCGGCTCGCGGCGGGCACGACCGAGACCGGGCCGTCGCAATTCTTCCGCGGCCAGCTCGACGACGTGCGGTTCTACAATGCGCCGCTGACCACGGGGCAGGTGGCGACGCTGTGGAACAGCGGCAACGGCGGCACGGGGCTCGGCACGGAGACGGCGCACTACCGGATGGACGACGCGGCGGACGCCGTAGCCGGCGAGTTGCCGCCGAATCCGGACACCGACAACGGTCCCTTCCCGAGTTCGCTGAAAGGCTACTGGAAGTTGAATGCGACGGCGGGCACGGTGGCGACGAATTCGAGCTCGGTGGGCGCGGCGATCAACGGCACGCTGTGGAACGGCCCGGTCTGGACGAACAAGGCGCTTTTTGGCGGGGCGCTGTGGTTCGACGGGAGCAATGATTATGTTTACGTGTCCGACAATGCCAACATTCGCCTGGGCAATACGCATACGATCGAATTCTGGGTGAACCCGACCCGACTTCCAGCCAGCACCGCACGCATGGTCAACAAGGGCATTGGATCGACGGTGAACTACAGCGTGGGTCTACAGGCGAATGGATTGGTGGTCTATGAATTTAATGCACTCAATGGCGTGCTGTATAGCCTGGCGTCCGTGTCCGCGCTGCCGACGAACCAGTGGACGCATGTGGCGTGCACCTACAACCAGAGTCAGATGCGGATCTACATCAACGGCCAGCTGAACGCATCGGCCAGCCAAAATCGGAGTGTGCAGACGTCGTCCACGTTCGATCTTCGCTTCGGCTACGCCGGGTACGGCGCCTACTTCCCAGGCATCCTGGACGACATCAAGTTGCACAACGTGACGCTCAGTGCGGCCCAGATCCTGGCGTCGTTTGAGCGGATCTATGACGTCGCGCTGAGCCCGGTGGCGGCGTCGGGCCTGCGGCAGGGGCTGCCGGCAGGCACGGGGCAGACGTGGACGGCGAGCGCGTGGGCGTTGGTCCCGGCGAGCGATCCGCTGGTCGGCTACAACCGCGTGGCGGTCGAGCTGGACTACTTGAATGCGACCGGCGGCGTGCTGGCCGTGTACACCTCGTCCGTGTTGTCGGCGTCCAGCCCGGTGGGGCAGTACATCAAGCTGACCGCGCGCGGCCCGGCGCCGCTGAACACGGCGACCGCGCGGCTCTCCACGGTGTTCCGCCGCGATGAATCGGCGACGGGTTCGGTGTATTTCGACAGCGCGGTGCTGACGACGCTGGAGTTGATCGCGAGCAACGGGTGTCCGGTGATGCCGAACCTGCTGTCGTTCGCGAATGCGACGGACAACTGCGGCACGCCGGTGATCACGCAGTCGCCCGCGCCCGGCGCGACGGTGACGGCGACGAACACGCTGGTGACGTTTACGGCGACGGACGCGTGCGGCCTGCAGTCGTCATGCTCGAAGCCGCTGACGGTGATCGACGTGACGCCGCCTACGATCGTGTGTCCCGTGGCGGTGACGTCGTCCTGCCTTGCCTCGATTCCCGCGCCGAATCCGGGCGGCATCGTCGCGAACGACAACTGCGGCACGGCGACGGTGACGTTCGAGGGCGACAGCGTGAGCGGCGGCGCGGGGTGTCCGGGCGATCCGCGGTTCGTGACGCGCACGTACCGCGCGACGGATCTCGCCGGCAACACGACGACGTGCGTGCAGCAGATCACGATCGTGGACACGAACGCGCCGGAGATGAGCTGCACGCTGCCGGCCCCGCTGACCAACGCGGGCTTCGAGTCGGGCATCGGCCTCGGGTTCACGGGGTGGACGACCTTTGGCAACAACAAGTTCGTCGTGACGACACAGCCGCGGTCCGGCCTGCGCCACGCGCGGGTGTATGGCGCGGGTGGGATGGGCGACAACTTCACGGGCTTCTTCCAGGACCTGCCGGCGTCGTCGGGCCAGACGTGGCGCGTGGCGGGGTGGGTGTCCACGCCGGCGACGAATCCGATCAGCGGCGGCAACACGGCCGAGGTGAAGGTGGAGTTCCTCGGGCCGGGCGGATTGATTTCGAGTCATGCGGCGCTGGTGACGTCGTCGAACCTGCCCGCCGGTTCCTACAAGTCGTTCGCGGCATCTGGCGTGGCGCCGGTGGGCGCGACGGTGGCGCGCATGGTGTTTGTGTATGTGCAGCGCAGCGGCGCGGCGGGCGAGGTGTATCTCGACGACGTGAGTTTGTCAGTGACCGAGTTGTCCGCGACCGGTGCGGCGTGCCAGGCGGTCATGCCGGATTACCGCGCGGTGCTGTCGGCGACGGATTGCGGCGAGGTCGAGCTGACGCAGACGCCGCTGCCGGGCACGATGGTCGGGTTGGGCACGACGCTGGTGAGCGTGGTTGCGACGGATGGCTGCGGCTTGACCCGCACATGCACGGTGAGTGTCGTGGCGATGGATGACGGGTGCAGCGCGACCTTCCCCGCGCCGACGCAGGTGTCGGTGGTGGGCGTGAGTCTGAACGCGACGAGCCTGACGGTGCGGTCGGTCGGCACGAACACATGGCTGGTCCGGCCGGAGTACACTACGAACCTGATGGGTGCCCCGCAGACGTGGCTGCCGATCCTGTCGTGGACCAACACGTACCAGACCGGCACGAACATCACCACCTTCCAGCCCCCGGTGACCAACACCCCGGTCCTCTACCGCATCTGGCAGGACCATCCGTAGCCCGTTCTCCTCGTCCTCGAATCCGGACTTAACCACGGAGTTCGCGGAGATGCAGAGGCGCGGAGAAGAGGGGAAACGGATAGGAGCAGCGTGCCCGACCTGTAGCCGCGATCATTGATCGCGGAAGAACCCCGCAAAGACCGCGACCAGCGGTCGCGGCTACAGCGTTGATTGATGTGCGCTACGGAGAATTGCTTTCGGGGCGCGCCGGATTCGCCGTGGCGCAAAAAAGACAACAATTTTTTCAAATCGTATTGACGTGTGGTGGGGCAAGGTGGGATAAAGTGGGGCGTAGGTCAGCCCCATGACTGCCAAAAAACAGGATCACGAAAATGCGCTGCAGGACATGCTGCAAAGCGTTTTTGTGGGCACGTATGAGCACCTGTTGGATCCGAAGAAGCGGCTGACCATTCCTGCGGACTGGCGTGAGCAGGTGGGGGAACCGCAAAAAGTGTACGTGCTGCCGGGCATCAATGCCCCGTGCCTGTGCGTATTTCCGGCGCGCGAAATGGCGAAGCGGCTGGAGCGGATTCGCAGCCTGTCGATTGCCGACGACCGCGGGCGGAATTTCCTCCGCACGATTGCGTCCCGTTCCGATTTCCTGTCGTGGGACGCGCAGGGGCGCATTCGCGTGAAGGACGAGTTGTTGGACGGCGCGGGCATCACCACCGGCGCCGTCCTGGTTGGAGCGTTCGAGTACTTCGAACTATGGAGCCCGGAAAAATGGAAACTACAGCAGGAATCCTCCGCCACCTCCACGAGCTTGGGCGAAGCAGCCCGCTACGTTGGGTTCTAGAGCGGGTGTCCGATGTGATGCCGCGCGCCGAGCGCGCGGCGCCGTCCGCCACCGAGCGCCACGCGCAGTGGCAGGAACTGTTCTGGGACGAACCGGTCCGCACGTCGGCGCCGCGCGCGCAGGCGGTGGCGCGGCAGGCCGAGTTGTTCGGCTGGCTCGAATCCGAAACGGAGTCGAAGCCGGTCGAGGCGGCGCCGGTGGCCTCGCGCGCCGAGCGCTTGAGCAGGCCGGCCCCGGCGGCGGTCCGCAAGGTGCGCATGAATTCGACCCCCGGCTACTCCGAGCGCAGCCGCGGGATCAAGCGCGAGGCGGTTGCCCGGCTGTTGCAGGTGACGGAGGGCGTGAACGGCCTGAAGGGCGCGCCGGTGGTGCAGCTCCCGCGCGGCCGGTTCAACGCGCAGGTGGATTTGTGGAAAGGGCGCCCGGTCGGCAACCCGTTTGTGATGGGGAGTTGAGGAGGAGCGGGGAACGAGGGGCGAGGCAACGTGCATGAATCGGTTTTGGTGCAGGAGGTGCTGGACGGCCTGGCGGTAGCGCCGGGCGGTCGATACATCGACGGAACACTGGGAGCAGGCGGACATGCAAAAGCCATCCTGGAGCGGACGGGACCTGAGGGACAGGTGTTGGGCATCGATCGCGATCCCCACGCGCTGTCCCTCGCGCGCGAACGGCTCCGG
Organism: uncultured Verrucomicrobiota bacterium; assembly: GCA_937996795.1. Classification (GTDB taxonomy): domain Bacteria; phylum Verrucomicrobiota; class Kiritimatiellia; order CAIVKH01; family CAIVKH01; genus JAMLJG01. The sequence goes on along the minus strand of CALKUH010000037.1, from coordinate 40,209 downwards.
GCGTTTCCCGGCGCGGTGTTCCGGCGGGGGAATTTCGCGGACATGAGCGCGCTGGCCCAGGAGGCGGGATTTGCGGCGGTGGATGGCGTGCTGCTGGACATCGGGGTGTCCTCGATGCAGCTGGACACGCCGGAACGCGGATTCAGTTTCCAGGCGGACGCGCCGCTCGACATGCGGATGGACCCGGACGGGCCGCGGACGGCGGCGGACTGGGTGAACGAGTCGGCGGAATCGGAGTTGGCGGATGTGTTGTGGCGGTATGGCGAGGAGCGCGCGTCCCGCCGTATCGCCCGCTTTATCGTGAACGAGCGGGCGCGCGCGCCGCTGCGCACGACGCGCGAACTGGCGGAGCTGGTGGCGCGGGCGAAGGGCGGGCCGCGGGGCCGCATTCACCCGGCGACGCAGACGTTCCAGGCGCTGCGGATCGCGGTGAACGATGAGCTGGGCGCGCTGGAGCGCGGGCTGGAGTCGGCGCTGGGATTGTTGAAGCCCGGCGGCCGTCTCGCGGTGATCGCGTTCCACAGCCTGGAGGACCGGATTGTGAAGCACCGGCTGGCGGCGCACGTTGGCCGCCGCGAATCGCTGCCGCAGGGCGGCGAGCGCTGGACGGTGGAGCGGCCGGCGGTGGCGTGGGTGGTGAAAGGCCCGCGCATGGCGTCGGATGAGGAAGTGGAGCGGAACCCGCGGGCCCGGTCGGCCCGCCTGCGTGTGGTGGAAAGGATCGATTGAACATGGCCCGTCGTCGGAAACGCAATTATCGCAAGAACGCGCGCACCTCGCCGGTGCCGGGCGGGATCGCGGTGTTTCTCGTGCTCGCGGTCGGGCTCGCGCTCGGGTGGCTCTGGCTCGACAACCGCTGCGACCAGCTCGGCATGCGCCTGAAGGAGCTGGAGCAGGAGAAGGCCGCGCTGCGCCGCCGCGTGACGAACGAGGAGTTCAAGTGGTCCTCGCTCACGACCTACGAAAGCATGATGAAGCTGCTGAAGCAGCACGGGATCGAAATGGACTGGCCGCGCGAGCGGCAGATCGTGCGCATCCGCCGGGCGGCGGGCGCGGCGCAGGAGTCCGACACGTTTTTCGCTCGGAACTGATGCACGACGATGACCGAAAAGGAACAACGGTGGAGGATGACGGCGATCATCCTCGCGATGTCGGCCGTGTGGATCGGGCTGGGGGTGCGGCTGTCGCACCTGCATTTGGGCGATAACAAGCGCCTCCAGGAGCGCATCCTGCGCACCCGGCAGGTCGAACTGCCGATGCTGGTCGGCCGCGGCCGCGTGCTGGACCGCAACGGCACGGTGCTCGCGGCGGACATCACGACGCGCGAGGTCGCGGTGGATCCGTCGTTCATGCACGAGCACGGCTATCCGCTCTTCTCCGCGCAGCAGCTCGCGCGCCTGCTCGAACTCGACCCGGCGATGGTCTTCGCGCGCGTCGCGAAGGCGGACAGCAAATACGAGGTGCTGAAAAAGCAGGTGCCGGAGGAGGTCACGCGCCAGATCCAGCACATGCGCATGCCGGGCGTTCGCTGCGATGAGGCGATGACGCGCGTGTACCCGCACGAGGCGCTGATGTGCCACGTGGTGGGATTCGCCAACGTGGACGGCATCGGCAGCATGGGCATCGAGCAGCGGCTCGACCGCTACCTGCAGGGCGTGCCGGGGTTCCGCGACACGGAGATCGACGGGCGCCGCCGCGAGGTGGTCAGCCGTCGCAAGCTGGAGATCCTGCCGCAGCAGGGCGGCGATGTGTACCTGACGATCGACCAGAACCTCCAGTATTTCGCGGAGCGCGCGCTGGACGCGGCGATGGCGACGAACGGCGCGAAGGGCGCGTGGGCGATGGTGCAGCGGGTGAAGACGGGCGAGATCCTTGCGATGGCGTCGCGCCCCGCGTTCGACCTGAACCAGTACGGCAAGGTGAGCGACGAGGAGCGGCTCAACCGCGCGATCGGCTACGTGTACGAGCCGGGCTCGATCTTCAAGATCATCGTCTACGCGGCGGCGCTGAACGAGGGGCTGCTGCGGCCGGATGAAATCATCGATTGCGAAAACGGCCACTGGGTGCACGCGGGCCGGGGGCTGAGCGACTTCCATCCCTACGGACGCCTCACCGCGACCGACGCGCTGAAGAAGTCGAGCAACATCGCGGCGGCGAAGATCGCGCTGCGGCTCGGCGAGGAGAAGCTCTACCGCTATCTCAAGGCGTTTGGCATCGGCCAGCCGACGGGCATTGAGCTGCCCGGCGAGGAGGCCGGCATTCTCCGTCCGCCGTCGAAGTGGACCAAGCTGAGCATCACGCGCATCCCGATGGGCCACGAGGTGGCGTCCACCGGCCTGCAGATGGTGAACGCGATCAACGCGGTCGCGAACGGCGGCGCACTGATGAAGCCGATGGTGGTCCGGCAGGTCACCACCGCGCGCGGCCAGCCGATCCGCACCTCCGAGCCGGAGGTGCTGGGCCGGCCCATCAGCCCCGAGGCGGCCCGCGTGCTGACCGAGATGCTGGTCCGCGTGACGGAAGAGGGCACCGGCAAGCGCGCGCGCGTCGAGGGCTACACGGTGGCGGGCAAGACCGGCACGGCGGAAAAGGCCGGGCCCGGCGGCTACGACCACAAGCGGAACCTCGCCTCGTTCATGGGCTTCCTCCCGGCGGAGGCGCCGGAACTGAGCATCGTGGTGACTTTCGACGAGCCGACCGGCCTGACGCAGGGCGGCCAGGTCGCCGCGCCCGTTTTTCGTGAAATCGCCGAACAGGCGGTGCGCTATCTCGACATTCCGCCCGTGGCGGAGGCGCGCGTGATCGAATTGGAACCGGAGCTGAACCCCTTGTGAGGAGGGACAGGAGCCATGATCTTAGGTAAACTCTGCATGGAAACCATGCGTCTAGAATCCATCACCCGAATCGTGCAACCCATCCAGGTGCGCGGTCCGTTGCACTTCGACATCGAAGGCATCGCCTACGACTCGCGGCAGGTGAAGCCGAACTACCTGTTCGTCGCGCTGCGCGGGCAGCGCGAGGACGGCGCGGCCTACATCGAGGACGCGCTGCGCCGCGGCGCCGTCGCGCTGGTGTCGGAGGAGGACCGCTGGCCGCGCCGGAACATCGCGCACATCCTCGTCGAGGACGCGCGCCGCGCGATGGCGGAGATCTCGTGCGCGTTCTACGACCACCCGTCGCAGAAAATCCCCGTCGTCGGCGTCACCGGCACGAACGGCAAGACGACGACGGCATTCATGGTGCGGGAAATCCTCGCCGCCGAGGGACGGCACCCGGGGCTGGTCGGCACGGTGCGCTACGAAATCGGCACGCGTGTCATCCCCGCGAGCCGCACGACGCCCGAGGCGCCGGACATCCAGTTCATGCTCGACCAGATGTTGCGCTCCGGCTGCCGCAGCGCGGTGATGGAGGTGTCGTCGCACGGACTCGCGCAGCGCCGCGTGTGGGGCACGGATTTCGACGTGGGCGTGTTCACGAACCTGACGCGCGACCACCTCGACTTCCACGGCTCGATGGAGGCGTATTTCGACGCGAAGATGCAGTTGTTCCGCTCGCTCGGCCAGCAGCACAAGCGCGCCGCCGCCGTCGTGAACATCGACGACGAGTGGGGCATGCAGCTCGTTAAGACCAACGGCCTGCGCGCGCACCTGCTCACCTACGGCGAGCACCCCGGCGCGGATGTGCGGGCGGAGGACATCGAACTCGACGCGCACGGCACGCGGTTCACCGTGCGCACGCCGTGGGGCGGCACCGACGCGCACCTGCGCCTGCTGGGCCGGTTCAATGTCAGCAACGCGCTGGCCGCGATCGCGACGGCGGGCACGCTGGGCGTCGCGCCCGCGCGCAGCGCCGCGATCCTCGCCGGCATGAACACCGTGCCCGGCCGCCTGGAGCGCGTGCCGGCGGATCGCGGGTTCAGCGTGTTCGTGGACTACGCGCACACGGACGACGCGCTAGCGAACGTGCTCGACACGCTGCGCGAGCTCAAGCCGCGTCGCCTCATCACCGTCTTCGGCTGCGGCGGCAACCGCGACCGCTCGAAACGCCCGCTGATGGGCGCCGTCGCACATCAGCGCGCGGACTATACGATCCTGACCAGCGACAACCCGCGCCGCGAGCGGCCGGAGGCGATCCTCGCGGAAATCGAGCAGGGCATCCCGACGCCCGACCGCCACGAGGTGGTCGTGGACCGAGAGGAGGCCATCGCCCGTGCGATCGCAATGGCGCGCGACGGCGACATCGTGTTGATCGCCGGCAAGGGGCATGAAAACGTGCAGGAGTTTTCGAGCACCGTCGTGCCGTTCGACGACCGCGAGGTGGCCCGCCGGTATCTGTGAACGCCCCTTTCGTTCTCGTCCCCGTCCTCCACCTCGTCCTCGCTCGATCGACGACGAAGACGAGGACGATTTTCGTACGACCATGAGCCCCTCCTGTTTTACCCCTGAGCAACTGGCCGCGTGGTCCGGCGGACGCTGGTCGCGCGCGCCTTCGCTGCCCGTCGCGGGTTTCGCGATCGACACGCGCGCCCTGAAGGCGGGCGAGCTGTTCGTCGCGTTGCCCGGCGGGAAGGTGGACGGGCATTCGTTCCTCGACGCGGCGCGCGCGGCGGGCGCCGCCGGCGCGGTGGTGCGGCGCGGCGCCCGGGCGTCGGGCGACCTGCCGTTGCTGGAGGTGGAGGATCCCAAAGCTGCGCTGACGGCGCTGGCGCGCGGGCACCGGGCGCGGCTGGATGGCGTATTTGTGGCGGTCACCGGAAGCAGCGGCAAGACGAGCGTAAAGGAGTTGATCGCGGATTTGCTGGAGGCGGCGGGCTCGACGGCGCGCACGCGCGGCAACTGGAACAACGACATCGGCCTGCCGCTCAGTTTGTTGACCATGCGCCCGGACGATCGCTTCGGCGTGTTCGAAGTCGGGATGAATCATCCGGGCGAACTGGACCCGCTCTGCGCGTTGCTGCGGCCGCATGTGTCCGTCGTGACGTCGGTCGGGCCGGTCCACATCGAGCATTTCGAGTCGGAGGAAGGCATCGCGCACGAGAAGGCGGCGGTGCTGCGCGCGCTGGCGCCGAACGGGCTTGCGGTGCTGCCGATGGATGACCGCTGGTTCAACACGTTGCGCGGGCATGTGACGTGCGCGCTCAAGACCGTGTCGCTGGCGCAGGAGGCGGACTACCGTGTGGAGGCCGGCGCGCCGCCGCGTTTTGTGGTGACGGAGTGGGCGAGCGGGGAGAGCGCGTTGTTCGACGCGCCGCTGCCGGGCCGTTATGTGTTGTCCAACGCCGGGCTGGCGATCGCGGTCGCGCGGCATTTCGGCATCGACTGGGACGCGCTCGCGCCGCGCGTGCGCCACTTCCGCCCGCCGGGCATGCGCTGGGCGCCGCGCGACATCGACGGCGTGCTGTTCATCAACGACGCCTACAACGCGAACCCGATGAGCATGCGCGCGGCGCTCGACGGATTCCGCGCGTCGCCCGCGCAGGGCCGCCGCTGGCTGGTGCTTGGCGCGATGCGCGAACTCGGCACGCACGCCGAGGCGGAACACGTGGACCTCGGCCGCGCGCTCGCGGGCGGGCCGTGGGCCGGGCTCGTCGCCGTCGGCCCGGAAGGCGAGTGGATCCGGCGCGGCGCGCTGGACGCGGGCTTCTGCAACGTGTTTGGTGCGGTGGACCCCGAGGATGCAGCCCGCCTGCTGAAAGGCTTGATTCAGCCCGGCGATGTCGTATTGCTCAAGGCGTCGCGGGGCGTGGCGCTCGAGCGGCTGTTGGATTGTTATGAATGACGAATTTTCCAGTAACCAGTGACCGGTTACTGATCACTTCTGCAAAACAAATGCTCTACTTCCTCCACGAATACACCGACCTCTGGGCGCCGCTGCGCCTGTTCCGCTACATCACGTTCCGCGCGCTGATGGGGGCGGGGACGGCGTTTGTCATTTCGCTGCTGCTGGGACCGGCGATCATCCGCTGGCTGCGCTGGCTGAAGTTCGGGCAGTACGTGCGCGACGACGCGGTGCTGGAACAGCACCGGCGCAAGAAATCCGGGACGCCGACGATGGGCGGCGTGCTGATCATCGCGGCGGTGCTGATCTCGACGCTGCTGTGGGCGGACCCGCGCAACGTGTATGTCTGGCTCGCGCTGGGCACGATGCTGGCGATGGGCGGCGTGGGGTTCTGGGACGACTACCTGAAGGTGTCGAAGAAGAACGCGAAGGGACTGCCGGGCCGCTTCAAGCTCGCGCTGGAGATCGGCTGGGCGCTGCTGGTCGTCGCGGCGCTGTATGCATGGGAGCCGTCGCGCGCGCATGTCGAGAAGCTGATGCTGCCGTTCCTCAAGGACCCGTTCATCGCAAGCCTGGGCGTGGCGGGGGCGGCGCTTTTCATCACGCTGGTGCTGGTGGGCGCGGCGAATGCGGTGAACCTGACCGACGGGCTGGACGGTCTCGCGATCGGCTGCACGAATTCCGCGGCGGCGGCGTATCTCGCGCTCGCGTATGTGGCCGGGAACAGTGTCGCGGCGGGGTATTTGTTCGTGCCGTTCGTGCCGGGCAGCGGTGAGCTCGCGGTGTTCTGCGGGTGCCTGCTCGGCGCGGGGCTCGGGTTCCTCTGGTACAACTGCCACCCGGCGCGCGTGTTCATGGGCGACACGGGCAGCCTCGCGCTGGGCGGATCCATCGCGATGGTCGCGGTGGCGATCAAGCAGGAGCTGTTGCTGGTGATCGTCGGCGGCGTGTTCGTGATGGAGGCGCTGAGCGTGATGATCCAGGTCGCCTCGTTCAAGCTGACCGGGAAGCGCGTGTTCAAGTGCGCGCCGATCCACCATCATTTCGAGCAGATTGAAAAAGAGCGCGCGGTGGCCGAGCAGCGCGATGTGGAAGTGGTGGAGACGATGATCACGACGCGGTTCTGGGTGCTCGGGATCATTTTTGCGCTGATCGGCGTCGCGACGCTGAAGATCCGCTGATGCACGCCGGACGTCATGCCGTGGTGATGGGGCTCGGCGCAAGCGGCGCGGCCGCGGCGCGCCTGCTCCTGCGCGAGGGCACGCGCGTGACGCTGTTCGACGATGCGCCGCCGGCCGCGTCCGTCGAGTCGTGGGCGCGGGAGGGCGTGGCCGTGCGGTCCGCTGCGCGCGACGAAATCCCGTCCGACGCGGACCTGTGCATCGTGAGCCCCGGCGTGCCGGTCGAGCATCCGTGGCTGGCGCGCGCGCGGGCGCAGGGGTTGACGCCCGTGCCGGAGATGGAGCTGGGATGGAGCCGGTTCCGCGGCCGCGTGGCGGCGATCACGGGCAGCAACGGCAAGAGCACGGCGGTGAAATGGATGACCGAGTCCCTGCAGGCGGACGGCCTGCGCGCCGCGGCCTGTGGGAATTTCGGGCCGCCGGTGTGCCGCGTGGTGATGGAGCAGCCCGATGTGGAGTGGCTGGTCATCGAGACCAGCTCCTTTCAACTCGAGACGACGCAGCAGTTTCGCGGTGACGTGAACATTTTGTTGAACCTGTCGCCGAACCATCTCGACCGGCATCCGACCATGGACGCGTACGTGGCGGCCAAGGCACGGATTTTCGCGCGGGTCGGCGCGCGGGATGCGTGCCTCGCGCCGACGCCGTGGATTGAGCGCATGCAGGCCGCCGCGGGCGGGCGGGGGCGTTGGTTGTTGTTTGGAACCGGGACGGGCGCGGACTATCGATGGGGCGACGGGCGCGTGTGGCACAGTGCGGCGGAGCTGCTGGATCTGCGCGGGACCTATTTCGACAACGCGGTGTTGGGGCCGAACGCCGCGGCGGTGGCGGGCGGGTTGCACGCCGCCGGCGTTGACGTGGAAGCCGCCGCGCGCGCGGCGCGCGCGTTCCGTCCGCTGCCGCACCGCATGGAGCCGGTGGCGGAGGCGCGGGGAGTGCGGTTCGTGAACGACTCGAAGGCGACCACGCTGGCGGCCTTGCGCGCGGCGTTGGAAATGGCCGGCGGCCCGGTTCGATTAATTGCGGGCGGACTGTTGAAAGAAACCGACCTCTCGCCCGTCAAAGAAATGCTGGCCCTGCGCGCGGCGGGGGTTTACCTTATTGGGAAAGCGGCGGAAAAGATGAGCGCCGCGTGGTCGCCCTCGGCTCGCTGCCGGGTCTGTGGAACACTGGAACAGGCCGTGCGGGACGCGTGGCGGGAGGCGCGGCCGGGCGAGGTGATCCTGCTGTCGCCGGGCTGCGCGAGTTTTGACCAGTTTAAGAATTACGAGGAACGAGGACATCAGTTCCGGGCGCTGGCGGAAACGCTGGCAGGGGAGAAGATCGAATGGACAACAACAAGCAACACTGGAGTATGAGCATGCAAGCGTCGGATGATCGTCGGAGCAAGGTTCGGGGCCCCCTGTTGGTGGGTGTCGTCGCCGGCCTGCACGTGATGGCGATTTCAGGTTTCCTGGTGATCCAGGGCTGCGGCACGAAGCAGCCGATGGTGGAGCCGCCGCCGGCCCCGGTGATGCCGCCGCGCGGTGATGCGCCCGCGCCGTCCATCGGCGTGTTGCCGGGTCCGAGTTTCCGTCCGCCCGTCGTCGAGCCTGCGCCGGCTTCGGTTGAAGAAGCGACGATCAAGACCTACACGGTCGCGAGCGGCGACAGCCTCTCCAAGATCGCCTCGCGCCATGGTGTGACCACGCGCGAGATCATCCAGCTCAACGCGATCAAGGATCCGAACAAGATCAGTGTCGGCCAGAAGTTGAAGCTGCCCGCCTATGCGACGGACGTGCCGGTCGCGCCTCCACCCGCGCCGAAACCGGCGGCAAAGCCTGCGCCGAAGAAAGAGTCGGCGAAACCGGCCGCGAGCAAGCCTGCCAATCCGCTGCAGCCCGGGGAATATGTGGTGGTTTCCGGCGACAGCCTGTCGAAAATCGCGGTGAAGCGCGGCACGACGGTCAAGGCGATCAAGGAAGCGAACAAATTGCAGAGCGATGTCATTCGCATCGGCCAGAAGCTGACCATCCCGGGCGCCGCGCCCAAGGCGGATGCGCCGAAAGCGGTTGAATCTGCTCCGGCTCCCGCGCCGGCCCCTGCGCCCGCTCCGGCGGATGCGGCTGCGCCTGCCGTGACGGATCCGGCGGCTGCGCCGGCGCCTGTGGCGGCCCCGGAAGCGGCTGCGGCCCCGGCCGTTTCGGCCACGCCCGCGCCGGCCCCGCTGTCGCCGCCCGAGGGCGAGCCGTTCCCGTACACCGTGCGGCCCGGCGAGACGCTGGAGGAAATTGCCCGCAATTTCGCCGTGTTGAAGCAGGATATTCTTGCGCTGAACGGCCTGACGGACGACGCGACGGTCACGGCGGGTCAGAAGCTCAAGATTCCGATGGCTGCGCCCTGATCGCAGTCCGCGGGTTTTCCCGAGGGGTCTTCTGCACGTGTGTGCAAAAGGCCCCTCGCGTTTTTTCGGGGAGCGGTTGTTTCTATGTGGCGTACGACGACATTGCTGGCGACTTCGGCGCTGCTGCTGACGGCGCTGGGGCTCGTCATGCTCGCGAGCACGAGCGCGATGCAGGGCATGGCGATGGCGGAGGATCCGCACTACTTCGTGAAGCGCCAGGTCGCGGCGCTGATCCTCGGACTCGTGGGCGCGCTGGTGGCCGCGCGCGTCGATTACCGGGTGTGGAAGAAATGGGCCGTGCCCTTCGGCGTGCTCGCGCTCGTGGTGCTCGTGATCACGTTGATTCCCGGCATCGGCATCGCCGTAAAGGGCAGCCGGCGCTGGCTGCCGCTCGGCCCGCTGACGATGCAGTCGTCGGAAATCGGAAAACTGGCGCTGATTTTTCTCGTCGCGTGGTGGATGTCGAACGCGAAGCGCCAGGCGCATGAACTCGGGCGCGGACTCGTCGTCCCGGGCCTGCTGATGGGCGCGCTGATCCTGCCTGTGCTGGCCTCGCCGGACTTCGGCACCACGATGCTGATGGGCGCCGTCGGCTTGTGCATCCTGTGGGCGGGCGGATCGCGCCCCAGCCACCTGATCGTCTCCGGAACGCTCGCGTTTATCGGCATGGTCGTGTTGATCATGCAAAACGAAGTGCGCATGCGGCGCGTCATCGCGTTCCTTGACCCCGAGCGATACGCGGACCGGGAGGCGTTCCAGTTGTTGAACGCGATCTACGCCTTCGTAATGGGCGGCGCGGGCGGGGTGGGGCTGGGTGGCAGCCTGCAGAAGCGCCACTACCTGCCGGAGGCGCACACGGATTTTATCTTCGCGATCATTGGCGAGGAACTCGGTTTCGCCGCCTCCCTGGGCGTGCTGGTGTTGTTCGCGGTTATTTTTGTCTGTGGGTTGCGCATCGCCGGACGCGCGCCGGATTCGTTCGGACGCCTTACCGCGATAGGCCTGACCTGCATGATTACGCTGCAGGCGGCGATCAACCTCGGGGTCGTGACCGGCTGTCTGCCGACGAAAGGACTGCCCCTGCCGTTCATCAGCTACGGCGGAACAAGTCTCGCGTTCACCCTCGTGATGGTGGGCCTGCTGGTCGGCATCGCGCATCAGAGCGACGGGCCGCTGCCGATGGGGCGGGACAAGACCGGACCGGTTTGACGGAGCATCGTGTGGTGTGAACATCCGGCGTGGCATGTCTGGCGTGTGGTGGACGGACGATCCGGTGCTGGTGTTCGGCATGCATCGGTCCGGCACCAGTGTGCTCGCCCATATGCTGGCGGATGCGGGTGTATTTCTCGGGCATGATCTCGAGGCCAACCACGAGTCCGTCGCCTTCCTCAACCAAAACGATCTGCTGCTGGCCCGCGCGCATGCCGCCTGGGACCGGCCTTTGGGGATTGAAGACCTGATCGAGCAGCCGCTGCTGGCGGAGGCCTGTGCCGGGCACCTGCGCGCGCAGATGGGAACCCCCGCCTTCCGTCGCGCGTTTCTTGGCGCGCGCGGGATGAGGCCGCCGGGCCCGGGCTGCGCGTGGGGGTTCAAGGATCCGCGGACCACCGTGACGTGGCCCCTGTGGCTGCGCGTATTCCCGCGCGCGCGGGCCGTTTATGTGCGCCGGCACGGCGTGGACGTGGCGGCGAGTTTGCATCGGCGCGAAAGCCGGCTCCTTGCGGGTCAGAAAGCGAGCCGTTTCGCGGCGAACGAGAAGCTGGGCCGCTTCGCCTCGGTGCGCTGTCTTTCCTTGGAACGAGCCTTCGACCTCTGGCGCGAGACGCACGCGATTCATCTTCGCCACCGCGCGCGATACCCCGCGCTGCCGCTGTTCGAGGTGTTCTATGAGGACCTCGTGAAGCATCCGTCGCGGACGCTCGACGCGCTCCTGCGCTTCCTGCGCCTGCCCGTGGAGGAGGAGCGGATGCGACGGGCGGTGGACCGGGTGAAGCCGGACCGGGTCTTTGCCTTTCGCGACGATCCCGAGTGTGTCGCGCTGGCCTCCCGTGCCGACATCGCGGCGGAATTGAATGCGTGGCAGGGCCGCGCCGATCCTCCATGAAAAAACTCGCGCTGCTGCTGGGGCGTCAGGGTTCGGGCAAATCCTCGCGCGTCTGCGCGGGACTGCGTGCGCATTTCGGCTGGCGCCTGCGCTGGCAGCACCGTCTTCCCCCGGCGTGGCGAATCGACATCCGCGCCAACATCTTCAACCACGTGACGCTGGGCCCGGCGGGTGAGGTGTGCCTGGTGACGGGCGTATCGCTTGGGCGGGCTGCGATCCCGCTGGGCGAGGTGATGCACAGCGGGCGCACGGTGCTGGAATTCCCGCACGCGGCCTATCTGCCGCCGGGCATCGCCGCGCGCCTCAACGGCGGCGGCCTCGAGACGCGCGCGTTTGTCCTGATGCTGCCCGAATCGGTGTGGCGGAGCTTCGATGGCCGCGTGGGCTGCATCACCTCGCCGGAATATTTTATGACGCGGGGTTCCCTCAAGGCGGATCGCGACGCGGTGGATTACGCGGCCGACTGCGCGCGCATTCGCGACGACGTGTCCGCCAGCGGGCTGGCGGCCGGCTACTACACGACGCCCGACGCGCTGCTCCCCGACCTCGTGCGCTTTCTCCGGGCGTAGGCCCTCCGCAGGCGGACGGCTTCCCGCTTGCAATCCCCGTTTCTTGATATATTCTTTTATCCGGAAAAACAAATATATGACCGCCCCGTTGGAACTCTTTCGCGCGCTGGCTGACGAGGTGCGCCTCCGCCTGCTGAATGCGGTGTTGTCGGCGGAGCTGTCGGTGGCGGAGCTGGTGGAGGTGCTGGGGTTGCCGCAGTCGACGGTCAGCCGACACCTGAAGCCGCTGCGCGAGTCGGGGATCGTGGACACGCGCCGCGAGGGGACGTCGGTGTACTACCGGCGCGGCCCGATGCTGGCGGACCGCGAGTTGTCGGCCGTGCTGGAGCGGAGGCTGCGCGAGCTCGGCACGGCGGAGCGCGATGCGAAGACGATCCGCGCGGTGCTCGACCAGCGCCGGCGGCGGAGCCGCGAGTTCTTTGAGAAGGTCGCCGGCCGCTACGGCGAGCTGACGCAGCCGGGCGGCGGCTGGCCTGCGCTGGCGGCGGGGATGGCCGCGGGCTTCGCGGGTCGCGAGGTGGCGGACCTCGGCTGCGGAGAAGGCGCGTTGACGCTGCTGCTCGCGGCGCATGCGCGCAAGGTGGTGGCGGTGGACCAGTCGAAGGCGATGTTGCGGCTCGTGCGTGAGCGCGCGAAGGAGGCCGGGCTGGCGGACCGCGTGCAGACGGTCGAGGGTGACCTGGAGCGCGTCGCGCTGGACGATGCGTCGTGTGACGACGTCTTCCTGAGCCAGGCCCTGCACCACGCCGCGCGGCCCGCGCATGCGGTGCGCGAGGCGGCACGGCTGTTGAAGCGGGGCGGGCGCCTGGTGGTCCTCGACCTCGCGCGCCACGAACAGGAGTGGGTGCGCAGCGAGTGGGCCGACCAATGGCTCGGATTTGAGGCGGAGGAACTGGCGTTGTGGATGAAAGAGGCGGGCCTGAAGGTGCTGCGGGTGCAGCGCCTTGATTCCCCCGGCGCCGCCCAGCCCGCGGACCTCGCGGTGCTGCTGGCGGTGGGGGAGAAGAAGTGATCAGTAGCCGGGGCCCCGCGACCGGTGAATGGGAAAGAGTCTAAAACAGGAGACGGACATGGCAGCGAAGAAGAACAACAAAGACTACATCGTAAAAGACATGAAGCTGGCCGATTTTGGCCGGAAGGAAATCGAGCTGGCGGAATACGAGATGCCGGGCTTGATGGCCTTGCGCGAGGAATACGGCAAGGCGCAGCCGCTCAAGGGCGCGCGCATCACCGGCTCGCTGCACATGACGATCCAGACCGCGGTGCTCATCGAGACGCTGCAACACCTCGGCGCGCAGATTCGCTGGGCCTCGTGCAACATCTTCTCCACGCAGGACCACGCGGCGGCGGCCATCGCGGCGCGCGGCACGCCGGTCTTCGCGTTCAAGGGCGAGACGCTGGAGGAGTACTGGGATTTCACCGACCGCATCCTCGACTGGGGCAACGGGACGGGCCCGAACATGATCCTCGATGACGGCGGCGACGCGACGCTGCTCGTGCACCTCGGCTTCCAGGCGGAGGAAAATATCAAGGTTCTCGATCGCGAGCCGGGCAGCCCGGAGGAGAAGATCCTCCTCGCGCAGGCGCGCAAATCGGTGAAGCGCGATCCGAGCCGCTTCCACCGCATGGTCCGCGACATCCGCGGCGTGAGCGAGGAGACGACGACGGGCGTGCACCGCCTGTACCAGATGATGGATCGCCGCGAGCTGCTGTTCCCGGCCTTCAACGTCAACGACTCCGTCACGAAGTCGAAGTTCGACAACATCTACGGCTGCCGCCACTCGCTGGTCGACGCGATCATGCGCGCGACGGATGTGATGCTGTCGGGCAAGGTCGCGGTCGTGGCCGGGTTCGGCGACGTGGGCAAGGGGTCGGCGCAGTCGCTGCGCGGCCAGCACGCCCGCGTGATCGTCACGGAAATCGATCCGATCTGTGCGCTGCAGGCGGCGATGGAAGGCTACGAGGTCATGACGATGGATGAAGCCTGCAAGATCGGCGACATCTTCGTCACGTCCACCGGCTGCTGCGACGTGATCACCGAGAAGCATATGCGCCAGATGAAACACATGGCGATCGTGTGCAACATCGGCCACTTCGACAGCGAGATCCAGATCGAGGCGATCAAGAAGTACAAGTGGACCGAGATCAAGCCGCAGGTGCATCAGGTGGATTTCCCCGGCGGCAGGAGCATCATCGTGCTGGCCGAAGGACGCCTCGTGAACCTCGGCTGCGCCACGGGCCATCCGAGCTTCGTGATGTCGAGCAGCTTCACCAACCAGGTGCTCGCGCAGATCGAGCTCTACACCAACCCCGGCAAATACCCGGTCGGCGTGTACACGCTGCCGAAATCGCTCGATGAGAAAGTCGCCCGCCTGCACCTGCAGAAGCTCGGCATCAAGCTGGACAAGCTGAGCAAGCCGCAGGCCGCCTACCTCGGCGTCCCGCCGAACGGTCCGTTCAAGCCGGCGCACTACCGCTACTAATCGTCGCCCTGCGCCCTCTCCCGCCCGGCGGGAGAGGGCGGGGGTGAGGATTCTGGATGGCAATGACCACGGTGACGGCATGGATCGTCTTGTTGCTGGCCGGCCTGTTTGAAATGGGCTGGGCGCTGGGTTTGAAGCTGGCGCAGGGCGGCGGGCGCGCGCATGCGTGGGGCCTCGCGGTGGCCGTGGCGTGTCTGGCCTTCAGCATGTTCCTGCTCTACCAGGCGCAACGCGTCATTCCCATCGGGGTCGCGTACGCCGTGTGGACCGGCATCGGCGCCGCAGGCACCTTCCTGCTGGGCGTCTGGCTATTCGGCGATGCCGCGGGTCCGATGAAGTATCTCGGCGTGGCCCTGATCGTCGGCGGCATCGCCCTGCTGAAGTGGGGCGCCTGAAAGCCTTTCCGCGCCGCCTATAGCCGCGCACGCTGGGCGCGGCAAATTTTTTACAGACGTTGCAACGTTGTTCTGGACGTTTTTACAGACGTTGGAAGAATGCGCGCCATGAAATCTGAAGAGGTCTTCCAGTTGTTCCGTGAAACGAAGGCGCTGCTCTCGGGCCATTTCGAGCTGCGGTCTGGCCTGCACAGCGACCAGTATTTCCAGTGCGCGCTGGTGTGCCAGTGGCCGCGGGTGGCGCAGCAGTTGTGCGAGGCGCTGGCGGCGAAATGGGCGGCGCGCGGGGCGTCGATCGACACGGTCATCGCGCCGGCGATGGGCGGGCTTGTGATCGGGCAGGAACTGGCGCGCTCGCTGGGCAAGCGCTACATTTTTGCGGAGAAGGTGGACAACAAGCTCGCGCTGCGCCGGTTCACGATTGCGCCGGGTGAACGATTCCTGGTGGCCGAGGACGTGATGACGCGCGGGGGGCGCATCCAGGAAACGATCGACATTGTGCGCGCGCACGGCGGCATTGTGGATGCGGTGTGCGTGCTGGTGGACCGCAGCGGCGGCAAGGTGACGTTCGATGTGCCGGTGATCAGCCTGCTCCAGTGGGAGCCGGTGACGTGGAAGCCGGACGAGTGCCCGCTGTGCAAGCAGGGCGTCCCGGTGGCGCATCCGGGGAGCAAATAGGAACGTGACCAGTGTCCAGTAATCAGTAACCGGTGGCAGACGCCCCGGTCACTGGTTACCGGTCACTAGTCACTTCGGATCAGGGACCTTCCGAGACTTCTTCCGCGAGTTCTTCCGCCATTTCGATGGCGGCTTGTTTACGGTCTTCGCCATCGTTGTGGAAGTTGGCGTCCTGGCCGTCCGCCCACGCGACGTCGATGTCGGTGACGCCGACGAAGCCGAAGGTGTTGCGGACGATCGGCGTGAGGCCGTCGCGGTCATCGCCTTCCTTGTACACATCGCCCGAGGCGACGAGCAGGATGATTTTCCGGAGCTGGTGAGTCGGCTTGATCGTGCCGTTGACCAGTTCGTAGGCCAGGCCGGGCTGGATGACCTGGTCGAGCCACGCCTTCATGATGGCTGGCGGGCCGCCAGCCCACATCGGCATCGTCAGCACGAGCACGTCGGCCTGGCAGAGCGCCTCGGCCTGGCCTTTGGCGTAGCGGATGGCTTCTTCCTCGGCCTTGCTCGGGGTGTAGCCGGGATTGGTGAGCGGGGAGTACAGGCGCCGGTAGGCCTCAAGGGAGAGGTAGGGCGGCGGTTCCTGGTACAAATCGACGTTGTTCACCGTCACGTCCGGATTCTTCTCCAGGAGCTTCGCGAAAAACGCGGTCGCGAGCTGCTTGGAAACCGATTCCTCGATCGGGCGCGGGTTGGCGATGACATGCAATACGTTCATTCTACTTCCTTTTACATCGAATACTTCACTGTTCCACCGGTTCGGCCAGGGTTTCCTCGGTCTCCACCTGCCCGGTCCGGGGATCGACCAATTTGGTCAGATACCCCTCTAATTCCCGTCCATATTCCGTATCTTTGCCCAATAACGCAAGCTGCTTGTGCACAAGAATTAACCCGCCGGCGCCGGATTCGGCCTCCTGGGCGGTGGCGAAGCGCTTCTTCGGGTCGGGGTCGAGGAACCGGCGCATGACTTGCACGAATTCGGTGTTGCGGCGCACATGTTCGGGCAGCAGTTGGGGGAGGCGGTCGCACAGCGAGAGCTTGAAGTGGAGCAATTCGCTTTCGCTGACGCCGGAGCCGGTCATTAGCGGCTGGCCGCGCAGCATTTCGAGGCCGACGAGGCCGACGGCGTAGAGGTCGGACTGGATCAGCGCCGTCTCGCGCCGGTGCATTTCCGGCGCCATGAAGAGCGGGGTGCCGAGCAGGAACGAGAGTTTCTCATTCACCACCGTGGCGCGGCCGTAGTCGATGAGTTTTACGTAGCCGAGCCGGTCGATCATGATGTTCGAGGGCTTGACGTCGCAGTGGATGAACCCGAGGTCGTGCAGCGACTCCAGCGCGCGCAGGACGCGGCGCATGATGTAGATCGCGACGCCGGGCTGCACGCAGACGCGGTTCTCGTGGAGGCGGAAGACGACGTCGGTGAAATTGTTCCACTCCACGGCGGTGCTGAGTTTCTGCACACGCGCGAGGTGCTGGCCGTCGAGCAGGTAGCGCAGGCCGACGCCGTCGATGCGCTCCATCTGCACATAGCCGATGCCGTTGTATTCCTCGTAGATGTCGGGGGCGACAAGGTTGGGGCTTTTCAGCGTCTGCAATTTCGACGTCTGCGCGGCGATGCGCCCCATGTCGGTCCAGTATTTCTTGGCCGTGGGGTAGATGCCGGGATCGAAGACCTTGATGGCGTGGCGCGTGATGCAGCCGCGCGCGCCCTGGCGCAGGCCGAGGTAGACGATGCCCTGGCGACCGCGCCCTAATTCCTTGGTAAAGCGGTAGGCGACGGGATAGTATATCGCGCGTGCCTGCACGATGGCCCGGTAGTGGGCCACGAGCTGCGGCATGCCTTTTCCGACGGGCGACGGCATCGGCTCGGTCGAGTCGAGTCCGTCCGGCGATGTCGTGTCGGGCGCGACCGGCTGCTCGAACAGCGTGGTTTCGTCATGAGGGCGGGGCACTTCCATGCGCCGGAGTGTACGCGGAGGCCAAGGGATGGCAACACCGGACCGGGTGGGCGCGCGTGAGGTTGGCATTACGGCTGGGCAAGGAATTATTACGGATGAAGACGGTTGTCGTGGTTGGCGGGGGCATCGTGGGGTTGGCGTCGGCGCTGGCGCTGTGCGCGCGGCCCGGGCTGAAGGTGATCGTGCTGGAGGCGGAGCCCGGGGTGGGCGCGCACCAGACGGGCCACAACAGCGGCGTGATCCATTCGGGGCTCTACTACAAACCCGGCTCGCTCAAGGCGCGAAACTGCGCGAACGGACGCGACCTGATGTACCGGTTCTGCGCCGAGCAGGGCATCGCGCACGAGCGGTGCGGCAAGGTCGTGGTGGCGGTGGATGAGGCCGAGTTGCCGGCCCTCGCCGAACTGGAGCGGCGCGGGCAGGCGAACGGACTCGACGGCATGCGCCGCATCGGGCCGGAGAAGCTGGCGGAATACGAGCCCGAGGCGCGCGGCGTCGCGGCGCTGCACGTGCCGCAGACGGGCATCGTCGATTTCAAGGAGGTCGCGCGCGCGTATGCGCGGCTGATTGAGGAGGCGCAGGGCGAAGTGCGGACCGCAAGTCCGCTTGTGCATGCGCAGCGGGACGGCGCGCGCATCGTGGCGGCGACGAAATCGGACACGTTCCGCGCCGACCTGCTGGTGAACTGCGCGGGGTTGCAGTCGGACCGCATCGCGCGCCTGTGCGGGGTGGACCCCGGCGTGCAGATCATCCCGTTCCGCGGCGAGTATTACGAACTCGTGCCGGAGCAGCGCCGCTTGGTGCGCAACCTGATCTACCCGGTGCCGGACGCGCGGTTCCCGTTCCTCGGCGTCCACTTCACGCGCATGATCAACGGCGGCGTGGAGGCGGGGCCGAACGCGGTGCTGGCTTTCCGGCGCGAAGGCTATCACCGGCTCGACTTCTCGCTGCGCGACAGCGTCGAGATGGCGACATTCCCGGGTTTCTGGAAAATGGCGTCCCGCTACTGGCGCACGGGCGCGGGCGAATTCCACCGCTCGTTCAGCAAGGCGGCGTTTGTTGTCGCGCTGCAGCGGTTGATGCCGGCGATCCGCGCGGAGCACCTCGTGCCCGCGGGCGCGGGCGTCCGTGCGCAGGCGGTGGACCGCGAGGGCAAACTCGTGGACGATTTCCGGATCGTCGAGGCCGAGTCGATGATCCATGTGCTGAACGCGCCGTCGCCCGCGGCGACCTCGTCGCTGAGCATCGGCATGACGGTCGCCGACATGGCGCTGAAACGGCTGGGGCTTGCCTGACATGGCGGTGCGGTCCCGAACGCAGTTCCGGCGTCGCTTTTTCCCGGGGGCCACCGCGCGGGAGTGGAACGACTGGCGCTGGCAGTTGCGCCACCGCATCACGGACCTCGACGGGCTGGAGCGGCTGTTCCGGCTGTCGCCCGATGAACGTGAGGCGGTGCGCCGGTTGAACCGGTTGCCGCTCGGCCTGACGCCGTACTATGCAAGCCTGCTGGATCCGGACGATCCCGCGCAGCCGCTGCGCCGGACGAAGATTCCCGCAACGGCCGAATTCATCGTGTCGCCAGGCGAATACGATGACCCGCTTGGCGAGGAGACCCACCGCGTCGCGCCGGGCCTCGTGCACACCTATCCTGACAAGGTGCTGTTTCTGGCGACGGATTTTTGCGCGACGTATTGCCGGTATTGCATGCGTTCGCGCCTGGTCGGGCAGGGCACGTTCGTGCCGAACACCGCGATGTGGGAGCAGGCGCTGGCCTACATCCGCGCGCACACGGAGATTCGCGACGTGCTCGTGTCCGGCGGCGACCCGCTCATCATGTCGGACGAGCGGCTGTCGTGGCTGCTCACGCGGCTGCGCGCGATCCCGCACGTCGAGTTCCTGCGCATCGGCACCAAGGTGCCCGCGGTCCTGCCCCAGCGCATCACCCCGTCGCTGTGCCGCATGCTGAAGAAGCATCACCCGCTGTTCATGAGCCTGCATTTTGTGCATCCCGACGAACTGACGCCGGAAACCGCGCGCGCGTGCAACCGGCTCGCCGATGCGGGGATTCCGCTCGGCGGCCAGATGGTCCTGCTCAAGGGTGTGAATGACGATGCGGAGACGATGCGCCGCCTCTGTCAGGGCCAGCTCACGATGCGCGTGCGGCCCTATTATCTGCACCAGTGCGATGCGATTGCCGGCTCGATGCCGTTCCGCACCTCCATCGCCGCGGGGCTCGAGTTAATCCGCGGCCTGCACGGCCGCACCACCGGGTATGCCGTGCCGACCTACATGGTTGATGCCCCCGGCGGTGGCGGCAAGGTGCCGCTCACCCCGTCGTACATCGCCGGCCAGCAGGGCGAGGATGTCGTGATCCGGAACCACGAGGGCCGCTTGTATCGCTACCGCGATCCGGGATTGCGCGCGTCCGCCCCGGTACATCCGCCGGGCGGATGAGCGCGGAGCTCCAGCTTGCCCTCGTGCGCAACCGGCGCGCCCGGCGCTACATTGCGCGTGTGCTGCCGGGCGGCGTGCTGCGCGTCACGGTTCCGCGCGCCGGCACCGCCGAAGGCGCGATGCAGTTTGTTTCGCGCATCGGTCCGTGGGTCCAGCGGCAGCGCGCGCGACTGGCGGAGGCCCTCCCGCCGCCCGGATGGCCCGCGTGGACCCCGGCTCTGTGGGCGGAGGCGCGCGCGGTGTTGGAAGCGCGCACGCGCGAGCTTGCGCACACGCATGGGATTGATGTGCACCGCGTGACCGTGCGGCGCCAGCGCACGCGCTGGGGTTCGTGCTCGCGGCGCGGTACGATTTCACTCAACGGACGACTCGCGCATGCGCCGGACGTTGTGCGCGACTACGTCATTTTGCACGAACTCATGCATCGCCGGGAGCACAACCATTCCGCGCGTTTCTGGGCCCATCTGGATGCGGTATGCCCCCGGCGCGCGGAAGCCGAAGCCTGGCTCCGCCGCCACGCCCCGCACCTTGCCCGTGAAGGGCGTCCGTAAACCCAGTTGCCCACGCTCGGAAAACGGAAAAGAAATAAACCACGGAGTGCACGGAGACGCGGAGCTGGCTGAAATTCAATCAAGTCCTCCTTCCGACTCCGTGCCTTCGTGGTGAAAAAGTTCATCTGGACGAGAACGATTTTGGAGCCTGCAAAGAACTTGCCCCCCGCAAAGTCCCTTGCTACGTTCCGCGCTTTGGTTCCTCCCGGAACCGAGGTTTCGGGGCGGTAGCTCATCTGGTAGAGCGCCTCGTTCGCAACGAGGAGGTAGAGGGTTCGAGTCCCTTCCGCTCCAGCCTTCGCCGTAGCGGAGCGCAGGCGAAGGCTGCCCTCCATAGCGGCGTCTTCGCCGCGACGGAGGGCGCTTGACCGGGCTACGGCTGGCAGGCCAGCCTTGGGTCGCCGTAGCGGAGCGCAGGCGAAGGCTGCCCTCCATAGCGGCGTCTTCGCCGCGACGGAGGGCGCTTGTCAGGGCTACGGCTGGCAGGCCAGCCTTACTTCCTATCGCCATTCCCCTGTGTGTCGTGGTACAACCGGCGCGATGAAAGCCGCGGTGCTGCTGGTGGATGACAATGAGAGCATTTTGCTGCTCTATCGCCGTCATCTGACGATGGCGGGCTATGATGTGCATTCCGCGGGAACGCTCGCGATGGCGCGGGAAGCCGTGCTGGCCCGCCGCTTCGATGCGATGCTGCTGGATCTCAACCTGCCGGACGGGAGCGGGCTCGATTTTGTGTCCGAGGTCCGCGCCGCCGATCCGTCCGTCGCCATTGTCGTGATCACGGGCAACGCGGATGTCCCGGTGGCCGTGGAGGCGATGCGGCGCGGCGCGGATAATTTCCTGATGAAGCCCGTCGACATGGAGGCGTTGAAACTTTTCCTCCAAAAGGGCCTCGAACTCGGCACGATGCGCCGCGGCCAGCTCACGCGGCGCCGCATGGTCAAGATGCTGGAACCCTACTTCGGCGACGCGCCCGCGACGCGCGACGTGTTCAGCCTCGCGGAGAGCGCGGCGCAGAATGACGCGACCGTGGTCATCTACGGCGAGACGGGCGTGGGGAAGGGCGTGCTCGCGCGCTGGATCCACGAACACTCACCCCGCGCGGCGATGCCGTTTGTCGAGGTGAACTGCTCGAACCTGCGCGGCGAATTGTTGTCGAGCGAACTGTTCGGCCATGCACGGGGCGCGTTTACGTCCGCCGTGGAGGACCGGCAGGGCCTGATCGAGGTGGCCGACGGCGGCACGCTGTTCCTGGATGAAATTGGCGACATGGATATTGCCGTGCAGGCGCAGTTCCTGAAGGTGATCGAGGAAAAACGCTATCGCCGCCTGGGCGAGGTGCGGATGCGCACGAGCGAGTTCCGGCTGATCTGCGCGACGAACCATCCGCTCGAGGAGAGCGCGGCATCGGGCGAATTCCGCCGCGACCTATTCTTCCGGATCAACGTGTTTCCCATCACCATCCCGCCCCTGCGCGAGGTGCCGGAAAACATTCCGGGCCTCGTAAAAAGCCTGCTGCGATTTCTCACCTCGCGCGAGATCGATGTCGCGCCCGAGGTGTATCCGTTGCTCGCGCGCTGTGCGTGGCCCGGCAACGTGCGCGAATTGCGCAACGTGCTGGAGCGGGCGCTCGTGTTGTGTTCGTCCGCCGGTTGCCTCGTGCCGGAACATTTCCAGATCCTGCAATCCACAGCGTCTGCCAAAACGGCCGCACCGCCGGCCGCCTCCCTTTCGCTGGCCGAAGTGGAAACCGCCCGCATCCGGGACGCCATGGCTCGGTTTAATGGCGATACCCAGCAAGCCGCCCAAGCCCTTGGCATCTCGCGCGCGACCCTGTATCGCCGCCTCGCCGAACTGAAAAAAGCCTGACGCTTCCCGCAGCGGCCCCATCAATTCTCATTGTGAGAATATTCTCGTCTCAATGTGAGAATTAGCGACGGGTGAGAATATCGTAATTCGTTTATTGATATGTACTAATGAATAATTAGGGCCGCTGGCATACGTCTTGCCATTGAGTCTGCCGATGAAAACGCGGCAGAACGGCAAGGCGATAGCGAAAACGGTGCGGGTGGCGCTGGTTGCGGCCCTGTGGACGGGTTTCGCGGCGGTGGCGCAGGCGGAAGAGTTGACGGTCGCGTCGCTGACGCAGCCGGAGCCGGTGGCCACGAAGTCGTGGGCGAAGCGGGTGTTCGGCCGTTTGGAATGGAGCGAAGTGCTGAAGGGCTACGAGTCGCCCCGCGAGATTTGCCGGCTGGTCGAGCAGAACATCCGCTACAAGACGGAAGAGGCGGACCAGTGGTCGAAGGGTGAGGAGACGTGGGCGCGCGGTCGCGGCGATTGCGAAGATTTCGCGGTGATGATCCAGGAACTCTGCGCGCTGAGCGGGATGCAGACGAAGGTGCATCTCTATTTCCCGGCGACGGGCGGCAAGGAAGGCCATGCGGTGCTGGTCGGCGAGTGGAACGGCAAGGTCTGGTTCTCGAGCAACGGCGAGTATGAAGAAGTGAAGTCGGAAGACGACGTTCGCCGCCGGGTTGCCCGCATGCTTTCCTGCAAGGAAAAGCAGCTCTGGGTGATGAAGCTCAACGAGACGGATGTCGCCAACTACATGGCGAAAGCCCCGGCCCGCGCGGTCGCGTCGCGCTAACCGTCACGGGTTCCCGCTCTAACCGGCCAAGCCCTTCAAGAAACAGTCGGCCGCGCCCATCGTGCGCGGCTACAGATCGCTCGGACGCGGAAGAAATGAGCTACTGCTGCGAGGCTTTTTCCGTTCCGCCGACCAGCGTCTGCGCGGTGATGTCTTCCAGGATGAAATACACCCGTTCCGTGCGCGCCTGCGGATTCAGCACCTTGACCTGATAGGTGCGGTTGGAATGGGCGTCCACCCAGATGCTGCCATTGGCCACGCCGTGGATGTGTTCAAAGCGGACATCCACTTTGTGGCGGCCGGGCGGGACATACACGGCGGTCGGGTGGTCGCTCAGCGAATACCACGGAATCGTGCCGCGATCATTGACCTCCACGATGGAGATCTTCTGGCGGTTCGGGCTGAACGCCCGCGCGGTGGTTTGCGTGGTCCCGACGACCTTGGCCAGGCCCGCCGGATCCTGTTCGGGGCCCGGATAGGCGTGTTTGATGCCCGGTGTCGAGCAGCCGGCGGTCGCGAGTCCGGCGAGGGTTCCAGCCACAAGGGCCATGTGCATGCGTGTCTTCATGATGCGCTCCCGCGGGTCCTGTCTCCCGCTGCCCTCATAATGATGCGCGCGACCCGTCGGCTCAAGCCTGGACTTTCCAGCGAACATATTGAGGATTGCGCGGGCCTCATTGCGCGATATGATTAGGGACTGTGTTGCGCATCCAACGCGCATGCCGGCCCTTTCCGGAGGAGTGGCGCCGGCAGACCCCGTACGGGGGTTCAACAACGGATGAAGCCAAACGATACGTGTGACGAGATATTCATGACGAAACATGCCATTTCTTTGCGGCTGTGGGCGGGTGGGATTCTCCTGTCGGTGTTGATGACGGGGTGTCAGGCCCCGCGCGGCGGCGCGCCCTCGGGAAATCAATATGCGACCGCAACCTCGTGGCCGTCGTCGATTTCCGAAGCCTTTGATGAGGGTTCCGCTGCGTGGACGCCGACGGCGACGGGTGAGTGGCGCTTGGTGGAGGGGCGCCTGGAGACCGTGACGAGGAACGATGCTGCGACGGCCGCGCTTCATCCCTCCACGCTGGTGAGCAACGTGTTCGTCGAGATCGAGTACATCCGCGAGCCCGCCTCCGTGGGGGCGGGTGGACTCGCGGTTCGTGCGACGACCAACTTCAACCCCTGGTCCGCGGGTTCGGGCTATATGTTCGCGCTGGGTTCCGACGGCGCCGTCTGGCACGCCGCGGTGTTCGGCCAGGTGGAGGGTGCGATCAAGTATCTCTTTCCGTGGACGACGCTGGAAGGCATCGGCCCCGGCACGAACCGGCTGGGTGTGCTGGCGCGCGGTTCGGAGCTTCAATTTTATGTCAACGGCGCGCTGGTGTGGGAGGGGCGTGATGAGGCGCTGGCGTCCGGTTCGCTCGGCGTGTTTGCCACGACATCGCCGGATCAGGAGGCGACGCACCGTTTCGATCAGGTCCAGTTGCGACAGGCGCCGGCCGCCGACCTTCAAAAGAAAAAGAAGAGCGGCGATGAACCGAAAAATGTCGCGACGAGTGGGGGCAGCGACCGTTCGCCCCTCCTGCGTCCAGGCTTGATGGTGCGCATTTCCGTCCTGGTATCGGGTCGCCGCGAAATTGATGCCGACATCCGCCGCGTCTCGGACAACCACATGCTCGATCTGCCGCTGGTGGGCGCCATTCCCGTCGAGGGCATGACATTGCAGTCGCTGAATGAACTGCTCGAAAAGCGCTATCGGGAGTACTTCATCAACCCGCAGGTCGTGGCTGACTTTGTGGTCGAAGAGCGTGCGGATGCGATGTCGCCGTGGGGCTCGGTCGTTGTATTGGGCCGTGTGCGCACGCCCGGCCGGGTTAACATTCCGCCGACTCAGGATTTGACGCTAAGCGCTGCCATACAGGGGGTTGGAGGGTTCGACACCAGCGCGCGTACTTCGGCCATCCGCGTGACACGGCGGAAGCCGGACGGCAAAAACGAGCGCATTACGATTGATTTCACCGCCGTGGGCGCCTATGGCGAACTTGAAAATGACTTGATTCTGAAGCCCGGTGACGTGATCTTTGTTCCGGAGCGCATTTTCTGATCTTCGCCGCCCTGGGGGCAGCGCGGCGGGGTGTCTTGTGGCTCGACTCGCATGATGCGCGACTGCGCATCCCACCCGCCCTGGAGTAGGCAGGCATTATGATGAAAAAAATTGCAATCGCATCGGCTGCGCTGATGCTGACGTTGACGGCCTCGTTTGCGTTCAATGAAGGGATCCGGCTCGGACCGGTCCGGCTGAACCTGTGGGGTGAGATCACCGGAACCTATGACTCTAACGCCAAGATCGTCGTGCCGGAGGGCGACATTCAGGAACGTCAGATCTTCCAGGATGAAGATGTCGGCGGCCTGTCCGACAAGGAAGATGATATTTTCTTGGAATACACGCTGGGCGGCCGTCTTTTCCGTGAGACGGACGGATTCAGCGCCAGCCTGATCGGTCTCGTGCAGGCCCGTCGGTATGACGAATTCTCCGAACTCGACAGCGAAAGCTATATCGAGGAACTCGAGTTGCGCATGGGCGAGCGCACCGTTGACCGGTTTACACTATCCCTGCGGCAGGCCTATCGCGAGGTGTTCGACTACGAATCCGCCGCGTATCCGGATGATTTCACGAATCCGGACACCGAGGACCTGTTCCTGTCGGAAGACCGCACGGAACGCGTGAGCCGCGAACTGCTGGACCTGGCGGGCATCCTCACCTGGCGGATCACGGATAAACTGAACTCGGACTTTTCCGTGTCCTACGGTTCGATCGAATACGACACTGATCTATTGTTCGACTGGTACGACATCAAGGGCCAGGCCGAATTCGACTATCGCCTCACGGACAAGACGGCCGCGTTGCTGACCGGGCAGTACGGCATCCAAAACAGCGATTCGCTGGAAAATGAACCCGACTACTATGTGATCCGGGGCGGTTTGCTGAACCGCACGACGGACAAGCTTTCGTTCAAAGGCGGCGCGGGGTTTGGCCGCTATGACCGCTTCCGCGAGCGGCCCGATGAGGAAGATCCGGTGGAGGACATTCCCGAAACCGAGGATGACACGATTGATTACCTGAGCTTTGATGTCGCGGGTGACTACGACTTGAGCCAGCGGACAAAGCTCCAGTTCATCGGCCGCAACGCCGTGCAGCCGGCGGCGCAATACGAGGATAATCCGAAGATTGTCACCGTCGCATCCGTCGGGCTTGCGCACCGGATGCTGGACCGCTTTCGCGTCGCGGCCACCGTCTCCTACCGCAACGACGATTACGAGGATCCGGTCGAAATCGACAATGATGTGTTTATCGACCAGGAAGACACGATCTGGGGCGGTCAGTTGCGCCTCGATTACCTTCCGCCGCGCGGAAACATTAACGTCTTTGCGGAAGCCCGTTACGAGAATCGTGAAACGACGTTGCCGGATGAAGATTATGATCAGCTGCGGCTGACCATCGGGCTGCGCGTTGACATTTAGCCTTGATTGCTGCGGTTCGCAGGGGTAGTACCTATACTTATCGACAGGGAGAAAATGCCGTGAAAAAAATGATGATTGCGTTGTTGTCGTTGGGCGTCGTGACGTCTGCCATGGCGTATGTCACCCCGACGGAGGACCAGATTGACCGCATCCTCGCGGATCATTCGCAACTGAATGCCGCGCTGCAGGGCGCGAGCCCGGCCCAGGCGGCCGAGACGGTTTCGCGCGCGCTGGCCGAAATCAACTCGTCGACCGTTCCGCCCGCGAGCAAACAGCAGACGGCTGCGCTGCTCTATGTTCGTGCCCTCCTGCTTTCCGGCGAGAACGCGCCGGACATGGCGGGTGCGCTTGCCGGGTTGGTCGAAAAGGATTTCCTGCCGACAATGGCTGCGGCGACCGCCGTGGCGGTCGGCAGCGCCGAAGGCCCGGTCAGCTCCTCGATCCAGCAGACGGGCGGCAGCGGCCTGGCGTCCGCAGCCAATGACCCGGCTTCGGTATTGGGTCCGGACCTCATCGCCTTGATCCAGCAGCTTGTGATCGAGCTGCGCGGTGTCGCCGCGCCGGTCATTCCGCCGCCGGCCACGTCCCCGCTGAGCTTGATTCCGCCCATCGTTCCACGGGGCGCGGGTGCGCCGACCCCGCCTCCGGTGGCCAGCACCTATGTGAACCAGTAATCGGATGGCGTGGTCCTTCTGATTGTGTGGACGTGAACACGGGCAGTTGTGCGATGGCGGGCGATAGCCGCCGCACAACTGCCCGTTCTCCATTAACCGCATGATGGTTCGTATCCCTCCAGTTGCGCCGTCGGGCCTTCGCGTGTTCGAGCGCGGGGCGATTGGCGCTGTGTGTCTGCTGGCGCTTTACCCCGCGTGGCTTCGGGGAGGGACCCATGCTCCATGGACCCTGCCGTTGCCGTGGATGGCGCTGGCCGCGCTTGTCCTGCTCGGCGCGCTGGCGTGGGTGGATGCGCGCCGCGAGCGCGCCGCGGGGCGTCCGTCGCCTCCTGCCTGGATCCGCTGGCGCGATCCCGTCCTCTGGATCGGGTTGCTCTTCCTGCTTCACCTTTCCATCCAATACGTGAACGCCGGACGCGTCCTTTACTTTGACACGTCGGAACGGGTGTGGACCTACAGCGATCCGCGCTGGCCCGCATGGCCTTCCTCGATCACCTCCACGGAGTCGCGCCAGATGCTCGATTGGTTTGTGCCCGCGTGGGTGATCCTGCTCGTGCTGCGCTCGCCCCGCCTCGGCACGCGCGCCGTGCGCGCACTCTGGCGTGTGCTGGTGTGGAACGCCGCGTTGCTGTCCGCATTCGGCCTCGTCCAGTTTCTTTCAAGTACGACGTCCATGTACTGGACCGTCCCGATGCGGCCGCATTTCTTCGCCTCCTTCGGCTATCCGAATCATGCGGGCTCCTATTTCCTGATGGCGATCTGCCTGTCGTCGGGCTTGCTGCTGTACGAACTGGCCGCGGCGGGGGCGCCGCTGCGCCGGGGCCGCGTGGCGTTGCTGACCGCCGCGCTGTTCCTCAGCCTGCTCGGCGCCAATTTTGCGCTGAGCCGCGCGTCGATCCTCCTGAGCTGGGGTCTGCTGCTGCTCATTGCCTTCCACGCGCTGCGCATGCTGTGGCCGCGCCTGGAGCCGGTGCGCCGGCTGCACACGGCGGCGGCCGGCGTCGCGATCATCAGCCTGGCCGCGCTGCTCACGGTGGGGTTGGGGCGCGAGGCGATCCGTATGGAGTTTAAGCCCGAGGACGACAACAAGACGCTGGTGGATCGCGAAGCCTCGTTCCGCTGGTTCCAGATCCAGACCGCGGCGCACATCTGGCTTGATCATCCGCTCTACGGTGTAGGCGGTTGGGGCTATCGCTACCTCATGGCGCACTATCTGCCGCCCGAACAATGGAAGCGCGTCACGGAGGGCAAGGCGAACGTCCACAACGACCCCATGCAGTTCCTTGCGGAGTTCGGGCTCATCGGCGCGGGCGCGATGAGCGCCGTCGTGTTCTGGCTCGCCGTGCCGGCGTGGCGGCAGGGGCGGCGGATGCTGCTGGTCCGCATTCCGCTGATCGGGGTCGCGCTGATCGCTGCGCAAAGCCTCATTGATCTGCCCTTCCGTTCGCCCGCCGTGCTGTATCTGTGGCTCATCCTGCTGGCGGGCGCCGCGCGCCTCGCCGCGCCGCGCGCGTCTGCAAATCAGTTGAATGTGCCCCGCGGCGGCGGTATCGTCCCGACCCAGTGAGTGCCCATGTGAACAACGAACGCGACCCCCAGCCACGCCCGTCCACCCCGCCAGCCATCCAGGCGGAGCCGCTGTACAGCGCCCGCGTTCACTACACCGATCCGTATTACGGTGAGACGGCAGCCGCCGGGGGCGACGCGGGGCTCCTCGGCAAGATCACGCTGGCCCGGCTCCTGCGTGTGTTGATGCGCAAATGGAAAACGGCGGCGATGGGTGTGGGGTTCGCCGTGCTGATGGCGCTGCTGTATCTCCTGTTCGCCGAGCGGGTCTATCGCGCCGACGCGCTGATCGAAATGAGCACCCGCAAGCCGCGCATCACCGCGGGGCAGGGGGCCATCATCGATGACACGAGCAGTTCCTGGGGCTCGGAAGAGGTCTTCAATACGCGGCTGGAAAAATTCCGCGGCGAGGAAACGCGCCGGATTGCCGCCGAAAAATTGCGCGACCTGCTCGGTAAGCCGAATGCCACGCAGGAGGAGATGAAAAAACTCCTGCCTCCGGCGAAGGATGTCGATTTCCGCCTGCTGCCCCGCACTCGCCTGATGCGGATTTCGGTGGATTCCAACGACCGCAAACTCTCCGCGCACCTCGCCAATGCTTTTGCCCAGGCCGCCGAGACGCTGGCCTACGAGGAAAACCGGGTCACCTCCGACAGCGCGGTGGCGTGGCTGCAGGAACAGGTCATCGCCCAGCGCCAGGCGCTCGAACGGGCGGAAAAGGCGCTGGTTGAATTCCGTGCCGCCAACCAGCTGGATTCCCTTGAGGCGCGCAAGAAGAACATCCAGGACTCCCTGCTCGAGTTCAACGG
The DNA here is from genome assembly GCA_937996795.1 of uncultured Verrucomicrobiota bacterium. Taxonomy (GTDB): domain Bacteria; phylum Verrucomicrobiota; class Kiritimatiellia; order CAIVKH01; family CAIVKH01; genus JAMLJG01. Next base: position 10,460 of record CALKUH010000037.1, on the reverse strand, counting down.
CATCCTCGTCAAACTCGAAAGCCAGCAGTTGCTCGCGCAGGAAATGGTGGGCATCCTCAACAAGATCGACCGCGATCCGGCCAGCGCCGGGCGCATCCCGCTTTCCATCCCGCGCCAGGAGGAAATCAGCGGCATGTTACAGCGCTGGTCCGAAGCCGTCAGCCAGCGCGAAGCGCTGCTGACCCGGCTCACACCCAAGCACCCGGACGTGCTCGCACAGGATGAGGCATTGATCGTCATCCGCCGCCAGATGGAGGAATCGATCCAGCGCGCGCGGGACACCGTTCAATCCGACCTGTCGCTCGTTGAAAACCAGATCCGCAGCCTGAAGAACGAAAGCGAATCGCGGCGCAAGGAACTGGAGTCGCTGGAACTCAGCATCGTGAAAGGACGCGCCGCGCTCTCCTCCCTGGAGCGGGAGCGGGACGCCAGCGACATGAGTTACCGCGGCGTGCTCAACCGCATTGAGGAGGCGCGGCTTTCCGCGGATGAAAACACGGCGACGATCAAGACGGTGAAAACGGCGACGCCGCCGTCAAAGCCGGTCAAGCCGCGCGCGATGCGCATCCTGTTGCTTGCGCTTGTGCTGGGCTCCGCAGGCGGCGTGGCGCTCGTGCTCTTCACTGACAACCTGGAGGACTACATCACCAGCACGCAGGATCTCGAGGGTGACCTCGGCCTCAAGGTGCTCGGACTGGTGCCGCACATGGAGGTCGCCGCGCGCGAGGAGCTGGCGCTCGCCAGCATGAATGACCGCTTCAGCCAGGTGGCTGAGGCCTTCGCCGGCATCCGCAGCCTCATTGATTCGCTCGCCGGCCCCAAGCTCTCGCGCAGCGTGCTCGTGGTCAGCACCACCGCGGCCGAAGGAAAAACGATCACGTCCTGCAACCTCGCCATCGTGACGGCCAAACGCGGATTGAAGACCCTGTTGGTGGACTTCGACCTGCGACGCCCGCGCGTGGGCCGGATGTTCAAGGTGGACCCGCAGGCCGAAAGCCTGATTCATGTGCTGAATGCCCAGCGTCCGGAGGACTTCAACCGCCTGCCGCGCCCGAGCGGCTGTCCGAACCTCGACATCATCTCCAGCCGCCCGACGCAGGACATCAGCGCTGCCGAGATCATGGGGTCCCGCATCGTGAAGGACTTCATGGCGTGGGCCGAGCAGAACTATGACCGGGTTATCGTGGATTCCCCGCCGTACGGCGTGGTCAGCGATGCGGTGTCGCTCGCGGGTCTCACCGGCTGCCTGGTGATTGTGAGCCGCCCGAACAAGAGCCGCAAGCGCGCGACGGGCCATGCCATCAAGCGGCTTTCCGAGGCCGGCGCGCACATCCTCGGCGCGGTCGTCAACGACGTCGACTTCAGCAAAGGCGGATTCCTGAGCAACTACGCGTACGACGACACGCACTACAATTACCGGGAACCCTACGGCCGCGGGGACGATGCCGGGCGATGACATGCCGTCTCCGCATGCGCAGGGCTCCGGCGGACCCGCGATTGATTCCCGGCGCCTGATCGCGATCAACTCGGCGGCCAAGTACGGCACGCTGCTGGTCGTCAATCTGATCACGTTTTTCATCACGCCCTATCTGATCCGCACGCTAGGACCCACGCTGCTGGGCCTTAAAACCCTTGCCTATCAGGCCCTTCAGTTCGTCGGCCTCGCGCACACGGCGATGGGGATCAGTTATGAACGCTACGCGAAACTGAACTACGCGAAGGGCGACTACGACGAGGTCAACAGCAACCTGTCCGCCGGGTTCCTGGTCTCGGCGATTTCCGCCCTGTTGTTCGCGGCGGGCAGTGTCGTCCTCGCGTGGTTTGCGGGGCCGCTGTTCGGGTTGGGGGACGAGCTGCTGCCCACCGCGCGCGTGGTGTTCCTGCTGATCGGCTTCTCCACCGCCTTCCTCATTTTCACCGGCGTATGGGAGACGCCGGTGTTTGTCACGGAGCGCTTCTACCTCCAGGATGTCGGGCACACGATCTGCACCGTGGCCTCCGCCGCGCTCGTGGTGCTGGCGTTTGAATACGACAAGCCGTCGATCATCTTCTGGGTGCTCGTCAGCAACGGCACGCTCATCCTCTGGCGCCTGCTGGTGATGATGCCGATGGCGCGCCGCCTGTTGCCGACCTTCCGCCTCGGCTGGTCGCTGATCAAATCGTCGGGGCAGGTGCGCGAGATGATGGCCTTTGGCGGCCTCAATTTCCTCGGGGGCGTCGGCTTCCTGCTCTACTATGCGTGCGATTCGATCCTGATCTCGAATTTGCGAGAACTTGGGCCGGATTTCATCGTGTACTACAACGTCGCCCAGCGCTGGGACCCGCAGATCCGCGTCGTCGTGATGGCGTTTGTCGGGACGCTGCTGCCGGTGATGACCACGTATGTGTCGCGCGGCGACGAGCCCGCGCTGCGTTCGGTCTTCCTGCGCGGCACGCGCTACTCGCTCGTGATTGGCGTCGGGCCGGCGGTGTTGTTGATTGCATTTGCGGACCCCTTCCTGCGGCACTGGGTGGGGGCGTCCTTCGCCGACGTCAGCGCGCCGGTGCTGCAATTGATCATGCTCCAGTTCCTGGTCTGCGTGCCGGAGCGGATGGCCTACAACGTCAACATCGCCCACGGGCGCATGAAAGGCCCCGTGATGATGGCGCTGGCGTGTGGCGTGCTCAACGTCGTGCTGAGTTTCGCCTTCGTGCGCTGGTGCGGCCTCGGCCTCATGGGCATCGCGGCCGGCAGCGTCGTGGCGCTGCTCATCATCTGCGCCTACAGCGTGGTGTATGCCCTTCGCCTGATGCATCTGGGCGCGGGCGAGTGGTTCGCGCGCGGATGCCTGCGCCCGTTGCTCGGCGGCATTCCGCTGTTCGCGGCCAGCATCGCCCTGCAGGCCGCGTGGCGCGCGGCGAATCTCGCGGAGGTCTTCGCGCAGTTCCTGCTCGTCGGCCTCGTGTATGCGGCCAGCGCGTGGGCGATCAGCCTGAACGCCGCGGATCGCGCGGAGGTGCGCGGCATGGCGTCCGCCGCGTGGCGGAAATGGAACGGGCGCGGCGCATGAGCACGGACACGGGAAACGCCCTCGACGTCTCGGTGTGCATCTGCACGTACAACGGCGCGGACCGCATCGCGCTCGTGATTGAAGCCCTCGCGCGCCAGACGGATCGGTCCGCGCGCTGGGACGTCCTCGTGGTGGACAACGCCAGCAAAGACGACACGGCCGCGGTGTCCCGCGCCGCTCTTGTTGCCCTGATGCCGGGCCGTGGCCGCTGCGTGCATGAAGCGACGCCCGGCCTGATGCACGCGCGCCGCACCGCCACCCGTGAGGCGCGCGGCGCATTCATCGCCTTCCTCGACGACGACAACATCCCGGCTCCCGAGTACATCCAGCGTCTGCTCGAGGTGCTGCCCCGCCATCCGCGTGCCGGCGTGTTGGGCGGACGTGTGGTTCCGGAATGGATCGGCGAACCCACGCCGCTGGGCGTCGCGGTGGCGTCGTTCGCGCTGGCCGTTTGCGACCGGGGTCCGGACGCCTTTGCCTATCAGGACGTCACCGGCGGGCCCGCGGGCGCGGGCATGATTGTCCGGCGCGCGTTGATGGATCGGATTTTCGAGGAATCCGCGCTGGCCCGCACCGTGACCGGCCGGACGGGAACCGCGCTGACCGGCGGGGAGGACACGGCGATCGTGATCCGCGCGCACCAGCTCGGCTACGACGTTCGTTATGAGCCGGAGCTGGTCGTCGCGCACCGCATCCCCGCCGCGCGCACGAGCCCGGAGTACCTGCTGCGCCTGTACGAAGGCATTGGTCGCGGACAGGCCGCCATGCGTCCGCTGTTTGATCCCAAGGCGCGCAGCCGCCTGCTCGCCGCGCTGATCGCGCTCAAAGAGGGTGCGCGCTGCCTGATCGGCGGCGTGCGGGGTCCTTCCGCGTCCGTCGTCCGCGAATACGGCGCGCTCGCCCCGGACGTGCATCGCCTGCAGCAACGCCAGACCTACGGCCGTTTCCACGAGGGCATGAAGCGGGCGTTTGCGCGGCGCTGAGCGCCGGTCACTGTGTGTGGCGGTGGAAGGAGAAGGTGTTCAGCGTGGCGGGGGCGGACGCGCGCAGGTCGGCCAGGCTCGGCAGATCCCGCCCGTCGAGGTCCCAGCCGTTCCAATATTCGAGTGAAACCCGTTTCCGGAGCGCCGGGTCGCGCAGGACCTGGTGCCCGTAGAGTTCGTATTCCGAAAAGGAAATGAGGTGTCCCTTGTCCACCTCGTGCAGGATCGCCTCCCACCACGGACGGCTGAACCGCTGCTCCATTCGCGCAAGCAATGCGCGGACGGCGGCGACGTTGAACAACATGTGGTGGGTGACAAAGGACACCGGGAAGCGGCGCCGGTCGCCGAACACCAGTTCGAGTGATCGGTTGTAGAGCAATTCGTATTGATCGGAGTAGCGCAGGACCTCGCGTCCGCGCCGGAAGAAGCACTGCGGTTTCAGAAACACGGTGTCGGCATCCAGCACCAGGTATTCCGCCGTGGGCACATGATGCGCGGCGTTCAGCTTGATCAACTGCTGCAATACCCATCCGCGCGTGCCGAGGTCCTTCGCGGGGCGGGGCAGGATCGTGTCTTCCGGGACGAGCGTCGCCCCGTGTTTCTCCGCCAGCGCGCGGATGCGCGGCGATTCCGGAGCCACGATCCAGAGCGCCGCGAGGGGATGCACGAGGTGTTCGCGCACACTCTGCAGGCAGTGGTCGAGGACATCCGCGTCCTTGTTGATGGCGGGGATGACCACTGTGATCGGCCGCGCCCGGTCCGCGTCGTCCGGCGCGGCAAGGCAGGGCCACCGTTTATGCACGAAGCGAAGGTGAAAGCGGCGGAGGAACCAGCCCAACGCGTAGCCCGTGCCGTTGGCGCTTTCGCGCCGGATCGACTGGAGGGCAATGGCCAAGCGTTTCATGCGGCGGAGTATTCCCGGAACGCCCGCGGCCCGCAAGCCCCGCGCATTTTTCGGCTATCCGCCCGCGCGGCATGTTTCTATCGTGTGCGGCACGGCATGGCGGCTCAATTCCAGGTGGTGGTGGCGCACAAGGGCGCGCGCGAACATTTTCTCGCGGCCCGCGCGCTCCACCGTCGCGGTGCGCTGGCCGCGCTGGTCACGGACTGGTATGCGCCGTCCGCGCTGTCGGCGCTGCGACGCTTCCGCGTATTGGGGCCGTCCGTCGCGCGTGCGCTGGGCGCGCAGGCGGCGGAGTTGCCGCGCGACCGGGTCATCGGCCTTAACGCGTTCGGGCTGTGTTCGCGCTGGACGTTGAAACGCGCCGAGCGGGCCGGACGCCTCGTGGAGGCCATGGCGCGCGACGATGCCGCCTTTGCGTCGCGCGTCGCCGCGTTGCGCCTGCCGCCGCACGATGTGTTCCTCGGTTTTTCCTACGCCGCGCTCGAAACCCTGAAAGCGGAGCGCGCGCGCGGCGTGTTTACGCTGGTGGACCAGATCGATCCCGGCCGGATGGAGTGGGACCTCATCCGCGAGGAGGCGCGTCGCTGGCCCGCGTATGCGATGTCCGGGGGCGAGCCGCCGCCGGGCTACTACGAACGCGCGGAGGCCGAATGGCGCGAGGCGGATGTGACCCTTGTGAATTCGGCGTGGTCGCGCGATGCGCTGGTGCGGCAGGGCGCGGACCCGGCGCGGATTGAAATCATCCCGCTCGCCTATGAAGCGCCGCCTGTCGCCCTTCCTCCGCGCGCCCCCCTGCGGGGCCGCCCGCTCACGGTGCTCTGGCTCGGGTCGGTCATCCTTCGCAAGGGCATTCCGTACCTCGTGGAGGCCGCGAAGCGCCTTGCGGACCAACCGGTGCGCTTCATCGTGGCGGGTCCGCCCGGCATACGGCCCGAGGCGCTCGCCGACGCGCCGCGGACGATCGAGTGGGTGGGGGCCGTGCCGCGCAGTGACGCCCGGCGGCTCTACGCCGCGTCGGATGTATTCGTCCTGCCGACGCTGTCGGACGGCTTCGCGATCACGCAAGTCGAGGCGCTCGCGCACGGGTTGCCGGTGGTGACGACGCCGAATTGCGGCGAGGTGGTGGAGGACGGGCGCACGGGATTCATCGTGCCGGCGCGCGATGCCGGCGCGCTGGCGGCGGCCCTCCGGCGGTTCATCGACGAGCCCGCGCTGGCCGACGCGATGCGGCCGGCGTGTCTGGAGGCGGCGTCGCGTTTCAGCATCGACGCCTATGCGGACCGCCTGCTCGCGATCATCCAAAAAGGACTCGCGTCGCGCGCGCGCATCCCCTCAACTTCCGCGTCGCCCTCCTGAACCATGCGCACATCCTCCAACGTGGCGGTCTTGCATGCCGCACTGCATCCGGTGACGGGCCCGTGGAGCGTCATGCGGGACCTCGCGCGCGCGCAGGCCGCCTCCGGCCGCTTTGCCGGTGTCGGCCTCGCCGTGATCGTGGACGCCACTTGGCCCGCGGCGTATCGCGAAGAGGCACACGCGCTGGGGCTTCCGTTCTACGAGGGCTCATGCCCCCGCACGTTTGGCACCGCCGCCTTCCTCTATCAGCGCCTGCGCGCGCCAGATTGGGCGGCGTGGATACGGGACCTCGCGGCGCGGACGGGCGCGACCGACGTCATCGTGCATCTCCACAACGCTTGGCTTTCCGGCGTGTTCCTGCCGCTCCCCGCGGTGCCTGGCGTGCGCGTCGCCGTCGTGGCCACGTTCCATGGGGTCAACGAACATTTTGACGGAAAGCCCGTGCGGCGCCGCCTCCACCGGTGGATGGCGCAGCGCCTGGTCACGCACGGGGCGTTCCTGACGTCGGTGGACGCGACGAATACGGAGATCGCGGAACGCGTGTTCGGCATACCGCGCGGGGTGTTTCAGGTGATTCCCAACGGGATGCCGCCCGCGAGGGAAACCGTGCGCCCTCCTCGCGATCCGGCGGCCCCGCTGGTGGTCGGGCATGTGGGCAGCATGATTCCGCAAAAGGGATGGCAGTTGCTCGCGGAGGCGGCGGAACGCCTGAATCGCGAACGGGTCGTCGTGCGTGTGGTGCTGGCCGGGCAGGGGCCCGATGCCGATGCGGCGGCGGCGTGGGCGCGGCGGCATTCCGCGTGGGCGGAGTTCCTCGGGCATGTGCCGAATCCGCGCGAACGGGTGATGCCGCGCCTCGACGCCCTGTGCCTGATGTCGCAGTGGGAGGGCCTGCCGATGTCGATCGTCGAGGCGATGTCCGTGGGGCTTCCGGTCGTCGCGACCCGCGTGGGCGGCGTGGCGGAAGTGGTCGCGGATGGGGAAACCGGCCTGCTGGTTCCGCGCACGGTGGACGCGCTGGCGGAGGCGCTGGCCGGCTGGGCGCGCGAGCCCGCGCGCGCGGCGGCGATGGGCGCGCGTGGACGCGAACGCTTCCTGGATCATTTTACATTGGACCGGGTGATCGAACGCTATCAAGACGTCTATGCGAGGGCTTTGGCATGAGTGTGGAATCGTGCGCCATCATGATCGCGACGCGGAACCGGCCGCAGATTCTCGCCGAGACGTTTGAGCGCCTGCGCGAAAAGGGGTTCGGCGCCTTCCCCCTGTGGATCTACGACGATGCCTCTGACGATCCCGGCGCCATCGCCGCCGTCGCCGCGACCTGGCCCGGGGCCCGCGTCCTGCGCGGCGACGTGCAGCGCGGCCAGGCGCACGGGCGGAATGAGTTGATGCGGGCGTGCGGCACGACCTACGCCATCTCGCTGGATGACGACCAGTACTTCATCGAAGAGGGCGCGTTGCGTTCGTATCTCGCCGCGCCCGCGCTCCCGCGCAACTGCGCCGCCGTCTCGTTCCAGTGCCGCGCGAAGAAGGACGGGCGTCTCGACCGTCCGGCGGACATGCCCTCGGGGCCGACGACCTGGTTCATGGGGGGCTGTGTGCTGTTCCACGTGCCTTCCGTGCTGGCCGTTGGCGGGTACCGGCCCTGGTGGGTCTACGGGTACGAGGAGCCCGAGCTGGCCGCGCGGCTTTTTGCGGCCGGACACGGGATCTGGTACGATGCGAGTGTGTTGATCGAGCACAACCAGTTCCACAATCCCAATGAGCGCCGCGACTATGGCGAGTATGATTACCTGTATGCGCGGAACGCCGTGCTGCTCACGTCGATGAACTATCCGCTGTGGATGGGCCTGCCGATGGGCCTCGCGCGCTCGATCCGCCGGGCCTTTTTCCTGAAACGCAATTACGGGCGCAAACTCCAGGGCTTGTTGCACGGCGTCGGCATGACCTTCGCCCGCTGGGGCGAGCGCACGCCCATGTCCCGGGCCCAGGCGCGCGAATGGACGCGCCGCAACCGGCTGCCCTCGTGAACGCGCGTTGACGCCCATGCACACCGCACCCTCCATTCCCGCGGCCCATCCGCTCGCGCAGCGCTATGGGTCCCTCTACTGGAATGTGGCGCTCACCCGGATGGAGCGATGGATACTGCCCGTGTGCGTGGCGTTCACGATGTTGCTCCAACTCAAGCCGGTGCTCTATTCCGCGCTGGCGCTGCCGATGATTGTCATCATGGCGTCGATCTGCTGGCTGACGCCGACCACGGGTTTCTTCTTCATCGCCTGCGCGCAGTTCCTGCCGTTCCCCGAGGGCATGCCGCTGAACCCGGCGCAGATCGGCGTGGGCACCTGGATTGTCGTCACGCTCGTCCAGCATCGCCGGATCCAGTTGTCGGGCCTGCGCCTCCTGTGGCCCGTCCTGCCGTGGCTGGTGTGGCACTGGCTCGTCACGGGTGAGGACATCTACGAGCCGAACAGCGAGTATTTCAAGGCGTTGACCTATTCCGTCATCGCCTGCCAGCAGGTGAACGCCGCGAAAGGACGCCACCTCAAGTGTCTCCTGGGCATGTGCCTCGGGACCTTGATGGCGACCACGGCGTTCTGGGCCTTCCAGCTGGGCTTGCCGGTGGACCTGTCCACCTGGGGCGGCGAGCGCAGCGGTTTCGCCCGGCTCGGCGGCGTGCGCGCGGACGCCGTGATGATCTGGCCTCCGCTGCTGATGGGGTGCTTCGGCCTCACCGGCCTCGCGTTGTCGGCCATGGTCTCCGGCCGCTTTCCCCGCCAAATCCAGCGGTTGAAACAACTGACCATGGCGGCGTTTTTCATTTCGATCCCGCCGCTGGTGGCCACGATGACGCACGGCGCCTACGCCGGCTTCGCGATGATGCTGGTCTTCGCGGGGCTGGTCTACCTGCGCGTCAGGAGCATGCGCGTGGTGCGGCGCGGAAATGCGAAACTAACCCCCACGCTGATCGGCATGACCGTGTTGTTGCTGGTGATCTACCTGACGAATGCGTTCGGCACGAAGGAGCGCGTGGATGCGCTGTATGAGTACTACCAGCGCACCTCGGAGGAATATGGCGCGGCTGCCTCCCGCACGGACGTGTGGGAATACTCCTTGCGCACGATTCTCACGCACCCCTTCGTCGGAGTGCGCTTCAACGACGAGGAGGAGGACATCCCACCCGAATACGAGGCGTTTGGCGGCTATCTCTCGCACAACGTGTTCCTCGACTACGGTCGATGGACCGGCATTCCCGGCCTGGCCGCCGTGACGTTTTTCTTTTTCTATCCGTTCATGCGCCTCTGGCGGCGTCCTGACAACTGGCGCTTCATGGGCTTCTTCCTGTTTCATTTCGCGCTGCTGATTTTCTGGATGTCGCTCTCGTTCCAGTTCTACAAGACGTTCTGGGGTTTCTGGATGCTCGCGGCGATGGTCGCGGACCGGGAACCCGTGGCCCTGCCGATGCGGCGCGGCGCCAACGCGAGGACAGCCCACCCATGAATCAGCCCACATCCAATGCGCCTCCGGTCGTCGCCGTGCTCTTCTCGCGTTTCGGGCCGTATCACCTCGCGCGCCTGCGGGGCGCGGATCGCGTCATGCGGCGCGAAGGCGCGCGCCTTTCCGCCGTGGCGGTGGCCGATTCCGACAATGTGTATGCGTGGAGCCCGGTGTCCGCGCCGGTGGACTGTGACGCCAGCGTCCTGTTCCCCGGTGTGCCGTACGAGAACATTTACGAGACGAGCCTGGTAACGCGTCTGCATGCGCATTTCGACGCGTTGAATCCCGTCGCCGTCGCCGTGCCGGGCTGGGCGTTTCTCGAAGCCAAGGCGGCGCTCGCGTGGTGCCTCAAGCACCGGCGGGCGGCCATCTTGATGAGCGAGTCGTCGCGCGGGGATCATTTCCGCCTCTGGCCGCGCGAAATCGCCAAGCAATTCCTCGTCCGCCAATTTCACGCCGCGCTGGTCGGCGGTGAACGGCACGCCGAATATGCGCGCGCGCTGGGCATCCCGCGGGCCTGCATTTTTTCGGGGTATGACTCGGTGGACAACGCCTATTTCGCGGAGGGGGCTGCGCGTGTGCGCGCGAACGCCGCCGCCGCGCGCGCGGCGGCCGGGCTGCCGCCGCGCTACGTGCTCACCTCCAGCCGTTTTGTCGCGAAGAAGA